>CAKUVR010000001.1:0-261611 GCA_934698975.1 uncultured Bacteroidales bacterium
ACATAGCCCTTGAAACCGTCCTCGGCGGAAGACAGATTGTACTTCACACTACCCTCTCCCGGGCCTACCGGGAACACTCCAATCCTTGAATCCTGCACACGAGCCGGCATCTGCTTCTCCGGGAGAAGCATGAATGAGACCGTGTAGGCCATCGAGCCTGAACCGACCTTGCCTTTAAGCATGAGGAATGTCTTTGTGAAGTCCACATTTGAGTGCACTTTCACAGAGGCGTTGTCGCTGAAAGCCTTAAGTTCACCGAACCAGGTTGATTTCTCATCAGCGGCCTTAGTGAGGGAAAAGTTCTTACCCTTAGGAGCCACCGAATTGATGAGCGGTGTCACATCGAAGATCACCTCCGAGCTGTCCTTGCTGGTTGCCTGCACGGCTATCCTTCTCAACACCTTAGGAATATAGTTGCGTTCAAGTGCGGTCCGCATCCCGGGATCGGAACTTGTGGCGTTGGTCCCGGGGACCGTCAGCACCACAAGGCTGTCCTTCAAGTCAATCTGGAAATATGTCGGCTTGGCGTACTTGTAGCCCACATTCAGGTAGGACGGATTGCTTGTCGCGGTGATCGTGCTGCCCACAAGCATCCTGCGACCCATCATATTCCTTGGAAAGCCCATGTAGATTTTATCCTTGGACGTGCGGTAGAGGTTGAAAGTCTTTCCGCAAGCAGAATCGGCGACTTCCTTCATCAGTTTCTGGTAAGGGGTCTGCTTCTTCTTCGGCGCCGGCTTAGGTGCCGCCACAGCCTCGGTCTGGGCCTTCTTTTTCTTCTTTTTCTTAAACACGGACGCTGCCGCGTCTGTGGACGGAACCAACAGCGCGGCGGCGACCAAAGCGAGGATAATGCTCCTTTTTGTCATGATCGTATCTTTATTGTTATTGATTATCAGTCTAGTTCACACGGTACTTGTAAAGAACCGAGACAGGATCCCAGAATATTCCTTCGTAGGATTTCACCAGAGAGTCATCCGAGAACCTGTAGACATACAGACTGCCTTTCTTCTCTCCCGACCGGGACGGGTTGTAGGTCGCTATGTAGAGGAGATCCTCTCCGTTGTCTCCCTTATCCTTCCCCAGGAAGTTGGTGGCGATGTCTCGGATCTGTTCTCCGGCAGGCAGCGTGATCGTCGGCTTGGAGACCGGAGCGCTGATCAGGGACCAACGGTAAACAGCGTTGTCGTAGACGTAGTACACGTCCGCGGAATGCTTGGTGTTAAGGAACTTGCAGCCACTGTCCATCTTCAGGTCGTCAGTCGTGAACGTGACGGTGCTTCCCCAAGTCTTGATGGCTCCGGATCCTCCGATGCCGTCGGTGTTCTTGATGACATATTCCTTAGGATCCGTCTTGCTTCTGAACAAGACATAGAGGGAATTGGACTTCGCAGTACGCAGAGTTGCCATATTCACAACATCATAGCCGCTCAACGTGTAGTAGAGGGTCCCGGCGGAAGCCGTCCTTCTGACAGCGAGGCTGTCGGAGTTGCGGTAATATGTCGAGCGGATGGTCGCATCGTTGGCGGTCTTGCGGGAGACCCCACCGAATATGCCGGTCATCGGCTTGATGTCGATCATGTCGGTGTAGTCCCCCATCATCATATCGTAGCGATAGATGTGCGAGTTCCCGCCGAGGATGAACGCCGCGAATCCGGACGATGAGGCCAGCTCACCGCCGAACTCCTTGAACTGAAAACCGGCCGAAGCCATGCTCGACTTCTTGAAGAGCTGGAATGTCTTGGCCTCCATATGCCACATGGTGCCGTTCTCATCGTTTGTGGCGATCAGAAGACCCGAATAGTCCAGCTTCTTGACCGTGGCGTTTGACATGAACAGCCGGGATCCGTTCCTGAGGGTCTGTCCGGGATTGATGGACGAGAACACGTCAGGATAGACTTCCTGTTTCCCGGCCGCGGACTCCTCGGACGTCAGCGTCTTGATGAACGTCAGGTGGCCGTCTCCGGATTCACCGTTGCTCAGAATCGTGACTCCTTCATCATAGCCTGAGTTAACGTTCAGTGTGAAGTACTTGTACTGGATGCTTTCTCCGTTGTCAGCCCTGAGCCTCAGGATAAAAGTGCCCAATTTCGTGAAGGTGTAGTCGATTGTCGGAGTCGTCGAGACCTTTTCAATCGTCCCGGTCTTGAAGATGTGGTCCGCAACCGTCTTGCCGTCAGCCGGCTGACCGTAGGACCACTCGTAGGAGACCTCACGGTCACTCTTGACGGTGAGACCTTCGTATTTCAATTCAACTCCAAGGTCGGCGTTGATGGTGTCCGAAGCCGTCTTGAATTCAATCGGCGCAAGGTCTATCGTGTCACCCTCGTCAATCTTCCAGCAGGAGGACAGCGCCACACAGAGCAGCGCCGCTGCTGACAATAATTGGAATATTCTTTTCATCTCTTTATTCTCCGATTAATTGAGGAAACCATATCTTCCGCTGCGAGGGTCACCCCAGCCGACGCGGTTGTTTATGTTGACTTTGTCGCTGCCCATCACCTCGAAATGAGGATCGTCAGGATGCTCGGCATAGTACTTCTCATAGTACTCGTACAGAGGACAGAACACTGATCCGGCCCATGCCGACATGTAGGTCTGGCGCCAGAATTTCACCATTTTGTTATTGTCCGAACTTGGCTCCGCGTCAAGGTTCTCGCCGTAGTGGGCGACACAATATTCATAGAAGACAGGGTTGGTCTCAGCGGTCTTGTGGTAGAGGTCGAGGAGCATCCTGAACTTCGCCGGGTAGAAGTTGCCGAGATCGTAGTCCCAGCCCGGATCGGATTTGGCGTTCGGCCTCCACCAAGAAGGACATGCAGGGTCGCCGTCGTTGACATAGACTTGGAAATCCGGTGTCTTGATGCTTTGGGAGCTTGAGCTGTCAGCAGGGAGCGGCTCGAAATTCTCGAACGGAACAAGTCTGAGATGAACACGCACGTAAGCTCCTTCCTTCATCTCAGGCTGACGCTTCAGCTTCACAGAGACCTTAGTGGAAGTGGCTCCGGCAGGGAGCACACAGTCACCCACCTCGAAATCAACGCCTTCCCTTGCGGAGACAACCGGATAGGTGACGCCTCCGAACGCTATCGTGTCGCCCTCTTCGCTTGGAACACTCTCAAGCTTGAACCGCCGATCCTGACCGGACACCGTTCCCATGATGTACACAGGAGCCTCAACGTCAATCTCATCATCCGCCAAAAGAGCGAATGACTTGATCAGAACCTGCTGCCTGTCCTGAAAATATATGTGATCTTTCTGGTCGGTGTCGTACATTATCCACGTCCCGTTGCAGGATGTGAGAAAAAGCAGAACCGAGATGAACGAATATATCAATCTTTTCATATTCATTTAATTGTTAATATTTTTCCTGGCCTCAAGTTCCTCGTCCGGGACAGGCAGAGTGTAGGTGGACGCAAGGTCGCCGTGAAGGGTCTTGCCAGACACGGTCGTTATGTCCTTCTTCTCCTTTTTCATGTCCACCCATGTGAGCCCCTCGCAGTAAAACTCTCTGTGACGTTCCTCGAAAAGCAGGTCACGGGTCAGAGCTGCGCCGGTCTCCTCAAGGGTCTCGCGGCCTCTGGATTTCAGGACCTTGTCGAAATATTCCACAGCCTTGGCCGGATCCTTTTCTATGTTGGCCTCTGCGACAATGTAGTACATCTCCGGAAGCCTGAGGATGTCATAGCCCAGGATGGATTTCCCGCTGTAGGAATTGTCCCCGGAGATGAAGCAGTTGTTCACAAGCTTGCGGCACAATGATGATGAGACATCGAACCATGCCGACAACCTGTAGTCGGTCGCCGCACCGCTGTTCTTTTCGTAGACCGAGGAATAACCTGGTGCGATGACAAGTGAGGACGACGCTCCGGAGCCATTGATGTTCAGCTTCTTCATCATCGCGCTCTCATCATTGATGTAAAGTCCGAAAATCGTCTCGTTCAAGTCCAAGGTGCCGTTGTCAGGTTGCACGAAGGCACTGACAGGACGGAAAGAGAACTTGCCGCTTCCGATCACCTTCTCAGCATAGGCAGCCGCGTTGTCCATGTCATTCATGCTCCAATAGACCCTCGCGATCAAGGCCTGAGCTGCGTAAAGGTTGATGTGGGCTATTCTGGCATCCGTGAAAGCCAAAGCCGCATTGCCCCTTTCTGCCGGGACAAGAGTCTCATCCTCAGCGAGATATTCCTCTGCCCTCTTCAGGTCATCAAGAATATTCCAGCACACCTCATCATAAGAAAGAAGCGGAGAGATGTCGAATGAATATTTCGTCACGTATGGAATCGTGGTGCTCTTCTCACTCTCGGAAGCCCAGTACGGAGGGCCGAACAGATTGAGAATCTCATAGTGAACGAAAGCCCTGAGAGCCAACGCCTCACCGAGATAGAGACGGGAGTGTCTGTAGGTGTCGGCATCGTCTTCGGCGTGTTCCACGATGTTGTTGATGTGGTTGATGGCCTCGTAGGCGTCCTTCCATATCTCCTTCTTTGTGGATGTCGAGCCGCTGGAAGTCATCTCACCCTCGGCCAGTTCAGCGTACTTGTAGTCCGTAGTGGTGAAGTTCTGGCTCATGACTTCAGGGAGCAGGATCAGATGCTGTCCGAAAAGATTGGTGCCGGTCAGCTCGCTATAGACACCGTAAAGCGCATCCTCATATTCCTCAGCCGTCTCGAACATATTGATTTTCTCGCCTTTAGGATGCACGTCAAGAAATTTGTCGCACCCGGTCGCAAGAACCGCGGCCACTATAGTCGTGAATATTATCTTTCTTTTCATTGTCATTCCTCCTTTTTAGAATGTAGGGCGGAAAATCAGGTTGATTCCGCGGCAGTACGGGTAGCTGGTTCCCCTCTCGAACTTGACGGTCGAGATGTGGGCGATGTCAGAGAGTCCGATTCCTACGGCCAGTTTGCGGAGCCCGAGCCTCGTGATCGCCTTAGGGGCGAAGTCGTACATAACCTGAATGCTGGAGATGTACAGCTCATTACGCTTCTCGACGAACCTCTCCGAGTACATCGAGGTGCTTGTGGACGTACCGATTCCGAGGAAACGGGTATGGTCGCCCGGCTGCTTCCACCTGTCCGTGAACACACGGCGGTCAACGTTATATTCAGCGTCGATGTTCTCAACCTTGTTCTGGAGCGTGGAGTTGTAATAGTCAGCCCCGAAGGTGTAGGAAGTCGCGATGCTGACGGAGAAACCCTTGTACCTGACGGTGTTCATCCACGAGCCTTGCAGGATCGGGTTGGTGTTGCCGACAGCAACCCTCTCATCCTTGTCGTAGTCGTAGGTATATTCACCATTCTTCTTTATGAATATCTCCTTTCCGGTGGCAGGGTCGATTCCTGCGGAACGCATCGCGAATATGTCGTACTGCGAGCCGCCCTCCTGCAGGAGGATGTTCGGCTTGGAACTGTCGTAAGGGTTGGTGATGTCGTCCTTGATGTCATTGGAGATCTTCTGGATCTTGTCCATCACGTGACCGCCGGTGAGGGTCATACTCCAGAACAAGTCCTTGGTTCTGATGATCTGGCCGGAAACCGAGAGATCAAGACCCTTGTTGTTCATCTGGCCGAAGTTCACGTTCATCGAACTGGTTCCGACAGAAGGCGGGAGGGTAACAGGCATCAGCATATCGTAGGTCGTGTTCGAGTAGAAGTCGAATGACAGGTTGAACCTGTTGTCCAGGAAGGCTGCCGTGATTCCAAAGTTGTTGTTGAAGGTTCTCTGCCATTTGAGGTCAGGGTTGCCCATCTGCTTAGGCAGCGCGCCGATTCCCGAGACATACTGGTACTTGGAATCGTACTGGTAGACGGTGCGGGCCTGATAGTAGTCAAAGGAGACACTGCCGGTGTAGCCCATTGAATACCTGAATGTCAACGTGTTGATCCAAGGCAGATTATCCTTGACGAATTTCTCGTTGTGAAGATGCCAGCCGGCTCCGAACGCCCAGAACGGGGCGAAACTGTTGCGTGAGCCGAACTTTGAAGAGCCCGAGGCTCTGTAGGATCCGTCCACGAAGTACCTGTTCCAAAGACTGAAGTTCGCGTTCGCGAACACGCCGACTCCTGTGGAGACCTTGTCTGAGCCAGACGGATGGCCGGTAGGATAACTAAGCGCGAACGACAGGTCCGAGAGTTCATCCTTGATGAAACCCGTAGCGATGAACGAAGCGTTCTGCTTCCTGCTGTACTGAATATTGCTGCCGGCGCTGATGCGGAACATGGAACCCTTAGTGTCCAAAGACTTGCCGTAATTGATGACGATCTTGCCATCTGTTGATAGACCGTTGCCGGTCGCGAGGCTGTAACGTCCCTTGTCCGCCAGCTTGCTGTTCTCGTACTTCGCCATGTCCGGAGACTCGTAGGTGTCAGCCTTGCTCCAGGACAGTCCAAGATTGGCCTGTCCTGTCACATAAAGATCCTTGGTGATGTTCCATCTTCCTGACAGCGAGTTGGTCCAAGACTGGGTCTGTGACTTGCTGAAGCTTGAGAGCGTGGCCTCGTAAAGAGGGTTGGATATTTTCGTTCCCGAGGTGCTGAACGGATTGAAAGTGTAGTACTTGTAATATTCTCCGTTCTCGTCCGTCATCGGAAGGTAAGGATTCATTCTGGAGTACTGAGAGTAACTTCCATAAGGGGAATCCACGCTGCGGTTCAGCGAGAAACTGTTCTTGTAGGAAAGGGTCAGTTTGTTGCGCAGATGGTAGTTCAGGCTGAAAGTCACACCGAGATTCCTTCTGTTGTCCCCTTTCATGACTCCGTAGGTGTCACCGAAATTGGCGTTCGCGCGATATTCAAGTTTCTCCCCTCTTGAACTCAAGGCGAGGGAATGGTTGTGGCTGAACGGCACTCGAAGCGGTGCGTGGAGCCAGTCCGGATTCACGCCCTTGCGCACAAGCTGAAGCTTGTAGTCGTAAGCCTCGTCCATCGAGCCGTCAGCGGCGTCATACTTGCCGGCAAGTCTCTCCACCTCAAGTTTCTCGGCCGGGCTGCAAAGATTGAACGAACTCAGATCCGGCACGCTGAACTTAGGCACAAAGTTGTAGCTGAGTCTCAGCTTGCCTTCCTCGGAACGTTTCCTCTCGACAACAATCACACCGTTGGCGCCCTTCTCCCCGTAAAGGATAGTCGCGGAAGCATCCTTGAGCACATCTATCCTCTCGATGTCGAACATGTCCAGGTCATAAAGTTCCTGGATGCTTATCTCAACCCCGTCCAGCACGATGAGAGGGTTGTTGACGCCCTCCTCGCTTTCATTGGTGATGAGCGTGTTGGCTCCACGGATGAGGATCGAAGGCACAGCGTTCGGGTTGGATCCGGCCACGTTGTTCTCCACCAGCACCATGCCCGGGGTCAGGGCGGCGAGGCTCTGCATCAGGTTGGTCGATGACACGGCCACCAACTGGTCACCGCTGATCGTCGTGGCCGCACCTGTGAACGTCTCCTTTGTCTGGGTGTAGAAACCGTTGACAACCACAGCATCCAGACTTGATGTCTTGAGCTGGACGTTCAGCCTTGTCGAGGTGCTGACATTGTACTCCTTCGACTCTGTTCCGATGAATGAATATATCAGGATGTCCGATTTGCCCGGACTTCTCTGAAATGTCAGGGAATAATTTCCGTCCGCGTCGGCGGAGGTTCCGATCGATGTTCCCTTCACGAGCACGTTGGCTCCGGGAAGAGGCTCGTCATGGTCGTCTGTGATCCGTCCTTTGATTGTGATCCGAGGGTTGTTCTGGGTTCCGGAAGCGCTCCTGCCCTGAGTGTTCTGGGCAAAGGCTGTGTCCGAAAAGCCGGAGAACGACAAAAGAATGCATAAGGACAGAACCAATGACTTGACCCAAAGACCCCTTGTCTTCGATGATCTGTCTGATTCCATAAGCATTGAGAATAATGAATAAATATTTGTTAAACTTCGTTTCGGTGCAAAGTTATGCAAATAATTATGCAAATGCAATCAGAAAGCATCACCATTTGTTGGGATTACAGAAAAATAACTTCCTTGCGGCCTAACAATATATTGGTATCCGCACCGCTTCAAGCTTATTCCTTTACCGGACGGACGGAGAAAGCGTAGGATCTGTGGAAGTTGAAATCCTTAGGGTTCAGACCGACAAAGGAGAGTTGCATCACGTTATATGGCATGGCTGTCCAGTAGTAACCAACATAGGCTACATTCAGAGCGCCATTTGTATGGTCACGGCAACCCAAAAACGGGAAGAATACCATTGACGGCCGCCCATCGGTGTCAACACAGTTCAAGTCCCAACCGTCATCGTGGCCAACCAATGTGCCATTCACCAATTCCGGCCCGACGTTTTCTCCCGTGGGCGTAAAACCCGTAAAGACATTCGGAGCCGGCAGACTGTAGCCGGCAGGTGATGGATCATAAACTGTCTTGACTATGCTTGACGAAGATGATCCATCCATATTCCAACGGTTGACATACCGGTCAAAGCACCAATCATACGGTGTGACGGCACCGTCATCATCATAGAGGACGTGTGGATTCTGTATGGATGTACCGATAGACGCTCCTTTAGGACCGTCTGGAGTGAACGTGTAATCCTCTGAATAATATTCCCGATTCCGAAGGACCCCGTTCGTTTTGTCATCTCCCGGCAGCATCGGATCCTTGCGTCCGAACTGGTAATATGTGTTGCGGCCAGAGACACGAGCCGAAAAAGCCAGCTGGTTGATTGTGACAGTCCGGGCGATTCCGCTTTCCGCCTGAATGATCTTGACCATCACGCTGCGGCCCGGATACTCCTTGACGCCGCCATCACACCAACCGACATTGCGCGGCATCATCTTGTACTCGTTACCGTCATGATCTGTAACCGTTTTGATGTCCTCACCGAGTTTGTAGTCCGTCACCCAGATGTGCCAGCTCCACATGATTCTCTTGTCAGCGTCACGGACAGCGACGATGGCATTGCCCTGCTTGATTGTTTCTTTGGACACCTCGAAAACCAGACTATGTCTGTCAGCCGACAGTTTTATACTGCTTGGAGTCACGAGATTCCGGACATCCTGCCAAACCAAGACAGCATCGGCCGGCTCACAATTCTCATTCTCATAGATGTAAGGATTGGTAATCGGTTTGTCAAGATGGTTGACGAACTGTTTCAGAATAAACTCTCCCTCAGCCGTCGAGGTGTAGGATAAAGGACTAGGCGCTCCTTCCTTGATGGCATTGCCATAAACCAACGGCAGACTGTAGGATCCCGGAGCGTTGACAACATAGCAGTTAGCCGTGTTAACCGAAGTCTTTCCCCCCTGAGTGGAAAGGTCATATTCACTGACCATCGGCTGTTCGCTCAGTTTGTCATCGTACGGTTTGAGAGTATAACTCGTCTGGGCGGACACCTCTGAACCGCAAGACATCGCCTCCCTCTCGCCAGATTCTGTGATGGAACTCAGCCATGCCGGCTTAGCCGCCACCCAAGTCTCTCCACCATCTACTGAATATGCCGACTCAGCAATCTGCCATGCGACCGGCTCTCGGGTCTCCACTCCGTCTTTGGCGACCTTCCTGTAACTGGTGACCGTGAAACCTTGACTGCCACCGGTGTAAGAGAAGGCCTCAGGCTGAGTGGCTTCAAAAACATATTCATCCTTTGTCCTGGAAATTCGGTAAACCACTGTTCTGCCCATCGGCCATTCCCTGCCGGCCAGACTTCCTGTCAAAGTGGCGCCATCTTCAAATGTCACCTCCAACACAGCATCGTCACCCAATGTCTGCGGAATCATCATGAATGTGGCCTCTCCATCGGTAATGATCTGGTCTTCGGTCTTTCCGCCAGGCAGTCTGACATTCAGGCCCTGCGAGAACGACGCATCCGCATCCACGTTCTCAGTATTCCATGAGCCTATTCCGAACACATGGACTCCGGAGCCCTTGACACCGCTCAATCTCACGCTTTTGACCGTGCCCTCCAAGTCCCCGGCCGCCTTGATCTTGACGGCTGTCAACGCATGATAAAAATG
Organism: uncultured Bacteroidales bacterium; assembly: GCA_934698975.1. Taxonomy (GTDB): domain Bacteria; phylum Bacteroidota; class Bacteroidia; order Bacteroidales; family UBA932; genus Cryptobacteroides. Next base: position 9,993 of record CAKUVR010000001.1, read on the forward strand.
CAGTTTGGCGGGCTTGTTGTAATCTCCGGGAACGGTTATGGAATATGTGGCCTTGTTGTCCTCCGTGGCCGGAGCGGTCTCGACATCGTTCGATACCAGCAGATCAACCTGTTCGCCGACCTCTTCAGGAACCGTGTAATCCACCTGCAGATGATTGTCCACGACAGACACCGTCGCGACATCGTAAGGCGCATACGCAAAAAATTTCACTCTATATTCAGATCCCGGCCAATAGTGCATCATGGCCGTGTTCCAAAGATTCGACCCGGCTTCCGGAGCCACCTGACCTCTCACGTAGAGCTGTGCCGAAGCATGGTTATCCTTCCATGTGCCTCCACCTTTGTAAACATAGCCATAAACACCGAACGACGGGTAGAAGTTCGCCATGCTGACAGGAACGCCCCTTGTCACGATTCCACATTGCCCGACTCCTCCGGTGAAGTCCTCCTCTGTGGATGTGACCCACAAGCCGCTGTCACCCAACCGGAACGCTTCGCCATTTGTTTGACTGGATCCGACGGAACGGGCGGCAGCCACATTCCATTTGTCGGAAACGGAGACACCGAAACTCAACTTGTCCGACTCATCCTGAGCCCTCAAAGTCTCATCTTCGGAACAAGCAGGAGCAACCATAAGACACACACAGGCAGCCATGAGAAAGCCTGCCAACCCCTTGGAACTAAATAAAGTCATCATTATCTGTTTTAAGTCATTCCCACCAGTGTCCCAGACACGTTTCCGTGTCGGTCATGATCGGAAAGAAAGCAACCACTAAAACCTTCCGGTTCCAACCAGAAGATAATTTCGCCCGATATCCACACAAGAACCGGACTTACGGACGCAAAGTTATATAAATTTTGCCAGCAAAACAATCTACTTCCCGTAACGGGAAAGAATAGGACCGTAAGCGTCGATTCGGCGGTCACGCAGGAACGGCCACCCTCTCCGGACATATTCAGTGCGGTCAATGTCGATGTCAACGACCTTCACACCCTCCTCATCGGTGCCGAACTGTGCGAGAATCTCTCCCTGCGGACCGGTAGCGAATGAATATCCCCAAAAATCGAGTCCGATTGTGTCACCGGAAGGGTCTTCCTCGTGGCCGACACGGTTCACGGTGATGACAGGAAGCCCGTTGGCCACAGAATGCCCCCTTTGGACAAGCTGCCATGCCTGTCTCTGGGTCTGCTGTTCCTCCTTGGAATCAGTGCCGACTCCACCGATGGCAGTAGGATAAATCAGCAGCTGGGCTCCGTTCAAGGCCATAAGCCTTGCCGCCTCCGGATACCACTGATCCCAGCAGACCAGTACGCCGAGAGACCCCACGGAAGTCTGTATCGGGCTGAAACCCAAATCCCCGGGAGTGAAATAGAACTTCTCGTAAAAGCAAGGATCGTCCGGAATATGCATCTTGCGGTACTTGCCGGCGATGCTGCCGTCCTTCTCGATCACGACAGCCGTGTTGTGGTACAGCCCTGGGGCCCGCCTCTCGAACAACGAGAGCACCAACACGATTCCGAGTCGCTTGGCAAGGTCTCCGAAATATTCAGTGGAAGGTCCCGGAATCGTTTCGGCGAGGTCGCAGAGCGAAGCGTCCTCGGTCTGGCAGAAATACACGGAATTGTGAAGTTCCTGCAGCACGACCAACCGAGCGCCCCTCGCGGCGCATTCGCGGATGTTCTCAGTAAGCCTGGCGATGTTCGCCTTTATGTCAGTGGTACAGCTCTGCTGCACCATTCCCACTTTCAAGATATTCATGATGATATTCCTTTACAAGGCATGCCACCAATCGCAGGATGCCATACCTCACAATCCGCAAAGTTAGCAAAAAAATCAGCAAAGAGATGAAAGAACAGCGGGCAAGAACGAAAAAAGGGGGAGACTCTGTGCCCCCCCGGTCAAAAGACAATCATAAACTGAACATCATGTCAGTTGTCAGAAGTAGTAGCGGGCACTGACACCACCATAGAATATGCCGTCGGTCCAGACACCACCGTTGCCGAACATGATGCGTGGACGGACATCGACAGAAAGCTGGAGAGGGAACTTGAACTTGTACTCAAGCCCCACGTTGCCAAGGATGCCTCCATAGAAAACACTTTCTGACGGCCACATGTAGGCGGAGACTCCAGGACCGGCGTAGATGCCCCATGTTCCCACCGGAGTCCAATCCGGTGTGGCGATCATGAAATTGTAGATCGCGTCAGCGTGGAAAGCATCGAAAGCATAGCCGTCCAGACCTACCTCGAACTCAGCGAAGTTAGGTCCCTTGAGAGTGTGCTCATAGGAGAAGTCGAGTCCCCAACCTGAACGGAGACCGATGGCTCTTGGCTGGGCGCCCGCCACAGCGGCGAATCCCAAAACCGCGATGATGATCAACATTGTTTTTTTCATAACGATTTGCATTAATTGTTAAACTATTGGTAATAAAACATTTGTCATCAATTATATTAAAAATCCCTGTCTTCCGCCGTGATGTCCTCGATCTCGGAACTCTTTCCGGCGTATCTCAGGAAATAGACCGTCACAACAGTATAGAAAACCGTGTAGATGAAGACAAACAGGGACCGCTGCCAATACTCGGTGAAGAAATAGGAAGCCAGGGCGAGGATGCCGACAAGCAGGGCGGAAACAAAAATCCACGTCACTCCGCCATTCCTGCACTTTTCGAACTCCTCCGCGGTGCAGTTGACTTTCAGTTTATGAATATATTCATTCCGCTCCCGGGCGAACACTACTGTGTAGAGAATCAGCTGCACGACATAAAATGTGAAAAAGCAGTAGCTCATCACCCGACATACAACCTCATGTTCGATGAATATCAAATATGCGGCCGCAAAAAGCAGAATAGGGATTACATTCAGCAGGATGGGGATTCCGCGCACAAACCTTGAGTTCAGCAGGGCCAATGTGGCGATCGTGAAAAGCAATGCCTGCGAGGAGCTTATCACCAGGCTCCCGATCGAGAAGAACTTTTCGGCCGGCCCGGCAACACCTTTGAACAGCACTCCGCCCGTCATCAAGGCGATGATGAGAAATGCGAGTCCAAGGGTGATCCGCGCGCTGATGTACCTTTCAGGGCGGTAGAGTCTCCTTTCCATCTCCTTGAGGAACCGCCGCATGCATAACAGAAGGAACGCATCCGTCATGCAAACCACAACGGAAGTGACGCACAGCGCTATGTAAATCTGTCCTTCTGTCATACTGAAAACAAATCCTCAGTAGGAGTAAAAAATGAAACTATATATTATTCGGTAAGAATTCCACTAAGTTTTCGGTTGCGCAAAAGTACTCAACGATGTCCTAAGGTCAAAACAATGATGGTGGTAAATTTCTTCAAAAACTGAAATTTACCACCACGTGACATGATTTACCAGCATATTTACCGCTCTTTCGCCCCAGCCTTACGCCCTGCCAGGTACTCCGTGGGAGTCTGGCCGACGATTTTCTTGAAATGATGATAGAAATTCTGGGAAGTTCCGAAACCGAGTTTCATCGCGAGCGCGTTCATCGAGACATCCGGTGTACTCATTATGATCCTCTTCGCCTCCTCAATCCTGAGGTTGGCCCTCCAGACGCGGAAGTCCTGGACCATCACATTCTGGAAGTACCAGCGAAAGAACCGAGAGTCCACTCCGCTTCTCTCAATGATGTAATTCCGGTCCTTGTCCGGATCAAGATAATCCTTGGCGAAGACATATTCGTCAAGAGCGGCCTTGAGGCGTTCCTTCAAGTCATCAGACTCGGTGAAGTCCGCCGCCATGACCTCTGGCGCCGCTTCCGGCACAGCCTCCGACGATGCCTTTACGGCAGGAAGGTAATAGTTGAACCTGATGATATAATTTATGAAACGGCTAGCGAACCAGATATAGAAAGCCATATAGCAGCACATGAACACATCATACACCGGAGCCGGAACAGCAAGCGACATTATAGCCGAGACACCGACAACCAAAGCGGCGAAGAAACTGTTCCGCGCCCAATGGAGAGGCCGCTCATATTCCTCATCATAGTAGTCCTGAATCTGCCTGACGAACATTCTGTAGCATCTCAGAAACATGCAGGTGTAGAGCAGAAGCTGCGCTATCACGGCGGCGATAGCCACACAAGTGACCAACTGGTTTTTCCAGAGGGAATCTGCCGCCAGGAAAAAGGTCGAGCATATTCCGACCAGACCAATATTGACAGTCAAGACCTTACGGGTCAGAAAACCTGGTCGGATCATCGCCATCAGGGTAAACGTGAACAATAACGACTGGATGGAGGCCGAGACAATCGTGGCCGCGGCCTTGTCCTCGGCACCGTTCAGTCCGTTGATGCTCAGCCAGTCAGGAACAGCAAGCAGAAAATAACTCAACACAAGAATCAGTCTGGCTACCCTTATCTTCCGGCTTTCCTCGTTCCGTTCGATCCTGACGAGGGACATGATTACACCCAGCGTGGTGATGACCAAGCCGGAGGCGAAAGACAAGGTAAAGTACGGGTCCATTGGCATTATACAAACAAAAACGCGAAAAGGTCCTTCGATAGGCTCAGGGACCAATCGCCAAAACTTGATTTAGAGATGAAGGGCGGATTCCCGGAGGATGTGTACAGGGGGGAGGCTAATGACTGAACAAAATCGCCACGACCTAGCCTAAGTACACACGGCTGGAAGAAGATATGCACAGAATTGTGAAGTCTCTGCAGTACAACCAGTCTGGCGCTCCTCACGGCGCATTCGCAGATGTTCTCAGTAAGTTTGGCGATGTTCGCCTTTATGTCTGTCGTACAGATCTGCGGCACCATTCACACTTTCAGGATATTCTTGTCAATTATTTTTTGTCACATCTAGTGCCAAAGACAAATGTCAGCCTTCGCTTCACTACTCCCATTCGATGGTTGCGGGCGGTTTGGACGAGATGTCATAGACCACGCGGTTGACCCCCTTGACCTTGTTGATGATGTCATTGCTGACCTGTGCGAGGAAGTCATACGGGAAATGGAACCAGTCGGCGGTCATGGCGTCGGTGGAGACCACGGCGCGAAGTGCGACCGGATTCTCGTAGGTACGCTCATCCCCCATCACACCCACACTCTTGATAGGCAGCAGGATAACCCCAGCCTGCCAAATCGCGTCATAAAGGTTCGCGGCCTCGATGCGAGGATCCGAAGCGGAAGGAAGATGAAGGGCGGAGCAATCATATTCCCGAAGCCCTTTTATGAATATGTCGTCGGCCTCGCGGAGAACGTTCAGTTTCTCCTCCGTGATGTCGCCGATGATGCGGATGGCGAGTGACGGGCCCGGGAAAGGATGCCGTCCGACCAGTTCCTCCTTGATGCCGAGGGCGCGGCCGACCCTGCGGACCTCGTCCTTGAACAGGGCGCGAAGCGGCTCGACAATCTTCAGGTTCATCTTCTCAGGAAGGCCGCCTACGTTGTGGTGCGACTTGATCTTGGAAGCGATGCCCTCGATGCCGGCGGACTCGATCACGTCAGGATAGATGGTTCCCTGGGCGAGCCAGCGGGCGTTCTCGATGGTGCGGGCATATTTGTCGAAGGTCTCCACGAAGAGCCTTCCGATGATCTTTCTCTTGGCCTCAGGCTCGGCCACCCCGGCGAGAGCGTCAAGGAATTCCTTGGAGGTGTCAGCGCCAATGACGTTGAGGTCCATATCCTTGTACGAGGCCAGAACGTCCTCATATTCATTCTTCCTCAACAGACCGTTGTTCACGAATATGCAGGTGAGGTTGTGGCCGATGGCCTTGTTCAGCAGCACACCGGCGACTGTCGAGTCAACTCCTCCGCTGAGGCCAAGGATGACCTTCTCGTTCCCTATCTGCTCACGGAGACTGGCGACCGTCGTCTCGATGAACGAGGCCGGGGTCCAGTCCCCCTTGCAGCCGCATATTCCCAAAGCGAAATTGCCGAGAATCTTCGTGCCTTCCGTCGTGTGGAACACCTCAGGGTGGAACTGCACTGCGTAGGTCTGCTCGCCCTTGAAGTGGAAGGCGGCGTTGGCGACGCTCTCGGTCGAGGCGATCACCTCAGCGCCCTCTGGCAGACGGGCGATAGTGTCCCCGTGCGACATCCAGACCTGCGAATGAGCCGAAACCCCTTTAAGAAGAGGCGACTCAGGATCAACGACATCCATCATCGCGCGGCCATATTCACGGGCCAGAGAGCCAAGCACCTCGCCACCGAACTTATGGGCGAGATACTGCGCGCCATAGCATATTCCCAGAAGAGGGAACTTGCCTTTGATGCCGCTGAGATCGATCTGCGGGGCGTTCTTGTCACGCACCGAGCAAGGGCTACCGGAAAGGATGACACCTTTGACGGTCTCGTCCAGCGCCGGCACCTTGTTGAACGGATAGATTTCGCAATAAACGTTCAGTTCGCGGAGCCTGCGCCCGATGAGCTGCGTCACCTGCGAACCGAAATCCAGAATGATGATTTTTTCTGTCATAGACGGACGGGGAATTTAGACTTCAAAATTAATCCATTTTTCGCAATGCGGCAAAAAAATGTACAAGAGTGCCTGTGTGCGTGACTTCTCGCGATTCGAAAGGATGCAGCAGGCTGTCGATGATGACGGCATATTCCCCGCGGGTGAGAGAGTCAAGTGGCGGAAGTCCAAGGTCCGAAAGAGTCTTTCCGGGGTAATAATCATCAAGGAATATTTCCTCTCGCTTGACCGGGTCATCAATCCGAAACCACGTCTCGTTTGACCAACCGACGGAGCGTCCCTCCCCACGCATGATCCCGGTGGCACCGATTCTCTGCAATGCCGCAAAACGAGAATCAGTCACCGGAACATCAAGGTAAGGCAGAAGATAACCACCGGAAGCGAGAATACCGGATTGTACATCCCTGACCGAAACATCTTTCAATGAATATGTCCCGGAGACTTTCCGCTTCCAGGCCACTAACGCAGCGGTAATTCCCGCAGCCTGGCCAATCTCCATCACGACCGGCTGCAATCTGGTGGCGCCGTTGGCGATGCAGGTCACGGACACAGCCTTCTCGATGACCAGCAGATCCTCCACATCCTTTGGCACCATGACCCCGAACGGGACGGAGAACGACGGAACCGGATGGAACTCAAGCTGAGGCAGGTCACGCCAGTCCGGATTCCTGTAGTGATGATGATCCACGGGATAATCCCCAACCGCGACAGACGTGCGATAAAGGTCATTGGAATATGGCCTGTCGATGTCAGCAAGGGTGAATGTCACCTCTCCCTCAATCCGCCTCGAATCCCTATAGTACGGAATCATCGGAAGCCCGTCCTCGGTCGGGTACTCCCCTTCGGCGATTCCGATGTTTTTCAGACCAAGTTCTGTCTGAATATAATAGAGATAGCCCAGGGCGATTCTTTTGGCGCTGTCTATAGCGGCTTCACGCTCGGCAGGAGGCATCCGAGTGATGTCCTTCACATAGCAGTCATTGCCGGAAATAGGCCAGTTTAGCATTATCTTCCCGCCCGGCAAAGCCCCATAGGAAAGCATCTGCCATACTGTATGACCTCTGGACAGGCAATCCGAGTACAATCCCGGATCATAGCCGTCCGGGCACGGAATTGTCTTGTCGGAATCCGGGCCGAAATCCTGCACGGTGACAACGTAGGTCAAGTCTTGAACGGCGGCTATGGTGTCAACCGGAGAGCTGTTGCATGGCACACCGCACATCCTCGCGATGTCACCAAGCTCGGTTCCATCAATCAGGATCCCGGCCTTCACTGTGCGCTGGCCTTCCGGACCGTCCAAAGTAATCCTCCAACCCTTCCGGAGCTTCTTGACGGCAACGCATTCAGTCTCCATCGCAAGGGACAAGCGTTCGAGCGGAAGGGACATATTCATGAATATCTCAGCTCCGACCTTCGGCTCGAACAGGACGTTGCTCACCCACCCTGTCTTCAGTGCGTCATACCCGCCGTAACGGTTGGCCAGAGAGTCGCAGAATTCCCCGAACAAGCCTCCCCTTAGACGGTAGTTGCCATCTATCGCCGAGACTCCGGCTGAAGTAAGCATGACTCCCAGCCAAGGAGTCGGTTCGACTACCAAGGTCGAAGCCCCTGAACGGGCCGATTGGATGCCGGCCGTTGTGCCTCCGGCTCCGCCTCCGATGACAACCACATCATAAAAAACTTCAGTTCCACTGCATGAGCGCAGCAGAACCGAAGCAATTATAATGAACAGTATTCCAAAGGAATAAGATGACCTATGCATCAAACGTGGGCCTCCCGTCCCTTTGCGATGTCCTCCAGCATGGTGTTGATCTGGTAAAGTCCTCTCGGCACATGGAAACATCCTTTCCATTTGCCTCCCTTGAGAGGGAGAAGAACCTCGCCTCTGCGGTTGAGATAGCCGAACCATTCTGGATATTCCTTGTCCTTGAAGTGAGTCCAAAGATATTCATCCAGCTTCAGGAACCATTCGAGGCACTTCTCGTTGCCGGTCAGCTGGTAGCCTTTCAGCATCGCGATGGCGGATTCGATGTGGACCCACCACAATTTCTGGTCCCACTCAAGTTCCTGGGTCGGATAGCCCTTGCGGTCCATGAAGTAGAAGATTCCTCCATACTCCTTGTCCCAACCATAGTCTATGACTCTGAGAGAGATTTCCACCGCCTTGTCTATCAAGGCTTTGTCATTGCGGCGGATTCCAAGGTTCATAATGAACCACATCGCCTCCAGATCATGGCCAGGGTTGACCCTGCGTCCCTCGAAGCAGTCAACGAGTGAGTTGTCCACAGAGGAAAGGTTCTCAACCATGACACCGAGATCCGGCTGGTAGAACACATCCAGAACCTCATGCAGACAGTCATCGATCAGACGATCCATCATCTCAGGGTCGTTGATGATCTTTTCCACCTCCAGAGCCATGTTGCAGATGATCATCGGAAGGGCGAAATCCTTCATCGGGCGGGTTCCCGGCACAGCCTTGGACCAGATGCCCTTAGGATTGGAGCGACGCTCCAGGATCCTACGGAAGGTCTCTTTGGCGAAACGGGAATACTCCTCATTGCCGGTGGCCTCGGCAAGCTGGGCGAAAGCCATGCAGGCGAAAGTGTTCGAGAATATGTTGTACGGCTGTATGATAGGCTTGCCTTCCCTTGTCAAGGAAAAATAGAAGTCATAGTCCCCGGTGCAGCCATATTTCATAAGAAAGCGGGCTCCCTGCTCGGCGCACTTCAGCCATTCCTCGTTCTTTGCGAGCTTGTTGTAAAGCATGGCGAACATCCAGACCTCGCGTCCCTGAAGCCAGACAAACTTGTCTTTGTCATAGACGCTTCCGTCACGGTTCAGGCACGTGTAATACCCACCGAACTTTGTGTCCTGAGAATGCTCAAGCCAGAACGGCAAGACATTTCCAAGAAGTTCTTCCTTGTAACGGGACGCCATCGCGCCGAAATCGACATTATTAATATTCATGGTGATAAAATACTATTGAGCGGTGAATCTTATGCAGGTCAGGCAGTCATAGTTTCCGTCCGTGACGAACATGTCCATGGTCTTCCCGTCTGCCGCCGTCTGAAGAAGGACATCACTGCAAGCACCCGAGTCTGTGAAAGCGCCTTCCTCGGCCACTGTTGTCCAGTCAACGTAGTAAGACTCCTTGACTGAATTAAGGTCAGTAATATCAAGCAGGTACACTTCCGGACATGACCCCCAGGAGAAATGCGCTCCTCTCTCGACTGCGCAGAAGCGGATCCCGTTAAGTGTGGCCACAGAGATACAGTTATAGTTCTCGTTTCCACCGCTGCTGGTGTGGAACACGGACTGCCACTCGCTCTTGGTCACATCCTTGCACCAGTTCAGGTCGTAGTTGCCGTTGGCATCAGCAGAGTAGCCTATGAACAGGAGGCCGTCGCTCAGGTCATCCGAAACAGGAGCAACGCACGCTCCGTAAGGATTCCAGACGGTAGATGCTGCTGGAGCAATCGAACCGAAACAAGCTTCTCCAGCTTTTCCACCGGTAATCTGCCATGCGACCCAATACTGGCTGACATCCACGAAAGCGGTGATCACAGCCTTCTTCGTCACATCTCCACGCACACGGATGTTGCCCATTGAAGAGCTCCAGATGGCATTGTGAGCATATTCCACAACAAGTTCAGGAGCAGCGTCAAGAGACTTGAACGAATAGATCCGGCATGTGCCACCGAAGGCTGTCTGAGCAGACACAAGGACATTACCGGCATCATCATTCACGAGAGAATAAACCGAAAGTCCTTCTGGAATAGGGACTTCCTGCATGAACTCACCTGTCTGACGGTTGAGCGCATAGAGTTTGTTTCCACCGTTGGCAACCAGAAGGATGTCGTCCTTCACTGCAAGCCTTAGAGGACCACCGGCAACGCTGATGGAGCAAAGATCTGTTGAATATCTCTTCTTCCACAGAACGTTCACGTCAGCCGTGCCTTTCTGCTTGAGTTCGATTGTGGCTGAATACCCCTCGACATCGGTGGTGACATCAATGCTGGTTGCTCTGGAGCCGAACTCCGGATTGGAAGCGACCTTGCAGGTGTAAACATCTTCCTTCTTGGCGATTTCCGAGATCCACTCAACTTCAGGAGCGACCACATTGTAAGGGAAGTTCGCCTCAACCGTGAAAGTCACATCGCCACCGTTCTTCTCAGCGACAAGGGCTTCAGGGGTGACATTGAATATTCTTTCGTTAGGAGCCTGGTTGACAGTGATGTCCTCGGAGCCTTCCTCACAGGTGAAGGTGATGACTCCCTGACGTGCCTCGAACTTGTTGTAAATCTCGTTGGAAGCCACGGCAAAAGTCACAGTGTTCTCGACAAGGCCCTTGGTCGAAACCGCGCTGATCCAGTCCTTGGCCTCGTCAGCAATCTTGTAGTCAAAGCCGATGTTGGCCATGACCTTGATTTCAATCGAGCCACCCTCCTTTGGAACATCAAAGGTTCCCGGAGTCAGGGTGATGGAGTTAAGCTGCTTCTGGCTGACCTTTATGGTCTTTGAGTCCGTACCGCAACGAAGGTCGAACGAGTACTCGCGACCATCGTAGTCCGCATTCTTCAAGACAGTCACGGTAATCTGGTTCTTGCCGGATCCACCACTGGTAGGAGTGATCGAGCTCCAGCTATAGTGGTTGGTGTTCGGAACCACTACCTTCCAGTCGTTGTCCGCCGTGAATTCTATGGTGTAAGTGCCTCCGGCAGAGGAAAGCACGGGATTCAAATCCGCATCTGAGGACAAGGTGATCCTGCCGGCGTCATTTGAGTCATCTTTGCAAGAGGCGAAGGAAAGCGCCATCGCTGCCGCAAGAAAAATTGTGGATATTCTTTTCATCTTAAATTATTGTTTCACAGTCTTTAGATAGTCATCAAATCCTTTTTTGAAGGCATCCCAATAGTTGTACATCTTGATGTGGCAGAGATCGAACACGAAGAATCCATCGCTGCTATTGATGCACGCACTGATGGCGTCAGGAATCTTGGAGGCTTGACCACCGTCGGTCCAGCCGGTCGAGTTGCCGATGTCCGGCCCTCCGCTGAACTCCACGTCTCCTTTAAGAAGGGTCTTGCCTTGCTTGCAGAAGCCCTGCATCGTCCACTCACCGCTGCCCCAAATGCTGTCGGTTCCGGCATACGCGCCAAGGAACATGAAGTCACAGTGATCAGCGTAACCGCAGTTCTTGTAGTTCGCCGAGGCCCAGAAATAGCCGTCAGCCTTAGGGTCATACTTAGGACTCGCCCAATTCACACCTGAGGTGTAGTAGGTTGAGTACCAAGCCCCGACATAGACTCCGAAACGGATGTCCTTGTTGATCGAGTGAACAGCTTCGGAAGCTTTGACGATGAAGTCATGGATCACGCCCGCGCGGAACTCAAGCCATTTCTTCACTGTCTCGCTTGCCTTCCATCCAAGTTCGGTCGTGCCGGGAGCCAGCACATCACCTGGCCATGAGCTGATTGAGAGTCCGGAATAGGCCTCGAACTTGTTCTTCGAGACATCCGAGAAATCGCTTTGAAGCCCATAATCATCGTAGCGGCATCGATCCAGGATGATACCATCAAGATCATACTTTGCCAGATCCTTTATGATCTGAAGCACATAATTCTGTACCTGTTCATTGGCCGGATTGAGAAATCTGGTGCCCCAATCATCTGGTCCGTTAAGATCCATGACGTTGGTGAGCCCGTTGGAGGAATTGATCACCGAAGCCCATGATTTCTTTTCTGACTCACGGAACAGCATTCCGTCATTGCCAAGGCCATAAGGGCAAAGGTAACCACCCACGAAAGTGTTGATGCTGGCGTTCACCCTGAGACCGACCTTGCGGGCCTCTTCCACGAAGGCTTGGAGGTAGTCGTATGTACCGGTTCTGGAAACCCACACATAATTGCTTCCTTTCCACACATCAACCTTTTTCAAAGGCTGGGCGACAGAAGACTTGAACAGCACGTCACCGCTGGTTGGCCTGACATCCACAATGATGTCGGTGAATCCAACATCCTTGATTCTCTGCAAGTCAGAGGCGATCCGTTCCTTGTTGTTCTCGTAGTCGCTGAAATTGGCGGCGGCGTCAATCCACACATACCTCGGCTTGCCTGTGAAATCCGGGTTGTCCGGATCTGTCGGCTCCGTCGGCTCCGGCTTGTCCCAGTCGGGATTCCAAGGATTATCCTTGGAACCCCCACAGGAGGCAAGCATCATTGTCAATGCCGCGATAAACGAGAATATTCTCAAACAGGCCATACCGCTATTTCTTTATGCAGTCAACAGAGTACCCTCCGAGCACGCCGGCATTCTGGTCATAGTAATAGAGATACATCTTGAATCCGTCCTTGGTCGGAGCCAGAATCACATCACCTGCAGCCATTCCGGCGTCAGCCTTCTGGAACCAGTCAATTGACTCATTGCCCAGAACGATGGATGTTGTCTCGTTCAAGTTTCCGGACAGCGCCGTAGGATCGGAGATGTCGTACAGGTAGAGAGCCGGACCAAGTCCCCAGTGAGGGAAGTGGCTGACCACAAACAGCGACATGTAAGTGGCGTTGTTGAACCTCTTGGAATCAAGGTTGTTGACATTCAAGCCCCATGATGATCCATTGTTGAACGGCAGAGCGGCCTTGAGCGTTCCATCAGCAGCGACGTGATTGAGAACGTTAGGATCGTAGTAGGACAGGAACATGGACGCATCCTTGGAAGGAGCCACAGCGACCGCATCGGTGTTGTTGACAGGAGCACCTCCCCACGCAAGGCCTGAACCGGAAATGTCAAGAACTGACACGTCAGCGACTGTTCCGCCTGTGACGGTGACCCTGGTCACTTTGCTTGCGGATGTCACACCAGCGATGCCCTCGTTGGTGATGTCAATCACAGCGTCAGCGTCAATGTTACCGATGACCTTTATTGAATATCCCATAGGGAGGTCGGTGCTGTTGGTGAACGAATGGAACAGCTCCGGAGCGTTCTTCACGGATGTGGTCTTCCAGATCTTGAACTCGCCACCACCATCTACGTGGTTGCAAAGAATCAGATTTTCAGCCTCATCGTTCGTGATGGCAGCCGGTGAGACGCCTCCATCGTTGATCGGTCCTTCCTTCACACCTGTGATGCCGTTCAGATAAACCGGAACACCGCTGCCTGTGCAGAACACCAGTTTGCCGCCGGTTACCGCCATGCTTGGATAGATGTCAGCGGCGTTATAGGCAGGAAGTCCGACCATGCTGACAGGCTCGAAGTTGAACAAGGCCTCAAGGGAGGACTTGTCGAAGCCCTTGTCAATCTTCTCAGGAACGGTCTTGATGACGGTATATTCAGAAGTCGTCTTGCCGTCATGCGCTGTCACCGTGAACTTCACACCGTTGTTGTAGTCCAGCGGAGTCGAAGGATCCGGAGAGATCGTGGCATGGGCTGAGACCTGAACGGCCGCCGTGCAGGCGCTCAGATCATCTGCGGAGACAAGAGTGACTGTCTTCTTGGTCTTGTCCACGATTCCAGAGATAGCCGGCTCGTCCAAAGAGAAGACAAGGATGTCGCAAGCCTTTGACTTGACCCTCTCACCGGTGATGCAGATGTTTCTGCTCTCTCCCCTTGCATTGGTGAACTTGAATATGTTCTCCTTGGTCAAATCCAGAAGTGTCATGGCAGGCTCGATGGTACAGTTCGGCTGAATGGCAGCCTGCACCCTGACCTTTGTCATGTAAGGAGTGGTCTCGTTGTCCGATGTCTCAGGGAAAAACCATGGAACCGGGATAACGAATCTGTCAGCGTTCTCGTCAGTGATGTTCAACTTGCACATTGACTGGTCAATGTACGGGCCGAAAGTGAAGAACGCCTCGAAACTTGTAAGATTCTGACGCTCAGCGGTCGATTCTACATATTCAGGGCTATGGCACGAAGCCGCCAAGAAGAGGGTGGACACCGCAAGCAATATGTTGATTTTCTTCATATTAGTCGAGATTATTTCCATTCAGGGAATTGTTCTACTGCTGTGTTGCTTGACAGTTCGCTGTCCTGGAGAGGGAATCTGTTCATCTTCTCCGGGTAGTTGCGGTCCTTGTCGTCAACAGAAACGTAAGTGTAGATGAAACCGGCGCCGGCCGGCTCGATCTTCAGGCCGTGAACCTGATAGCCGGAAAGTCCGTCCGGATAGTTGTTCGGAGCCACTCCCCATCTGCGGAGATCCCAGTACGAGAAGCCTTCGAAAGCAAGTTCAACCTTGCGCTCCTGACGGATTGCATTCCAGAGATTGTTTCCAGCTTTGTCAGCGTAAGGAAGGCCCACACGGGCACGAATCTCCTTGACAGCGGCATTGGCGCCCGCAGCGTCATTGGTGCGGTAGCAGGCCTCGGCCTTGTTCAGGAGGACCTCAGCGTACCTGATGATGACAAGCGGCTGGGTGCTTTCTCTTCTGCCGATCACATCATGGGTCTCATCCACGCCTTTGCGCAGGTAATAGCCTGTGGTGGTCTTGCCCTTAGGTTCTTTGACCACATTCCACTGACACCAACCGTCAGCACCACCTACGTAAGGCTCGATCTTGCGGCCTTTCCACTCAGCGCCATTGTAAAGGATGGAGGCCTGGAAACGAGGCTCAAGAAGATCATAAGGAGGGTTCTCGCTGGTTCCTTCCGCGGTGTGCCAGACAGACCAGTCAGGCAAGCCGCTGCCGTCGGCATATTCATAAGATTCAACTATTTCCTGAGTAGGCGTACCGTAGCCGCCACCGGAAGCGTCTCTGGTGGTGTAGTCCCCGCCCGGAGTATAGTAGAAGTCGAAATTGTGGGTCACATTGTCCGCATAATTGAAGACATATTCAAGGATGACCTCGGAGTTGTTGCCGTTGAAGACATCAGCATAGTTCGAAACAAGCGAATAGCCTAGTTCCTTAACCATGTCGGCAGCAGCGATAACCTTGTCATAACGTTTGGCGTAAAGCATTGCCCTTGTCATGAAGGCGTAGGCAGTGCCTTTGTCCAGTCTTCCATTCGCATTCGCCTTTTCAGGAAGATTGGCAGCAGCGAACTCAAGGTCAGACTCGATGAAATTCCAGCCTTCCTCCTCGGTTGACAGGCCTTTGTTAGCCGTGATGGCGCTCAAATCCTCGTCATAGATGATCACATCCTTGTACCTCTTCACGAGGTCGAAGTAGAAGTAGGCACGCATGAACCTCAACTCGGCCGAAAGCCTTGTCTTGTCCTCATCAGACATCTCACCGTACTTATCCAGATAATTCAATCCCTGATTGGTTCTGCGGACAGCTCCATACATGGTGTCCCAGTAGCCGAGGTAAGCCGCCACATAGTTGGCTGTAAGAACTGAGCCACCGTAGGCGATTTCGCTTGGGATGTAGCAGAGGGAGTTGAAATTGTAGGAACCGTACTTGAGCTGGTCGGTGAGCGCGTCGGTCATTCCGGCCACACACTGGCCTGTGTTTGCGTCCGCCATGTCCAGAATGTAACTGTAGATGTAATTCACTCCGTACTCCGCGTTCTGGGTGGTTTTCCAGAGCATCTTGTCTGAGACGCTGTCGGTCGGAGTCATGTCAAGGAACGAGTTGCAGGAAGAGACTCCCATCGCCACAACGACTCCTGACACTGTCAAAATCAGATTCTTTGTTATAGTTTTCATATCACGCTGTCCTTTTAGAATGATAATGTCACACCACCCATCAAGAGGCGCTGCTGAGGATAATAACCGTTGTTCACACCTGGAGACTCAGGGTCGATTCCCTTAGGCAGGCCATCGATGGTGAAGAGGTTCTGTCCCTCGACGAACAACCTGAGAGAAGACACGCTCAGATGGCTCATCCATTTCTTAGGCAAGGTATAACCGAACTGAGCCGATTTCAGACGGACGTATTTTCCGTCCCTCCACCAGAATGAGCAGCTCAGACCATTGTCGCCTCCGTGTCCAGGAGATCCGAGGGTGAGGCGCGGGAATGTTCCGTCCGGATTGTCGATGCTCCAAGCGTTCTCGACAAGGTAAAGAGGAGAGTTGCCGCCCTCTTTGAATGTCTGGGTCCAGATGGTGTTGTCATCGTAGCCGTTGTAGTACGTTCCGGTAAGGGAGACATCAAACAAGGCTCCACCGGTGAACTGGGCGTTGAAATCGAAGCCGTTCCACTCGAAATTGAGGTTGAGGCCGAACGTGAGCTCAGGGCGGTTGGAACGTCCGAAGTAGCCCCAGTCATCATAGTCGATCTTTCCGTCACCGTTGATGTCCACGAACTTGATGTCACCGACGTTAGGACGGGTGCCCCACCATGCGGAGTTGTCAATTTCTTCCTCGGATCTGAACAGACCGTCAGTCTTCCATCCGGTGATGGCTCCGTAGGTCTTGCCGACAATCTTTCTGTTGTCGCTGACCTCAGGGTTGTCCTTGTACTTGATCCACCTTGTCTTTGAATATGTTAGGCTGGCGCTAACCCCGTAGAAGAACGGTTTCCCGCCGAGGGAGAACTGGTTCTTGTGGGTGATCATGAGGTCAATACCCTTCGCGTCAATCGCAGGATAGTTGATGTAAGTAGGATAGTAGCCACCCATAGAGGCAGGGAATCCAGAGCCTTGTCCGGTCAGGATGTCATAGGTGTAGTTGTAGAAACCATCCACCTCAAGTCCAAGGAGACCGTCCCAAAGTGTGGCGTCAAAACCAACGTTGTAGGAAAGGTAACGCTCCCAAGAAAGATCAAGCGACGGAACGACGTCCGGCTTGTAGGCAGGGTTGAAAGTCGTGCTTCCGTCCGGATTTCTGTAGCCGACCTTGGAGCCGTAACGTGAGTAGGTGCTGAGGAAGGCATATTCAGGAACACCGTCATTACCAAGCATTCCGACAGAGGCTCTTATTTTCAAGTCATTGAGGAAATCCACAGACTTCATGAAGTTCTCGTTGGAGATTCTCCAGGCCACAGATGCTGAAGGGAAGAAGCCCCAGCGGTACTTGTCCATTCCGCTGAAGAGGTAGGAACCGTCCTCGCGTCCTGAAAGCTCGACAAGGTACCTGTCAGCGAAGTTGTACTTGAGCCTGAAGACTCCACCCACGCTTCTGCTGGCGCCGCTGCCGCCTGAGACAGGATCCTTTGTCGGTGTACCCTGGCTGATCTCAGGAAGGGAGGCGAACGGAAGATCCTTGGCGTAAGCCGCAAGACTGTTGCTCTTGGTGTCACGGACCTCCATGAGAGCAAGCGCCTCAATGGAATGCTTGCCGAAGGTGTTGGAATATTCAAGACTCGCCTGACCGACCATCTGCTGCCAGTATGACGATCCCTCGCCGATGTTGATGCCGTTGTCAACACCCCTCGGATCATTCTTCTTTGAATATGCCCCGTCAACAAACGCCATTGTGCTGTAAGGAGTGTTGAGGTTCTTGTTGAAAGAGTTGCTCCAGTCATAGACACCGGAAACCTTTGCCACAAGACCCTCCACACCAGGAATGTCATAGGCAAGGGTGGCGTTGACGGAAAGATCCATGGAGCGCGTCTTCTTGTAACCAGATTCGTAGATAGCAGCGAGAGGGCTCTGAGGAAGCGACGTGTTCTTCTTGATCGTCGAAGTGTACATTCCATCGTACTTCTCAGGAATATAAGGGTGCATCATGATCGTCTGGTTGGCGATAGACAGCCAGCCCAGCTCGCTATAGCCGCCATCCGTACCTCCGGAAGCGTAGGCAGGAGTGTCCCTGTGGGCGATCGTGCCGGACACGCCCAGCTTGAAATGCAGCCTGGAAGTGATGTCGGAGTCGATGTTGGAGCGCAGGTTGTAGCGCTTGTAGGTAAAGTTGTCGATGTTACCGTTCTGTCCGAAGTAGCCTATTGACGTGTAGTAGCGGGCCTTTTCGTTGCCGCCGGTCACGGTCACGTTGTGCTTCTGGGTGAAACCGGTCCCGAACACCTTGTCGATGTAGTTCACGTTGTCCCAACCATCGGTCGGATCACCGTTTGTCATAGCGGCTACATTCTCGGAGGTGAAGTACGGATTGTACTCGGAGCGATCCTTGATGGCGCCGCTGGCCAGCTGATCCATCATGTCAGCCATATTATAATAGTAGGCGAATTGCGGGCCGTTCATGAACTCAGGGAAATTGGCGTTCATGGACACGCCGAAAGAGGCGTCGTAAGTGATGGAAGTCTTCTCCTTCGAGCCTCTCTTGGTGGTGATGATCATGACACCACCTGCTCCTTTCAGACCGTAAACCGCGGCTGAGGCACCATCCTTGAGGACTGAGATGCTCTCGATGTCGTTAGGGTTGAGGTCATTGATGTCGTTGACAGGGAAGCCGTCCACAACGTAGGCGATTCCATAGATGGAACCACGCAGACGCAGGGAAGCCTGGTCCTGTCCCGGCTCTCCGGACTCCTGCACGGAAGAAATACCCGGAAGACGGCCGGCCAGAATCTGAGAGACATTCGTGGCCGGAGCCTTCAGAACCTCGTCACCTTTGATTGCGGAGACCGCACCAGTCAGTGAGGATTTCTTCGATGTACCGTAACCGACCACGACGACCTCGTCGAGATAGGTCGTGTCTTCCTTCAAGGTCACGTTCAGAGTCTGCACTGTTCCGTCGCACACCTTCTGGAATGATGTCATGCCCAGACACTGGAACTCAAGTGTCTGTCCCTTTTTGACGGAAATCACATAAGTTCCGTCAGCTCCGGTCATCGTGCCGTTCGTTGTCCCGGCCACAACGACAGATACACCAGGGAGCGGTTGCCCGTTCTGGTCTGTCACCTTACCTTTGACGGAAGGCTGCGCCGACGCGTTCCCCGAAAAGAGGAATACTGAAAGTATCGACACAATCGCCGCCCTTAGGAAAGGGGATAAGAAATTCGATGTAGCTTTCATAAAAGAATGCGTTATTATTAATAATAGTGTTATCTACTTCTTCCGATAAACCCAACAATTTTCGCAAAGGTATAATTTTTCCTCAAATATTTAATAATTAAATTCTCAATTAATAAAATATTTAAGAAATAAAATTCTTACCTTTGCAATAATTACATAACGAATAGCACCATGACAGACAGAAGAACATTCCTGAAAAAGGCTGGAGCGGCGGCTGCAGCCGCAATGGCGGTGCCTCTTGCTGCGAACGCCGCCGGTCTCACACCAAAAAACGGGAAAGACATCAGGCTCAAGGCTGACGACAACATAGAAAGCAGACTGATTGTCCCGAAAGGCGACGCTCTTCCGATAACCGGCACTTTCCTCGATGAAATATCCCACGACATTCCTCACCAGAACTGGGGAGAGAAGGAATGGGACCTTGATTTCAGGTATATGAAAGCGATGGGGATCGACACAGTGATCGACATCCGCTGCGGCTACCGCAAGTTCATCACCTACCCTTCGCCATACCTCCTCAAAAAAGGCTGCTACATGCCTTCGACCGACTTGATCGACATGTTCTGCCGCCTTGCCCAGAAATACGGAATGAAGTTCTGGCTCGGTCTGTACGATTCCGGAAAGTACTGGGACACAGGCGATATGTCAAACGAAGTCGAGGCGAACAAATATGTCATCGATGAGATCTGGCAGCGCTACGGAAGCAAGTACGACAGTTTCGGTGGATGGTACATCAGCGGGGAGATCAGCCGCGCCACCAAGGGCGCCATCGAATCATTCCGCACTATGGGTCGCCAGTGCAAGGAGGTCTCCGGCGGGCTGCCTACCTTCATCTCTCCTTGGATCGACGGCAAGAAGGCAGTCGACGCCGCAGGAGGGAACCTTACCAAGGAACAGGCGGTCTCAGTCGAGCAGCACGAGCGGGAATGGAACGAAATCTTCGACGGAATCCATGAATATGTCGATGCGTGCGCCTTCCAGGACGGCCACATAGACTACGACGAACTGGATGCGTTCTTCACTGTCAACAAGAAACTTGCGGACAAGTACGGAATGCAGTGCTGGACAAACGCTGAAAGCTTCGACCGCGACATGCCGATCAGATTCCTGCCGATCAAGTTCGACAAATTGAGAATGAAGCTGGAAGCCGCCAAACGTTGCGGCTACGACAAGGCGATCACATTCGAGTTCTCACATTTCATGAGCCCTCAGTCCGCCTACCTTCAGGCCGGACACCTCTATGACAGGTACATGGAATATTTTGACAAACGATAAGCTATGGACAAAAGCATAAACATGGGTCGGGTCGTGTTCCTGGCCTTAGTCGCGGCGATCGGAGGAATCCTGTTCGGCTACGACACCGCTGTGATCTCCGGCACGACAGAAATCGTCAAGAATCAATTCCAGCTGACGACAATAGCCGAAGGCTGGTACGTGGGCTGCGCCCTGATCGGTTCGATACTAGGTGTGATGAGCGCTGGAATGATGAGCGACAACCTTGGCCGAAAGAGGACGATGATCTTCTCCGCATTGTTGTTCAGCATCTCCGCGATAGGCTGCGCAGTCTGCTCAGATTTCAACCAGTTGGTTTTCTTTAGAATCATAGGTGGATTCGGAATAGGAATAGTCTCCATCGTCTCACCGATTTACATCTCTGAGATCGCTCCGGCACAGAAAAGAGGCACCCTCGTGTCGCTCTACCAGCTGGCGATTACGATAGGCTTCCTGATGGCCTACCTGATCAATTACTTCGTCCTTAGGGATGCAGATGTAAACTCAACATCCACAGGCCTTTGGACAAGAATATTCAATTCTGAGTACTGGAGAGGGATGCTTGGCTACGAGACGATCCCAGACCTGCTGTTCCTCATCGTGATATTCCTCATCCCTGAAAGTCCGCGCTGGCTCATCACCAAACACAAGGACGGGAAGGCGAGGAAGATCCTGTCCGGAATATTCACATCCGAAGAGGAAGTGGCCAGACAGATTGACCAGACCAAGGCCTCCATCGCCGGAGAGACCAAGTCCGAATGGAAGACCCTTCTGGAGCCGGGAATATTCAAGGCCGTCCTGATCGGGTGCGCCATCGCCATCCTCGGACAGTTCATGGGAGTGAACGCGGTGCTTTACTACGGGCCTAAGATATTCAGTGACGCCGGTTTGTCCGGGGAGGGTTCGATGTTCTCGACGGTTCTGGTCGGGGTTGTGAATATGCTCACGACGGTCATCGCCCTGCTGATCATCGACAAGGTAGGACGCAAGCAACTGGTTTACTGGGGTGTGTCAGGAATGATTATCTGTCTGCTGATGATCGGACTTTACTTCTGCCTCGGCTCAGCCCTGCCGACCTGGTTCCTGCTGACATTCTTCCTTCTGTACGTTTTCTGCACGGCGATTTCCATAAGCGCGGTTGTTTTTGTACTTTTGTCAGAAATGTACCCCAACAGGGTGCGCGGACTCGCGATGAGCATCGCCGGTCTGGCTCTTTGGATCGGAACCTACCTGATCGGACAGCTCACACCATGGATGCTCGAGACACTCACACCTGCCGGCACATTCTTCCTGTTCGCCGCGATGTGTGTCCCATACCTTCTCATCATGTGGAGACTGGTCCCTGAGACTACAGGCAAGGCACTGGAAGAAATCGAGGAATACTGGACAAAAGGCAAATAGAGAGTTGATGGTCAAATATTTCAGCGAAAACCTCTCGGACAAGAATTCCATAATCAAGCAGAAGATTCTGGAATTGTGCATGAACGCGGGCGATTTCAGCATCGCTGACTTCGCCCGTGAACTGAACTGCAGCATTCCGACCACCACAAAGATTGTCGGAGAGCTGATTGACGACGGATGGCTTGAGGACCTTGGAAAAAAAGGTTCGGCCAGCGGACGTAGGCCCAGCATTTTCGGGCTCAACCCGGACGCGGGCTTCTTTGTCGGGGTGGATCTTGAAAGGAACCACGCCAATATCATGACAATGGACTTCAAGGGACAGACCCTGTCCTACGACGAGGATGTGGAGTTCACCCTCCAGAACACGGAAGAGTCATGCAGAAAGCTCTGCGGCCTGATCCGGGAGACGCTTGAGAACAATGACCTGAGCATGGAACGCATGCTTGCATGCAACATCGACCTTACCGGACGGGTCAACACCGCGTCCGGCTACAGTTTCACATATTTCATAAATGAGGACAAACCTCTGAGTGCCATTCTGGAGGAGGATCTCGGTGTCCCTGTAGCCATTGACAACGACTCCAGAGCGATGACTTACGGGGAGTTCCGCAGCGGAACCGCCAACGGAGAAAGGAATGTTCTGTTCATCAATGTCGGATGGGGACTCGGAATGGGAATGATCCTGAACGGCGACCTGTACTACGGAAAGTCCGGCTTTTCCGGAGAGTTCGGACATTTCCCGTTTCTGGACAACGGGCAGATCTGCCGCTGCGGAAAGGTCGGCTGCATGGAGACAGGAGCCTCCGGCTCGGCTCTCCAACGGATAGTCACGGAAAAGCTGAAATCAGGATGTCCTTCGATGCTGACTGACAAGTACAGAACCGGCAAGGATTTGACGCTCAATGACCTGCTGGGAGCGGTGGAGGACGAGGATGTCGTGGCCATAGATGCCATGGGAGAGATCGGCACGACCCTCGGAAGAGGCATCGCAGGCCTGATCAACGTGTTCAATCCCGAAAAGGTCGTCATAGGAGGAAAGCTGACCGTAGGCGGGGACTATCTCATGCTGCCTGTCAGGGCGGCTATCAAGAAATACTCCCTGAACATTGTGAGCAAGGACACCACCGTCGTGTTCTCCAAACTAGGGCGCAAAGCCGGTTCGTTAGGATGCTGCATGCTCGCCAGAACAAGGTTTCTAGGGTTGATGTGACAATCCTTAGAAGCTGTTTTGATTTGTTTGTTTGAAGGTTTGAGAGTGAAAAACTTCAGGTTCGACCGCTTCTTACAAGGAGGATAGCGGTGCTATCTGACTGAAGAAGCGGGAAGAAAATGAAGAATTTTCACCTCAAAGAACATTTCAAATAAATCAAAACAGCTTCTTAATCTCGCGCCGGAGTTCCGGCAGACAGGACAGCCACCTTCCACATCATCCTTTCAGGCATTCAGATGTGGTCGGTAATAAACTTTTTGAATAAAAATCCGACTTCTTTCCTGAAATTAAATTAACTTTGTGCGTTTGTTCTCTCTGAGGGAGAGAAAAAGATATTTTGGTTGCTTGGCTCCGGTCCGAAAACAAGACCTGAAAATCGGGCAGGAAATACGGATGGAAAGTCTGTGAAAAAATTGTGGTTGCGATTGAAAAGATAGAAAGGTCTGTGACAGCGGTATGTTCGCCGAGGGCAAGTTTGAGCCTTGGCGTGAATAGTGTATTCTTATCTGCAGAAAAATTCGGCCGTCTCACAGTCACCCCCTTACATTTCCTGATCAATGTTCCACATCGGCATCCAAAGAGAATTCCGTATTGACTAGAACATTTTGAAACATCAATTTTTGAAAAACAAGACAAGGCATCAAATATGAACGGATCCACATCACATATCAGACGTTTGACACATTGCACGCTCGCCGCGGCGTTTGTTCTGGTCATCTCATCGCTGCTGTCCCCGTCAGCCAAGGCGCAGACAGCGGCTGTCAAGACAAACATCATACTCGACGCCACGGCCACATTGAACGCAGGTCTGGAATTCAGATTCGCTCCCAAATGGACAATCGACCTTTCAGGAGACCTCAACCCATGGACATTCACTGGAGACAAGAAGTTCAAACATTGGCTTTTCCAACCGGAACTGCGCCTCTGGGCTTGCGACGCATGGGCAGGAAGCTTCTTCGGACTTCATGCCCTGGGCGGTCAGTTCAACGTCGGCGGCTTTGACATCGATGCCGACTTCCTCGGAACAGACTGGAGGCTGCTGAAAGACCGCCGATACCAAGGCTGGATGGCAGGAGCGGGTCTTGGCTATGGCTACGCCTGGATCTTAGGGAGACACTGGAACCTCGAAGCCGAGGCCGGAGTGGGCTGGGTTCACAGCTGGTATGACACATTCCGCTGTGCCGGGTGCGGCAAAAGAATCGCGACCGACGACCAGCACGACTACTTCGGCGTGACAAAACTGGCGGTAAGCCTTGTGTACCTATTCTAAAAACTCTAAGACAATGAAGACAAACAACATATTCATCTGCACGGCCGCAGCCATCATCTTGGCAGGGTCAGGAATTGTCGCGGCGGCTCAGGAGAGCGCCTCAGTCTCTGTCAAAGGCGGCAAAGCCAAGCCTTCGGTCGATGGTGTGGTCGCCAAAGATGCGAAAGTCACACGCGACGGCTCCAATGTGGTTGTCGACATGAGCCTTGACATCAGCGACCTTAAAGTGAAGAACACCAAGGCCGTCCTTCTCACTCCGTTCCTCGTCAAGGGCCGCGATTCGCTGGCGCTCCCGGCCATCGGTGTCTATGGCCGCCAAAGGTACTATTATTACCTGCGCAAGGACGACGGCAAGATGATCTCCGGAGAGAACGAGACTTCTTTCAGAACGGGATCCGACGAGGATGTCCTTGACTACCACGCCGTCACGCCTCATAAGGACTGGATGAACAACAGCCGCCTCGTGCTGGAGCGAAGCGAATATTCCTGCTGTGAGAAGCGTCTGGGAGACCAGACCGCAGAGCTGCTGTCAAGGGTGCTCTGGGTGCCGGAAACACCAAGGCTGATCTACGTCTGCCCCAAGGGAGAGAAAACGAAGACACGCAGCCTGAGCGGAACGGCCTATGTCGATTTTCCTGTGGACAAGACCGAGATTTATCCGGAATATCACAACAACGTCGCCGAACTCGGCAGGATACGCGCGACCATAGACTCTGTCCGCAATGACAAGGACATCACCGTTACCTCCATCTGGCTCAAGGGCTTCGCCTCGCCGGAGGGCACTTACGCGCACAACACAGATCTGGCCAGGGAGAGGACCGCGACCATCCGAGGATATGTTCTGAACCTCTACAATTTCGACCCGTCAATAGTCACATTCGAGCATGAGCCGGAGAACTGGGAAGGACTCATCGAATGGCTAAGGACAAGCGGACTGAAGGACGCCGGCAAGATCCTCGCAATCGCTGAGGACACCGCCACGGACCCAGATGTGCGCGAGTGGAAAATCAAGAAGTACTACCAGGAGGACTATGCGGTAATGAAGGCCGAGATTTACCCTCGCCTACGCTGCACCAAGTATAGAATCGAGTACAGCATCAGAGGTTACCGTGACCCTGCGGAGATCCTTCAGGTGATGAGGGCAAGACCAAGCAAACTCTCCCTTGAGGAATTCTTCCTCGCAGCCGAGAGTCTGGAGCCTGGCAGTCCTGAGTTCAACACAGCCTTCGAGACCGCAGCGGTGATGTACCCTGACGACCCGGTGGCTAACCTTAACGCGGCGAACGCGGCGATGGAGCGCGGCGACCTGGCCACAGCAGTGAAAAGGCTGGAGAAAGCCGGCGAAAGCGGTGAGGCCGAATATGCTCGCGGCGTGCTCGCCGTGATGTCCAAGGAATATTCCGATGCGGTCCGTCACTTCCGCGCCGCCTCCGCAAGAGGAATCATGGAAGCCGTACGTCAAGCGGAAATCTTTCAGGAATATTCCGGTTACAGCGAACAGAAATGACAAGTAAATAAATATTAATTATTCAATCAACTCTATGTTTATGAAAATTAAACAATTATTCACCGCGGGCTTGGCACTGGTAGCGCTGGCAGCCTGCAACAAGGAGACCGCGACCGACACTCCTCTCAAAGATGGTGACGCCTACATCAACGTCAAGATCGCCTATTCTAATCCTACGACAAAGGGTACGGCCGCAGAGCCGCCTTTCTACTACGGCACAGCCGATGAGCAGAAAATCAACAACGCCTACTTCATCTTCTACTATGCGGACGGATCTTTCTGTCAGTCTGTCAAGAAAACAGACCTGAAGATGAATGTCAACGGCACGGGCGAATCCACCAATGATAACGTTGAGGAGCTTTCCGATGGCGTTGTGCTTCTCAAAGGCCTGAAGTCCAACCTCTATCCGGCATATATGTCCGTCATCCTCAACTCAGATGATCCATGGATTGGCGCGAACATCGAGAACAAAAGCATCTCCGAGGCCTCAAAAGCTGTTCAGACCGCCATCGCTACCGCAGACGCAGACGATCAGGTCAATTGGACAAACTTCATGATGTCAAGTTCGTCTTACGACAACGACGACGCTGTTTCCGGCTACTATTGCGCCAAACTCAAGCCTGCGAACTTCCAGGAAAGCGAGGAACTTGCCCTGAGCGCCGGTAATCCTGTGGAGGCTTACGTCGAGAGACTCGCGGCCAAGGTCAAGGTTGAATTCGCGGAAAGCCTCGGAACAAGCGGCAAGATCGGGTCGTTCATGGTGAACGGAACTCCCAAGGATCTCTATTTCAAGGTAGAGGCCTGGGGACTCAACGCCACGACGAAGGATTCGTACGGCTTCAAGAACATAGACGCCTCGTGGACTGCCTCGACCTCTTCACTCGGTTTCGACTGGAACGACGCGGCACGCTTCAGAAGTTACTGGGGCAAGTCAACAAACTACGGCACCGGTGTCTATCCGGACACTTTCAACTCAAGCGAGAACCACTATGATGAGGCCTCG
This sequence comes from uncultured Bacteroidales bacterium, assembly GCA_934698975.1. Taxonomy (GTDB): domain Bacteria; phylum Bacteroidota; class Bacteroidia; order Bacteroidales; family UBA932; genus Cryptobacteroides. The sequence continues at coordinate 36,955 of CAKUVR010000001.1, forward strand.
GCGACATTGAATTACATCTCATACAATGACCTCAAGGTTGCGATAAACGGAAACGCTTACTGCCGCGAGAACACCAACAATGCCGATGTTCTTGACAGCAAGAATTTCAGCAGCGCCGTGACCAGCGTGCTTCTCAAGGCAAAGGTTACCGATGCGGACGGCAATGCCATCACGCTCTACAACTTCGCAAACTCACTTTATGATGAGGAAAACTACAAGAACGCTGCCCTCAACAGTTTCGAGTCAAGCACGACGGACAAGATCTGGAAAAAGACCACAAGCGGAGCCGGCGACAAGTACACAAAGGTGACGGCCGAAGACCTCAAAATCGTCATATCCGCAGACGGTTACGCACACGTCGAGCTGAATGGCGCCGGAAACTACTTCTACGGTCCGAACGAGACATCGGTCACCGCCGCGACAACCGATGAAGCCAACAAACTCATCAATGGCAACGAAGACTACAAGTACAGCACAGGCTGCTCATTCTACAACGAGGGTATGATGTACTACAACATTCCTATCGAGCACCTGCGTAACGACGGCAAGTACACCGACGCTGAATATGTGCAGAAGGAAGGCAACTACGGCGTGGTCAGAAACCACTACTACATGATCACGATCAACAGCATCAGGAATCTCGGTAAGGCCGTCAACAAGCCTGACGAGCGCATTGTTCCTAACGATGATGACACAAAGAACTACTACGTGGCCGCCAAGATCAACGTCCTTTCTTGGAAGGTTGTCAAGCAGACCGTGGATCTTTAGCCGGAATATTCATTAACAATCTTCAGTCTCAGAGAATGTCGCCGGGGCGGAACGGCGCCGGTGGTATTCTCTGGATAAAACGAAATCAACTTTTGTTATGCTGTCAGTATTCAAAAGGACATACGCCGGACTGCTGGCCATGGCACTGGCCTGCGGAATGGCCGTATCATCCTGCGGCGGACTCATCTACGAGGACGAGGGCGACTGCGCCGTCTCCTACCGCGTGAGGTTCCGTTACGACATGAACATGAAGTACGCGGACGCCTTCGTCCATGAGGTGCGGAGCGTGACACTCTACGTGCTCGATGAGGACGGCAGCATAGTCTGGTCAAAGACCGAAAGCGGTGACGCTCTCGCCTCGGAAGGATATTCAATGGAAGTCGATGTGCCCGCAGGCAAGTATGGACTGCTTGCCTGGTGCGACGCCGATGAATATAAGTCATGGACATTCAGGCAGGCGAAGGTACGTTCCGACCTGGACTGTGCCCTCAACACCAGACAGGCATCCGACGGATCCTCCATCACAGACGGAAGAATCGACGACCTCTACCACGGCTACCTTCCGGAGGCGGATTTCACCGCAGATGAAGGTACAGTCACCGTCACTGTGCCGCTGACTAAGAACACCAACAACTTCAGGGTCGTGCTGCAGCATCTTTCCGGGAAACCGGTGGACAAGGACAAATTTGACTTCTTCATCACGGACGACAACGGGAGGATGGACTGGGACAACAGCCTGCTTCCGTGCGACAGCGTGACCTACCGGGCTTGGGCGGTGTCCTCAGGCACGGCTGAGGCGGACATGCAGTCGGTCACTGAGTCTGCCGAAGTGACCAAAGCAACCTCGGTCGCTTCGATGGTTGGTGAGCTTTGCCGAACCACAAGCTCAGCGACTGAAACCTTCGGTGTCGCCCTTGCCGAGCTGACGACAGGACGTCTGGTCATAGGTCACAAGCCAAGACTCCACATCAGGAACAAGGAGGCCGGAACGACCGTGCTTTCCATCCCTCTGATCGACTACGCCCTTCTGGTCAAAGGGCACTACAACGAGGGCATTCCTGACCAGGAGTATCTCGACCGCCAGGATGAATACAACATGGTGTTCTTCATCGACAAGAACGAAAACTGGGCCAACACTTACATCTACATCAACTCCTGGAAGGTAGTGCTTCAAGACACAGACTTATAAAAGGAAAAGTTTACGGTGAAAAGAGCCTTGCATATTCTTGCGCTGGCGGCACTCTGCTGCATGACGCTTCTCTCCTGCGAGAAATTCGTTTTCGAGGAGAGCGAAGCCGACTGTGACGGAGGCACGCTTCAGGTAAGTCTCCGCATCAACACAGGCGGAGAGGGATCCGGCGTGTCACGTGCGCTCACCGAGACTGAAGAGACCGGCTCAGGCTATGAGAACTACATCGACATTTCCAGCCTCCACATCCTGTTCTTCGACACAGACAACAAATTCCTTCAGAGATTTTCTCCTGATGAGGTGAAGCCTATGGACAACACTGCCTATCCCCAGAAATGGGAACTGCGCGGCACGGTCACGAATCCTCCGTCAGGAGGCTTCAAGGTTGTGGTTCTGGCCAACTGGCCGTCCATCCCGGCCGGTCTTCAGGCAAGAGTCACAACAATAGAGGATGTCTGCAAGGCCGATTGGTCCATAGCCAGATACACAGGCACTTCCGATGTGCCGTTCAAACCGTCTGCGGAATCTACGATTCCTATGTACGGAGTGAGAACCGTGAACGCGCTCTATTTCAGGCCGGATGTCGAGACTTACCTCGGAGAGGTCAGCCTTCTGAGGGCTTTGGCTAAAATCGAGGTCAGTCTGAACGCAGGCTGCGAGACCGAACTTGAGAGCGTCACGCTGAATAAGCACAACAAGGATTTCGCATGCGCGCCGCTCGGGATGTACGACAACACCTCATACTCCGGCACAGCACATCTTTGCATGGAAGCCGAGGACAATACCCCGGAAGCCACACTTTCCTTCTCCGCCGATTCGGAAAGGAAAGTATGGACAATCTATGTCCCTGAATATATCAACGCCGGCCCGACAGGCATGGCTCGCGGTGACTGCTCGTTCATCGAATTGAAACTCAAAGACAGCGACGCTGTCTATCGCATAGACTTCCGCGACTATTCCACCACCAAAGATGATGGAAGACGGTTCGACATCATTCGCAACTATGAGTACCGCTACACGGTGAACGTCACGCCTATCCTGTTCACAGTCAACGTGGAGAAGTGGGTGTTCGGCGGAAAGGTTTATATCGATCTGTAAACTATGAATATCATGACGCGGTTTTCCAGACATCTGAACACACTCCTTCGCATCTGGCTTATGGCCGCCATTGTATGGCTGCCTTGCGCCTGTGTGTGGGACATGATCGATGATGAGACGCTTGGCGAGGAAATGCAGTTCTACGTGACCGCAGGGCGGCTGGACACAGAGGTCACCAGGTCACAGGACGAGACTAAAGACACATCGTCATTATTGGAGCCGCTTGAACTGCGCGCACATGGGTTTGACAAGACTCTGTACCTCCATACATACGTTACAGACTATGGAGATTGCGAAGAAACTGTCACTAAATCAGCGCCTGTCAATGAATATTCCGGATTCAAGGCCGCAAACGGATCGGACGGATTCGGAGTCACCGCTTTCTTTCCGAACGGCGGAGGAAAGCATATTCCTTCATACACGGCTGTCAAGCCACGCTCGGGAAGCGATGTCTGGAGCACAGCCCCACTATACTATTGGCCACAGGTCGGTAAGGAATTGAGGTTCTTCGCATTCGCACCGGTTTCGGTCACTGAGCCTGTCGAAGTGGCTCCCGTAAGCTCCGTTACAAACCTGATAGTAACCAATACCCAAGCGACATTCAACTTCAAGACCCCGTCAGGAACCGGAAACAACGATGCCGAGTCCCAGCCGGATCTGATGTTCGCCACCAACATCTGCGACAGAGCCGGCAGTGACAATGGCAAGGTGCCGATGAATTTCAGGCACGCCTTATCCGCCATTAAGTTCGCGGTAAGCGATGTAGTGGGAGGCACGATCGAAAGCATTTCGATTCTCGGAGTCGCCGGCAGCGGGAAATGCGTCTATGATTTCAGCACCGAGGGATTCACATGGTCGGATTACGGCGCCCCAGAGAGTTCATATTCACAGACATTTGATTACAAGGTAACTGGTGTAAGTTCCACTCCGTCCGATGGATCATCAGATGTCGCGCTGAATGACAGGATGCCGGAAAAGACCTTCATGCTGATTCCGCAGGACATTCCGGCAGATACCAAGATTGAGGTTGTCTTCAAGAGAGACAAGGATGGCAGGACATTCACACTGCGAGGAAAGATCAATGACAACAAAGTCACCCGTTGGGAGCCGGGAAAGGAATATGTTTACACGATTTCAACCAGTTCCTCCAACTGGATCTACCATTTTGAGGTCATCGGCAGCGAACAGGCAATCAATGACAATGAACCGTCCAAGGGTGGATTCACAGACGCATCCGACAGGATTGTGGTCAACCAGACAGTGACACACGGGGCGTACTACAAGGTCAAGAGCTGGAGGGAGCGCGCGAACAATCCGGCAATAAAGGAAATAGTTTCATGGATCGCAGAGGCGACAAAGGGCAAGACTTCGTTCCCGGACGCGATTTCCGGCTATATCGGGAAGTATTGGAACAACGACAACACGGAAATAGACCCGAAGGTCTGGATGCCGGACAACACTTGGAGCGCTTCCGGATCCTTCGATTACAACCGCTTCAACGTGTCTTTCCTCCCGCAGATAACCGGAACCGACTGGGAAGGAGACTGGCAGATGCGCACAAATCCGGAAGTCGCGTCAGCATCAAGCCCAAGAGACCTGTCCATGGTCACAGGTGTCAGAAACACAGCCAACTGCTATGTGGTGAACGCCCCAGGTTATTACAAGCTGCCTCTTGTCTATGGCAACGCGATAACCAACGGGAGTCTCAATTCCGGCTGCTACACATTCAACAACGGGAACGTTAACGGAGTGGGCACAGCGCTGAGAAATTTTCAGGACTATAAGGGCAACAACATCTCCGGAGCCAAGATTTCCGGAGCCAAAAGCGCCATTCTTGTGTGGCAGGACGCCTACAACCTCGTCTCCGATGTCAAACTGGAATATAACGGATCTGACGGCTACGACTATCTTTCTTTCAAGGTGAACCGCGACGAGATCCAGCAAGGGAATGTCGTGCTTGCCATCAAAGACAATGGAGGCACAATCATGTGGAGCTGGCACATCTGGATTGACGAGCACTGGTTCTACAATAACACAGACGGTAAAATCGGAAGCAATGACGTAACTTTCGATGCATGGGACAACGGCTACGGACAGTACACCTCAGCACCTTACAATCTGGGATGGTGCGACCCGAAGAACGTCTGGTACCTCAAGCGTACCGGCACGATGACATTCACCCAGGACAAGAGCGGCAACAAGGTGACACTCAACGTGGAACAGCGGGAAAAGAAGATCGAGTACTGGATCGGCAACAACGTCTATTACCAATTCGGGCGGAAAGACCCTATTGTCGGTTTCATGAACAGCGGGTCGGTGGTGAAATATAATTTCGGAGAGCTTGCTTACGAACTTAGATCTCAATTCGTAAACATTAAGGACGGAATAAAGAACCCGAATGTTCTGTATTTGGGTGGAAACATTGAATACAAACTAGGAAATGAGCATTGGCTGAACACCAACTACTACAACCTATGGAATAATACATCCATAGGCTTCACCAGCCCCCATTTGGTTAATTACGAGTATTCCGGCAAAAAAACAGTTTACGATCCATCGCCAGCCGGCTATATGGTGCCGCCAGTCGGCTATTTCAAAATGATGGTCAACGCTAAGATCATTGATGATAAAGAAGACAAAAACAATCCTCAATACCATGGCAAGGATCTGCAAGAATTATTCAACGGCACATATGAGGGCATGAACGGCCATGACGGCTATTACATATATTACGTTTACACCAAGAAAAACAAGCAGGGTAACCGGATGGCTTTGACAGGCACAGGAGAACGATGGTACAAGAATTATCTAGTTAATGGTGTCGGGGCTGGCGGAAACTTCAATCCCCAAATAGTATACCTCTGGAGCAATCAGATAATCTGGTCCAATGGCGGGACCCGTTCAGGAGCCGGATTGGCGCTTGGAGGGGTCACATCCAACTATTGGTTCGTCGGCGCCGCCGCCATGGCCCGCCCGGTCCGTCCGGTAAGAGAATTCACCCGATAGCATCTTGATTCTCTATCTTTTTCGCAGACATATTCCACATCCCTCCCTCATTCGGAGTTCATTGCCACAGGACGTTCAACGGACTGCACTGTGAACCTTGCTCCACATGACACCTCCCGCAAAGTTCCTTACAACAATATAACCCTCATGGCCAGATCAAGGCAAAGTATAGTTCGACTTTGAAAACTTAGAAACTGTTTTGATTTGTTTGTTTGAAGGTTAAGAGCAAGCTCTTTCCCTGCTGCTCACCTCGGCAATCCGAACAAGTTCGATTGCACTCGGTTCGGTCGCTGGTCTGAGAGTGAAAAACTTCATGTTCGACCGCTTCTGCCAAGGAGGATAGCGGTGTTATATGACTGAAGAAGCGAGAAGAAAATGAAAATTTTTCACCTCAAGAACATTTCAAATAAATTAAAACAGCTTCTTATTCTTTGTCGCTTAGTAAGAAAAAATAGGGAACTATATACCCGTTGAATATCCCGGAAATTTTACGTAATATTACATAATGTTATTTTACGTAATTCTGACATCAGAATCTTGCTGGAGAATGATCAACTAAGGTAGATCAATAATTTAGTAAGGGATTGGTTACGAAAGAACTGTTAGGAATATGAATCTTACGGTAATAATCATTTTAATCTCAGCAGTGGCGGTGGCTGCTGTGGTGGCGCTGCTTGTCGTCATTCAAAGGAATGCCGCTGAAAGGCAAAGGATTGTCAAGGAATATGAAGATGCGGAGGACGAGCTCCAGAGGCGGCTGACTGAACTGACCGGGGAAAAGGCGGCGCTGGAAAGCACGCTCAAGGCGAGGGATGAATATGAAAGCCGGCTGAGGGAAGAGCAGGCAAAGGCGCTTGAGGAACAGAGGCGTCTGCAAGAGAAAGCCCTTGCCGTGCAGCGGGATATTCAAGAAAAGGCGATGGCGGAGCAGAAGGAGGCGCAGGAGAAGGCTTTGAATATGCAGAAGGAGCAGCACGAGAGGGATCTGGAGAAGATGAAGGACGCATTCAAGGCTCTGTCTGCGGACAACAGCACTGAGTTCAAAAGACAGAGCGCGGAGTCAATCTCTGAGCTTCTGAAACCAATGCAGGAGAAGTTCGCCGAGTTCGGCAAAGCCGTGCAGGAGTCCAGGAAGGAGGCCGTGGAGCAAAGTGCGCAGCTGAAGGAGCATATTCACAATGTGATGGAGCGGTCGCAGGCGGTAGGTGACGAGGCCCGAAATCTGGCGAACGCCCTGACGGGATATTCAAAGGTACAGGGCGACTTCGGGGAGATGCTGCTGACTGACGTGCTGAAAAACGCCGGGTTGGTGGAAGGCGTGCACTTCCTCACCCAGAGTGTGATGACGGATGAAAGCGGCCACGAAATCAAGAGCGAGAGCGGCAGAACCATGATACCGGACGTGATGGTTCTTTACCCGGACGACACGACCGTCATCATCGACTCCAAGGTCAGCCTGAAATCTTTCAATGAATATGTCAACGCGGAGAAAGCCGAGGATCGGGTAAGATTCGCCAAGGCACATGTAGAAAGCGTTCGCAAGCACGTGGACGAGCTAAAGACAAAGGACTATGCGTCCTACATTCCCGAGGGCAGGCGCAAGGTGAACTACAATCTGATGTTCATCCCGATCGAGGGTGCGTTCAGGCTCATGCTTGAGGAGGATCCGATGCTCTGGCAGGCGGCCAAAGACAGCAATGTACTGATCGTGAGCCAGATGACACTTATTATTGTCTTGAATATGATCCAGATGGCATGGAAGCAGGCGGATCAGGAGAAGAACATCGCCGAGGTCTATAAGACAGCGGAGGAGCTGATGAGTCAGCTGAACGGCTGGATGGATAGTTACGTGGCGATCGGGACCATGCTCGGCAAGGCGCAGTCCGCCTACGAGACCTCAACCAGAAAACTGACCGAATCCAATCAAAGCGTAGTCAAGAAGATACAGAAGCTGGAGAAGCTCGGCCTCTCCCCCAAGAAGTCCCAGGCCAAAATCAAGCCCGGTTCCCGCAAGACTGGCCCCGAGTCCATAATTCCTCCCGAACTCTCCGCAACCAGTCCAAACGAATAAGATAAAACTCGGAGCGTAGCGACCGAAGGGGTTTCGGGGAATCCTTTCCCCGTGCTCCCCAGGGGCTGTCACGTAGTGACTGGGGGTTGGATGGATGAGCAGTCTATGAACATTCTTTCAGAGAATGTTCATAGACTGCTCTCTGATCTTCTCCAGTTCGTCCTTCATGCGGACGACGAGTTTCTGGATGCCGGAGTGGTTGGCCTTGGAGCCGGTGGTGTTGATCTCGCGGCCCATCTCCTGGATTATGAAGCCGAGCTTGCGGCCGGGATATTCCTCACCGTCTATCGTGTCCATGAAGTACTTGCAGTGCTGGCGGAGACGGACCTTCTCCTCGTTGATGTCCAGTTTCTCAAGGTAGAAGATCATCTCCTGCTCGAAACGGGACGGATCGACCTTCTGCTGAAGGGCCTCCAGATTCTTCATCAGTTTCTCCCTCACGACATCTATCCTTTCCTTCTCGAAACCCTCGACCTGATTCTCAAGATCAAGGATATTCCTAACCCTTGAGGTCACGTCCTTGTAGAGCGCCTCACCCTCTTTGGCCCGGTAGTCATTGACAGCGGCCAAGGCATCGTCTATGGCCTTCTCGACAACCGGCCAGTTTTCCTCGGTGATGATGTCCTGACGGGAATTATCCATCACGTCAGGGAAACGCAGGATAGCGGTAAGTATCTCATCCTTAATAGATTCATCCTCCATTGAGAATCCAGGAAGGCTGGAGCGCACGGCCTGGATCTGGTCATAATATTCCTTGATCAACTCTTTGTTGATCTGCTTGGCCATCCCACCGGCTTTCGGCTCCCAATTGATGTAGAAGTCAATCGTGCCGCGCACCAGTGAATCCGTGATCTTCCTGCGAACAAGCAGTTCCTTGTCCTTAGGAAGAAGAGAGGACTTGATGTTGGCGTCGGAGTTCTTGCCGTTGAGCGTCTTGATCTCGATGGTGAGTTTACCTGTCTCCAGGACGGCCTCAGCCTTGCCGTAACCGGTCATTGACTTGATCATATTCCAAAATTAAAATCACCCGGACCGGGATTCAACGCACACGAATCCCGTTTCCGCCGCAAAGTTAGCGATTCCAAGCCAAAAACGTATGCAACGGTGGATTTTTCTCAAAGCTGACAAAACTTTTCCAACTATGTTCAGATTGGACAAAGCAGTCTACCCGGTGTTTAGATGATGTTGATCTCGGCTGTCTTGTCACCTATCTGGACACTGACTGGTTCGGTTGAGCCTTCGATCGAGCGGATGATGAGCTGGACTTTGCCGGAGAACGGTTTGATCGTCATAGAGCTACCGTTCTCCGGTCTTTCGATCTCTTTGAAACCAGGGTTGCCGTTGCCCCAGCCTAGGAACGTAGCTCCTGAGACTGAGACTTCCAGACTCTCGGATGGGGTGTCGATGTCGATCACGACAACATCCTGACCGTCAGCCTTTATCTGAGACTTGGAGAGAGTGAGGATTGTCTCGGAGACGACGGAAGGATATTCATCAGTAGCGACCTTTTTGCCGTTGCAATAGCCCACTGCTGAGAATCTGGCGGCATCTCCTACTTTCCAGACAAGGTGGCCATCCACAGGCATATTCTTCTTTCCGAGGTTCTTTCCGTTGGCATAAAGCCGGACCTGATCGCAGTTGGAATAGGCCCAGACCTCGCCTTTGTACGGGCCGCAGATGTGGACTGTCGGCTCGTCAAGCCATGCGGCCTTGACGTAAAACGCCTCGTCCTTCGGGAAGCAGCAGTAGTCCAGAATGCCGAACTGGGAACCGGTAGCCGGCCAGACCATCGGATTCGGCTCGCCACGGTAATCCTGTCCAGTCCAATAGAATAGTCCACCAGTCCAAGGACGGGCCTTGTAGAATTTCCAGCCGTGTTCTATGACATTGATCCTGCCCAAGGTGTCAACCCTGTTCAGAGGGGTCATCCAGCCTTCCTCCGGGACTGTGGCATACTTTCCTCTCGTGCCGGCTCCCGAAGTCTCCTCAGTGCCGACAGCGCAATGATCTGGGAATTTCTCATGGAACTCATCCACAGGGTTCTGGACGATGTAGTTGTAGCCAAACACATCAACTCCTTTCACAAGCTCGTGTCCACCGGAGCTACCGTAGTTGGTCGGTCTGGTCGGATCGATGGAGTGGGCATATTCACTCATCTTCCTGGCGATCCTTGTGCCGGCCTCGATGCCCTCCACGCTCCATTCCTCGTTGCCGACGCTCCAAAGGATGACACACGGATGATTGCGGTCCCTTTCGATCATCCTTCTGACTTGGGTGAGCTGCTCCTCGTTGACGCCAAGCTGACGGTTCTCGTCAATCACCAGAAAGCCCATCTCGTCACAGAGGTCGAGCATGGCCGGAGACGCAGGATTGTGCGAACTGCGGATAGCGTTGAACCCGTACTTCTTGAGTTGTGTTAGACGGTAACGCCACAGTTCGTCCGGCACTCCGACACCTACTCCGGCATGGTCAAGATGCATGTTGCAGCCTGTCAGTTTGACGTGCTTCCCGTTGAGCAGGAACCCTTCCGTCGGGCTGAACTCAATCGTGCGCAACCCGAAACGGCATTTCTGCTCGTCAGAGAGAACTCCGTCATAGTAAAGTCGAATCCTCACGGTGTAAAGGTAAGGATCCTCAAGACTCCAGAGGTGGTCCGGTTTCCGAACCTCATTGCCCTCGGCATCGAGAAACACAACCTCAGCCTTCACCTTGGCCTTGTCAAGCGTGTCGCTCGCCATCACGGTCTCGAACTTCGGAGTCTCCCCTGTCAGATCCAATGAATATGGCTTCACAGCGACCGGCCCGGCTTTGTGGAGCCAGACGTTGCGGTATATTCCCGCGCCCTCGTAGTACCATCCTTCCTCCGTGGAAGCGTCACAGCGCACGGTGATGACATTGTCGCCGCCATAGTTGAGGTACGGGCTCAGGTCATAGGATCTCGTTGCGTAGCCGCTTCTCTCGTGGCCAAGATAAAAGCCGTTGCAGAAGACCTCGCTGTCCCGGAATATTCCCTCAAACTCGATGCGTATCTGCTTGCCGTAGTCCTCTGACGGAATCCGCAAATGCTTTCTGTACCAGCCCACTGAGTTCTCAGGATAGTTCCAGCCGACGCATTTGTAGCCATGGGAATGGCTCGCATCCTTGCTGTAAGGCAGATCCACAACCCAATCGTGCGGCAGATTGACCTTCTGCCATCCGGAGTCATCGAAAGCCTGCATGATCGGGGACTTGCTCTGCCCTGCCGTGCCGGCCTTTGAGAAATACGTGAAATACTCCGTGCCATGCGTGAAGTCCTTCTTCATCGAAGAGGCGTCACCAAGGGAGAAAGTCCAATCGTTGTTCAAAAGAGTGCGGAAATCACTGGCCTGTAAAACCACAGCGACGAGCAAAGCCGCGATTGAGGAAAGAATCTTTTTCATTTACTATAAATCCAAAGTAAGTTCATGATGTCCCGGGGAATATGGAATGAAACGGGATTTCCCCGTGGCGGAATAACGGATCGTGATGTCATAGACAGCGTCACGGAAAACCCTGTGGATCTTATATTCACGGATAGACGCCGGCAGGCAAGGCTCTATCAGAAGGCCGTCAAAACGAGGTTTCACTCCGAGAAGATATTCAGAGGCAGCGTTCCAGTTCCATGCGGCGGTGCCGGTCAGCCAACTGTTCTTGCCTTCACCCGGACGCGCCGCATCCTTTCCGGCCACCATCTGGCAATAGACGTAAGGTTCCACCTTGTGAAGAGTCTGGTCCTTGATGAATGCCGGAGCTATCTGGCGATAGTGTCTCCAAGCGTCTTCGGACCGTCCGGCCATGGCCTCAGCGATGATGATCCAAGCGTTGTTGTGGCAGAACACGCCGGCGTTTTCCTTGTAACCCTCAGGATATGAGGAGATTTCGCCATATTCAAGATAGTACCTGCTAAACGCCGGGTTGTTGAGCACGATGCCGTGAGGGCATTCCAAACGCTCCTTCACGGAATCCAACGCCTTGTCGCAGAGGCCTTCTTCCGCACCGACACGCGCCATGGAGCACCAACCTTGGCTTTCTATGAATATCCTGCCTTCCTCGCAGTCTTTCGCCCCGATCTTCCGACCGAAGAAATCGTAGGCGCGAAGGAACCAGTTCCCGTCCCAGCCATATTTCTTGATGGCCTCGGACATGTCCTCCACAGCCTTACGCACTGCCGAGGAATTCCTGCCCAAATGCTCAAGAAGTTCGGCATAGCGCTCCCCGGCAAAGACAAACAATCCCGCTATCATCACAGACTCAGCCTTGCTGCCTTCGGTCCTGTTCTCCGTGGTCTGGAAAGACTCGTCAGGATCGGTGGAGAAGCAGTTCAGATTCAGGCAGTCATTCCAATCCGCCCGACCGATGAGGGGCAGGCCGTGAGGGCCGAGATGGGCGCGGACATATTCAAAACTAATCGCAAGATGTTCGCTCAAAGGTTTTTCGCTGCCGGGGACGTTGTTGAATTGGACATATTCATCAAGGATCGTGAAGTCTCCTGTCTCGCGCAGGTAGGCATCCACTCCCACGAGCAGCCAGAGCGGATCATCGTTGAAGCCTCCGCCGATGCCGTCGTTGCCACGTTTTGTGAGCGGCTGGTACTGGTGATAGCAGCTGCCGTCCAGGAACTGGGTCGCCGCTATGTCGAGGATTCTCTGACGCGCCCGGTCCGGAATCTGATGCACTATTCCAAGCAGATCCTGGTTGGAATCCCGGAATCCCATTCCCCTGCCGATTCCGCTCTCGAAGAAGCTGGCGCTGCGGCTCATCAGGAATGTCACCATGCACTGGTACTGATTCCAGATGTTGACCATCCTGTCAAGCTCCGGCACACCGGAAACAAGAGAGAAATTGCCCAAAAGTCCCTCCCAATAGCGCCTCAACGCTCCGAAAGCCTCATCGACTTTCTCCGAGGTGTCGAACGCCGCCATCACCTTTCTGGTCACTTCCTTGTTGATCACTCCTGAGCCGGAGTTCAACTCGTAGCCTGTAGGTTTCACGAATTTAGAGCCGGACGGATTCTCAGCGTAGCCGAGCACGAAGACAAGATCTTTGGACTCGCCCGGTTCAAGCGTAAGCTCAAGGCAGTGCGAGGCCACAGGGCTCCAGCCATGGGCAATGGACTGCGAAGACTTCCCTGCCATCACGTTTTGAGGGCTGTCGAAGCCATTGTACATCCCGATGAACGAGTCCCTGTCCGTGTCAAAGCCGTCAATGTGGGCGTTGACTCCGTAGAAAGCATAGTGGTCACGACGCTCTCGGTACTCGGTCTTGTGATAGATGACACTCCCCTCTACCTCAACCTCTCCGGTGGAGAGATTCCGTTGGAAATTCTCCATGTCGGTCTCCGCGTTCCAAAGGCACCATTCCACGAATGACCATAACTTGAATTTCTTTGCGGTCTCACCACGGTTTTCCAGCGTGACTTTCTGAATCTCGCAGTCGTAGCCAAGAGGAACGAAAAATAACTCACTCACTCTCAAGCCATTCTTTTCACCGGCAATGCATGTGTACCCCATTCCGTGACGGCACTCGTAGAAATCCAGCGGAGTCTTGCACGGCTTCCAGCCCGGACTCCAGACGCAGTCCCCGTCATTGATGTAGAAATACCTTCCTCCCGCGTCCATCGGCACTCCGTTGTAGCGGTAGCGGGTCAGGCGGCGGAACTTTGCGTCACGGTAGAATGAATATCCTCCCGCGGTCCCTGAAATCAACGAAAAGAAATTCTCGGTTCCGAGGTAGTTTATCCAAGGCCAAGGAGTCGCGGGATCAGTGATCACGAACTCTCTGGCCGCATCATCAAAATGGCCGTATTCAATCATACAGTTCAACTTTCGCTAGCAGGCAATTGCTTGTTGTATAAAATATTATCTCACGTTCGAAGGTGATTGCCCACCCACATCAATTAACGTTACCCCCTCCCTAAATCCATCCCCTCGGGGGAGGGACTTGCTTTCACTGCAAGCAGTGAAGAACAATGGTGTTTATTGAGTTATTTCAAGATAATGAATATCAACTCAAGAACAAGGATGGCCACAAGTACGGCCATTACCCAACGCATCACCTTTGGAAGTCCACTCCAGAGCCGTGAAGAGGTTTCCATCTCCTCGGAAACCTCAGGCTTGTCGCCCAGCTCCATGGCTCTCTTGATTGCCAGTTCATCCTGAATGGCGATCATTCTGCTCCTCGTCAAAGGATAGAAGAAGATCACGACAACCGCAAGACCGGCCACGATGGCCGGGATCCAACTCATCAGAAGCCACAGGCCGTTGATGGCCTCAGGAGTCTGAACTGCCCCTGGAGCGGTGTTGTAGTCGAAGGCCTTGAGGAGCCACATCACGGCGAAACCACCGAAAGCACCACCGAATTTCTGGGCCATGGAGGCGGAAGAGAAGATCAGGCCGGTCGAGGCGGTCCCGTCACGGTTCTCGGCGAAATCGCTGACATCGGCGTACATGCTCCAGACCAAAGGCGAGATCACTCCAGTGAACACACTGACCACAATCTGAAGGATCAGCATCCAATAGTACCCGCCCTGACTGATCGGAATGTAGAAGAACAAGGCACTGAACAGGATCAGAGCTGCGAAAGAAAGCATGTAGGTGCTTTTCTTGCCGAGTTTTTCGGAAAGAGGGACGGCAAGGGCCACTCCCACCATGTTGCAGACTTCTCCTATCGACAAGAATAGGCCGGCATAGAACAGAAAACTCCACGAGCCAAGATTCAGGCGTACATTCTGCCCGATGACATCGTTGAAGAAGTACGCCACCGTGCTTCCCCTGACTGTATTGAAGAGGTTAGAACAGAGCGCAGCTCCGATGAGAATCCACCATGGAGCGTTGCGCAAAAGGGATTTCAGGTCACTGCCGACGGACACCTTGCTGACGGTGCGCAGTTTCTCTCTGGTCATTCTGAAGCATAGCAGGAACAGAATGAGGCAGAAAACCGCTATGACAATCATCGCGTTCCTCCAGCCGGACGGGGCGTCGTAGCCACCGAGAAGCTTGCAGAGCGGTTCCCAGCAGAACAGGGCAAGGAAACTGCCGCCGTAGGCGAAGAACATTCTGTACGAACTCAGCACAGTTTTGGTGTCCGAATTGTCCGTCATCACTCCCAACATCGCTCCGTAAGGCACGTTGATGCCGGTATAGACGGTCATCATCATAATGTAGGTGAGGTACGCCCAGACGAGTTTGACGGTCGGGGACGCTGCCGGGGTGGAGAACAGGAATATTCCGCTCAGGGCGAACGGGATTGCCATCAGGAGAAGATAAGGACGGTATTTTCCCCACTTCGTCGTGGTTCTGTCGGCCAGCACTCCCATCATCGGGTCAGTGACTGCGTCCCAGATTCTGGTGACGACCAGAAGCAGGGCTACCTGATCAAGGGTGAGTCCGAATATGTTGCTGTAGAAGAACGGGAGGTAGTAGGAGAATATCTTCCAGAACATCGAGGAAGACATGTCTCCGAAGCCGTAGCCGATCTTTTCCGCGAAACTGGTCCTTATCTTTTCCATTTTTGCGATTATTTATGAGATTATTCTTGAAAAACAGCGCTTCGACAAGCTCAGCGACCGTCAGTGTTTTATCTATGCTTTTTGTCAGGCTCAGCGACCATCTGAGTTCGGTCACTGAGCTTGTCGAAGTGGCCGTCACCAATTATAATATTCCCAAATTTTTATCAATCAACCTGTTGAGGGTGCGCACAGACTCACCGGTGGAAAGACCGTCAGGTTCGGTGCCGAAGCAGTAATCCACCAGCCTGTCAACCGTGGAGGTCGCCACATGCATCCTTGTGTCGCAGGAAGCGTAGTAGATGAAGACCTTCCCGTCCTCATCAGCGATCCAACCGTTCGTGAACAGCACATTCATCACATCCCCGACATATTCCTCACCCTCCGGAGCCATGAAGAACCCCGCAGGCTCAGCAATCACCTTCGAAGGATCCTCCAAAGATGTCATGTACAGGTAAAGAACGTAGCGAAGTCCTGAAGCACAGCCCCTTACGCCATGCGCCAGATGCAGCCACCCTTTCGGTGTCCTGATCGGAGCCGGCCCCTCACCGTTCTTAAGCTCTTTGATTGTGTGATAGTGGCGCAGGTTGATGATCTTCTCATCCTTAACCTCTGCGTTCGTGATGTCATCCACAAGAGCCCAGCCGATCCCTCCACCGTTGCCGGCATCAATAAATCCGTCCTGTGGCCTTGTGTAAAGGGCATATTTCCCGTCCACGAACTCAGGATGAAGCACGACATTCCTCTGCTGCGAGTCAGACTTGAGGTCAGGGAGCCTGTCCCAATGGATCAAATCCTTTGTCCTTGCGATTCCCGCGCAGGCCACAGCCGAGGACAAATCCCCTGCCGGAGCGGAAGGGTCCTTGCGCTCCACGCAGAACAGCCCGTAGATCCAGCCGTCCTCGTGGGCGGTAAGCCTCATGTCATAGACATTGGTGGCCGGCTCGCCATATTCAGGCATTGTGATAGGTCTGTCCCAGAAACGGAAGTTGTCCACCCCGTTCGGACTCTCGGCGATCGCAAAGAATGATTTCCTGTCAGCGCCCTCGACACGGACGGCAAGAACGTATTTCCCGTTCCATTTGATGGCTCCGGAATTGAACGTCGCATGGATTCCGAACCTCTCCTCAAGATAAGGATTAGTCACAGGATCAAGGTCATACCTCCAAAACAAAGGGGCATGAGCACCGGTAAGCACCGGATTCTTGTACCTTTCATAGACTCCGTTGACATAGACAGGTTCGTTCTTCAATGAGACCAGCTTTTCGTGTTCGGCCTCCAACCACTTCAATCTTTCTTCAAAATCCATCTCAAATATATTCTTTATCAAAATTCAAAATACTCTCTTCCTATTATTTCAGGAATATGGTCCTGTCGTCTCCGCAAAACTCCTTGAAATTCTCAGCATCGGCGGAACCCTCGAAAGGAGCGAAATAATGCCCCGGCTTGTCCCAAGCGTTCCTCCAAGTCAAGACATAGCAGACCGGGGCGTCCTTGAGATTCTCCAGCAGGACATCGGTCCACCAACGAGAATCCGGAGTGGACTCAAAGCCAGTCTCACTGAGCGCAAGCAGTTTTCCGTGGGCGTCAGCGATGCCGGACAGAAGTTCCATGTCCGAACGCAGCACCTTGCCGAAGTAGGCGTTGGCTTCCTCAATCCTTTCAGAGTCGGTCTTGGTGGAATCAGCGGAGGCGTAGTCGTAGTGGTCCACCCCGATGATGTCAACGTTCCCGTCACCCGGATAACGGCTGTAGAAACTCTCCTCGGTAAGGTTAGAGTTCGGGGAATATACCCACACTAGGTTTCTGAGCCCTCGGGTCACGGCAAGATATTCATGAGTCATTGAATATAATTCCTTGTACTGCTCCTCAGTGCAGCAGGAGGCGCCCCACCAGAACCAGCCACCGAGATTCTCATGCCACGGTCGGAATATCACCGGAATCATCTCGCCCTTTGAGTCCTTCAAGGAGCCAAGGAAATCAGCCGCCCTGGAAAGCCATTCCATGAACAATTCGTGGTTCGCTCCACCCTCCAGAACTCCAGCCACGGCCTGGTCCGAGCTGACATCCCAGGCGTCACCTCCGGTCTGCGGATTGCGCGGATGCCATGAGAATGTCACTGCCCCGCCCCTCTCATAGTGGGTCACGGCGGCCCTGCGCATAAGGCTGAACGGGACATTGTCCAGATTCGCCTCGTCTCCAAGTTCGATTCCGCCCAGATCAAAGCCAACCCCGGCCGGGAACAGCCCGCAGACGGACTTGACATCCGAACGGTCGAGAGGGTCGCCCTGGGCATCCTCAACCTTCCACGAATGGCCATAGACGAGGTCATCCTGATGGAAGTACATGAACCTACCTTCTAAGGAAGCCGTCTTCAGTGTCGTCATCAATTCGTTTGCGCCTTTGTCAAGATGAGGCCACTCGGCCTTGGGGGCGCAACCAGCGGCGATAACCGCCACGGAAATCATTGTCAACAGTCCTTTCATAATCAATATTTCGGTGCCTTGTTATAGACTGACTCAAGAGTGTAGCTGATTCCTTCTTTGTAGAAACCGTCCGAGCAGGTCTCCACGATCTGTTTGCTGTAGACCGGGTCAAGATATTCACCGGTCTCGTGGTTGATGATGCCATAGGTCTCTCCATTGGCTCCGACAGCCCCGTTCTCCCAGATGAAACCGCTGATTCCGAAGGTCTTGGCACATTTGCTGACATATTCAAGCCAATAGAGCTGGAACTTGCGGGCGGTGGCATCGGTTCTGTTCGTGCAGCCATATTCACCCATATAGACCGGCACGCCCTTCTCCACATAGGCCTTGTAGAACTTGTAGCAGGTCTCCTTGTGGAAGTCCTCCGAATAGTTTGAATCCGAAAGGTTTGAGCGCCTTGTGTGCCCCCAGTCATTTGCATCACCTGTCTGACAGAACGCGTAAGGAGTGTAGTTGTGAAAGCTTACCATAACCCTCTTCGCCGGGTCATCCGGCAGCGCAAAGCCATCGTTGAGGGTGAAGGACGGATCCGCGGCATAGCCCGGCACACCGAGCCACCTTTGAGCATTGTTGCCTCCCGTGGCACGCACCGCATCCACAAACGTTTGGTTCCACTCATTGAGTATGTCGTTCTGCTTTTTCTTTCCAGCGGCGCTCTTATAGTCCTCGCTCCAGCCCCAATGACCGTCCTGGATTTCGTTGAAGGACTCGAAGATCAGGAAATCACCCTTGTCCTTGAATCTCTCGGCGATCTGGGTCCAGACTGCATTGATCTCTGCCTTGATCTGGGAGTTGACAGCGGCATCAGCGGCAGCTCCACGGATGTTGAGCCAATGGGTGGTGTATGAGCCGTTCTTGAAGTCCAACGAGCCGTCGTGGTGGATGTTGATGATCGTGTTGAGACCGGCCTGTTCAGCCCAATCCACAAGCTCGGCAACCCTATCAAGGCGGTCATCAATCTTGTAGTCCGGAGCAGATCCTATGTGGCCAAGCCATGTGATCGGAATCCTCACGGACTTGAAGCCTTTGGATTTCAGACTGGTGAACACAGACTTGGACAGTTTTTGACCGTTCGTCCAGTACCCTTCGATGGCTTTCTCGGAACTTCCGTCAAAAGCGTCCATCTGGTTGCCGATGTTCAGTCCGAGGCCTAATCTCTCCGCCATCTTCCATGCGTCGTTATCTCCCTTGTCCGGTTCTGTCGGAGTCTCAGGCTCAACCGGTTTCTCCTTGCCGGGCTGCGAGATCGAAACCTCCTGCGAGAGTGATCCGCTCTTGATGGTAATCACAGCAGCGCGAGCCTCGTAAGTCTCGTTTGACGCCACCTTGACAGGATAGTCAATCTTAAACTTTGAATATGTCCCGTCAGTCACCGTGACCCAGTTCTGACTAGCCACGGCAGTAGGTCTTGCCGGAGCCGTGACGCTTACCGTGAAACTGCCGCCCTCAACAGGGGCCTCATAACTAACAGGAGACACAGTCATCGTTGTCGGAGCCTCCGGCTCAGGTGTTGGCGTCTCATTCTCCTTCTCTCCGCAGGAGAATAGCAGTGCCGCGGTCAGGAATATTGCCGAAAATCTCAATCGCATATTCATTTAAAATTTTCAAGTTCGTTTTGACCACCTTTCCAGTGGATTGCGGCTTTTTCAAAATGTTGTCAGCCGATTTGGATCCCGGAGGAGGTTTCACCCTCCCCCGGAATAATGTCATGATAGATTCTACAAGAACGCTATCTTCTTAACTGTAACGCCCTTGCCTTGGACGATAAGGGCACTGCCCCACCATGCTTTAGTCGTCAGCTTGGTAAAGATAGGCTTGGTGGCCTTGAAACTGACGTAACCCTTTCCGAAGGCCTCAGGAGAGTTCTCAGCATTTAACTGGTTAGCCTTCCCCGGCATATTCAGATCATTAAGTTCACCCCAGTGACCGTCAAAGAGTTGGATCTGCCAATCGGTTTCGGACTTCGCAGAGAAATAGATTCTGATCTCGCAGTCCTCTTCCAGACCAGCGTTCACCCAGTCATCCTCAGTTCCGATCTCAAGATTATTGTTATAGTCATCTCCGGTGTACAATTCACCTTCCCAGATGACCTTCTCGGTCGCTCCGTAGTGGATGAGACTTACACCCTTGATGACAGCACCTTCACCCTGGCACTGGAACGCTCCGCCCCAACCGGTGTCCTGATTGATGAGCTGGGCAAGAATCTCCGCAGTCACATTGAATGCGAAATATCCTGCAGAAGCATCACAATTGTTAGGAGTGATTGTGTCAGCACCATCTATTTCGGCAAATTTGAACGGATCTCCCCAATGACCAGCGTAGGTCTTGATCTGCCACCAATCATTGTAAGTGGTGAAGTAAACTCTGATGACGTCACCCTCTGCGATACCTATCTCCTGGAAAGCATTAGGTGCACCGAGATAAGGAGAATTACCCCAACTTGCAAGATCCTCGGAGCCTTCCCAAATGAATATCTCGGTGTAAGGGGCTGTGATCTCGAACGGAACAGGCCAGTTGAATGTCTCACCTGTCACGAGGGTGATTCCCAGACGATAGACTCCAGGGCCGACTCCTTCAGGGATTTCGAATGACATGAAATCATCTGTCCTGCTGACAAATGAGACGACTTTCTTTCCCTTAATAGTGACGGACTCGATGTTCTGGAGATTGGTTCCGGTGATCGATACCTGACGGCCCACGCTGAATGAAGGCTTTGTGAAGGTGATGGAGACAGCCTCATCGTAAGTGATCTCCACATTGCCTGAAACAGATTCGTAGCCGTTGGCAGCGGTCACTGTGAACGGGCCGTTATAGGCCTCGCGGGCCACAGTGACGGTGATCTTCTCTGGGCTGTCTATTACATATTCACAAGTGATGAACCCTTGCACATCGTCTCCGTTCTTGACACCCGTGACGAGGTCAAGGTCGGTTCCGCTGAGCTCAATCTTGTCCTTTCCGGCCACAGCTGAAGTCTTGTCAACCCCGGTGATCACCGGCTTCACAACCACGATTTCAGGCGTTGTAGCCTGCTTTCCGGACTGAAGGGTCACGGTGACAGCACCATCCTTGGCCGCAGCTGGAATGTCAGCGTAGAGTTTTCCGTCTTTAAGGACGAATGAGGCTTCTGCATTGTTGAACTCAAGCTTGGTCACAAGGTCAAGATCCGAGCCAGTGATTTCCACTGAGCCACCAGCCTTGTAACGGCCATCTTTCGCCAGTGATGCGATTCCGAGGTCGGCTACTGTGACAGTCTCGATTTCTCCCGCAGAAAATGTCTTGCCAGCGAATGAGGTCAATGTGATCTCTCCGTCTGTGGCTGACGCTGGGAGATTGAATGTGAGTGCTGTGGCATCTTCGCTGCAAGTGAACTCAACACCGCTTGCTCCGACAAGGTCAATGGTCTGAATCATGTCAAGATGCTCACCTGTGACAGTGACGACATCACCAGACTTGTAGGTGGTCTTCTTAGCTGTCACCACAGTAGGATCCCCGACAGTCAGTTCCTCCTTGGAATAAACAATGTTAGGGATGGTCTGCTCATCCTCAAGCTCGTTCACGTCACCGATCTGGACATAACCGCTGACCGCATTGGCCGGAAGCTTGACCTTCAACTCGTGACGAGACTGGCTTACAAACTCTGTCGCCCTTACATCTCCTCCGAAGATAACCTCTTTGACGATGTTGAGATATTCACCGGTGATGGTGATGACATCCCCGGAAAGGGCCTCTGCAGGTGCGAATGAAGCAATCTCCATCGGTTCGGTGAAAGTAAGGGACGAGAGGCTTGAATGTTCATTGCCGTCCTTGTCCACAATAGTGATCTTGCCCGGCTCAGGTCCTTCTAGAGGAATTTTGAAACGGATTTCAGAATGCTTGCCTGATTCCACAACCTCGTACTCTGTGATTGAGACACCACCTTGGAGCCGGATCTCAGACACGTCCTGAAGGTTGCTTCCGAGAATGCGGAGCTCGCCTCCACGCATCGCTGGCTCCGGAGCGAAGGCAGCAAGCTTCACACCGTCTCCGTACGGATCGGTGTCCAGTTCCTTCTGTCCGCAACCTGTCAGACCGACAAACGCAGAGCAGAGAGCTATGAGTGCTGAATATCTAAATATCTTTTTCATGTTCTTTTCCTCCATTCATTATTTGTAAGGGACAGCACGGATGTTGTCGATCTGGATCAACGGAGAGCAAGGTGTTCCCTCTGCTTCTCCAGCAGCCATAAAGATCTCAAAACCAGAGAACGAGTCGGCAGAAAGCACACCAGATGCCTTTGTTCCATCCCAGTACCAAACAAAGTCGCTAGAGAACGGGAATGTCACAGTAATCCATTTTCCGCCTGTGTCAAATGATCCAGTCGCCTTCCAAGGCTTGTACAGCGCACGTGGAAGAGAAATCGCGTCATCATGGAAATAGGTGTTGTTTGCAGTGGCGAGGGTGCACATGCCAAGACTTGCGAAGTAGATCTGCATCGGGCATCCAGTCCATGGATGATCCTCAGGAATGCGCATCTCGAACTTGAGAGCCATGTTGGCGAAATCCGTGAAATCAACGACTTTTCTAAGGTCAATTCCTTCAGGGTCATCGTAAGTCTCCGGAGTGTTCCAGTTGCCCGGCCAATACTCAAAGTGGTAGCCCGTGTCACCCCAGTCGGTACCGTCAGCCTTGAGGCCACCGGCATCGTAGAGTTGAAGATAGTTGCCGTCCAGCGAGTTCTCATCGCTTTGAATAGTCATGGCATGCCAACCATGGTTTCCACGGGCATCATCGAAGCTGAACAGCATGCCACGGCTGTCTTTGTACTGGAAGATGGACTGGGCGGTTCCTGATTCGGTTGTCACCTTGATCTTGCCAGGCTGCGCGCCTTCAGGGACCACAACGTCAAATGAATTGATTGTCACATTGGAGATTGCGGTAGCCTCAGCACCTGGGAATTCAACCGTGAGAGGCTCAGCGAAATAGTTGCCGGTGATGGTGACAGTCTCGCCAGGATCAGCCCACTCGAAAGACATTCCATTCACCTTCGGCAAAGGAAGAAGCACCTTGAAGTCATAGTCAACCACTGTGCTGTCCTTGGTGATGAGGTACATCTTGTCAGTCGTGACAACAGGCAGATTCTTAGGAACGGCCACGACAAGGGTCTCGTCAGTCATGTAGCTGGTGTTCAGAATGGCCGGTTGGTCATTGAAATAGATGTCATGGACACTCTTGAGGTTCTCGCCCACGATGCAGATGATCTGCTCAAGGCTTGCCGATGTGATGGTCACATCCTGATCCGCAGGCCTTACGAAATGAACGGTCGGCTTGCCGTCAGCCTGTCTGAAACGATCCGGGTAGTCAGCCCTGTCGCAGGAGAAAAGGCCAGCCACACAGAGAGCGGCAACAAAATATTTTATGATTGATTTCATAAGTTACTCACTGATTAAAAGTCATATTTATAAGTCTCACGGACGTCAACATGGACTCCCTCAACATCCGATCCCATGTTAGGGTTGAGGACAACGTCCTCTGACGGGAACGGCATTGTGAACATGGAAGCCTTTACATCGACAAGCTCCTCATCACCCTTGTACTTGATCTCGGAGTTGTCCCAAGCGTTGGCTCCAGGACCGACATATTCACCGGTAGCGTCAAGGACATAGTTGCCGTAAGCCTTTGAAAGGCCATCCCACGATGACCTTCTCTGGGCAAGAAGCTCGGAGATGCAGCTGTTCACATCATAGTAGGAACGACGTACGAAATCGTACCAGCGGTCACCCTCAAGAGCAAGCTCAAGACGGCGCTCTTTCCAGACGTCTTCGAATGTGACAGACTTCAGCGGCTCCGCATGGGCACGCTCACGAACCTTATTGACATATTCAAGAGCGGAAGCTGCATCGCCGGTCAGTACACATGCCTCGGCATAGACAAGGTAGATGTCGCTGAGCCTCAGGATGTGAGTAGGAAGCTGGTTCGTCATGTTGCTGGCATGAGTTCCAAGAGCGGCCACATGGTCAGCGTCGTCACCATAGAGATGCTTGCAATAGTTGGCGCCTGAGCCACACTGGAAGCTTCCGTTAGTGCTGTTAGGCGAATAGCTCGGATCGTAGTAGAAACGGTAGAAGTCGAATCCACCGAGGTCTGTCCAGAAATAGTTGTACTGGTCTCCGAACATCATCATTGTGGCAGCGCGGCGGTCATCCTTTTCGTTAGCTTTTCTGACTTCCGGATCCTGGTCAGCTGACACTCCAAAAGCGTCCTGGAGGTCAACAGAAGGGCCTTTCCAGTCTCCCCAGCAGTCACCGAACTCGTCAAAACCACCCATACCGACATCACTCTGGATTGAGTTCTGGGCAGTCCAGATGCCTGATGAACTTGTCCAAAGCCATGAGAACAAGCACTCACCTGTCTGCTGGAACACCTTTGGAGACAGACGGAACACGTCTGAATATACCGGGGTAAGGGATCTGCCGGAATGTTCGATGACATCCTTGGCGTAGTCGCGCGCCTTGGCAAGGTCATTCTGATCCAGAGAGCCGGTCACACCAGCCTTGGTGAGGTAAACCTTGGAAAGAAGGGCTTCAGCGGCATAGTAGTCGATGCGGTTATAGACTCCGATGTAAGGATTCTTAGGGAGAAGCTCCATAGCCTTCTCAAGGGTCATTATGATATATTCATAGACATCGGCTTTCTGAACCTTCTCAATGTCATTGTAGTTTCCGGCCTTGATGGACTCGGTGTTGTCGTGGATGATCGGAACGTCTCCGAATGTCCTGACGAGGAAGAAGTAAGCCATGGCCTTCCATGAGAGAGCCTCACCGATGCTTTGGTTCTTCTTGGCCTGCGATGGTCCTTCGGAACGAAGGATGTTGTTTATCACAGTGTTGCAATGAGCGTTCACCGCCCACAGCGAGTAGGACATATTCTTAAGATCTCCGTCAGTTCCGTTCACGGTCAGGGTAGTGTAGGCGCTTTGCCCTTGATAGACATTGCCGCACATTGTCTCTGTTCCGTAGATGTAGAAGCGGATTATGTCGTACCATGGAGAGTTGTAAAGGTAGTTCACACCCTGCTCGCACTGCGTGTCGTTCTTGTAGTACTGCTCGGTTGTGTAGTTGTCCTCTGACGGACGGTTGAGGAAGTCGTCGCAGGAAACCGCGCCAAGAGCCAGAATGCCGACCGCAAATGCTTTAACTATATTTTTCATTGTCTTTTCCTCCAAAATTAGAATGTGATGTTCAGCCCGAAGGAGTAAGTGGTAGGTGAAGGATAACGTCCGTTATCGACACCGAATGTCAAACCTGTGGAATCCTGGGTGCTGGCACCGACCTCTGGGTCATAGCCCGTGTACTTGGTGAAGGTGTAGAGGTTCTGGATGTTCACGTAGGCGCGGACATTGTCGATCTTCACCTTCTTAAGAAGAGCCTTAGGGAATGTGTAGCCCAAAGTGATGTTCTTGATGCGGATGTAGCTTCCGTCCTCAATGTAACGATCACTCAAACGGTCATTGTCGCTTGGATCGGAGATTGAAGGACGCGGAGTCTTGGTGTCAGGGTTGGCTACCTTCACGTTGGTGATGTCATCATACCAATTGCCGCTGGCATAGGTCTTCTGCGCATCGATTGGGACAAGCTGTGCGCGGTCCTTGATGGACGTGTGCTGGTTGGTCCATGCGCTGTTCATGTGGACGAGGCCGTTGTAGCCCTGACCCATCATGTTGTAGTTGAGGATCTTGTTGCCGTAAGAGCCGTTGATGAAGACGCTCAGGTCAACGTTCTTGTAGCGGAAGGTGTTCGTCCAACCGAATGTGAACTTAGGAAGAGGTGAACCGATGTTGGTCTTGTCCTTCTCGTTGATCACACCGTCATTGTTGATGTCTTCGTACTTGATGTCACCCACCCAGACAGTGGTGTTCTTGTTGAACACGCCATCGGTAGGGTATTTCTCTGCCTTCGGAGAGTTCTGGATGTCTTCCAAAGAGGTATAGACACCTGCGACCTTGTAGCCATAGAAATTGTAGAGAGACTGTCCTACCTCGGTGACGCTGACAATGTCACTCCACTGGCCGTAACCGACTAGCTGGGCGTTGGCAGTACCGTCAAGGGACACAAGTTTGTTGCGGTTGAATGAAATCTGGAAATTGCTGTCCCAACCGAAGTTCTTGTGATTGATAGGGTGTGTGTCGAGAGTGATCTCAAGACCCTTGTTCTCGATGGTACCGTAGTTTCCCTTAGGTGCGGCAAGAGCTGAAGAAGCGTTGCCGTGGGTTCCCATGTAGGCAGGAAGGGTCAGGGACATCAACATGTCTGAAGACTTCTTTTTGTAAAGGTCAACAGTAAGGTTGACCGCACCCTCAAAGAATCCAAGGTCGAGACCGATGTTGGTCTGAACCTGCTTCTCCCAGTGAATACCAGTGTTAGGGATGATTGAAGGGCGCTGGCTGTCTCCAAGGGCTGAAGGCAATTTGCTCATGCCTGACTCCCAGGCTCCTGCACCGATGTTGGCGTTACCTGTCTGTCCCCAACCGACACGAATCTTACCATTGCTCATTCTGAGCGCTTCTTTCATGCCCTGAAGGAATTTCTCGTTGGAGAATCTCCAGCTTCCTGCAAATGAATGGAATCCAGCCCAACGGTTATCAGGACCGAAGTTAGAAGATCCATCGTAGCGGAAGGTGTAGGTGAAAAGGTAGCGGTCATCGTAGTTGTAGGTCTCACGAGTGAAGAACGAGGCCATTGCCGATGAGCCGAATCCGGAATTCAACGTGGCGTCACCGGTGGCGAGCTTGATGTTATGAATATCATCGGACGGAAGACCTGTGTTCGTTCCGCTGAGGTAATTCCAAGCGGACTCCCAGCATTCCTGACCGAGCATTGCGGTCACACTGTGCTTGCCGAACTGATTGGAATATGTAAGATAGTTCTTCAGCTGCCAGAACTTGCTGTTGTTCTTCTGCCAGCTCATGGAATTGGAATTACGTGTCCAACCACCGAGGTTGACTATCGGCTTGTAGGTCGTGGCGTTGGATGCGCTGACATCGAATCCGAGCTCGCTTCTGAACACGAAATGCTTCACAGGAGTCAATTCTGCGTAAAGATTTCCAGTAAGTTTCTGACGGCCAAGAAGGTACTCGTCCATCATGGCGAGAGCCACAGGGTTGGCGCTTGTGTAACCCTCACGCACGGTTGTCGAATAGTTTCCGTCAATGTCATAGACAGGAATGTCAGGCAAAGTCGAGAGTGAGTAGAAGATCACACCGGCGGTACCATCGGCAAGTTTGATGTTGTCGTTGGTGTTGGCGTAGGTCGCGTTCAGGCCAAGCTTGAACCAGTCCTTAAGCTGAGCATCGATGTTGGCCCTGAATGAATAACGGTTGAAATCGGAGCCGATCAGGGTACCTTCCTGATCCATGTAAGAACCGGAAAGATAGTACTGCACCTTCTCGGTACCGCCCTGGGCGCTAATCTGATGCTGGTGCTGGAGGGCTGTGCGGAAAATCTCATCCTGCCAGTTGGTTCCCTTTCCGAGAATGGAAGGATCCGCGTAGTAGGAGTTTGCGGTCAGTTCGCCCAATGACACCATGTCGTTATAGTATTCGGCATATTCACGAAGATTCATCATGTCGATCCTGCTGGTCTGACGGTTGACGGCGAACATTCCGTCGTAGGTGAACTTGGCCTCGCCCGCCTTGCCTCGCTTTGTCGTGATGAGAACGACTCCGTTGGCTCCCTGAGCACCGTAGATCGCTGTGGCTGAGGCATCCTTGAGGATTTCCATGCTGACGATGTCGGAAGGGTTGATGGTGGCAAGAGGAGAGATCGTGGAGATCTTACCGTTACCCAGAGAACCGAGACCAAAGTCGCCGCCTGAATTACCGCCTCCCTGGACGATCACACCGTCAATCACGTACAGAGGCTCGGCCGCGGAATTGACCGTAGCTTGTCCACGGACACGGATTGATGATGATGAACCCGGAGCTCCAGATGTCTGCACAGCGGAAACACCGGCTGCACGGCCTTGGAGAGACTGATCAAGGTTAGTGATGACTGACCCCTTGAGGTCTGACTCCTTCATGGAGACAGAGGCTCCCGACAGGTCGCTCTTCTTCATCGTACCATAACCGACGACAACAACTTCATCAAGAAACTGTGTGTCTTCGGCCATCACGACATCTATCTTGGTCTTACCTGAAACCGAGATCTCCTGAGCCGCGTAACCGATCGAAGTGAAGACAAGGACCGCATTGTCCTTGACCGTGATTGAATAATTGCCATCCAAGTCAGTGATGGAACCGTTCTTGGTCCCCTTTTCCTGGATGCTGGCCCCTATGACACCAAGCCCGGACTGGTCCTTTACGGTACCTGTCACGGTCTTCGTCTGCGCAAGGGCTGTCAGTGAACTACCGAGGAAGATCACCAACAAGCATGTCAACAGCTTACTTTTCATGCTATTCGATTTTAGATTAACGTTACTATATATGATTATTTTGTTGCTTTCTCCAGCCTGTCGGTGTACTCCCTTACCAGATCCACCGTGCTCCTGTCCGAGAGATAGACCCCGTTGAGTCCCTGTGCCTCCTGTGAAGGGTCGCCGCAAAGGTCGTCTCCTTCCTGCCAGATCTCGTGGGTCTGTCTGGCGACTCCGCTCCAGCTCCAGAAGTTGCACCCGGCAAGAGGACCATTCTCTCCGGCCGCCTTGACCACCTCTTTGAATATGAGGGCGTAGTACTCGTTTCTCCCTTCCACCCCCGAGGTGTTCCTCCAGTCCTGCCCGTCACGCGGGTAGCCGAATTCCTCTACTACAACCGGCTTTCCCAGTTCCCTGGCCATGTCCAGATGACGCTCTAGGTACTCCAGTGTCCTGTTTTTGACCAGTTCCGGATTCCCGGCGGTCTCGCCGTCCTTGATCCATCCCCAGTTGAAAGGCCAGATGTGGACGGTGATGTAGTCGATGTAAGGGCAGTCGTTCAATCTGCGGCAGAGGTCATAGTCACCGTCATTGCATCCCATCGCACCTTCGTTGCCGGTGCAGACAAGGTGGTTGGAATCCAGAGATTTAATGAGTTCTGCGGTTCCTTGAATATAATTGACAAAGGCCTCAACTTTCAAGGAATCAGTACTGAACGGCCTAGGCTCGTTGCAGATCTGCCATGCGAAGACGGCCGGGTTCTGTGAATATCTTTCCACATACTTACGCACGTGCTCCCTGAAAAGCTCCACAGCCTTTTCGTTCGCGGCGAACTCAGCCATCGCACACATGTAAGGCCAGTAGCCATCGACGGCAGGATGAGGCTGGTGTCCGGCTCCGGCGGACTCAAGATAGGAGCGATAGCCGGTCGGACTCCATTCCCACGCGTTATTAAGGAAGAGCACGGCGGCCATGTCTCGCTTCTCCAGTTCGGAAAGCAGGATGTCCATCCCCTCGAAATTCTCTTCAGTGGCGCAGACCCTGATGTTTGTCAGCCCAAGAGCCTTGAGCGAATCCAATTCGACAGCGAGACGCCCCGGATTGCTGACCGCGATGTCGGACGCGTACCAGACATTGGCTCCTATGAAGCGGACAGGCTTCCCGGACATGACGAAGCCTGTGCCTTCCACACTGAAAAAGCAGGAATCATTCGATTCCTTTCTCTCACACGAAGTCGCTGTGAACAAGCAGATTAAGACTGCCAGAATTAATTGATTGCGTTTCAAGTGCCATTAATTTTGTTAACGATGCAAAATTACGCACATGCCGAAACGAAAACAAATACATTTTTGATAAATAATGCAAATAATCCGCTACACGATGACTTTCTTCTTCTTGTACATCGAGCGGAACTCATGCGGAGTCACCCCTTTGCGTGACTTGAAGACCCTGTTGAAATTAGACAAATTGTTGAATCCGCAGGCATAACAGATCTCCGAGACGTTCGAAGTCGTGTCAACAAGAGCCCTAGCAGCGTTGCCAAGCCTGATGTCAATCAGATATGAAGACAGGGTCTTGCCAGTCCGGAGCCTGAAGAAACGGCTGAAGGAACTTGGACTCATCCCCACGAGATCCGCCAATTCAGGAAGGGTGACATCCTCGGCGTAATGTTGGTTGATATATTCCTTGACCTTCATCACGCGGCGGCTCTCCGTGTCCCTCGGTGAATGGGCGAAAGAGCTGCTGGCCAATTCTCTGGACTCGCAGCCGGAGAGGATGTAAAGCAACTGGAGACAATCGATGAACTGCACGAAGCTGTCTTTCTCGTTGACCACGGCGTTGATCTGCGAATATGCACTCATAATTGAAGCGAGGGGAAACGCAAGCCCGTGGCTCGCCCGCTCAAGCATCTTCCGGATGCTCGCGAACTGGTTGCGGTCCAGAATTCCGCCACTGAAGAGCTCCGGAGAGAACTGGATCGTGATTTCCCTGATGTCCGGAGATTTGCATGAACCTTGCTCCCAGACATGCTCAAGATTCTCTCCGGCGATCAGCACAAGGTCGTACTCCCCTATCGTCTCGACGCTGTCCCCGACGATGCGGCGCACTCCAGGGGCATCCTGGATGAAGTTCAATTCATATTCCCTGTGCCTGTGAAGCGGATAGGTGAACTCTTTCTTGTGCCTCTCCACAATGTAGAAGCAATCCCGCTGGGACAGTCCTGATATTTCCGAAAAAACTTGTGACATAGCGGGGCAAATATAATACTATTTTGACAAATATTTAACGTATTAAGCCAGCGGGCCGATTAAATATTCAGTAATTTGGTAACTTTGGGCTTATGGACAGAAAATCAATTCTCGAAGAACTGGAAGGAGACATCCTTCCTTTCTGGATGCAAAGGATGACCGACCCTAAAGGTGGCTTCCTCGGAAGGATGGACGGTGATGGTCACATTATCGACGGAGCAGAGAAAGGGGCTATCCTTAACTCACGCATCCTGTGGACTTTCGCAGCCGCGTACCGGGTACTTCATAAAATGGAATATCTCGGCACGGCCGCAAGGGCATACCATGAGATACGCGACCGATTCACGGACAAGGAATATGGCGGACTATTCTGGAGCCTCGATTCTGAAGGCCGCCCTAAGGACACGAAAAAGCAGTTCTACGCCATAGCGTTCGCGATCTATGGATTGGCTGAATATTTCAGGGCCACAGAGGACACGGAAGCGTTGGAACTCGCCAAGTCTTTCTACCGCTGCATAGAGGATCACAGCAACGACGGTGACGGCTACATCGAGGCTTGCACCCGTGAATGGGGCGTGATCGAGGACATGCGCCTCTCCGACAAGGATCAGAACGACTCCAAGACTATGAACACACACCTGCATATTCTTGAAGGGTACACCAACCTTTACAGGGTGTGGAAGGATGACGGATTGAGAGAAAGGCTGAAAAACCTCATCAACATATTCATTGACAAGATTATACGTTCCGACGGACATCTCGGACTTTTCTTCGGGGAAGATTGGGCGCCGCACTCCACCGCAGTTTCCTACGGGCACGACATCGAGGCGTCCTGGCTGCTTGACGAGGCCGCTGAAGTGTTGGGGGACACGGCTTTGGCCGCCAAAGTCGAGTCAGCCTGCGCGAAAGTCGCCTCCGCCGCGATGGAAGGTTTCACCCCTGACGGCGGGATGATCTATGAATATGACCCAGCCACAGGCCACCGGGATTCCGACCGCCACTGGTGGGTCCAGGCCGAGACAGTCGTCGGCTGCGTCAACCAGTACCAGAAGACAGGTAATCCCCGTTGGCTTGAGTCCGCCGACGCCGAATGGTCTTTCATCCGCCGCCACATCATCTGCCCCGACGGAGAGTGGTACTGGAGCCTCCGCTCCGACGGCACCCCGAACACCACCGACGACCGCGCCGGTTTCTGGAAATGCCCCTACCACAACGGCCGCATGTGCATTGAGGTCCTTTCCAATCAGAATGAATTACGATGAATCATCCTGAAGTCGCATTTCTGTTTGAAAAGTTTGCCGTCAAGGATCATCTCGGCCGCAAGACGCCCCATCTGCACGAAATCGGCCGAAATCGTGGTAAGGCCGTCAAGAACTATCTCACTCATCGGGGATTCGTTGTAGGAAATAATTCCGAAGTCACGTCCTGGCTTGAGTTTCAATGATTTCGCGGCTCTGGCCAAATTGATGAGTTCCATGTCGAACTGCCCGTGAAGAATCAGATACACCTCTTTCGGTTTCACGATCTGAGGGGTGACCTGAGTGTAGAACTCGTAAGGAATCCCGTTCTCCTGACAAAAACGGGAGACCGCCTTTGAAATCATGGTATGATAAAGGCTGGAAAGCTCGATGATGACATTCAGCTTCGGAATTTTCCTGAGTTTCTTCACGCCCATCATCAGACCGTAGTACGCATCATTTTCAAAATCCTGATAGACAGCCCCGTAATTGCCCGGAAGCTCGGGCATATAGTTGTCCATCATGATGAGTTTGCGGTTCGGTATTCTTCTCAGCGCCTTCAGGACACGCTTTCTGGTCGCCTGATCCAACGGAAAGTGAGGAGTGACCACGTAGTAGTCATATTTTCCCAGATTCTCGTCAAGGTAATATTCCAGAAGATTTATCTGCTGGTTGTGAAGGTAGATCGTGATGTCCGCCTTGCCGCCGATCGTATCATGGAAAGAGTTATATAGAATCTGTTTGGTGCTGCTGAATTTGTCGAAAAGGAGGAGAACCCGCATCTTCCGGCTGCTGCTCCTGTCGGCGATATAGTAGCCTTTTCCCTGAGTGGAGCAGATGACTCCTCTGTCCCTGAGAAGGAAGTAGGCTTTCTTGACGGTTTCCTTGGAGATGTCCAGCTGAGAGGCAAGCTCGTTCATGGAAGGAAGGAGTTCACCGCTCTGGAAGGTGCCGTCATTGATTCCGGATTCTATCTGATCCATAAGTTGCTTATAGACCGGAACAGGAGATGAACTATCGAGATTTAGTACTATCGGCATACAAAAAATCACCCCAGGCTGAGGTCAAGTCTGGTACAGTCGCAAAATTAGAAAATTATTTTGACTTGAGAAAATAATGGAGCACATTTAGACCACACCACAACACACATGCGCCATTCTATTTCCACTTGATAGTCATTATAGCAATGTAATATAGGTTGGAGGTGCAGGAAAGGATTACTCCCAAATAAACGATGCTGACATCGATAACGCAGCTCTTGCCGTTGACAACATCGATATGGCAAACGGCAAGAAAATTCCACTCTGGGCATTCGGCTGTCTATATTGACCGCGTCACGACAAGAGAGGGCCGCCATCATGACGATGACAGCCCTCGCCCCGGAGCCTCGCCAGGCAGAGTTCCACGCCGACAGGCCGTTCGTCTATTTCATCAGCAAGTCCGGCACCAGCGCCTTCTACTTCATCGGACAATTCACCGGCAGCGAGATCTAAGCTTATTTCAGGCCGGGTAAACGCAATCATCGTGTTTACCGCAATAAACAAATTTGTGCTAAATTTGTTTATTGCGGTAAACATTTCTATATTTGCAAAAAGCATTGCATTATGGATATTTTATTCGACCGTCACCTTGAATACCTATCTGATGTACCTACGGAATTCACTCGCGGACTAATGAACACGATAGATTGGGATTCAAGGCTAGTGATGATTCGTGGGCCGAAAGGGGTCGGAAAATCAACTCTGATGCAGCAGTATGTGCTGAATAATTTCGGGCCTACAGATCGCCATATTCTATATTGCTCCGCCGACACGGCGTATTTTTCCAACCACACTCTGATTGACACCGCGTCAGAATTTGTGAAGAAAGGTGGCAAGGTTCTTCTTATTGACGAAATTCACAAGTACGAGAACTGGAGCAGGGAAATCAAAGAGATCTATGATCTCTATAAAGGGTTGAAGGTTATCCTCAGCGGCTCATCACTGATTCAATTAAATGACGGACAGGCGGATCTGTCAAGAAGGGCTGATGTGTATGATATGCCGGGATTATCTTTCAGGGAATATCTTTGGTTCCGCACCAAGCGTGAGATAAAGCCTGTGCCCCTACATCAACTTCTATCCGACCCTAATGGATTCTGCCTGGCGGTAAGAAAGGGATGCCGCCCGTTGGAATATTTTCCCGATTATCTTAAAAGCGGTTATTACCCTTTCTCGTTTGAAAAAAGCAAGACCTACAAGAATCTTGTGGAAAATGTAGTAAATTACATCATTGACAGCGAATTGACAAGATACAGAGGCATAAGTGTCTCCAACACGAGAAAGATAAGCGCACTTCTTCAAGTGATCTCCGGAATGCTGCCATACCTCGTGGATGTGTCCAAATTATCAAGAAGTCTGAGCATCGACAGAATCACACTCTTAAAGTATTTCAAATACCTTGACGAAGCGAAAGTGATCAGATGTCTATACACAGAAATGGACAAGATATCCGATCTTCAGAAGCCCGACAAGCTGCTGATGGACAACACAAATCTCCTCTATACATTCTCAGATGGCGAACCTGAGACAGGAACCGCGCGAGAGACGTTCTTATGTAATCAATTGGCCTCCGCCGGACACAAGATTGAGTACGGAGGACTTAAAACAGGCGATTTTAGGATAGACCACAAAATTGTAATAGAGGTTGGAGGTGCTGGAAAGGATTACTCCCAAATAAACGATGCTGACATCGATAACGCAGCTCTTGCCGTTGACAACATCGATATGGCAAACGGCAAGAAAATTCCACTCTGGGCATTCGGCTGCCTATATTGACTCGTCAGTCTTAGGCCATTGACCAGAAAGAGAGCGGTTCACCGGCCGGCGGTGCGGCGGGCGTCGAGGGCGCGCTGGAACTCACGGGCGTTGCGGAGGTGCTCGGAATAGGTGGCGGCGAATTTGTGGGTGCCATCCATGGCGGCACTGGCGCAGAAATAAAGGTAGCCGTGACGGTCAGGATTCAGGACGGCCTCAAGACTCGGCCTGTCCGGCACACAGATCGGACCGGGAGGGAGACCTTCATGCAGGTAGGTGTTGTACGGTGAATCATATTCCAGATGCTTGAGCAGAATCCGGTTGAGAGTGTAGCCGTAGCAGAAAGCCACCGTAGGGTCAGCCTGAAGCCTCATGCCCTGATGCAGACGGTTAAGGTACACACCGGCGATGGAGGAATATTCAGGAGCATGGTTCGACTCGCTCTTGACGATGGACGCAACGATTGAGACCTGCTTTGGAGTCAGGCCCTGCGCCTCGGCCTTGGCGACATTATCAGCAGTCCAAAAGGCATCGTAGGCGGCCTTTTGCTTGTCCAGAATGTCTTCCATCGTGGCTGTCCAATAGACCTGATAGGTGTCCGGAATGATGAGCGAGAACACATCGGAAGGGGTGAAGCCGTAACCGGCAAGCAATGAGGAATCGTTCAGAGCGGCGGCCACCTCGGCGGAATCCAGCATCATCTGGTTTGCGATCTTGCGGGCAATCAAGCCCTTGAGCCTCATCGTGCCGGAAAGGACCAGATTCACAGGCGTCTGCCAGCCGTTTTTCAGCATCCGGACCACATAAATACTCGGTTTGTTTTTTTCCACGACATAATGTCCAGGTCTCAGATCACTATCAATCAATCCCATGCGAACAACACGGGAAAGACTGCGATGATTGATGACAATGCTGTCTGGAATCTGCGCAAGCACCTCATCCACAGTCATCTGCGGACGGACGTACAAATCCGCCTTTCCCGAGAAGTTCGGCTTGCGGTTGTCGGCATACCAACGGCCACCGACAGCCCCTGACACCACGATCACCAGCAATGCGGCGACCAGAACAATCCACTTCCAAGTCTTCATCACTTCTTCATTCTCTTGCCGCGAAGGATGATGGTGTCACCCTCGCGAGGTTCATAACCGGCCGGAAAGCCGTTCATCTTCATCACGCTTGACATCTTCACGGCAAACCGCTGGCAGATGTCACGCAAGGACTCATCGTCCCCTCCCACAATGTACTTGTCAAGTCCCTTCTCGGACTGGTTCTTCTTCGCCTGCAGATAGACAACTGTCCCGGGCAGAAGTTCCTCGGAACGAGACAAATCATTGAATCTCAGCAACTCGTTCAAATAAAGGTGATACGATGCGGCGATGCTTGAATATGTCTCCCCTTCCACCGAGGTGATGAACGGAACACCGTTGCGGGAATATGCTTCCCTGGTCAACGAGAATCTGAATACCTCCAGTCCACTCTTGTCAATCCTCTTAGGCTCCTCAAGGGACAGAGGAGAAGCCGGAATCACATCAGAGACAGATTCATCCTTGACACGCTTCTTTCTGGCCCTGCGATCCTTGCGGTCTTTCTTCGCCTTCTCTTTTTTAGCCTTTACTTTCTTCACCGAAGCCGACTTACTGCCTGAATCGACATTGGAATCCCCGCGAGCGGCCACAGCGATTTCCTCCACAGACTCCGCAATGCGCTCAGACTCTTCGTAAGTCATTGTGTCATATTCATAAAGCTTGTAGTCCTCTATGTACTTGATGAGTTTCGCCGGATAGTTGGGATCGGTGGCGTAGCCGGCCTTCTTCAAGCCGTACGCCCAACCTTTGTAATCGGTCGTCTTCAAATCAAACAGGAACTTGTAGCGGTCCCTGTAGCGAAGGAAGTCAGAGTGATCCTGGAACGACTCGTCAGCGGAGTCATAAACCCGGAAGCACTCCCCTTTCGCATCGTCGTCATAGCGCATCGACTTGCCTTTCCAATCCTTGTGGCACTTGATTCCGAAATGGTTGTTCCCTTCCGAAGCCAAAGCAGACAGCCCATAACGAGACTCCAGAATACCTTGAGCCAACGTGATGCTGGCCGGCACACCGCTGCGGTACATCTCCCGCACAGCCGTCGGAGCCCATTTCTGAATATACCGTTCCTGAGGCGTGCCCTGCGCAAAAGCCGCCACATGACATAGTACAAGACTTATGAATATAACAATCTTTCTCATCCTGAATATTTAGCGATCATTAAAGATTTCTGCCAGATCCGCAGCCGTTAATATTTTGCCGCTTGCGGACTACAGAATGTAAATATAGTGAAATTTAGCCGATAGAAAACCACACCGGCCACCAATCAGACAATATCTACCCTGATTTCACCAAAGGAACATCGAAAACGTCCCCGTCTTTGGCGGCATAAGTCTCCGGGAATATGCTCCTGCATTCAGACTCGTACTTGGAAATGTCCTTGCAACGCGAGGAATAATGCCCGATCACAAGCTTCTTCACGCCGGCATCCAGCGCACACTGAGCGGCTTGCAGAGTCGTGGAATGGTGCCTGGCAGACGCCTGGTCTGCCAAGTCGGCAGTGTAGGTCGTCTCGTGATAGAGCAGGTCAACGCCCTTCACCCAAGAGGCCAGTTCCGGGAACGGAGCAGTGTCGCTGCAATATGCGAACGAGCGTGGAATGTACGGTTTGTAGCCAAGTTCCTCGAACGGAAAGATCTCAGTGGAGCCGTCAGGATATTCACGGACCACATCCTCGCCGCGCTTCACTGCGCCGATCTCGGTGAGCGAGAGGGCATATTCATCA
Organism: uncultured Bacteroidales bacterium; assembly: GCA_934698975.1. Taxonomy (GTDB): domain Bacteria; phylum Bacteroidota; class Bacteroidia; order Bacteroidales; family UBA932; genus Cryptobacteroides. Next base: position 74,571 of record CAKUVR010000001.1, read on the forward strand.
ATCTTCCATTTTTTGACATTCATCTGAGGTTCCTTTTCCCTGAAAAGCCATCCGAAAGTCTCGATCTTGTGATTGAGCGGAAAAGCATAGATTTCAAGGGATTTGGTGTGATAGATCATTTCGGGGGTCTTCATATTCATAGGAATATGCCGGATCTCGAACGGGATGCCTTCGCCGTAGTAGGAAAGGAAGAATTTCAGGATCGGACCGAAGTTGACCGGAGCGTAGATGTTCAGCGGGGTCATCCGGGAGAGCATTCCCATTGTGGAAAGCAGTCCGAAAAGTCCGAAGACATGATCCCCGTGGATGTGAGAGATGAAAATCGAGTCTATCTTCAACAAAGATATGCGACACTCCTGAAGGCGTGTCTGCACACCCTCTCCGCAATCAATCAAAAAAGAGCGCCCATGTACGGAAAGTACCTGAGCGCTCTGATTTCTTCCGGGGCCGGGCTTGGCCGAAGCCGTGCCCAGCACCGTCAAAGTAAAATCCATGGATTATTCACCTTTCTCGAACTTGTCCTTGAGGGCAGCGAGTTCGCTGATGTCACCGAGGGTGGTCTTCTCCAGGTTGGAGTTGATCTTCTTGACCGCCTTCTTAGTGTTGTCAGCCTCTACGGCCACCTTCTCGGCCTTGGCCTCAGAGTATGTCCTTACGTGTGAGAGAAGGATTCTGCGAGTGCTTCTTCTGAGCTCGATGACCTTGAACGGAAGTTTCTCGCCCACAACAGCCTGCTTGCCGTCCTCCTTGATGAGGTCACGGCTGAAAGCGAAGCCCTCGTCATCACCCTCAAGCTTGATGTTGGCGCCCTTGTCGGTAAGTGAAGCCACAGTTCCCTCAACGGTTGAGCCTACAGGATACTTCTCCTCGATGGCGTCCCAAGGGTTAGGGGTGAGCTGCTTGTGACCAAGGCTGAGCTTGTGGTTGGCCTCGTCGAAGTCAAGGATCTGAACGTCGATGACATCACCAGGGGACACGAGCTCTGAAGGATGCTTGATCTTGTTCCAGGAGAGGTCGCTGATGTGGATGAGTCCCTCAACACCGTCCTCCGGCTCGGCGAACACACCGAAGTTGGTGATGTTGCGTACGACAGCCTTGTGAACTGAACCTACAGGGTACTTGTCGCGGATGCTCTCCCAAGGGTTAGGAGTGAGCTGCTTCAGACCGAGAGACATCTTTCTGTTCTCACGGTCGATGGAGAGAACCTTAGCCTCTACCTCGTCACCTACCTTGAGGAACTCCTGAGCGCTGTGGAGTCTTGGAGACCAAGACATCTCAGACACGTGGATAAGTCCTTCCACGCCAGGCTCGATCTCTACGAAAGCGCCGTAGTCAGCGATGAGCACAACCTTACCCTTGACAACATCGCCTTCCTTGATGTTGGCGTCGAGGTTGTCCCAAGGATGAGGAGTAAGCTGCTTGTAACCAAGGGCGATTCTCTTCTGCTGAGGATCGAACTCCTTGACAACGACCTTGATCTTCTGGTCGAGGGAAACGACCTCCTCAGGGTTGTCGATCCTGCCCCAAGACAGGTCAGTGATGTGGATGAGACCGTCAACACCGCCGAGGTCAACGAACACACCGTAGTTGGTGATGTTCTTGACAGTACCCTCAAGGATCTGACCTTTCTCAAGCTTGCTGATGAGTTCAGCCCTGCGCTGCTCCTGCTCGGCCTCGAGAAGAGCCTTGTGGGAAACGACAACGTTGCGGAACTCCTGGTTGATCTTGACGATCTTGAAGTCCATTGTCTGGTTGACATAAGCATCGTAGTCGCGGATAGGCTTGATGTCGATCTGAGAGCCAGGAAGGAACGCCTCGATTCCAAAGACATCGACGATCATGCCGCCCTTTGTGCGGGTCTTCACGAAGCCCTTGACAATCTCGTCGTTGTTGAACGCCTCGTTGACCCTGTCCCAAGACTTGAGGGCGCGTGCCTTCTTGTGGGAAAGGATGAGCTGGCCTTTCTTGTCCTCAGCGGACTCAACGTAAACCTCAACCTTGTCACCAACCTTGAGGTCTGGATTGTAACGGAACTCAGGAGCCTGGATGACACCCTCGCTCTTGTAACCTATGTTGACGATGACCTCTCTCTTGGAGATGGCGGTGACTGTGCCCTCGACAACCTCATTCTCCACAACCTTGGAGAGGGTCTGGTCGTAAGCGTCTTCAATGGATTTCTTGTCCTCGCCGCCGTAGATCTCGGCGCTGCCTTCAAACGCGTCCCAATCGAACTTGTCCGGAGCGACGGATGCGTTGAGAGATGTCTTCTTTGCCGGAGCCTCGGCCTTAGGGGCTTCCTGAACAGGAGCCTCTACCTTAGCCTCCACGGCTACTTTCTGTGTTTCTTCTGCCATAATGGTAATTAAAGATAACTAGTTGTTTAACAATATTTTTACGCCCTACCGGACACACCTAAAAGGCACGGCCGGTCAAAAGGCGTGCAAAAATAGGCAAAATTATCTGATTCACAATAAGAAAAAAGGAATATTTTACAGCAGTTTGTTCTTTTTGAACAGGAACATCACCAGAGCGACCGTCAGCAGCATGACACCGAGCAGCAGCACCCAAGTCCAACCCTTGTCCATCAGCGGCATCGGCACGTTCATCCCGTAGAAACTCGCCACCAAAGTAGGAGGCATAAGGAGGACGGAGACAAGGGTGAATATCTTCATGATCTTGTTCTGATCCAGGTTGATGAGACCGACAACAGTGTCCTGAAGGTACTCCAGCCTCTCGAAGCCGAAATTCGTGTGGTTGATCAGGGAATTGATGTCCTGAAGCAAGACGGAGAAACGCCGGTGAAGATCTTTCGGATACTTGTCGCTGCGAAGCATGTTGGAGATCAGGCGCTGCTTGTCGACTATGTTCTCGCGCACAAGCATCGTGTTCTCCTGCAACTGATTGATGTCCAAGAGGAAATCCTCGTCGATGTCTTCCTGCTGGTTGATTCGTTTGCTGTACTGGGAAATCTCCTTGCTCATCAGCTCGATCATGTCGGCATCCAGATCGACACGCTGATCCATTATGCTGGCGAAAACCGTGTAGCCGTTCGGGTAGGACTGAGGCATCGCAACGATCCTGCGCTGAAGTTCAGTGAAGCTTCGAAGCGGAACATCCCTCAATGTCGTCAGGCAATTTCCCACGAATGTGAATGAAACGGCCTCCATCGAGTAGTCCTCCGGTCCAGGCATCAGGAAGTTGGTGTTGGCGAAGATTGCGTTCTCCGTCTCGGAAAAACGGGATGAACTCTCGATCTCTTCAGCCTGGGCGCGGCTCTGGATCTCTTCTCCAAGGAACTCATCCACAGTGTGTTTTTCCTCTCCCGACGGAGAAAGGATGTCAATCCAAAGGACATCGTCCCGTTTCATCTTGGAAAGCTCCGTTTCAGACTGGGAAACCAACAGCTTGCCGTTCAGTCTGTAGAAAATCGCGATCATACTCTTCCTGTATTATTCCCGGCCCGAGCGTGGGAAAGGTTCCACTTCAATTCGCTGACATTACGGAGAAGTCAACTTACAAAAGTAGGAATATTTTCGTTAAAAAAGGCAAAAATATTCCTAAATAAATCCCAACAGAATGTTAAGGCCTATAAGAATCAGAACCGACCCGCCGAGGATCTCGGCCGGACGGCCGAACTTCTGGCCTATTTTCTGGCCGCCGAACATACCGCCGATGACGGAAAGCATAGTCACCGCGAACACCGCGGCGAGATTCATCATCATCTTGCCGAGCGGAACAAAGCCCATCGAAAGGCTGATTCCGACGGCAAAAGCGTCGATGCTGGTCGCGACAGCTCCGATGATGACATTCTTCAGGCCGTTAAGGTCACGGGCCTCATCCTCGTTCTTCACGGCTTCCCAAATCATGGAACCTCCCACGTAAAGCAGCAGCAGAAAACCGATGAAACTGGCTATTTTATGAATATGTCCGACGAATATGTCGCCGAACAGCCAGCCCAGCGCCATGAGAGCGGTCTGGACGACTCCGAACACGAAAGCGATCGGAAGAATCTTTCTCCAGGATATTCCTTTGAGGGTGACACTTGAGCAAGTTGAGACGGCGAAGCAGTCAGCGCAAAGGGACACCGCCAGAAGCAGTGATTCAAGTATTGATAACAACATTGTCAAGCAAGCGCTTTATAAAGGTTACAGATTATATTCTTAAGGATAATCAAGGCTTGAATGTCTGACGGTTGACAATCGAGCGTCCGAGCGTGAGCTCGTCGGCATATTCAAGGTCATCACCGAAACCAAGGCCTCTGGCAAGGGAAGAGACCCTCACGCCATAGGAAGATATCTGCCGGTAAATATAAAAAGATGTCGTCTCCCCTTCAACGTCCCCGCTCAAGGCAAGTATGACTTCGATTTCCTCTGGTCTCAATTCTCCGGAAGTGGCCAAGGAACGCACCCGGTCTGTCAGTTGCGAAACTGTGATGTCTGACGGCCCGATTCCGGCGATCGGAGAGATGATGCCGCCCAGAACATGATAGATTCCCCGGTACTGCCCGGTGTTCTCGATGCTCATCACGTCACGGACATTCTCCACAACGCAGATCGTCCTGTGGTCTCGGGACCTGTCAGCGCAGATCGGACAGATGTCTTCATCGGAAATCATCCAACACTGCCGGCAGTACTTCGCCTCGTCCCTCATCTTGACGATGGAGTCAGCGAAATGGTGCACGTTCTCCGTTGGCTGCCGCAACAGATGCAGGGCAAGACGCAAAGCGCTGCGCTTGCCGACTCCCGGAAGGGAGCCTATGGCCTGCACAGCATCCTCCAGAAGTTTTGAAGGGAATGTCTCCGGGGCTGTCATTTCTTTTCCTTCCGGTAAGCGTTCACGGCGGCGCGGACCTGACCATACTCAAGCAACAGCTTGCGGGCAAGGTCATAGTCCTCGATGCCGGTCTCATCCATGATCATCCTGACTCCACGGTCCACTAGTTTGTGGTTCGTCAGCTGCATATCCACCATCTTGCTGCCTCTCACATGCCCCAGACGGATCATAGAGACCGTCGAGATCATATTCAAGACAAGCTTCTGGGCTGTACCGGCCTTCATTCTGGTGCTTCCGGTCACAAACTCAGGGCCAACGACCACAACGATAGGAATCTCGGCGGCCGAAGCCACAGGAGAGTTCTCGTTACAAGTGATGCAGCCTGTCAGAAGGCCATGCTCACGCGCCGTTTTCAGAGCCCCGATGACATAAGGCGTGGTTCCGGACGCGGCAATACCCACCACAACATCATTTTTTGTCGGGGAATATGCCTGAAGGTCTCTCCAACCTCCGTCCATCTCGTCCTCAGCGCCTTCCACAGCGTCTCTGATGGCTTTGTCGCCCCCGGCCATGAAGCCGATGAACACGTCGCGCACCCCGTAGGTCGGAGGAATCTCCGAGGCGTCGACGATGCCCAGGCGGCCGCTGGTGCCGGCTCCCAGATAGAAAACACGCCCCCCGAGAGGCACTCTCTCCACGATTCCGTCAACCAACTTCTGAATCTGAGGAATCGCACCCGCCACAGCGACCGGCACGGTCCTGTCCTCAGTGTTGATCGCATCCAGCAACTCTTTTGTAGACATCTTCTCAAGATGATCGTACCGTGAAGCCTGTTCAGTCGTCCTATTGTCTTCCATAATAGAAAATCAGTGTCCGGGATTTTGCCCGGAATTTGTCAAATCACTTTCCGTCAAGATGATATCTCACCAAGCCTTCCACAGGGGTGGAAATTATCGTCGAGAATCTTATTCCATAGGGTTCAGCCACTTTTTCAAGTATAGCCCTGTTCGCATAGCCGAAACCGCCCACGACACCGACCGGATACCGGTCCAGACCATACTGGGTAAGCGCCCTCTCGATGAAGTCCTTGAAATTCTGATCGACCAGACCGCGGACATATTCGCTCGTCTCATACCTTTCCAGAATCCACGGGGCGAACGATCCGAGATACTTTGACGGAGCCTCGCCTCGATAGACATTCTGCACCACCGTCATATAGTCCACCTTGAAATCACAGGCGAACTCGCCGGAGACCGGCTCTGGCACGAGTCCTTTAAGGAAGTCAGACATGAACAGTCTTCCAAGCCTTGCGCCTCCTCCCTCGTCACCGAGAATGTAGCCGGCGGAGCGGACATTTTTCACCACCTTTGTCCCGTCAAACAGACAGCTGTTCGACCCGGTTCCCATAATGGCCGCGATTCCAGGCCTGTGGCCGCAGACCGAACGTGCGGCGGCAAGAAGGTCGGAGGCATATTCCATCTCGGCCACCGGAAACAATGATTTAAGAACCCTGTCCAGTTCTTGAGCCTGCCGCGGAATCCTCTCGCCCTCGGCCACAATCAGTCCCGCGGCATAAAAATGGACTTCAGCCACATCCTCGGAAAGTCCTTTTTCCTTGAAGGCGGCTACCGCCTCCCTGACGATTCCTTCGATGACATCCAGCGGCATTGTGGCCAGATTCATCCCAGCAGTCCTCACTTTGATCGGCTCCCTGCCCGGCGCCGCGGCACACCAGTCGGTCTTTGTAGCACCGCTTTCAATTATAATTATCATAACAAAACATTTCCGGATCCACGGTCAAACGTGGTCATCCTCATTCTGCAAAGATACTTCTTTCCTCTGAATATTTCTATTTTCCCAATGCCTTCCTCATTACAGGCAGAACCTTCTCAACGTAGCGCATCATTCCAAGGTCGGTGAAATGAATACCATCCACGGTGGCCTCTCCATCCTCTCCGATCAGGCCCTCTGTCGAAACATAGTACAGCCTCTTTTCTCCAGACTTCTTTAATTTTTTATAAAGGGCGGACTGAGCCTCGTTCCTGGAAGTGACATCTTCCAGTGCCTCCCGGTCAAACCTGGTGTGCGGGAATGTCGGATCCTCAACGAATATCACCGGCACATCCGGGAAAGCGTCCCTTATAATCCTGAAGAACCTCTCCCCTCTCTCTTCGATCAGATCGGCGGTGGAATTCGGGACATAATCCAGCACGATCAGCCCGGGGTCGGAAACCCGGGTGATATATTCGGCGATCTCGTAATCCAGTTTGGCATTGCCGCTGAAGCCAAGGTTTATGACTTCCCTGTCGAGTTTTCGTCCAAGAATCGCCGTGAAGGCCATTCCGGGACGGGACGCGCAACCTCCCTGAAGAATGCTCGTCCCGTACATAACCACAGGACGCTCAACCTTAGGGCTTTCCACAGCCGGAGATTCTATCACAGAGCCTTCATCGACACCGATTTCGAGTTCATCTATTCCGTTGTACAGGGAAAGATAAAGCATATATTCCCTCATCAGAGGATCCATATTCGCGACAAGAGTCTTGTTCTTGACGTTCTTGTCGCGCCCTCCCCACTCAAAGCCGCTTCCTGCGAAACGCCATCCGTCCTTTTCGGTAAGGATGTAAAGATCCAAGCCGCTGTCGCCGACGTCCGCCATGTGAGGCATATACTGACGAGGGCTGGTAGATTTCCACCGGGCGCAGACCTTTGATGAATTGGATCGGAAACGGATGTAAAGACCGGCCGAGTTACGGCCGAGATCCCACAATGGTTTCCTTATGGTGTCCTTGAATTCCATCGGCAGACGCTCGTAACGAGCGGATGTTTCCTCTATGCACTTTCCGTACAGCGGAAAGGCAGACGCGTCACTGTAGACGATTTTCTTATCCTGCGCGGATGACACTGCCGCCACAAAAGCGGCCAGCGCCGCACAAAGAAATTTCTTGCAAAAATCAGCCATAGTCATTGATTATCAGTTAACATATTTCCCTTTGCGAAGCCAGTGGAACAAGCCATACACCGCAGCCGCCACATAGCCCAGATACAAAAGCGTCAGCCAATACTGTCCCTCCATGAAACACATAGCCACAAGAATGACGTCCGCGATGATCCAAATGATCCAATGGTACGGAATCGAGCGGCCGAGCCAGTAGGTCGCCACCACTGACATCATAGCCGAAGCAGCGTCCAACCAGGTGCTGGAACCGCCAAAAGCGCGGAGAATCCAGACCAGCAAGGCTGTCCCTGCCACGAATATGACAGCGCTCCACAACGCCGTCTTTCCGTCCATCCGCCCCAGGTGTACCATAGTGTCCGGACCACATCCGGTCTCGGCAAGCGCCCTGCTGTCCTTTCTCCACTGACAAAGCCCCCATACCGACATCACTGCGTAATATAGGTTCAGGGCCATGTTCGACCAAAGATTCTGTGCGGCGAATGAATATGCGCATGCTAGCCCGGTGGCGATTCCGAAGTACCACATGGCATTCTTCTGGAGAACCTCCAGAACGATGTAGGGAACACCCGTCACAAGTGCGAAGATCTCGATTGTCTGAATCATGTCCATAGAATACAAAAATAGGCATTTTCACACAGCTTTTCATTGACTATCTTCTGTTTTTTTCTTAAATTTGTCTCCGAAATTTAATGTCGGTTGCTGAAAACCATCTATTTATGTCATTCCTAACCCAATCAGCGCTGTCAGCGGCATCAGCGTTAGCGATCACGGCCGCACTCATTTCTTGTGTCAATGAAGATTACGACCTGACCAAGGATATCGACAAGACAATAAGCATCGAAGGAAATATCTGCGCTCCGATAGGGAACTCTGAAACCATCCTGATCTCGGATCTTCTGGACATTGACGAGAACAGCATGGGAGTGCTGGCCGTAGGCATGAACGGAGACTATTCCCTGTTTCTGTCCGGCAACCGTACAGAGACGACATTCTCCGTGCCTTCAGTCTCCATCACCAAGAACCTTGTGAACGAGGGCGGTTTCGTGGCCGACATCAACCGTTCGCAGATCATGGGCGAGTTGGGCATCGTATATCCTGAACTGCCGTTGCCGTCAGGCCTGACAATCACACGACGCTTCAACCGGTCATCGACTCCGGTCGTCATCGACGAGGCGGTTCCGGAGGAGATCATCGATGTGAAGGATGTGACGGGGAAGGCGTCCGGCACAATCTCGTTCCGGACAAATGTAGGCAAGGCCACGGTCTCCGGGCTTTCCTTAGACTTCCCGGACTATCTCAGGATCGGAAAGGTCACGACGGAGAACAGCGATGTCAAGTTCTCATTCGACAAGGAAAGGAATATCCTGAATTTTGATCCGGTGGCTGTCGGAAAATCGCCAAGATCCGTCAGCCTTGAAATCACCGGTATCGATTTTGACAGGATGCCGGCCGGTCAGGGTTTTCTCGGGAACAAGCACAGGATCACCGTCAACGATGGCATCGAAATCTCCGGATTCGATGTGAAGATGCTCTCCGACGATCTTGGCCGCACGTTCTCCTCCATTCCGGAAAAGATTCAAGTGGATGTCAGCATAGCCATCGGTTCCGTTGACGTGAGCGGCGCGACAATCAAGGCCGACCCGAAGATAAACATCAAACCTCTGACGGTCAATGTCGGGACACTTCCTGATTTCGTGAATGGTGACGGAACCGTACTGGATCTGTACGACCCTCAGGCAATGCTTTTTGTAGGCAACGGAAGCCCGCTTGCGCTGACGCTTGACGCCGACCTTGAGTCCTACAAGGGAGACTTGAAGAACACGGTACACATCGGAAGCAAGGGTGCGGCCACGGAGGAAATCGGCATAGAGGCCGGAAAGACGAACAGGATTTTCCTCTCGCGCACCGGAAAGAACGCCCCTGACGGTTACTCCAACATCAAGGTGCCCAACCTGTCGGACATCGTGAAGAACGTCCCTGAACGGATCGGCATAGCGAATGTCGAGGTCAAGGTAAAGGACGAGTTCGTCACCGTGCAGACAGGCAAGGATTATTCGTTCTATTGCAGTTACGACATCATCGCGCCTCTGGCGTTCGGAAGCGGGTTGAGATTCGACTACAGCACGGACTTCACCGGTTGGAACGATACTTTCAACCCCGAGGACGGCGGCGGCAAGGACTTCGATATCAATAGCGCCGATGTGGCTTTCGATTTCGTGAACAAGATTCCTTTAGGCATAAGATTGACGGCCACAGCCATTGACAAAAACGCCAAAGTCATCCCGGGGATCGCGATAGAGATTGACGGGAACATCTCGGCCGGCAGTATCGGGAATCCAAGCCGGAATCCGATGAGCCTGAACCTCAAGGCCACAGCTGATGACATGAGGAGACTGGACGGAGTCAGGCTGAACTTGAGTGCCTCTGGGACAGACAGCGTACATCAAGGTGTCTGCCTGAACGAGAATCAGGGCGTCAGGTTGGAAAACATGAAGATACAGATCCAGGGATCAGTCACCACGGAACTCTGACAAAGCGGATCGGCGACAGTCAGGATTCATCACAGTAATAATCGTAACATATTCCGAGACAAATGAAAAAGACAATCATATTCATCATGATGGCGCTTGCCGCCGGCAACGTCTTCGCGCAGCAGACCTTCCGATCGACATATTTCCTCGAAGGCTACAACCACAGACATCAGTTCAACCCTGCGTTCTCGTCGGCCACCAGTTACTTTGCGGTTCCTCTTCTGAGTTCCTTCAATCTGGAGACCCAGAGCAACATAGGAGTCAACACATTCCTTTACCCTGTTGACGGTAAACTCACCACTTTCATGAACTCTGCAGTTCCGGCAAACGAGTTTCTCGGCAAGCTGAGCGCAAACAACCAGCTCAATTTGGACAACAGAATCTCCCTGATGTCATTCGGCATACGCCGGAATGAATCATTCTTCTCGTTCGATGTCAACATGAGGACAAGCGTGGCTGTCAATCTGCCATACAGCCTCTTTGACTTCATGAAGAACGCAGGGCAGTTCCAGCATTACGACATATCCGATCTTTCGGCCAAGATAAACAGCAGGGTGGAATTCGCATTAGGCTACAGCCGCAGCGTCACAGAACGCCTGAACGTGGGAGCGAGAGTCAAGTTTCTCGTGGGAGCGGCCAATGTGGAGGCGGACATCGACAGAATGAACATCCAGATGACCGAGGACAAATGGTCTATCCAATCACATGGAATTCTGAAGTCGTCATCTTTCATGAATATTCCGACGAAGGGTGAAAGCGGAACAGTAACTGACAAAGACAGGGACATGCTTGATTTCGACAACATAGATGTCCGTGACGGATCTTACATCAGCGGTTTCGGAGCGGCCATCGATCTGGGCGCTGAACTGGAAATCATCGACGGCCTCAAGGTTTCTTTGGCTGTGAACGATTTAGGCTATATGTCCTGGAGGAATACCACAGTGGCTCAGACAAGCGGCGAAGGCTGGTCGTTCGACGGGTTCGACAACGTCTCTTTTGACGGTGACAAGGAAAATTCACTCAAGAACCAGTTCGATGACCTGACCGATGATGTGGCGGATATGTTCGATTTCAGAAGAACCGAAAAGGACGGAACCGACGGCGGAATGATAGCCGCCACAGTCAATGCGGGCGTGGAATACACAATGCCTTTCTACAAAGGACTTTCAGCCGGACTTCTCAGTTCCACCTACATCAATGGGGTTTTCACATGGACAGAAGCCAGACTGTTCGCGAACCTCAAGCCGGCGAAATGGTTCAGCTGCGGTGTCAACTATGCGGTGTCCAAGTTCGGTTCGACGGTCGGAGCCGTGATGGGAATCCATGTTCCCGGATTCAACATATTCATCGGATCCGACCATCTGACGTTCGATTTCGCAAAGGCTGACGAGGGGATTCTCTATCCTTACGGCAAGCTGAACACCAACATCAACTTCGGGATTTCGTTCAATCTCGGGAAAATGAGATAGTCGGTTGCCGAGTTTGCCGAAGCGCCTAAGTGTCAGAGACAGACCGAAATTTAAAGCAAGGAGACCAGAACGTACACCCAGTGGGCGACGAAAGCCGCAGCCAGACCTCCGATAGTGTGGGCTAAGATGGCTTTCGGGGTCAATTCCCTGTAACCCAATGAGTCAAGCATGGCCGTGTGGGTACTGAGAAACCCGCTCCAACACATTCCGATCGCCGTGAAGACCGCAATGGAGTTGCCGTCAGCCCAGCCGTTCGCAACAAAGTTAGGCACAAGGCTGAGAGCCGCGCCGACCGCTCCTAGAGATGTGATCGGGAATGCCACAAGGTGAGGATCATTGAATCCGAACAACGCCTTGAAGACGAAATCTATCTTGTCTGCCAACCATGGAAGAATCTCAACGCCTTCGTAGGCTGCCCCGGTGTAAGCGCCGGAGGCTGAAGGGCCAAAGGTCAGAATCATCACGAAAGTTGATATGATCAGCACTCCCGGGATGATGGACATACCCACCTCGACTCCCGAACGGCCACCGTCCAGAAGACAGTCCAGGATCCTGGTGAAAAGCGACTTTTTCTCCTCTTCCTTCTCCTCCGCCTCCTCTTCCTCAAGATCTTCGCAGGCTTCTTCCGTAAGGTACTGAGGATAAGCCTTCAGCGTGAACCTCTGCATCAGCCTAGTGGAGACAATGCAACCGCAGAAAGCTCCGAAAAGGCCTACTAAAGACTCCTTGAAGAAGCCTTGCCCCATCATGAAGACTATAACGATAAGCCCCATTCCGAAAGCCGTTCCGAAATTGGTCAGGGAAATCAGCTGGTACTTCTTGAAATACTTGCTGAACCGCTTGTCCTTGGACAGCGAGATGATTGCCGGATTGTCCGACAGGAATGTCATCACTGCCCCAAGCGAGGCCACGCCAGGAAGGTTGAACAGCGGTTTCATCAGGGGGCGCAGCAGTTTCTCCAGCAGGGAGACAACCCCGAACTCCGCGAAAAGACGGCTAAGGGCACCCATCAGCACACAGATGGACATCAAGTAGAACACAGTGTTGATCAGCAGGTCATGAGCGGTCTTCATCACTGTGTTGAGCATGTTGGCCATGCCCATCGAAACGCCCAGATAGGCGAAGAAACCAATGACGATGACAAGGCAGATCACCCCGTTCAAAGCAGGGCTGAAAGACTTTCTTTTGGTCTTATTCATAACTGGTTTGTTAACGCTGTTGAAGCGGAATATTCATTGATTAGCGTTTGAGCAGACTCATCCTCCATGTGAGGCCGACGCTGGCGACCTGCTGGTCTGCAAGCAAGGCTCCGGCTGGATTGCCGTTGTCCCCGAATGTGTGGCACAATGTGGCATGCAGGCGGATTCGCTTGTCTGCAAGCGGGAAATACTCCACGCCGCAGCCTATTCTTCCCATCGAAGTCCCGGGCATCACGCACCAATCCCCTCCCTCATCAAGGTCATTCCGGTCATAACTGGCCTTGCCGAACAAATTCAGTTTCTCGTTGAATGAATATGCGACCTTTCCGATGACCGTGAAATCTCTCAGAAAGGACATATTGTCCACGAGCGACCGGTTCATAAAATCAGCGAAAACCGTGAGTTTGCCGAAAGTGAAATGGTTGCCGAGAGCGAGATAATTGATGAACTTGCCCGGAAGGTATTCAATCATATTAAACGACCAGATTGAGTCGAAGCAGCCGTGCGAGCCGTTCCACATCAGGTTGTAGGCATACATATCGCTGTTCTCCTGCCGGAACGGACTCTGGCAGAATTGAATCCGGAGCATATCCTTGCCCCCGTCGAATGAATATCCCGCATTCACACCCATCTGGTAGCAGGTGATGTTACTGCAATATTCCGAGAGAAAATAAATATCGATCGGAGCGAGGTCATATTCATAGCCTCCTATCTCGACTATCTGCTTGCCTCCGGAGAAACTCCAGTGCTCGTCCGGCTTGTAGGTAAGGTACAGGAAGTCGGTGGCATTGAAAAAACTCTCGCTGCCGTGGCCTCGGTAGAGCCGCTGGCGGTAGTTGTAGGAGAAATGTTCGTTGAACTCTCCGTTTATCAGGATGCTGACATTCTTGCCCTTGAATCCGCAGTTGTCCTTGACGGCATCGCCGTCCAGATACTCCCGCTGGTAATCCACTCTGGCCTGCAGCCCGATATTCACCAAGTTACCGTCCTGCGCCGAAGCGGGCAGAATAACAAAAAGCAATATAATCGCCGCGATAAGCGCCATATTGATACGCATACTCAATTATGTGGTTCAAATTTTTCGTAAAATTACGCATAATAATTAGAATCCCAAACCTTTTTTTACCACGGAATCTGTCATACAGACAGAGCAGCACTTTCTGAAATCAAGGCAATTCAGCAGCTGTGAAGGGCAAGTTACTGGCTGTAAACACGTTAACAAATTCCCCCCAGTTGATGACAACTGGAGGGAATTATTCTATCTGTTGATTGTCAATAGGTTAAATCCTTTGCCCAACTACTCAGCCTTGCCGTTTGAACCAAGGACGTCAACAATCTTGTGCTCGTAGAGCTTCTTCATCTCGTCGCGGGCTGGTCCGAGGTACTTTCTCGGGTCGAACTCACCTGGCTTCTCAGCGAATACCTTACGGATGGCGGCGGTCATGGCGAGACGGGAGTCTGAGTCGATGTTGATCTTGCAGACAGCGCTCTTGGCGGCCTCGCGAAGCTGCTCCTCAGGGATACCTACAGCGTCAGGAAGTTTGCCACCGTACTGGTTGATGATGTCGACATATTCCTGAGGAACTGAAGATGATCCGTGGAGAACGATAGGGAATCCAGGAAGCTTCTTCTCGATCTCGTGAAGAACATCGAAAGCGAGTGGAGGTGGAACGAGACGGCCTGTCTTAGGGTCTCTTGTGCACTGCTCCGGCTTGAACTTGTAGGCACCGTGAGAAGTACCGATGGAGATGGCGAGTGAATCGCAGCCTGTACGTGTGGCGAAGTCGATGACCTCCTCAGGCTTTGTGTAGTGAGACTCCTCAGCGGAAACCTCATCCTCAACACCGGCGAGAACACCAAGCTCTGCCTCAACGGTGACATCATACTTGTGAGCGTACTCAACGACCTTCTTGGTGAGGGCGATGTTCTCCTCGTAAGGAAGAGCGGAACCGTCGATCATGACAGATGAGAATCCCATGTCAACGCAGCTCTTGCAGAGCTCGAAGCTATCACCATGGTCAAGGTGAAGAACAATTTGAGGATGCTCCCAACCGAGTTCCTTCGCATACTGTACGGCTCCCTCTGCCATGTAACGGAGAAGGGTCTGGTTAGCGTAGTTGCGGGCTCCCTTGGAAACCTGAAGGATGACAGGTGACTTCTCCTCGGCCGCAGCCTGGATGATAGCCTGAAGCTGCTCCATGTTGTTGAAGTTGAAAGCAGGGATAGCGTAACCACCCTTTACGGCCTTTGCGAACATCTCTCTGGTGTTGACCAGGCCAAGATCTTTGTATGATACCATAATTCTATGAATTTAGAAATTAATTATCTGTTTTTTCCGGCATTGGTTCTCTTCAAATGCCGTGCAAATTTACGTTTAATTTTATAAAAATTTATAATTTTGTCATATTAATCGTTTAATGATTACCGCAATGAACATCGGAGATGATTTCAAGATAATTACTGACAAAACGACTGACGGTGTCAGACACATAACAGCGGTTCCGAGCGCCTTGGTGTGCTCAGCACAGATTGACTTTGACCTTGTTGACGGAAAGATCCACAACCTTCACTACATCAAAGGCTGTGACGGAAACCTTCAGGCCATCGGAAGGCTTCTGGAAGGCATGGATGCCGGCAAAGCTGTCGAGATTCTGTCTGGGGTCAACTGCCACGGCCGCGGTACCTCCTGCTCCGACCAACTGACCAGGATACTGCGGAGTATTACTGGATAGATGTCGCTTCGACAAGCTCAGCGACCGGTTGGTGAGCCTGTCGAACCACGGTTGGTGAGTCTGCGGTCCCTGAGTTTGTCGAAGGGCCGAACCACGGTTGGTGAGCCTGCGGTCCCTGAGCTTGTCGAAGGGTCGAACCACAGCGACCAAATAAAAACGAGACGTAGCGGCGGCGGATGACACCGTGGCGGCCGATTTCGATGATGAACGGCATGGAGGAAAGGTCGAAAGTGTCGAGAAGAACCTTGGCGAGATCCGGGTTGGAGACCATAATCTCATCGACATTCACATCCAAAGCCCTCAGGCCCAAAGAATCAGCGGCTGCGAGTTCGGCCTTGCAGACCGGGCAGCCCTCGGTGTGGAATACTATATAGCCTCCTTTTCTGCGCATGCGGTCCCAGTCCTTAGTCCAGCCATGAAGGGAAGAGACGTTGACAACGCCGGACATAAGTTCCTTGGCATCGGGCAATTTCGAACCGACAGGCGTGCGGGAAAGCAGGTCTTTCATCATGCGGGCAAGACCCACGACCTTGATGGTGTCGTCCTGTGTGTTCCAGATGTCTGGACGTGAGAGGATATATTCATTGATGAAAGGGAGAGTGCCTTCCTTGCTGCGTTCGTCGCGGCGGGAGGTCAGCCAGTAGAGCAGGTCGCCTTCAAGGTGCTTGAAGAATATAGTGTCGCCTTTGGCCAGAGTACGGTTCTCCAAGGCCTTGGCCATTGACAGGATTCTCGCGGTGTCCGGACGCTTCGACAGGCGCTTCGACAAGCTCTGCGACCAATTTGGACGAACTCTTGACAACGAATCAGGCGCGTCATCATCATACGAAGCGAACAACTTGTCCATCAAAGCAGCCGAAGCCTGGCCGCCATATTCATAAGCTGTGTCAGCGAGCACGATGCCAAGCAGCTGGTCCAGGGCGCGTGTGTCCATTCCCCTGCCGATGATGGTCCCGGAACGGTCAAGGAGAAACATCCTCGGAGTCTGAAGCACGCCATACTTCATCTGGTAATCAGACGTGACCTCAGGATCCCAGAGATGGATGACCTTGGTCTTGGGTGCACGCACCTCGAATTTAGACTGGCGCCACTCCCTCCAACTGTCAGGGTCAGTGCCCGTGTAGATGGCATAAACATCGACAGGCCAATCCCTTGTATTGAGTTTAGCCCGTAAAAGGACAGTCTCCAGCTTGCACTTGGAGCAATCCGTGTCGTAGAAAAAGAGCACCCGATAGCGGCTCGCGTGTCCGCCGATCTCAACCTTCCCACCATCAGGAGTCTCCATGACCACGGACGGCGCCGGCATCCCCAACAGAGACTGCCGGTTGAAGTCGGCATAGACCTTGGCGTTCAAAAGAACCTCATCCCCGCCCATGTCTATCAGGCCGGGAGCGAACCATTTGTCAGTCAGATGGATGGCCACTGCCTCATCTCCCATTACCGGAGACTCAAGATAATGGTCGTAAATCTTCAAGGCGATGTGGCGGCGCAAAAGCGAATCCTTGGCCGAACTGATCAACAAGTCACATTCCTCATTCTTCACCTCGATCCTTTCCGGCTCCAGAGTTCGGAAATATTCCTCCAACCGTTCGTCCAAGGCGGCCAAACGGGAGGAATCGACCTGCCCGGCGCAAAGGAACGACGGCGCCAGCCATAGAAAAAAGCCAATGAATATGCCTGCGAACCTTCTCATTTCACTTCCGGCAGAACAACGCCCTCAGGAATGAATTGCGAGAGATCGCCGTGATGACGCACCACATCACGCACGGCCGAAGAGGAGATGTGTGAATATTCCTGGGCGGTCGGGATTATGATGGTGTCCACCTCCGGAGCCAGATGGCGGTTCGCATCGGCAATCGCCTGCTCATTGTCGAAATCGGTCATATTCCTCACTCCCCTGACAATATGGCGGACTCCGAGCTCACGGCAAATGTCAATCGTAAGTCCCTCGTAATGAATGATTCTCACTCCATTCATTCCTCGGGTAGCCTGACGGATGATGTCCTCGCGCTGCTCCATAGTGAAGAAGCCACGCTTGTCCTGATTGATTCCCACTGCCACAATGACCTCGTCAAAAATCGTCAAGGCTCTGGTCAAGATATTCAGATGACCTGACGTGAACGGGTCGAACGACCCAGGAAACAATGCTGTGTGATTCATTATTAATTCTTTGAATTTAGTCTCAACCGCATTACAACTGCCAGTCGATAGGAGTCTTGCCCTCACCCACGAGGATCTCGTTCGCCCTGGAGAAATGCCGGCAGCCGAAAAACGATCCTCTGGCAAGCGGAGACGGATGCGCCGCCTCCAGCACATAGTGACGTGACGTATCGATCAGTTCCTTCTTGCTGCGGGCGTAATTGCCCCACAACAAAAAGACAACGCCATTGCAATTATCTGAAATATAACGGATGACGGCATCGGTGAACTGCTGCCAGCCGATTCCGCTGTGCGACGCAGCCTCACCGGAGCGAACTGTCAGGATAGAGTTCAGAAGCAGCACGCCCTGACGCGCCCACTTCTCAAGGTTCGGACGGCCGCTCATCCTTATTCCCAGATCATCCTCAATCTCCTTGAATATGTTCTTGAGCGACGGCGGAGCCGGAACATTGTCCGGAACCGAGAAACTCAACCCCATCGCCTGGCCGTAGCCGTGATAGGGATCCTGACCGAGAATCACAACCTTCACCTGATCGACAGGAGTCAGCTCAAAAGCCTTGAATATCTCCGGGCCGGGAGGAAAAATCACCTTTCCCTGAGCCTTCTCACCGTGCAGATAACGCACAAGCGCGGCAAAGTAGGGTTTGTCAAACTCACCTTGCAGCGCCTGCTTCCAACTTTGTTCTATCCTTACGTCCATAACAGATTGTCTAACAATCCCCCGAAAGCACCTGCCATTATTTTGGGCGAGCCGGCGATTTTCCGAGGATCCCTTATCGGCCGCTAAGATAGAAATTAATCTTTGAATATGTACGAAACCACATCGTCAATGTTCTTGACATAGTGGAACGACAACCCTTCGACGTAGATTGGCTTGATGTCCTCGACATCCTTGCGGTTGTCCTCGGAGATCACGATCTCGGTCACTCCGGCGCGTTTCGCGGCAAGGATCTTCTCCTTGATGCCGCCGACAGGGAGCACGCGGCCCCTGAGCGTCATCTCACCGGTCATAGCGATCCCTGGCTTCACGGCCTCGCCACGCAGGGCGGAAACCATAGAGCTGACCATCGTGATACCGGCGGACGGTCCGTCCTTAGGCACGGCCCCTTCAGGAACGTGGACGTGGATGTCTTTTGCGGCGAACTCCTCGGATGTCATTTTGGCAAGTTGAGGGTGAGCCTTGATGTACTGGTAGGCGATCGTTGCGGACTCCTTCATCACGTCACCAAGGTTGCCGGTCATCGTCATGACACCCTTGCCGCCACTGACTGAACTCTCCACGAACAGGATCTCGCCTCCCATCTGCGTCCACGCAAGACCGGTGACGACACCCGGAGCCTCATTGCCTTTCTGGAGGTCATGGAAGTTGGTCGGCAGTCCAAGATATTCTTTCAGATGTTCCTTCTTGATTACAGCCGGATAACTCTCGCCAAGAGCGATCTTCTTGGCCGTCACACGGGCGATCTTGGCAATCTGCTTCTCAAGGCCACGGACTCCTGACTCGTGGGTATATTCATCAATGATTTTTTCCAAAGCGGCCTTGTCGATGCGGAGTTCCTTCTTGCCTATTCCGTGCTCCTCCAGCTGCTTAGGCACAAGATAGCGCTTTGCGATCTCCATTTTTTCCTCTGCCAGATAGCCGGTGACGTTGATCAGTTCCATCCTGTCGAGCAGGGCGGACTGGATCGTGGAAATGTTGTTGGCGGTGGTGATGAACAGCACGTTGGAAAGGTCGTAGTCGATGTCCAGATAGTTGTCGTGGAACTCCACGTTCTGCTCAGGGTCAAGCACTTCCAAAAGCGCCGAAGACGGGTCGCCCTTGTAGTCGTTGCCGACCTTGTCAATCTCGTCCAGAACGATGACAGGGTTGGATGTGCCGGCCTTGTCGATTCCGTTCAGGATACGTCCCGGAAGGGCACCGACATAGGTCTTCCTGTGTCCTCTCAGCTCAGCCTCATCGTGCATGCCGCCGAGGGCTATCCTGACATATTTCCTGCCCAGAGCCTTGGCGATGGATTTGCCGAGGCTGGTCTTGCCGACTCCCGGAGGGCCGTACAGGCAAAGGATTGGGGACTTCATGTTGCCTTTCAGCTTGAGGACGGCGAGATATTCAATGATCCTCTCCTTGACAGTGTCAAGGCCATAGTGGTCGCTGTCCAGAACCTTCTGTGCGTGCTTCAAGTCCAGATTGTCCTTCGACATCTCGCCCCACGGCAGGTCAAGCATAAACTCGATGTAGTTGTACTGGATGCTGTAGTCAGGCGAGGAAGGATTGTACTTCTCAAGCTTGGCGAGTTCCTTCTCGAACTGCTTTCCGACAGCCTCCGGCCACTTCTTTGTCTTGGCCTTCGCGCGGAATTTCTCGAACTCCTCCTCTTCGTCCATACCAAGTTCCTCCTGAATGGTTCGGAGCTGATTGTTAAGGTAATATTCCCTCTGCTGCTGGTCGATGTCACTCTTCACCTTCTGGTTGATCTCCTGCTTGATTTTCAGAAGCTGGATCTGCGTGTCCAGAACCTGAAGAAGCTTCATGGCCCTGACGGTGATGTCGTCGATTCCGAGCAGCTGGACCTTCTCCATGAAGTTCTCTATCTCGACGGTCGTTGCGATGAAGTTCACAAGGAAAGCATAGTTGTCAATGGACTTGAGCGCCCCCACAGCCTCCTTAGGCGCGAAGGACGAGGACTTTATGATGACGGCTGCCTTCTCCTTGAGGGACTCCGCTATCATCTTGGTGCTGTTGTCGTTCTCCGGAATAATGTCCTCGATATACTTCACCTTAGCGGTGATGTACGGCTCGTACGACAAGACACCGTCCAGACGTATACGCTTGACACCCTGAAGGATGGCGGTGATCGTGCCGTCCGGCATCTCAAGAACCTTCATGACCCGGGCGGCGGTACCATATTCATAAAGATCAGCCTCGGACGGATCCTCGACGGTTATATCCACCTGCGGAACCGCTCCGATGAAGGAATCGAGCTTCTCGGCCTCCTTGATCAGAGTGATTGATTTCTGCCGCCCTATGGTGACAGGGTAAACCATTCCCGGAAAAAGCACCGCGTTCCTCAGCGCGAGGACAGGCAAAGTGTCAGGAAGGTCACCGGCTTCCACCTTCATCTGCTCGTCTCCCTGAACAACAGGGATTATATTCACTTCCGCGGTCCCGGCCGGGAAGAAAATGTCTTTATTAATGTCTGTGTTCATAATGTTCAGCGTTAAAATGCCATGGACTTCACCCTGCCAAATTGTCAGAAATGCACAAGTCCACGAAGCATTTCCGAATATGGTCAATCACCGTGCCAAAAAAATATGGACAATAATTTATGTATATGATTTTGAATATTAAAAAAATAAGTCTATTTTTGCATCCCCAAAACGAACTTTTGGGGATTATTATGGTAATTCCAATAATTAATTAATAGATTATGACAAAGGCAGAAATCGTAAATGAGGTTGCAAAGTCAACCGGAATCGAGAAAATCGCAGTTCAGTCCGTTATCGAGGCTTTCATGGAGACTGTCAAGGGTTCCATCATCAGGAAAGAGCCTGTTTACCTCCGTGGCTTCGGCAGCTTCATCGTAAAGCACAGGGCCAAGAAGGCTGCCAGGAACATCACCAAGAAGACAACTATGACCATCCCTGCTCACGATATCCCGGCCTTCAAGCCAGCAAAGATCTTCGTGAACGCAGTAAAGGAGGAAAAATAAATTTTTAAATTCTTTTTATTATGCCAAGCGGAAAGAAAAGAAAGAGACATAAGATGTCGACGCACAAGCGTAAAAAACGCTTGCGCAAGAACAGACACAAGAAGAAGTAAAGCGCTTCTGTGCCTGCCATTTTAGCAGTCTGCTAGAAGAAAAAGGCTGACCGGAAGTGCCGGACAGCCTTTTTTATTACCATCAATGAATATGTTGGCTGAACGCCATACTATTTTATCACCATTGTTATTTCCTTATGGAGTCAGAAAAATCTGAGAAAGATTTGATTGTCGATGTCACATCGACAGAAGTTCACATCGCGCTGATGGAAAACCATCGGCTGATTGAACTTAACAAAGAGTCCAGCAAAGGGCACAGTTTTTCCGTCGGGGATGTCTACCTGGGGAAAGTGAAGAAGATTCTTCCTGCGCTCAATGCTGCCTTTGTGGACATCGGCGACAAGAAGGAAGCATTCGTTCATTATCTGGATCTGGGGCTCTACTTCACGTCGTTCGACGAGTTCGTACGCAAGAGCAACCCGAACACGGATCTCGGAGAGTTGTATTCAAGCATCCCTGTCGGTCCAGTCCTTGAGAAGGAAGGCCGCATCGAGAATGTGTTGAAGCCGGGTCAGATGATGATAGTGCAGATCGTCAAGGAGCCTATCTCCACGAAAGGGTCACGACTGACCGCGGAAATTTCATTGGCAGGACGCAACATTGTACTGATTCCCTTCGCAGAGAAGGTGAGCATTTCCCAAAAGATTTCCTCCAAGGAAGAAAAGAGAAGGCTTGAGACTCTCGTCAGAAGCATACTTCCCAAGAATTACGGCGCCATCATCCGCACGGCGGCCGAAGGCAAGAACGCCGCGGTTCTCGTCGCCGAATTGAAGTCCCTGATTGAAAAATGGGAGTCTTCATGGAAGAAAGTCGCCAAGTCAAAGAGCATCCAGCTGCTCTTTACCGAGTACAGCAAAACCACCACCATCCTCAGGGATCTCCTGAACGACTCGTTCTCAAACATCCATGTCAACAACGAGACGGTCTATGAGGAGATAAAGAAATATATTTCCTTGATTTCACCGGATCAGGAAAAAATAGTGAAGCTGTACAACGGAAAGGATCCGATCTTCGATCACTTCGAAGTCACAAGGCAGATCAAAAGCTCGTTCGGCAAGGTGGTGCCGATGAAGCAGGGAGCCTATCTGGTCATCGAGACGACCGAGGCTCTGAACGTTATCGATGTGAACAGCGGAATCCGCGCGAAGACCGACAATCAGGAAGAGAACACCTTCGAGGTCAACAAGATAGCCGCAGAGGAGATTGCCAGGCAACTCAGGCTGAGGGACATGGGAGGTATCGTGATCGTGGATTTCATCGACATGGATTCCGGGGAGCACCGCAATGAGCTTCATAAGTACATGCAAACACTTATGGAGAGTGACAGGGCCAAGCACAACGTGCTGCCTCTCACCAAGTTCGGTCTGATGCAGATTACCAGGCAGAGAATCCGTCCGGTAACCGAGATCAACACCGCGGAAGTATGCCCTGTGTGCCACGGCACCGGCAAGATTTCCTCAAGCGCGGTCATCGACGAACAGATCGAGCGGAACATCGCCTACTGCGTGGAACACGGAAAGACAGACCTCACTCTGAAGGTCAGCCCTATTCTGGGAGCTTACCTTAAACGTGGCGCGGCGGTGCTGTCAGACAAATCCTTCCTCGGGAAATGGAAGAAGAAGTATAAATGCCGGATCAACCTTGTCGAGGTTACCGACTTCACAGTTCTGCAGAATGAACTTTATGATGAGAAAGGGGACAGGCTTTAGTCCCCTTTTTTTCATATTCACTCCGAAAACAATTGAACTCTACTCCACATAAAGGAGCAGTCCTTTGAGGTACTCGCCTTCAGGGTGATAGATGTTGACTGCGTGGTCAGCCGGCTGGTTGAGACGGTCAAGAATCCTCACACTGCGGCCGGTCTGGGCGGCGGCAGAGAACACGGCCAAGGCAAAAGCCTCCTTGTCAACAACTTGCGAGCAGCTGAACGTGAACACCAAGCCTCCGGAGGCAACCTTGGAGATCGCGGCGGCGTTCAGACGCTGGTAGGCGCGCAGGGCGTTGTTCAGTGCGCCTCTGTGTTTGGCGAATGCCGGAGGATCGACAATCATCAGGTCATATTTGTCTTCAGGAACATTATGGAGGAAATCAATGGCATCCGTGCAGAAGCCTGCGTGCAGGGATGGCTCGAAACCATTCAGCGACATATTCCTTTCAACCATATCTACGGCCTTGCGGGAACTGTCAACGGAATCAACATGAACGGCGCCGGCGCCGAGGGCGTACACTGAAAAGCCGCCTGTGTAACAGAAAAGGTTCAACACATTGCGCCCCCGGGAATATTTCCCGACAAGGGCTCGGTTTTCCCTTTGGTCAAGGAAGAAACCGGTCTTCTGGCCTTCTGTCCAATTGACAAAGAACTTATGGCCGTTCTCAAGGACAACCTGCTCATTGTCTGAGAAGTTTTCTGAACGATATAGATAGCCATCGACAAGATCGAGGCCGGCCTTGAACGGGGCTGTTCCGGAACTCTTGTCGTAAACGGCTTTCAAAGCCGGACCGTAAACCGACTTCAAGGCTTCGCAAATCGCTCCTTTGGCCCGGAACATTCCTACTGAATGTGCCTGCATCACGCAGACGCCATCGTAATAGTCTATGATCAGGCCCGGAAGGCCGTCACCCTCTCCGTGGACAAGACGGTAGCAGTTGGTTGCCTCCGCACCAGCCAGACCAGCCGCGACACGTACCCGGAGCGCCCGGGCAATCATATTCTTCCAAAAGTCAGGAGAAAGGACATCCTCACCGGCAAAACTCAGGACACGAACGGCAATCGAACCGACCTGATAATGTCCGTATGCCAAAAACTCGCCACCTTGGGAAAACACACCTACGATGTCACCTTCGGCCGGATTCCCCACGATCTGTGCGATGGCGCCGGAAAATACCCACGGATGGAATCTCAAGAGAGAATCCTCTCTACCTTTCTTTAATATTATCTTTGTCATTTTCAGTGTGTTTTGGAGGGCTTGGAAGCATCTGTTCAGGAGTGAGCGGATTCTTTTCCGAAGCCATCAACTTGTAGTACATTTCGCGGCAGATCCAAGCGTCAGTCGCGGCGTATGCCTGCTGAGAATCAGAAAGGACATCCGCCTCCCAGTTTGACAACTGCTGGGTCTTGGAGATACGCACACCGAGGATAATCGCAGCCATCTTCTTGACACTCTTGTCCTTGATGCCATATTCCCATACCATCTTCTGAAGGTCGACAAAGGCCTTCGGCTCGAAATCGTGATGCTTCTTCAAGCCGCGGACATCATCGGTCACGGCAGCCCCTACTTTGATGATCTCCTTGCTGGCCAGAATCTTGCGCAATGATTTAGGAATGCCGCCCATCAACTTTACCCTGAACAGGAAAGCCCTTTCCTTGCCGGAGAGCTGCAACAAAGAGACCCCATAGTGAGGTTGGCTTGCCGAAAAACAAGGACGGGACTCCGTGTCGAAACCGATGACCTTCTGCCGCCGGAGGTAACTTACGGCCTTAAGAAACTCAAAACCCTGATTATCAATAACCTTTATCTTACCCGGGAAGCTCGAAGGCTCCAGTTGTTCTATTTCCTCCGGACTAATGCTGATTTTGTACGACATGGAAAAAATAAGTGTTTGGAGCAATAACCCCGACAGTGTCCGGATACGAAGCCGGAACAAGGCTGTCGACGAAAGGAAGGATGGACACCTTGGAATCCAATGAATCACGCACAGCCATAAACAGCCTTGCGGAAGGATTGGAGATGTTGTGTGTGAAAGCATTCCTCTCCCTCATCTTCCTAAAACAGATTTCAGTGAATGAGAATGTTGTGTCCGAAGAATATATTACAGGAACATCACAGCCTATCCTCTCAAAGAGATCACTTACATCGCTTCCTCCATATTCGGAAAGAATCGGAGAACAGATGATGAGGATCTTGCAGCGGGGAGGGATTTGAAGTGCGGCGAGCGCGCCGTTCACCGTCAGTTCCCGCAAGGATGTCTGTCCGTCTTTTGTGGTTGGCCGGTTCTTATAGGCGGTGTCCGCAAAATTCAGTATCGAGACGACAGTCTCACCAGCAAAATCCGGCAGTCCGTCACTGACCATTCGCGCGTCAATGTTGTCGAAATCATCACAATTCATCATTTCTTCGCTGAGACGCAGACATCCGGACGGGTCTCCAACCAGAACTATCGCTCCGGAAGGCTTGCCGTTGATTTCAGCCAATGTCCGCAACTCCGCTATAGAATCAGCCAAGAGGGAATTAACATAGGCTATTGTCCTATAGCCATTTTCGACCCGCCTTGAACAGCCGGAAGCCACAATGACAGCTAGTGCCAAGAATATTACCGCAAAAAATTTCCTCACTGTTATCAATTACTTTCCAGACAGCTGTGCCGCCGGAACACTCAAATTTCCAAAATTGTACAATTCAAACTGCAAAGGTAAAAAAAATCTTCACTATCTTTGAAGATAGTAGAGTATAATTTGCCTATCGACAGGACACAAACTGATGAAAGCGCTCATCGCCATAGATTCATTCAAGGGATGCCTCAGCTCGGCTCAGGCCGGGAAGGCGGCTCTTGAGGCATTCGATGAAAGCGAAGCGGAAGTCGTTCCTGTTTCCGATGGCGGAGAGGGTTTTTCGACTATTCTGACAGAATGTCTGGGCGGATCATTCAGGACTGTTTCCTGCCACGATCCACTTGGGCGTTCAATCACAGCAAAATACGGTCTTGCAGGCAGGACTGCCATCATAGAAACCGCAGCGGCCAGCGGATTGGGGCTTCTCCGCAAAGAGGAGCTCAATCCTATTCTGGCGACCTCCTACGGCACAGGCGAACTGATCCTTGATGCTCTTGAATATGGCGCGGATGAAATCTGGCTTGGTCTTGGCGGCAGTGCAACGTGTGACGGAGGAACAGGTATCCTTCAGGCGCTGGGGTACAGATTCCATACAGATAGCAACCGCTCATTCATTTCCGGGAATGACACACAATCCATTTCCAAAGACGGCTCGTCAAATCGCGGAAATATTCCAAGAGTCATTCCCAAAGGAGATTCTTCCAAGGTCATCTTAAAACATGTGCAGGAAATAGACGGCTCAAAACGCAGCAAATTGTTGGAATCCTGCAGGATAACCGGCTTCTACGATGTTTCCGTGCCGTTCTGCGGCCTAGGTGGAGCCGCAAGGATGTTCGCTCCGCAAAAAGGTGCGACTCCCGAGATGGTCGAAGATCTGGACGACTGGCTTTCAGGGCTTTGTGATGCATATTCCCGATTCTCAGGAAGAGATGTTCTGAATATCCCGGGCTCCGGAGCGGCCGGAGGTATCGGCGGAGCGATTGGCGGAGCGCTCGGCGCTTCAATGGTTCAAGGCATCGGACGGGTTCTGGACATTTCCGGGTTTGACCGCAAACTGGACTCCTGCGACCTTGTCATCACCGGAGAGGGGCGTGCCGACGCACAGACCCTACGTGGCAAGGTTCCTGTCGGAATCCTTGAATATGCCAGGGCGCACACCGTTCCCGGGAAGTGTCCCAAAGTCGTTCTCCTCGCAGGACAAGTCTCCGACCGTCAGCGACTTCTGGAGGCTGGCTTCGATGATGTTCTCCAAATCACTCCGGATGGAATGCTCCTGTCAGAAGCACTGAATCCTGCAACAGCCTCGACCAATATCACCAAAGCGGTACTGTCCTATCTTCAGAGAAGTCATGCGGGGGCAAAAGACCATATTTAGCACCCGCAAGATCTGCCAAAACAGGTTTCGGGGGCAAAACATGGCCTATTGCACCCGTAAGGTCTGCAAAGACAGGTTTCGGGGGCAAAACATGGCCTATTGCACCCGTAAGGTCTGCAAAGACAGGTTTCGGGGGCAAAACAGTCTCCTACGCACCCAAGGGACATATTCCTAAAACCTCGTGAATTTTAGGAATCAAGAGCGAAAGAACATATTCATACTCCATGAAGTGGGTGCCGTCGTAGATGGTCCATGTGCCGCCGCCGAAGTATTTTTCCCAGGTTCGGATTGAGACAACGCCGCTGCGGCGGTAATGGTCGCACGTGCCGAAAAAGGCATGGAAATAGTCATCGCTTCCGTTAAGTGGAGTGTTCTTCAGCGCATCACCGAGGACTTTCTTCCACTTTTTCAAAGGTTTGTAAGTGAAATGAAGTTTCTGCCTGTCACCTGGCTTCGGACGGTAAATCCTGTCAAACAATGCCGTCACACCGGGGATCAGAGTCAGCCATGCCAATGCCACGAAATACCGAGGGGCGTTCAGGGACGGGGAAACGAACAGATGTGGATATCCTTTAAGGGCGATGGCGTGCGTGGCTCCCATGCTCTCCCCTATCACAAGGTCAGGCCGAACTTCCTCCGCCCAAGCGGACAGTTGATCGTGAGCAGTTTCCGGATCAAAGTCGTAGGTTCTTATCACGACCTCGAAATCTGGACCAAGATTATCCTTCAGAATGGACGGGATGCGGCTGTCACCGCCCCCGCCCATTCCGTGGACATAAAGTATGACGTGTTTTCTCGATTCTGTCATAACTCAAAAGAGAAACTGTCAAGACAAATCAAAACAGTCTCCGGATTTCGGCTACTTTCCCGTCATCAGATCGCTCATCGCCAGATTGATGAGTATGTAGCCCAAGAAACTGGTCAGGAATATGAACGACCAGTGGGAGCGCTCTACAAGCGCGATGATTATCGCAAGACAGACGATGACAAGAAAGGCAATCCTCTTCGCCACCTCCAACCTGGAGGCTTTCTTACCACCGCCGAACTTCATCGAGAACATCGGTATCTCACTGACAAGCAGATAGCAAAGAACCAGCGTCAGAACCGGTATGAAAACCGGACCCGCGCACCAATGCGCCAGAAAGCATTCAGGTCTCACGGTCACCAGAGTCGCCAGTGAGCCGCAGACCATGGCGGCCGCCGGAGTCGGGAGTCCGATGAAACTGTCGTGCTGACGCTCGTCCAGATTGAACTTGGCGAGTCTCAAGGCGGAGAACGCCGCAAGCACAAGCGGCAAATATTTCAGGATCAGGATGTCCGTTCCGCTTATCTGGTACAGCATCACGGCAGGCAGCACCCCGAAGCTGACATCATCCGCCAACGAATCCAACTCTTTTCCTATTTCCGAATAGGCCTTCAGAAGCCTTGCGGCAAGCCCGTCGCAGAAATCAAAGACGGCGGCGAAAATCATCAGAATGAACGCCAACTCAAGCCTGCCGTTCAAAGAAGCGATTACCCCCAGAACCCCGCACAGGAGGTTCATAGAGGTAATCGTGTTGGGAATATGCTTAATTATATTCATTTACTTGATACCAAGTTTCTTCTTGAGGTCCTTGGAAAGGGCATCCTTGTGCACAACAACGTCCATGGACTTGGCGCGCACGAAAGAATCGGAGCAGTACCAGATTCCACCGTATTTGCTTGCGGTTCCCCAAGAATTCTTTACCATGAAGTAATTAGTTCCGTTCTGGTCCTTGGCCAAACCGAAGATCTGCATTCCGTGATCGTCTGTGGTGGTCTTGTTGTCAAAGCCCTCCTGACGTGACTCCTGGGTCACCGGAGCTTCCTTCGGCAACTCGGCAGCAACTTCCTTCTTCTCACCAGCCTTGCCGACCCAGCGCTCCTGATCTGAGCCTGCGGTGGCTTTCACGTCTTCAAGAAGAACACCGATTCCGTTTCTGGTGAAGCCCTTCTCGCTCACGTCGGTTCCCCATGCAAGGGTGTAACCTTTGTCAATGGCATTGTAGATCACCTCCATGAACTCGTCAAGAGGAATGTTGTAAGCGGAGTCCCATCTCCAGTTGTCAGAGATCTCGATGATGAACGATGTGTAGAAAGGATGGTGGGTGAACGATGTAAGGGTCACGTAATCAGACGGAACGATTCTCATCTCATCCCTGTAGGAAGCAGGGGTGTAAGTCTTGCCGTTATATTCAAAAGTCTCTGGAGTCTCGCCGAGATAAGTGTCCACAATGGCGTCAAAGCCTTTCTTCCATGTTGTGGAAAGGGTTCTGTTAGGGTTCTTGGCGATGGCTTCGACATAAGCCTTTGTGGTGGCGTCTAGCTCTCCGTGGATCGGAAGCGGCTGGAGGCCTGGCATAGCGCTCTGAGGCACAAGACCATAGTCCTCGATGACGTGGAGAACGTCATCAGCCTCGGAACCCGAAGCGAAATTGATGTGGCCGTCCGTGCGGACATATTTCACAGCCCTGTCCTTGTAGGAATGTGAGACAACGAACATTTCGGAAAAGTCCGGATAGAGGGTCGTGTCCTTTATATTATTGATTCTTATGGCCTCTGACTCAAGAAATCCAAGTGTAGAGAAACACCAGCAGGTACCGGAACGGTACTGGTTCTTCACTGAAGTGATAGGGTTCTCCTTGATAACAGTAAACTGGTAATCCGCCTCCTGCTGGGCAGGTTTAGGCTGTGCACTTGCGGAAAAAGAGACAAGCGCCACCGCCGCGGCAACAATCATTTTCTTCATATTCTTGACATTAATAGTTTTCTGCCTTGATCTGGAAATAACTTCTTGGATGCTTGCACACCGGGCAGACCTCAGGGGCCTTCTTGCCGATAACGATATGGCCGCAGTTCGAGCACTCCCAGATCATGTCCTCGTCCTTGGAGAACACAACCGCGTCCTGAACATTCTTCAGAAGTTTCCTGTAGCGTTCCTCGTGGGTTTTCTCGATTGCCCCGACCTTCTCGAACAGGAAAGCGATCTCATCGAACCCTTCCTCCTTGGCCGTCTTCGCGAACCCGGCGTACATGTCCGTCCACTCGTAGTTCTCGCCAGCAGCCGCATCCGCAAGGTTCTCCTCCGTGGAAGGCACTCCGCCGTCATGCAGCAGCTTGAACCAGATCTTGGCGTGCTCCTTCTCGTTCTTCGCGGTCTCCTCGAACAGCCTGCCTATCTGCACATAACCATCCTTCGCCGCCTTCGAGGCATAATACAAATACTTGGTATGAGCCTGGCTCTCTCCCGCGAACGCAGTGCGCAGGTTCTCCTCGGTCTTCGATCCTTTAAGTTCCATAATCTATGAATATTAAAATTTCTTTTCTGTGTTCTTCCCCGAGCCTTAGCAGATCCATCGTGTTTCCAACCGCGACCACACTTTCGTCCTCCGACCCCATCGACAGCCACATCTCATCACCAGGCCCACGTCTTCCGTCATCCATCCTCCTCCTTCTGCGCACCGGCTCCAGTCTTGCAAATGTAATAAAAATACCCTGATAAAGAAAGACCAGCATTCCGGCGCGCACGTCATTTCTTGAAGAACTGCCCGGTGTCAAACGAATCCGTGACCTTGACGAAGTCTCGTCCATCAAACTCCATATGATCGAACATCGAAACCGCGTCCGCCCGGTCAACGTCAGCACATCGATCCCGTCCGCGAACGCAAGCAAACGGCACAACATGGTTAGCGCCAGTATCGCCAAAGTCTTTTTCATATACTTAACCTATTTATCATCAATATCAAGCGCGCTTGAAGCCAATCCAAAACTTACTCCTTGAGTCAGCCGTTATTCCACAAAACTCTTTCAGCCACACAACATGCCCATAGCCACAGAAGCCCCACCGAGCTGAAAAACTCTAAGCCAAGACTTGGCGAATTTCAGGACAATCTGCCTTCCAGATGCTATCATCCAACATTGTGATGAAAGCGTTTTGTAAATCAGCAAGGCACCTCCAATTGCCTATCCGCAGGAACTGAGCCAATTTCCACCGACATGGAAGAAAGATTAAACAGCCTCGCCAAGTTCCAAGCCTATCATATTTCGGGTGCAAAACAGGACGGTTATGCCCCCGTAATGACATTCCTGATTGACTTTGGGTGCAGAAAACCACATCCTGCACCCCAATCATATCTGCTCGTCCTTCTTTCTTTATCTTATAGGCCATTATACAATAGTTGGTCACAAACCTCAACATTGTCAGAGGCGATTCTGCCTCCTGGTACATTGGAGGCGGTTACGAATTTGCCTTAGAACTATATGACGACGAGTACACCAAAGAGTTTGGGACATATTTCATAAATACAGGTATTAACTGGAGACACTCAAACCTGAGACTATTCTGCAAGCCAACGCCTAACATTTTAGGCCAAACAAATACCCCTATAATCGGAGCTGGATTTACTTACTATTTCTAAGAGTAATCTAATTCCGCAATCTAATTCCCTGAAGGTGGGTTTGTTTTACAAACATATATTCATAAATTTGCCGGAATGAAAAAGATGATATTCACAATAGCGTTGCTTTCCGCCATTTGCTGCGGCCAACGCCCGAGGGCAAATGCGGAAGTGGAAGCAGGGGAGGAGGCTAAAACAAAAATGGAAGCGAAGTCTATCTGCGAGGTACATAGAATGGAGATTGTGTCCGACGATTCTCTGGGGTTGGACATCTACTGTCCGGATTATGACAGGATTGATCTGGTGTGTGGGAAGATGCCGTCCTCCGAGGATTCCACGATCATATTCTGTTGCGAGGCGGCGTTCACGGGGCAACTGCTGGATAAGTTCTCGCACGGGAACATTGCTGGCGACCACGTCAGCGGTGGTGAATATTTCAAAGGCTATACCTGCCGAGTCAACACGGGATGCTTCACCTACTGCGATGGGAAATGGGGCTTTTATACAAGCGACCCTACAGGACAAACTGGTTGACATTCTATAAATCAATATAATAGCGGTAATGTTCACAATCATCACTATCATTGACAAAATATGAGCATAGCAAGGTTCAAGGAGGCGCAGGAGCGTTTCGGGGAATATGAGACGGCGATGGAGGAAATCCGGCAGGGGCAAAAGAGGTCACATTGGATCTGGTACATCTTCCCTCAGCTCAGGGGGCTTGGGAGGAGCTACAATTCTGAATATTATGGGATAGCGTCGTTGAAGGAGGCCAAGGAATATCTCGGTGATCCGGTGCTGAAGAAGCGGCTGTTGGAGATTTCCGAGGCTCTGCTGGAGCACAAAGGACAGGATATTCATCGGATTATGGGAGGGATTGACGCCAAGAAGCTGTGCTCCTCGATGACGCTGTTCGAGGTTGCCGGAGACGATGATGAGGGTTGCAAGGTATTCGGTGAGCTCCTCGACACTTTCTTTGGCGGAAAGAGGGACGGGCGCACAATCGGGTTGCTCAAAACGCAGGAATGATGGTTTGTACAGGAAAAAGACAGATGTTGAACCTAGACTCCATAGACCTCAGCGGGACTCAGCGGCGGGCGGTGATGAAGCTCGCTGTTGAGCTGGTCAAGGCGGATGACCGGATCCACTCAAAGGAGGTCGCGGTTCTGGATGAGTTGCAGTCTGTGCTCGGGCTTGACCAGCAGGAACTTGACCTTATCCACTACCTTTCACTGGAGAGCGCTGTGGAATGCATCAAAGATCTGAACGAAGACTCAACAGAGAGAATCATCAATCTCTTCAACGAGATAATGTGCTCCGACAACGACATCGACTTCGAAGAGAATCTGCTTCTGTCCTCAATCTCAATGTCCTGCGACAATGGTTCAAGAGACTGGTGCGGAATCATATCCGCTGACGCGCCGGAATCCGAAGTTCCAGAAAGGCAGATCGTCTTTCTTGAGGGCAAAACCTCGGAGGCGGCTCATATAGTTCTTGACGACAAGTACGACAACCTTCTCATCTCAAAGGCTTTCGGTGACATCGGGATAGAATTTTTCTACCTCCCTGACATACTTCGAGAATTTTGTCGCCATCTTGAAGGCGACGACAAATTCGGACTCCTCAAGCGCTCAATGGAATACCTTGTGCCGGCCGGGGACAAAATCAGATCCGGCAATCTCAAGGAATCACTTGCAAGTCTCGACACCAGAACATTCTACCATCTGATCCTTTCCAGGTTCAACATCACTCCGGACAGGATTCCTTATCCAGCCTTCCTGCTAATAAAAATCAGGAACAGTCAAGTCCTGGATGACAGCGACACGATGCGGCCGACGGTGGACTTCCTCTGCATAGACCTCTCCTCCGAGGTGAAAAAGCGGATCCTGACGTTCGTCTCCCGTTTCGACGAGAAGCGCGACCTGCTCTCCTACAAAGGCTACTACAAGTTCCTGTACGACTACCTCAGCGCTGAGGCGAAATTCACCAACCCCATCAGCATCAACTCAAAAGGCGACTTCACTCTCGAATCAGGCGACACCATCAGATTCAAGTCGGCCCCACAGGCGAAGACCTTCTACTTACTCCTCCTGAGCCGAGGCGACAAAGGAATATCCCAGGCCGACTTCAACAAAGCCGTCTCTTTCCTCAAAGAATTGAACATCAATGAATATCTCACCTCGACCGGAGATTTTGACCTTCCCCGATTCAAGGAAATTCTCGCCGTCAAGGATGACGAATATGCCCGCGTGATCCTCGACACAATCGCCATCTACCGCTCATTCTCGACCAAGGACAGCGGAAGGAAGGATTTCCTTGAATATGTCCAAAGCATCCTCCAGCACCGAAGTTCGCTTAAGACGTACATCAACACCGGTTTTGCCTCCGCCCGTAAACTTGCAAACCCAGAGCATTATCTGGTCCGTTTCGCTCCCGACACCAAAACCTATTCCGTCTCCGTCAGCCCTTCCCTCTTCACCGTCACCTCGGAAGGTTCTTCATCCATCCCTTTGACCGACTCTCCCCTCTGGAAAACAGCCTTTCTTTCCGCCCATGCCAAAAATCAAAAATAATTTGCTTATTCAAAATAATATAATTAACGCATAACATCCTTAAAACAGTTTCTCGATAAGAGAGCGCAAAGGAAAAGTTTGCTTTGGTCTTGAGGCGGAAAAACAGTGCGGATAACAGAAACGAGGGCAACCGGAATCGGTTGTCCTCGTTCCTGTGCGCGGGATGAGAGTCGAACTCACACGTCGCAATTGACACTAGCTCCTGAAACTAGCGCGTCTACCATTTCGCCACCCGCGCCTGAAGTGGATTGCAAATATACTGATAATTTATGAATCTGCAAACAAAATCAAGCGCAGGAAGCCAAAAGGATTGTAAAACTACTTGCTGTACTTTGAGAAAGTCTTGTTTATCAGCGCCGTCTTTCCGGAACAGTTCTCAAGAAGAGCGTTCTTGAGGGATCTGATGTCGGTGACATATGGGTTCATGGAGGCGCAGATGTCGGCTCGCTTTATACCACCGTTCTCAAGTTCCATGAAAATCTGAGGCTTGAACCAATAAGAGAATCCGAAATCAGGGCTGACACCATAACGTGCCTTGTACATCATGTTCTCGACATAGTAAGCCCACATCTCTCCGACCTCACAGCAGCCTGCATGCTCACCTCCGCCGACGCCATAGCAATCACCTGTCGATACGAACGAAGTAAGGATGTACGTGGCATATTTCTTCCAATAATCCGTCCCGACCTTACTGAAATGACTTGCGTGTGCCATCTCGTGAATGGTGGTGGAGTACAGGCCAGAGTAGCTGCCGTTCTTGTCTTTGGAGCCGATGGTGATGTCCGGAGCGAAAAGCCTCACGATGGACGTGTACTTTCCGATATACTTGCTGACAAGTTTGTTGTCAAGCAAAGCGCCATGATGCATCATCAGGGTGCTGGAAGGCCTGAGAATATTCAGAATCCAGAATCTCAGATTCTTAGGAGGCATGGCAACACCTGTTGTCTGACATTTTTTGAAATAGTCGTACGCTGCGTTGTTGACCACGCACCTGCGGAACAAGGTGGCGTCTGAATTCTTGTCGATGGTAAGATCGATTCCAGTCGATGAACCTTTGCCTATCGTCGAAATCGAGGCAGGAATCAAAATGAGATTAAGTCCGATTGAGAATCCCACGCTGTTCTTGAAGCAGATACGGTAATGAGGCTTTGCCGAGAACTTGCGGGAGAATTGGTATTCTCCATTCTCGTCCGTGTAAGTCGTGGCGATCTTCACAAAGACATTCGCCACCATCTTCACACCGGCCACACCAACCGTTTTCTTACTCCTTAGCCTGTCGTCCACGATCGTGATTTTGCCTGAAGGTTTCGCTTTAGCCCTGGTCACCGGCTCCAGAAGGTCGGAGTTGTCAGTAAGTTCGAACGCCTTTCTTTCCAGAGCGTCAAGGTCGAAATCACCAAGAGATCTTGTGGCCACGTCATCATCCGGAATGAAACACTCTTCCAGAATCTCGTGACGGATGCCTTCCGGAAAGACGAAATCAGGAGGAACCACAGCATACTGCCAGGTGATCTCACCCTCAGGTACCGAAGGGTCATGATAGTAGTCACCGTCCTTTACGATCTCACAATCCATAGGATGGTCCAGCATCTCCACACCAAGATCCGACAGAATGTTGAACTGAACCGTATCCTTAGGAAGGAAACGGACATAGTAATCCGTGACCGGGACATCAATCCCACCTCGTGTAGGGTACAAATCCGCAAGCGCCTTGCCAACATTGGCCACGGAATAAGGGTTTTCAAGTTTCCGTCCCAACTCGATCTTGTCATGAGCCACGACTTCAACTTTTTCCTTTGTGCTGACAGGATCGACCTCCACCGGAGACCCACCCTCTTTGCTGCACGACGCCAGCACCAGAGCCGGCAGCATCATTTTGAAGAACCATTTCATTGTTCAGTTGGTTTTTAGTTACAGTGCAAAGATAGAGGGGACTATCCGTGGGTTGAAATATTCAACGGCTAAGTGAAGAATCGGCATTCCTTGGCAATTCAAGGGCTATTTTCTATCTTTGCATACTATTATTTTTAGAAGAAATATGGCTACTTTCAGAAAACCCGCGATTTATGCGGCGTCCATAGCGCTGGCTCTCAGCGCGTTCTGCTTTTCCACCAAAGCACAGTCGTATAATGAACTGATAAAGGTCAACCCTGAGCGGGCGGGAGGTGTCTATCATTATTATGAATATGACACCTCACCTCTCACCAAGGCTCCGAAAGGTTACAAGCCATTCTACATCAGCCACTACGGAAGGCATGGATCACGCTACCACACCACCGCCGGCCTGTTCAGGGGAGCGGTCGAGACCCTCACGGCAGCTGAGAAGGCCGGTCTGCTGACAGCCGAAGGAAAACTTCTGAAAAGCCAGATAGACTCCATAGACAAGGAGCATCAGGGAATGTACGGAATGTTGTCGGAAAGAGGGGCTGCCGAGCATCGCGGAATCGCAGGAAGGATGTCAGCTAACTACCCACAAGTGTTCAACGGCAAACGCGGCGAGATCGAATGTGTCTCAAGTTACTGGCCTAGATGCCTCATAAGCATGGCCAACTTCACCGCCGCTTTGAAAGAAAAAAAACAAAATTTTGACTTTCACTACCTTACGGGTCCGAAGTACTTGGATTACATCAGTATGGACCTCGACACAAAGAACGTTGTGAAAGGATCCAACGACCTGAAAAGGCATCTTCTGGACAGTCTTGTCTCCTGCGACAGGTTCTTTGAAGCCATATTCACCGATCCGGCAAAGGCCTCGGCGCTGATTCCAAAGCCAAAGGAGTTCATGGAGCATGTCTATCTCGCCGGATCAATCAGTCCGAACACGGACTCGCGTCCTGACATATTCAGTCATTTCACAACGGAGGAGCTGACGAACTTTTGGATCAGCCGCAACGACAAACTCTACTACAGCTATGGAATCTCAGCGGAGGAAGGTGAATATGTCTCTTCAATCGCAAAACCTCTGATCGAAGACATCGTCGCCAAAGCGGACGAGGCGGTCAAGCCTGGCAGCAACAGGGCCGCCGACCTGAGGTTCGGTCACGATGTGGGACTGCTGCCGCTGATCGGCACTATCCGTGTCGCCGGAATGGAGGAGCGCTGGAAGTCGTCCCAAGCGCATAATCATTGGTATGATTTTCAAATGATGCCGATGGCGTCCAACCTTCAGATGATCTTCTTCAGGAACAAGCGGGGAGACGTTCTCGTCAAACTTGTCTATAATGACAAAGAAACAACAATCCCTGCCCTTAAATCCTTTGTAGGCCCGTTCTACAGATGGCAGGACCTTCGCGAATATCTTGTAACGACAGCCGCCGCCATCTCTGACGAACACATCGTCAAGGACAACGGCGGTAAGGAACGCAAAGGCGTGGACGGGATGTAGCCTAGAAATAGACTACTGTCTTCTGCTCGATAGATGACATCAAAGAGTTGGCAAGACGGCTCACCCCGAAACGGAACAAATCCTTGTTCAGCCAGTCATTGCCGAGAATCGATTTGGCTATGGAATGGTAGCAGACCGCATCTTTGGATGTGGAGATGCCGCCGGCAGCCTTGAAGCCAACCTTTCTGCCCGTCTTCTCGTGAAAGGCTTTGATGGATTCACACATAACGTAGGCCGCCATCGGGGTGGCGTTAACGCTCACTTTACCGGTTGATGTCTTGATGAAGTCCGCACCCTCCTCCATTGCGAGGAAAGAGGCATTGGCGATATTCTCCGGAGTGACAAGAAGCCCAGTCTCAAGGATAACCTTCAAGGTAACCTTGCGGCCAGCTTTGGAGGCGGCTTCGTCGACCGCCGAGCGGATTGCTCTGATCTCCTTACGGGCAGATTCCTCGTCACCAGCCATGAATGCATTAAGAGCCAAGACAATATCTATCTCGTCAGCACCGGCCTCAACTGCCATCTCGCATTCCTTGACCTTTACCTCAAGGAAACTTTGCGAAGTAGGAAAGCAGCCGGCCACAGAAGTGACATGAACGTCCGCGCTTTCAAGGTTTTCTCTTACGACAGATACGAAATTGGGAAAAACACAGATTG
Organism: uncultured Bacteroidales bacterium; assembly: GCA_934698975.1. Lineage (GTDB taxonomy): Bacteria > Bacteroidota > Bacteroidia > Bacteroidales > UBA932 > Cryptobacteroides. The sequence continues at coordinate 112,949 of CAKUVR010000001.1, forward strand.
AAGCCGGAAGCGGATATTCAGGAAAATCCTTCATGAAAGAGTTGACCTTGCCTACCAGTTTTTTCACGGAAGCCGGAGTGTCCTCTGTGCGGAGAGTGGTCAAATCCATGAATGACAGGCAATTTTTGAGGACTTCAGGAGAAGTCACATTGTCGATGTTGGCCGCGATGGCGTCCAACCTTTTGCTGATCCGTTCCTTATCCGGAGCGTAACCATACTTTGCGAACAAAGATTCCATACTATCAACTAACATTTTTAACATCCTGTAAGAAAGTTCCGTCTAACCACGTATCTGGACAGCAACCCCCTCATCAATCAAAGGCTTGACCAACTCCCTCATCTCATCTGCGGAAAACTTTTCAAGTCCTTCCGCCGGAGCTTCCCTGTCAAGGGTATAGACCATCACTTCCCTCGGTTTAAGTTTTCTTACTATATTCATCCATCCTTCAAGGACTTCCGGTGAAGAAGAGTCAAAGGAACGGGATTTCAGGAACATCGTCTGAAGCACAAAATTCCCGCCAAATCTCATCAGATCAGAAACAATATCCTCAACATGGTATTCACCTTGCGGCTGGTTGATCCTTCCGGCAAGCGCGTCAGTCGGAGCGTCAATCTTGAGAATAGGGTTGTCAACCTTCTTCAGGGCCTCAAAGACATCATCTCTGAATATTCTGGTGGCGTTCGAGAGGACTGACACTTTCGCCTTCGGGAAATACTTGTCCCTCAACGCGATGGTAATGTCTATTATTTCGGGGAAATCAGGATTCAGGGTCGGCTCTCCATCTCCCGAGAACGTTATCGAGTCAATCGACGTTCCCGCTTCATGGCATTCCTTCAGTTTTGCTTCCAGAGTCTCGTGAAGTTCGGCGGCAGAAGGAAGCCTGCGGTCGCCCCTGCCGTCCTTATTCCAGCCACACTCACAATATATGCAATCGAAATTGCACAATTTCCCCTTTGTCGGAAGCAGATTGATTCCCAACGAAGAGCCAAGCCTTCTGGAGTGGATAGGCCCGAACACAAGTTCTTCCCGCATCATGGCTAAATGATTCTATGTGACCGGCTCTCCGGCGTAAGCCGGCCATCTAGCAGATTCTCCATGGCGACCAATCCAGGCCTCTTACCGACAGCTATGCTGCCATACTCATTTTCTTTTGACAGGAATTCCGCTCCGTTGCGGCAAGCCCATGTGAGCAGTTCGTTCAGTCCTACCTCCGGAAAAGCGTTCTGGAGACAGCGCAACTCGGCCACGACGTCAAGATCATCATTGCTTGAAAGGGAATCCGTCCCCACGGTGATTTTCAAGCCATTGCGCCGCATCAGAGGCACAGGAGGCAAAGAATTGTGAATGAATATGTTTGATTGCGGGCAAAGCGCGACAAACGGATGGTTCATCACATTTTTCACCGCATCTATTCCCTCCTGGTCCATACAGACCTCATGCACAAGCAGTATGTGTTCGTCAAACGGAGCCGGATGCGCCTTCTCAAGTCTGTCGATGAAATAGAGCAATGACGACTTGCCTGTCACAGGCGGAACGCTCATTCCGGCGGCCTTCCGGTTGTTCCACATCGCACCACGACCATATTTCAGCATATCCTCTTCCTCCTCAGTCTCTTCCGAGTGGTATGACAGGAACCCCGACTTCAGACCTTCCGCCGACGCGGCCGTGACAAGTTCCGGACTCATTGTATAGCACGCGTGCGGAGTCGGGGCGGCATCCAGCCCATATGTATCAGCCACCGCCTTGAGCCTCAAAACATTCTCGATCACGGCATCACAATCTTTGGGCTCTGTCCCGAAGACCTCCAGAAATGTTCTGGTGTACATCGGAGACGCCTTCTTTATAGCGAAGGTGTCGGCGCAATTGCTGATGTCGGCCATCGCGGACACCCCTCTGTCCCACATCACATTCATCCAATGGGAGATGTCGTGAAGTTTCTCCTCAAGAGTCTTGTTGTCACGCATCTCATTGATCTGGTCGATGAACCCGGCCATGCCTGTCCCTTTACGGAAAGCCTTCCATAAGTAAGACAATTCCAGATGGCAGTGAGTGTTGACAAAACCTGGCGCGACCGCACCTTTCACAAAGGTTTTCTCACATTCAGGAGACGAACATTCACCTATTGACGTCACGGTTCCATCACTGTCAAACTCGACGAACCCGTTTCTGATCGGCTTGTCCTCATTCAAAGTAAAGACATATTCCGCTGCTACCCTATTCATTCTTAATCAATAAATCTTTCATCGGAATCAATTCCAATTTCCTGACAGACTTCTCCGGTTCGGTTCCTGAAACCGGTTCCAACATCACTGCGGCCGCAGGCTCGACTGCCTTCATCAAAGGAATCGAATCTCTTTTAGCGATCGTGTCCCTTATGACAAGGCGTGGCCCGTGGAAAACTGTATCCTCCACAACAGGAACCGGACGGTAAACGCCAATGGAGTCCTTCTCTATCCCAACACGGTCAGTCATGGCATCAATCTCAAACACATCAAGAAAAGAACTGAACGGTTTGGCTTTCACAGATTTCCATGCCCGGGCAATCGAATCGGCCTCCTGCTGAAACCGGTCCTCCAGAGCGATTCTGGCATTCACAGCCCTCAAATCATTCCTCAGTCCTTTCTCCACACGTCCAAGCATCTCGGCATAACGCTTCGGATCATTGAGATAACGATCCACACTTTTCTGATAGTCCCTGAGAGTGAAGCCGTATTTCTCAAAAACAGGCTCGTACAGCCATGTGGTGTCCGCCATTTCCCTCTTGTCCGGATTCTCGGCTATCCACTGGTCGGCAAGAAGCATCTCACGATAGATCCTTTCCATCTTGCGCACAGGTATCACACGTCCCCCGCGGCCGCAGGAGACGACAGCCGACGCCAGAATCATCACGGGAAGGACTATCCTGAGAACCTTTTTCATAACTCTACCTCAATGTGGCTCCATACTCGTTCTGGAATGTCGAGAGAAGCTTCTTCATTATTCTCTCCACATCCTCATCAGTAAGGGTCTTTTCAAGATCCTGAAGCACGAACCCAAGGGCGTACTGCTTCTTGCCCGCAGGAATCTTGTCTCCACGATAGACATCGAACAGGGTAACCTGCTTGAGAAGTTTCTTGCCGGCCTTGAACGAACTCTTGTAGAGGTCTGCATAGCTTACGCTCTCGTCAAGCAGAAGCGCGAAATCCCTTCTGACCTCCGGGAACTTAGGCATCTCCTTAAAGGCCACCTTGTCCCTCTTGACAAGTTGGAACAGCGTGTTCCAGTTGATCTCGGCGGCGAACACAGGCTGGCGGATGCCGAACTTCTTCGCGATAGCCGGAGCGACCGTTCCAAGAACCGCAAGCGGCAGATGCTGCCCAGGAAGAGCATAAGCGACACCCTCACTGAATATGTCAGCGGGAGCCGCGGTGGCCTCCATCTGGTAAAGATTGGCTCCGAAGCGTCTCAGGAGCAGATCCACATAGCCTTTCAGCTCAAAGAAGCTGCTCTTGCCAGGCTGGCTGTTCCATGACTTCTCCGGAGTTCCGGTCACGAACATAGAGAATGCAGGATGCTCCTCGTAGGAGGCGAGCGTCTTGCCGTCCATCTCAGGATTACGGCTGTAAACGGAGCCATATTCAAAGAGCTTCATAGACGAGATCTGGCGGTTCAGATTGTAGGCGACAACCTCAAGACCACTGAATATGAGGGTCTGCCTCATCACGTTCAAGTCGGAGCTCAGAGGGTTGACGATCGTAACGCTCTTCTCCTCAGGATAGGTAGTAAGTTCCTTATAGTAAGCGCCCTTGGTGAGGGAATTGTTCATTATCTCGACGAATCCGTTGGCAGCAAGGAAGTTGGAGATTCCGTTGCGGATGGCCTCAGGCTCCGGCGAAGGGGTGGCGTTGACGGACATCTTCATGTGCTGAGGCAGGTCGATGTTGTTGTAGCCGTAGATTCGGAGGATTTCCTCGACAACGTCACACTCCCTCGTCACATCGATCATGTAGGACGGGGCGGCCACCTTCGCGCCACCCTCACGCTTCTCGATGAACTCGTATGTAAGGGCTGAGAGAATCCTCTCGATCGTGCCATGGCCGATTTTCTTGCCGATGAACCTCTCGATACGGTCGTAGTCCAGATCGATTACCTTCTTTTCGATCTTCACAGGATAGAACTCCTCGATTCCTCCGACAATCTCTCCGCCGGCCACCTCCTGAATCAGGAGAGCGGCGCGCTTGGCGGCATATTCATTGATTCCAGGGTCAGCCCCTCTCTCGTAACGGAAGGAGGCGTCTGTCTGGAGGGTATGTCTCTTGGATGTCTTGCGGATCGAGCCAGGATCGAAGTAGGCGCTCTCGACGAAGACATTGACAGTGCCGGCCTTGACACCGGAATCAATGCCGCCGAACACTCCGGCAATGCACATAGGGCCGTCGGCGTTGGCGATGACGATATCCTCGGCTGAGAGTTTTCTCTCGACCTCGTCAAGAGTAGTGATTTTCTCTCCCTCGGCCGCCCTTCTCACGATCACCTTGCCGCCGCTGATCTTGTCCGCGTCGAACGTGTGCAGAGGCTGTCCGAGTTCAAAAAGCACGAAATTGGAGACATCTACGACATTGTCGATAGGCCTGAGACCGATCGACATCAACTTCTTCTGAAGCCATTCCGGAGACGGACCAACCTTCACGCCCTTGATCGTGATTCCGCAATAACGAGGAGCGGCGGTGGCGTCCCACACCTCCACAGGGATCCCTTTTCCCTCACCAGGTTTCCAAGCATCCACTGAAGGATACCTGAACGAGCAAGGAATATCATTGAGCGTCATCCAAGCGTACAGGTCGCGTGCCACACCGATGTGCGACGCGGCGTCTACCCTGTTGGCTGTGATTTCATATTCGATGACAGCCTCAGTCTTGAGATGGAGATATTCCTTGGCCGGCATTCCGACTGGAGCGTCGGCAGGAAGAACCTTTATGCCAGCGTGGTCGTTGCCGATTCCGAGTTCGTCCTCAGCGCAGATCATTCCGAAAGATTCCACACCACGGATCTTGGATTTCTTGATCTTGAAGTCACCAGGAAGCACCGCACCGATCCTCGCGAAGAGGACTTTCTGTCCGGCAGCCACGTTCGGTGCCCCGCAGACAACGGTCAGAGGCTCGCCCGTACCGTCATTCACCTTCGTGATGTGAAGATGGTCCGAATCAGGATGCGCCCCACACTCAAGCACCTCGGCGACAACCACTCCGGCGAGTCCGCCGGGGATTTCCTCCTGTTCCTCGACACCGTCAACCTCGATTCCAATAGCTGTCATAGCATCCGCGATCTGCTGCGGAGTGAGATCGGATTTCAGATAATCCTTAAGCCAATCGTAAGAAAGTTTCATATATGTAATGTTTTATTTGTCAATATCCTCTCTGGAAAACAGTGAGCCCACGAACTCCTTCTTGTCAAAAACTTTGAGGTCATCGATGCCCTCGCCGATTCCGATGAACTTGACCGGAACTTTAAGCTGGTCAACAATTCCGATGACGACTCCGCCTTTCGCCGTGCCGTCCAGTTTGGTGATCGCAAGCGAGGTGATGTCCGTGGCCCGGGAGAATTCCTTGGCCTGATGGTAGGCATTCTGACCGGTGGACGCGTCCAGCACAAGAAGCACTTCGTGCGGGGCATCCGGAATGACCTTTCGCATCACGTTACGGATCTTGGTCAACTCATTCATCAGGTCAATCCTGTTGTGGAGCCTTCCTGCCGTGTCTATCAGAACGACATCCGCACCTTTCGCAACGGCGGACTTGACCGTGTCAAAAGCCACGGACGCCGGATCCGAGCCCATTCCTTGCTTGACAATCTCGACACCTGCCCTGTCAGCCCAGATCTGAAGTTGGTCCACAGCGGCAGCGCGGAATGTATCGGCGGCGCCAATCATCACCTTCTTGCCCATGGCTTTGTAACGGGCGGCAAGTTTGCCGATGGTCGTGGTCTTCCCCACGCCGTTCACTCCGACAACCATCACGACAAGAGGTTTCTTCGTAAGGTCGAACGGTTCCTTAGGTGATTCTTCTCCATCAACATCCAGCAACATGCCTATCTCGTCACGAAGCATATCCACCAACTCGTCGAAAGACATATATTTGTCCTTGCTGACCCTTTCCTCAAGGCTGTCAACAATCTTGAGTGTGGTGTCCACACCCATATCCGATGCGACCAAGGCTTCCTCGATGGCGTCGAGGACGCTGTCGTCCACCTTGGACTTGCCGATTATCGACCTTGAAAGCCTCTGGAAGAAGCCCTCCTTCGTCTTCTTGACTCCTCTGTCAAACAGTCCCATAACGTTATCATTTGTAAACTTACAAATTTAGTGAAAACTGAGCGCAATGTGAAATTTATTTCAACACAAAAAGCGCAGACGGAATCCGTCTGCGCTTTCTCTATCATATTCTCGGAAAATTACTTCTTTGTGTCGAAGAAATCCTTTGTCTTGTCAGCCTCAACGAGGAGTTCAGTGAAGACGTAAGCTCCGGTCTTTGGTGACTTGTCCATACGGATGCACTTCACCATGCTCTTTGCGCCAGCTTTGGCGGCGAATGTAGCGACTGCTTTCTTTGCCATAGTCTATATCTCCAAAATTACTTGATTTCACGATGAACAGTCACCTTGTGGAGGTAAGGATTGTACTTCTTACGCTCGATACGCTCAGGAGTGTTCTTCTTGTTCTTGGTTGTGATGTACCTTGAGATTCCCGGCACACCGCTTGCTTTCTGCTCAGTGCATTCGAGGATGACCTGCACCCTGTTACCTTTTGCTTTCTTTGCCATAACTCAATAGATTTTAAACAAGGCCGACATATCCTTTTGCCTGAGCCTCTCTGAGAGCGGCGTCAAGGCCTTTCTTTTCGATGGTTCTCATTCCCTTGCAGGAAACCTTCAGTGTGATGAACCTCTGCTCAGCCTCTGACCAGAACTTCTTGGTCTTGAGGTTGAGGGCGAACTCGCGCTTGGTGCGAAGCTTGGAGTGAGCGACATTGTTGCCGATCATTCTCTTTCGTCCTGTGATTTGACAAACTTTTGCCATAATATTTTACTTTTTTATTGATTCAAAATAAATTGCGGGGCTGCAAATTTCGCTCTAAATTTTCAGAATCGCAAATAAATCAGACAATTTTGAAGAATCTGCGCCACCGTATGTTATTAGGGAACTTCCGACCGGCATCAGTTGAGAGCCATACCATTGCAGGCCGTCCAACTATGTGATCTTCAGGAACGAATCCCCAATACCTTGAGTCAAGGGAATTGTGCCTGTTGTCCCCCATCATGAAATAGTAGTCCATCTCGAAAGTGTAGCTTGAAGCCTCCTTCCCGTCAATGAATATCTTCCCGTCAGCAGTCGTCCTCAACTCATGCCCCTCGTAGGCGGAGATTATCCTCTCATAAAGAGGGAGATTCTCCAACGTGAGACTGACTGTCGCCCCTTTCTTGGGAATCCAGAGCGGACCATAATAGTCACGCGTCCATCCGGTATTCTCAGTGAACGGGAACAGACTGAGGTACGAATCCGGGTAATCCGGCGGATACACGTCCAGATTAGGTTCCACACTCACAACGGAAGAGATGTTCCTGACCTCATCAAGCATGGCCTGTGTGAGAGGCATGGCCGGATAGCCCGGCAAACTACCATCGAAATAAAGTTCCTCAAGATTGAGGCCCAGTTTCTCAAGAGTCCTTGAATTGATTCTCCCACCTGAAGTCACAACCGTGTATGACAACTGAATCCCAGAATAGACTTCCTGCTTCTCCCCGTTGGTATAGACCAGACCGTCGATCACCGAGAGAGTGTCCCCGGGAAGAGCCACACATCTCTTGACATAGTGGTCTCTCTTATCGACAGGACGAACCTTTATCGGACCGCCGCTGGCTATAGTGTAGGCTTTGCCGGCGTTTCTGACCCAAGTGTGGTAGTCTTCGGACGGGAAACGGGACAGAACCGTGTCGCCGTCAGGGAAGTTGAACACCACATAGTCACCTCTTCTGACATTCCTGAAGCCTTTCAGACGGCGATAATCATTCTGAATGAGAGTCGAATAGGACTCCTTGCCGAATATGACATTGTGCGTGAAAGGAATCGAGAGCGGAGTCTGAGGAACTTTCGGGCCGAAAGTCACTTTGCTGACGAAGAGGTGATCCCCCGTGAAAAGGGAACTCTCCATGGACGATGAAGGAATCTTGAAGGCCTGAAAGAAGAATATGTTGATGAAAGTCACGACGATGACAGCGAAAATGATGGCATCGAGCCAATCGAGCCATACGTTGCGCTTCTCCCCTTCCTTGTACTCCTTCTTCCAGAACATCCATTTCACCTTGTGGGTGATGTGATGGTCAAAGATGACGGCAAGGCCGAAGAGCCACCAATAATTCCCGAGCCAGATCACCCACAGCACATAGAGAACGGACCAGAAGCCCATCCTGACCCATTTGTTGTGGTATATTTCCCTCAAGCTCACTTTTCAGACACTATTTTACAGAATTGACGATTGCTTCGAACGCCTGCGGGTTGTTCATGGCGAGGTCGGCGAGAACCTTGCGGTTGAGACCGATGTTCTGCTTTGCGAGCTTGCCCATGAACTGAGAGTAAGAGATGCCGTACTGGCGGGCAGCGGCATTGATTCTCTGGATCCAGAGGGCACGGAATGTGCGCTTCTTGGCCTTGCGGTCACGGTAAGCGTAGGTGAGACCTTTCTCGTAAGTGTTTTTCGCTACAGTCCAGACATTCTTTCTGGAGAGGAAATTACCGCGGGTTCTCTTGAGAATCTTCTTGCGGCGAGCCCTTGAGGCTACTGAATTTACTGATCTTGGCATAAATTGATCTTTTTCCGGAGGCAGTGACCGCCCTTAGGCGATGCTTTTCTACTGCGTTCCAAGTTAAACATAAAAACTTACAGGACCAGAAGCTCTTTTACTCTCTTCACGTCATCCTGATGGAGGATAGCGAAGTGGTCAAGATTTCTCTTACGCTTCTTGGTCTTCTTGGTGAGGATGTGGCTGTGGTAAGCGTGCTTCCTCTTGATTTTTCCCGATCCGGTAAGCGTGAAACGCTTTTTGGCACCGGAGTTGGTCTTAAGCTTTGCCATTGTTTTAATAAATTAAACGTTAATATTGTTCTCCGCACCAAGCGGATTACTTTTTCTTCACAGGGGCGATCATCATCGTCATCCTCTTCCCCTCAAGGGTCGGCATGTTCTCCGCGCGGCCATAGTCCTCAAGTTCGACGGCGAACCTAAGAAGCTGCTTCTCTCCCTGCTCGGCGAACATGATCGAGCGTCCGCGGAAGAAGATGGTGGCCTTGACCTTTGACCCTTCCTCCAGGAACTCCTGCGCATGCTTGAGTTTGAACTGGAAATCATGCTCATCGGTGTTAGGCCCGAAACGGATCTCCTTGATGACAATCTTGGAGGCATTCTGCTTCATCTCCTTGGCCTTCTTCCTCTGCTGATAGAGGTATTTCTGGTAGTCAAGGATCTTGCAGACAGGCGGATCAGCCTTGGCGCTTATCTCTACAAGATCGAGTTCAAGCTCGTCCGCCATCTTCAAGGCCTTGGAAATCGGGTAGATTCCCGGCTCCGCGATGTTGTCACCGACCAGACGTACCTGGGATGCGGTGATCTCCTCGTTGATGTTCAGTTCCTCATCCGCCTTCTGACGGACGAAGGGACGCGGTCCGCGCGCTCCAGCGGGTCTCGGACCTACGCTTGGTCGGAATCCGGTGGCTGGTTTAGGGCCTCCGTAGTGTGGTTTCGGCTTGTAAGGCATTCTGCTCTGTTTAAAACTCTCCTTTAATATTGTTATACATATTCCGCCGCTGACACATCACTAGGCCAGCTCCTTGGCCATCTCGGCCTTGAACCAAGTGATGAAGTCCTCGACTTTCATTGTGCCGGCATCGGCGCCTTCCCTTCTCACGGAGACAGTGCCGTCCGCAACTTCCTTTTCTCCCACGATGGCAAGCACAGGCACTCTGAGCAGCGAAATCTCACGGATTCTCTTGCCGAGAGTCTCATTCCTGTCATCGACAGAAGTGCGAATATCGGAATTATTCAGCAAACCGCAAACTTTTTTTGCATATTCAGCATATTTCTCGCTGACCGGCAGCACCTTGATCTGATCAGGACTGAGCCAGAGAGGGAGGTGTCCGCTGGTGTGCTCAAGAAGCACGGCGGTGAATCTTTCGATGGATCCGAACGGAGCGCGGTGGATCATGACCGGGCGCTTCTTGCTACCATCCGCATCGGTATATTCAAGCTGGAACCTCTCAGGCAGGTTGTAGTCCACCTGAATGGTGCCGAGCTGCCATTTTCTTCCGATGGCGTCCTTGACCATGAAGTCTAGCTTAGGGCCGTAGAACGCTGCCTCGCCATATTCAACGACGGTCTTGAGACCTTTCTCCTTGGCTGCCTCGATGATGGCGTTCTCCGCCTTCTCCCAGTTCTCGTCGCTTCCGATGTACTTGGCCTTGTTGTTAGGATCCCTGAGGGAGACCTGAGCCGTGTACTTGTCGAACTTGAAGATTCTGAACACATAGAGAATCAGGTCGATGACCTTCTCAAACTCGCCCTTGAGCTGGTCAGGGGTCACGAACATATGGGCGTCATCCTGCGTGAAGGAACGAACCCTGGTGAGTCCGTGGAGTTCGCCGCTCTGCTCGTAGCGGTAAACGGTTCCGAACTCTGCAAGCCTCAAAGGCAGATCCTTGTAAGACCTTGGGGACGAGCGGAATATCTCGCAGTGATGAGGGCAGTTCATCGGTTTTAGCATATATTCCTCACCCTCCTGAGGGGTATGGATCGGCTGGAATGAGTCCTTGCCGTACTTGGCGTAGTGACCCGAGGTCACGTACAGGTCCTTGCTTCCGATGTGAGGGGTGACAACCGGCAGGTAGCCATATTCATTCTGCTTCCTGCGGAGGAATTTCTCAAGCTCGAATCTCATCACCGCGCCTCTCGGCAGCCAAAGCGGCAGACCGAGGCCCACCCGTGAGGAGAAGGTGAAAAGTTCCATCTCCTTGCCGAGCTTGCGGTGGTCGCGCTTCTTGGCCTCTTCGAGGAGGACAAGATACTCATCGAGCATCGACTTCTTAGGGAAGGTGATTCCGTAGATTCTGGTGAGCTGCTCGCGCTTCTCGTCACCACGCCAGTAGGCACCGGCGATGGCGGTCAGCTTGACGGCCTTGATGACCTCGGTGTTGCGAAGATGAGGTCCGCGGCAAAGGTCGGTGAAATGACCGTTCGTGTAGTAGGTGATGGTGCCGTCGGCAAGCTCATTGATCAGCTCGCACTTGTACTTGTCACCGGTCTCCTCGAAGTGCTTGAGAGCGTCGGCCTTGGACACGTCCTGACGGACGAAGTCCTGCTTCTCGCGGGCCAACTCAAGCATCCTCTTCTCGATCTTGGCGAAATCCGCGTCGGTGATCTGACGGCCGCCCAGATCCACGTCATAGTAGAATCCGTTCTCGATGGCCGGTCCGATGCCGAACTTGACGCCAGGGAATATGTCCTCGAGTGCCTCCGCCATCAAGTGTGATGAGGAATGCCAGAAAACTCTCTTGCCTTCATCGTCGTCCCACTTCAAAAGGACGATCGAACTGTCTTCTTCGATAGGACGGTTCAGGTCGTAGGTGACTCCCTTGCCGACTGTCGTGTCTGTCGCCGGCTTCACCGCCACCGCCAAAACTTCCTCCGCAAGCCTCGGGCTGATGCTCTTGGCTATCTCATAACCTGTAACGCCTTTCTCGAAGGCCCTGACACTACCGTCAGGAAATGTGATGTTAATCATACAAAAAAACTAAAATAAATTGGTCTGACCAGTATTTACAGACCAAGTACTTGAACTTGGCCAGCCATATTATTAGCCAAGGGGCAAAGATACGAAATATTTTGCTATTTTTGCATAAATATTAAAGAGACAGAACAATGAAGAAAGAGTTTTCGTCAGGCCTTTCCTGGAACAGCGCCGCCTTGGCCGGGCTTGTGATGGGAGCCGCGACCATAGCACTCGATTACCTGCCTATGCTGCCGGCGCTGCTTGGTGGTGACAGTGTCATAGGCGACCTATTGGGCGGCGTGCTCAAAATCGCCAAGATCATAGTCTGCATCTATCTGTTCCGGGTTCTGATGCTGAGGTTCTTCAACGCAGTACAAACGGACTATGCCGGACTTCAGCGTTACGGGCTCAAAGTCGCGTTGTTTTCTTCGATCCTGGTAGCCGGATTTTCTATCCTGCAGATTCTCGTCATAAATCCGGAAATGATGACCCAGACAATCCAGGCCGTGCAGAACACCTATCAGAATGTGATGGACTCCAACACGATGGCCGCAATGGAGAAGATGATCTCGAAACTTCCGGTAATAACTTTCTTCTCGTCACTGATCTACTGCTACCTTTGGGGCTGGATCCTTTCGACAACCTTCGCCAGAAGGCTTTTCCCGGTCAACCCGTTCGGGGAGCGCGGTTCAGACGAGCAGAACAACCTTCAATAGCATATTATGGAATATTCAAAAGACCTTTCGATAATTGTTCCCCTCCTGAACGAGGAGGAATCCCTTCCCGAGCTTCTGGCGTGGATCAGAAGCGTGATGAACGCCAACGGGTATGAATATGAAGTCCTGTTCATCGATGACGGCAGCACCGACGGCTCGTGGGCGAAGATCCAGGAGCTTTCAAAAGGCGATGACAGAATTAAAGGAATATCCTTCCGCCGCAACTACGGCAAGTCCGCAGCCCTTTACGAAGGCTTTGCCAAGGCCGAGGGACGAGTGGTCGTCACCATGGACGCCGACCTGCAGGACTCCCCGGAGGAGATTCCGGAAATGTACCGGATGGTCACCGAGAAGGATTACGATGTGGTCTCAGGATGGAAGCAGCACCGTCAGGACAACAAACTGACCAAGAATCTGCCTTCAAAGCTGTACAACGCCACGGCCCGCTGGATCACCGGCATAAAGCTCCACGACATGAACTGCGGCCTCAAGGCCTACAAAAACGAGGTTGTCAAGAACATCGAGGTGTACGGCGAGATGCACAGGTATATTCCTTATCTGGCGAAGAACGCCGGTTTCTCGAAAATCACCGAGAAGCCTGTCCACCACCAGAAAAGGAAGTACGGCAAGAGCAAGTTCGGCCTTGAGAGATTTGTCAACGGATTCCTTGACCTGCTTTCGCTTTGGTTTCTGAGCACTTTCGGAAAGAAGCCTATGCACTTCTTCGGTTTCTCAGGCCTGCTGATGTTCCTTGTGGGTTTCGTGATGACTATCTGGGTTATCGTGGCCAAGCTCGTCCACCAGGCTCAAGGCGTCCACTTCAGAGCCGTCACAGACCAGCCTCTGTTCTACCTCGCCATCCTTGCGGTCATTCTCGGAGTGATGCTCTTCCTTGCCGGATTCATCTGCGAGATGATCTCCCGTACCTCCACAGAGCGTAACCGCTACAACATCAAGGACAGGATCGAATAATGAGAGGATGACGTTGGCCATCCCCTCATTAAATCACTTCATTATTCCGATTAATATTCCAGACGAAGGTCATCGACCCACAGGATTGAGTCCGGACTGCCGGTGAAATAATCTCCCAGCATGCTTGCGGCGCAGGAGATGATAATGTGGGTAGGACGGCGAGCAGTGGAGACATATTCAAGAGGAATCTCCACCTTTGTCCATTCCATGTCGTGATTGGTCACAAATCTTCCGTAAGCGATGACATCCTTGCCCGCAGGATCGAAGAATGTGGATTTGTCGGTGGTGTTCACTTCGACAGGTGAACTCTCCGTACCACCATATTTATGGAAATCCCACGTGCCCAAAGCGGCCCAGACTACCCCACGATCATTGTCACCTACTTTCACGACATCGTCTGCCGGATAGCTTCCGAGGGTCTTTTGCTGGATTTTGCCGCACTTGTACTTCAGCCAGACAGTCAGTTTCCGAGGACGAAGGGTAAACGGCCGTCCCATATGAATCACACCGCCGGATGTACCGATGGTCTTAGCATATTCACCGGAGAACACATTGCCGGCTGCGAACTTGACGACCACGTACTGCGACTCCATCTTCAATGAATATTTTCCTTCAACCTTTTCTGTGTCATCAGGTTTGGTTATGGCGAATTTTGCGCCGACAGTCGTAGAGCCCTTGTTGCCGCTCCCCCACCATTTGGTCTGTAGAGACGGCACAGGTGAAGCCGGGTCATAGAACGAGCAATACTTGTCAGACTCAGCATTGGAGAACACCTCGAATCCGGCGTTAGGAATCTGAACCTCAGCCTCAGTGGTGAATCTCAACGTCTCTGACACATCCTCACCGCTGTAGGCCAGGCATTCATATTCAGTCAAAGGCTCCAGCCCCTCCGCCGCGGCCATGAACGCGCCTCCGTCGGATGTGACACCTCCTACTTCCTTCCAGTCAGACTCTCCGGCCTTCCTGATGCGGAAACCATTGTCACGGCCTTCTATCCCGTTGGCCTTGAGCCAAGCCACTCTAGTCCAGACATCAGGCTTGGAAATGGAGACCAATTCCTCAACCTCTTCAACGTACAATGTCCAAGACTCTGTCACGTTCCTGTAAGAAACAGTCAGCGCCACCGGATCCTCAAAATTCCTCAACGTAGCGACATCCGGAGAATATGTCGTCTGTCCTTTCGGCCCAAGTTTGACGGAAGACACCTCTAGAGCCGTGATGTCAGTTCCGGAAGGAATCCGAGCAACCACACGTCTGTTTGGCACGTCTATCACCGCCTCCCCCGCCTGACCTGAAATCGAGAAATAACGTTCAACAGGCTGTTCGGCCTTGATTGCCCAGGCATATTCATTTCCATAGGCGGTCAAGGTCACTGCCAATGGTTTGGAAAGATCTTTCGCTCCGGCGACAGGCACGGAAGAAGAGACTGCCTTGTCATTGAACTCGACCTCACGAATGTTGACATTGCCGAGATCCTCTGTTTCCTCCATTGTAAGGATGACCTCACGAGCATCTCCGTCTATACTGACGGATTCAGCCCCGTCCGCCTCTATCTTTGTGATGGCCGCGTCGATATCAGGATACGGTATGTCGTTCCGGATACAAGATGCTACCGGAAGGCAGATGGCAGTCAAAATGATAGCAAATAACCTGTTCATAGCCTATATGTGGAAACTGAGTCCGAATGATATGTCAAGCACATCAAGCATGAAGCGCACTTTGGAAAAATCCCGGGTACCGACAACTTCCCCGTTCTTGTAATAATCGATATGGTTGTAAGTCGCGCCACCAATGCCGATCGCCACATGAGTGCTGATGCTGTTCGTCACAAAAATCATCAGACCTGGATGCACCGCTATCTTGACCCTGCTGGCCGCGGCGTAACTATCGAGACTGTCCTCATTGTAGGAGAATGAAGTCCTTGTGTAGGAATATCCCAACGAAACATCCGTGAACACTCCTATCCTGCTCCTCTTGTCCAAAGCTGCATAAGCCCTGTGGTAAACCTCGGCCTGAATCGTGCGGGAATCCGCATGTATGTCATTCAACGAGACAGCCAGATCGTCACTGAGCATCGAGAAGTCCGCGTTGGAGACACCTCCTGTGGCCGATGAATATTTCGCCCGCAGTCCCACGGACCGATTTGCCTTATAGGTGTAGTCGAAGAACGGAGACAATGTCATCATGGTTCCGTTGGCGTCCAAGTGCTGAAGCAACATAAGATATTCACTGTCAGTACTGGACAAATCGGCGTAGAAGAATTGGACGCCAGCGGAGAAGTTCCCCTTTGGCATGAACAGCCTGTCAGGGCCACGCCTCTCCGAAACGGACAGGCTATCCCTTTCAGCGGCCAGGAGACTGACCGCGGAAAGCAGGAAGGAAAGTATCAATGCTATCTTCTTCACCGGATCACAAATAATAGTAAAGGCTGAATCCCACAGCAAGCAGATTCACCTTGAAATTAATGAAAGTCAAACTTCTGTCGCCTTCCGCCACACGATTGTGACTTTGGTCCGTCCAGTCAAAATGGAGTCCCATCATGTTCACGCTCACATCAATGGCAAGTTTGTCAGTCACAAAAGCCATGAATCCTGGGCAGACATTTATCCCCAAAGAGTTGGATGTCTCGTAAGATGCGTTCACCTTTCCGCCATGTCCGTCCAGAACCTTTCCCTGACCGTATGAATATGACAATTGCAGTTCGTTGAACAAGCCGAGCCGCTTCAACGAACCGACGGGAATATAATACCGTCCTATTCCCTGAATCTCAAAGGCATGGCTGATTTTGTGGAAGTCTGACGCCGACAGGTCAATGTCATCGAAGTTCATTTTCGCGGAATCCAACTGGAACATATTCCTTTTGTAGCCAACCCGGACTCCGATTCCCATATTGTCCTTGAGCATATAGCAGAACGCCGGGCTTACCGAAAGTGTGTAGCCTGTTGATTTGATGCCGTTCACAACAAGGAAACGAGAGTTGTCGTTGTTGTGCAGCATGTAACTGGCTCCGCCACCCACCATCCAAGTGCCCTTTCTGATGAAACAAGGCTGGGAGGACAGATCAATGCCCCTGTCCAGTTTCTGGCCTTCGGCAGTCAACGAGCCGAAGACCAGAATCAGGATTGCAATCGTTCTGAGGACGTGTCTTGCCATTATTCGTAGAGAAGTTCCATTCCGTCAAGCCAGAGCTTGCTGTCATCGTAGCCGGCGAAATAGTCACCATACATGCTGGCGGCGCAGCTGATGATGATGTGGGTAGGATAGGTCGTCAGACTTCTGTACTCAAGAGGGAGGGTCACCTGAATCCAGTCCTTGGCTGGATTGGAATCATCAGAAGGGACAATCTTCTCTCCGAAAGCGATTGTGGAATTGTCTGTCGAGAAGTCCACGAATGTGCTCACGTCAGTGGTGTTGACCAAGACCGGGCTGTCCGCGTCGCCGCCATACCGTCTGTAGTCCCAGGTTCCAAGCGCAATTCTGATGGAAGCTTTGTCGTAATTGCCTTTTTTGCCGTCCTCCGGGACATTGTTGGAATCTCGGTTGATGACTCCTCCGGAATATTTCATCCAGAATCTCAATGCCGTAGGTCTTGCGGTGAACGGTCGTCCGAAATATACGGTTCCACCTGTGGTTCCAATCAGGTCTCCGAAATGTCCGCTGAAAAGGTTTCCGGCGGCGAATTTCACGACAACCCAGCGGGATTGGAGGCAAACCGACTGCGAGCCTTCCTTATAGTCTGACGCGTCAGGATAGCAGATCACTGAACTTGAACCGACAAGGGTCGCACCTTCATTACCGTTCCCCCACCATTGTTTCTGAAGGGTAGGATCTGAGGAAGCCGGATCGTAGAACGACTTGTATTTAGAACTCTCGTCATTGGATGTCGTCTCGAACCCGCCGTTAGGCACAGGCACGGCCTTGTCTGTTGTGACATCTGATGGTGCGGCGAGAATCTCCTCCGCTCCGGACTCAAGGGAAGTCAGGACTAGGCGATATTCATAAGTCGTGGAAGGGCTCAAGCCATTGATTTCCGCACTGAATGTGCCTTCAGACTCTCTGACAGCTGTCACAGGCGTCCAGTCCTGAGTGTCTTTCGCGCGCACCTCGAAGCGAACCTTGTCCTTGTCATACTGAGCCTCGTCCACATCGGCATGAGCAGTGAAATGCCCTGCCCAGATTTCATATTTGGCTGACTGGGCTATTCCTGTTGACGTTCCCTCGAAAATGATATCGTCATAGATGTTGTTCGTCGAGTCGTCCACAAGAATATCAAAGGCCAGAATGCCATCTTTCTCCGTGTACTTGAGATTGAGTCTATACCTCTTGCCGCTTTCCACCGCCTTGATCTCGCCGGACTTGCTGAAACTATTCCCATCTTTTCTCAAAGTACCCGAAAATGACCACCGCAGCGAAGGCTCAAAACCGGAAGCGATGAAGAATCCATCCTTGCCTCCGTCAGCCGCCCCATAGACCAGCTCGGCCGTGGTTTCACCATCCAGTCCGACAGTGCAGGAATAACCGTCTTCAAACGCCTCGGAAACGGACGGGTCAAAGGTCACATTGGAAATCACGTTGCAGACCTTCGCAGTGACTGTCACATTGTTGGAGACTCCGGCCTCGACGGTCACATTTGAGGAACCCTTGTAACTTTTCTGATCCCATGAGGCTGAGACAGGGTTCTCTTTGGAAATCTCTCCCGCGATGACATCGACACGGTATTCGTCCGCCGGAAGATATATCGATTCAGGCATCTGTGAATATACATATTCACGCACCTTGCCTGTGAAATCGCCCTTATAGATGCTGACTTTCGCTGTTGAAAGAAGTTCATCCTGGCTCATAGCCGTCCTCGTGGCCGGTTCACCCATCCTTACATCAAGGCAAAACGAGCCTCTCTCTGCTGGCGCCTCATCGTAGTTGGCGCAGGCTCCCAGCATGGCAGCCGAGAAAGCCAAAGTTATGGTTGTGAGTTTATTTCTCATATTCATTCCTCCTAAAGAACCTCAAGAATGATTGGAATGCTCTTACGGCAGCCCTTGTTGTCTATAACATTCATCGTGAATGTGTGTCTGCCCTTGAACGCCAGAAGCGGAGTCTGGGCGCCTGACAGGTCGAAGTCGATCTCCGTCTTACCCGACAGTTCAGATCCATGAGGGAACGGCACAATGTCGAACACACCCAAGGCTGCATCAGATGGATTGATGAGGTCAAGAGTCGTTCCGCCGACAGTGTTCACCGAACCGATGAAGTCATCGTTGGTGGAAGCGATGTCCACCGTGAACTTACGGGCTCCGTTAGGGATCCTTGCTGTCATCGTGAGCGGGAACGATCCGCTCGAAGGCACGGTGACAGGCTGGGTGATATCATATTCACTCGTGCTGACCAGCTCGATTCCGCCATCGCCGATCGGAGCGGACGGATCATTGCCGTCGCCAGGCTCGTCCGCTGTCACATCGTTCTCAAGTTCGGCATCTTCCACCAGTCCGTCTATCACCACGGAGAAGGAGGCGTTGCCGGAAGCGTCAACCTTTTTCACGATTGTGACGATATGCCAGTCCTGAGCCTTCACATTCGTGATTGTGGCCCGCATTCTCTGAGTCTTGCCATCAACCGAACCCTTGAACACCAAAGAGATTGTGGCATTGTCGCCATTCACGGCGAAGTACCCCTGACGGCGGTCGTAGTTCGGCTGCCCGTTCGAATATTCAAGTTTGTATTCCAAAGGATAACCGGCGGTCAACTCAACGGTGGCAGCACCGCTGCCGGTGACTGATTTCAGGAAGTCATCGTTATAGCCAACAGTGACGACAGCCTGAAGCAGGGTACAGGTGATGGAGCCAAGCGTGGTGGTCACACCGGCCTTGATGGCGAACTCCTTGGTCGCCCCGTAAACCGGTGCCGTGAACTTCGCCTTTGGAACATCCGCGCTGGTCGAACGAGCCTCCAGGCTATAATTTCCGGCCGGAAGCGTAACGCTGCCGCCACGAACCTCCTGATAGGTTTTCTGCCAGACCAAAGAGCCGGCATTGTCATAAAGGAAGAGCGAATAGTCATCGCCGGCGGCCTCGGTGCGGGTGGTCACCTTGTGGATTTCATCGGAGACCTCTATCGAAAGACCGTCAAAAGACAGGACACCGGTCTTGTCACCACCGCCATAATTAAAATTGTCCTTCTTGCAGGACACCGCCACAACCGTGATGGCGGCCATGAATATGCAGATAATCTTTTTCATCTTGTCAGTCGTTAAGATCAACTTCTGTCAACACCGCATCCTCAACCGTGTCATCAAAAGATATGGTGATTGTGCCCTCAGCCACATTGGATGCGTCAAACTTGAGCGTGTAGCAGGTTTTCGGAGAAAGGGACTTGTACTCCTTTGCCTTGAAGACCTGAGTCTTTCCGCCTTGATTCGTAAGACTTCCCGACACAGAAATCGTGTAGGCGTCGACAAAAGCGGCTCTGGTCTCCCCTTTCGGGAAAGCGATCTCGGTTCCGCCGCCGGTCTTGACCGTAAAGGAATAGTCAGTATAATAAGACTTGAACCTGTCGGTGCACTCGACCTTGATTATCGAGTTCGCCAGTGCGACAGGAATCGCGACCGTGGATGTCTCCCCTCCTTTGACCGAGAATGTCTTCTCGCCGGTAAAGTACGGTTTATTGAAACCTTCCTCGCTGGCTGAGCCAAAATCAGCCTTGACTGAATAGTTACCGGCCTTCAGAGTCGTGGAGGAACTGTAATCTTCCAACAGCCCCCTGTAGACCTCGTCGCCTCCCGCATTCGTGAGGACGATGGTGAAATTGCCGGCCTGAGGCAGAGTGGCGTAATCGGACACATCGCTCCTTGTCACCACATCAACATGGCTGTCAGCGCTGACAGAAAACGAGACGTTCCCGTCTGTTTCCTCGGCCTGATGCTTGGAGCAGGCGGCAGACAGCATGGCCAAAGCCAGTGTCCCAAGCAGTAATCTGTTAATTTTCATATTCTTTGTCACTTTTTGATCTTCACTTTTATGTTGTCAATGTAGAGCCAGCAGGTGTTGTTCGAGGTTCCAGCCTTGTGCTCCGGCGTCGTCCGCAGGCTTAACCGCAGAGGCGCATTGGCTTTATACTGAACGTCAGTCAGCACAGTGTTGTAGCTATGATTGATGTTCGTATAGGAGCCGGTTGTCTCATTGACGGTAAAGTCAACCGGGAAATCACCAGTGGAATCACCGCTCTTCAACGCTTTTGTTGTCGTGATGTAGCCGATATGCACAGTCTGACTTATCTCTGGAGCCGTGAACGGCCACGTGGCATAACCTTCCCGGTCCATCGAATAATCGAAATCCACCTCCAGACTGACGGTAACACCATCTTTCAGTCCAGACAGAACCGGAGAGTCTGCCCTTGCGGGATAATCCGCAGATGTCTCACGGCGGCATGCCAACCTGATAGCAGTTCCAGCCTGGGCTCCTACTCTTGCCGCGCTCCATCCATCCAAGAAGGTCACTGGATCCTTCGATCCCGGACTGGACATGGAATAATCATCGTCAGAGTTTATGTCTTTGACTTCACTGAAGTCCTCAAAGAACAGATAAGGGCAGTTCAAAGAGCAAGTGGCATTTGATACCGATGCCAGATTTCCAAGAGCCAGGTTCTCTGTCACCAACGCGCTTTCTGATTCATAGCTTACTGTCAGAGGCTGTGATGACAAGACCCTGAACTCCGCCTCATCCTTTGTCTCAAACACAAAGGTATCGCCAACCTTTATCAAGCCATTGTGTGTGCCGTCAAACCCAAGCACGTTGGACGAGCTTCCCGGCCAATTCACTCCTTCCGGGAGGGAGAGTCTGATATTATACGGATCCTCTCCAAGATTGTTGGACGCCAATGTGAATCTCAGTTTGTAGAGTTGTTTCGCCTCAGCCGGCCTCAACGGAACCGGAGTGACATGGCCTGCATCGAAAGTCCTGCCATTCAATGAAATCGGATTCAACGAAGCCCATTTATTCTCCGAATATATCGACACATTCATCTGGTCTACCGCAGAATAAGCCGCTTTTGGAGGGAATATTCCTGCAACCGCAGCCTCGGTTCCGTCCGCAGATTCGTCAATCGGTGACTTGAGATTCAAAATCATTCCGCTCACTCCTTCCGAAAGCGTGGCCGCGGAAGCGTCCGTGACATCCACCGCGACCTTTCCGGCAATCGCCTGAGGCATCGTGAACTCAATCCGGTTCACAGGTTCTCCAAGAGCATTCTTGCCCTCTGGAATATAGAACCTCAAGAAATGGAGCAGATGCTTCATCTTGACAGTCAGCACCTCGCCGGGTTCAATCGGCGCAGCCTCATCTATCGGAGCCAAAGCGGCTCCAGCAACAGGCTCTGCAACAACAATATCGACCCCATCCGAAGCCGTACCGTCCTGAAGTTCAGGAATCTTGAACTCCGCTGTCGTCCCGTGGACCGACTCCGGAAGCGGATATGTCATATAGTATGAATATGTTCCTTCAGGCATCGGGGACTGAAGAGTGGACGTGAAATAGGCGCTCGCCCCTTCCCTCCCCTTTGCCAGAAGACTGAATGTATGTCCCTCCAGCGAATATGTACCTGCCGCATCCTTTGCCCAGACAGAGATCTCGTCGCCGGTCCTCCACACAAAACATTTGTCGTCAAAGTCATAGGCCGTCTTTGTCTCAGGAATGTCTCCCATGGCAAGAACGACCCTGACCGGGACGTCTGGACATTCCGGGACAAGACCATCATAGTCTTTACATCCGCAAAGCATGATACCGGCGGAAAGCAATGTGATTCTCAGTAAACCTTTAAGATACACCACGACTTATCTTTGACGGGCAGAACCAAATCCGCCACTCTTACGTCCACAAATGTAATGCTTTTTGTTCAGATACAAAAATCCGTGTCGCCATGAACGCCCGCAACCGATCGCTTGGCTATCTTGGCGACCATCCCGAAACCAAGCAGGGTAAACGCCTTTATCCGGATAATTGTAATCCACAACATTCAAGTCTAAAATCATTTAGAAAGCCAAGGCAGACCAATCTCAGCCAAGGTCTCGAACAGCCAAAAGCTACGATTTCAGATTGCCACGGGCTTCAGGAGCATTCCTGAAAACCTGCCCCACCTTTCCGCAAGTGTCAATCTCAGCGCATTCAGCGCAAGTACTGTAGCCCTTTCCTCTGACACACTTGCGAACAGGACACATTTCGCTGCAAAAGATAAACTTTGCACCCTCTACCCGGCATCCCATGCAATTAATATGTTCGGCCATGATCGGGGCATTGTTCGCCTCAGCCCACATTTTAGCGGTTCTCTCCCTAAGAGCGTCATCATTATTGACAGTGGCCTTGCGGGCATCGCATTTCTCGCAGTCCAATCCACAGCAAGCAATCAAATCTTTCATATCTCTTATCATTTTGTTTAACACCGCAAAATTAAAGTGTGCAAACATAATCAAGAGCAAATCAGCAAGGACATCGCAACCAAGCAAATCATTACTGGCCAATATTTTGCAAAAGCACAACGTGGACAAATCCTTTTCCCGCACACATTGTCCGTCATAAATATAGCATAATTTCCACGAACAGCAATGGCAGATTCTCTAAGCCGATCAGACTTCCGGAAGGGGTGAGGGGATAAAAGAAACGGACACCGATTGCTCAGTGTCCGTCTTGGTAGCGGGGGAAGGACTCGAACCTCCGGCCTCCGGGTTATGAGCCCGACGAGCTACCAACTGCTCTACCCCGCGATGTTGGAATGCAAAGTTATGAATATTTTTTTGAAATGCAAACTCTTTTTCAAAAAAAAATCATACTTAGCTTTTTGAAAAAGCCCAATAATCACATGCGTGAAACAGCAACAGTCATCCTGAAGCCTCCTCCTTAAATTTTGGTAACGTGCAAAATTTAAGGAGGAGGCTTCAGGATACTAATATAACACTTTACTCTTACGATATATTCATAAACTCCTTCATCCCGGAGATATCAGCCTTGGAGAAGGATTTCTGCTCGCCGGTGGTGAGGTTCTTGAGTTGGATCGAACCGGCCTCGGCCTCGTTGCCACCATTGATGGATAGGAACGGAATGGACTTCTTCTCGGCGTAGTCGAACTGTTTCTTCAGTTTGGACGGTTCCGGATAGACCTCTACGGAAACGCCCTCGGAACGCAGGGCGGCGGCGACAGGCAAAACGTAGCGGAGTTCTTCCGCGCCCATGCAGGCGAACAGCAAAGTCGTGCTCGACGCCAGAGACTTAGGAAACTTGTCCAACCCCTTGAGAACATCGTAAATCCTGTCGGCACCGAAACTGATGCCGACACCGGACATGTCCGGAAGGCCGAATATTCCGGTAAGATTGTCGTAACGGCCTCCGCCGCAGATGCTGCCAATCTGGAAATCAAGGGCTTTTACCTCAAAGATCGCACCTGTGTAATAGTTCAGGCCACGGGCCAGAGACAGGTCGATCTCCACAGGGCACTTCACCCCGGCCGCGTCTATCAGGCCGAACAACTCCTCAAGCTCGTCAAGACCTTTAAGACCCGTCTCGGAAACGAGTCCGGAAGCGGAACCACCGTTCATCAATGAACGCATCGAAGCCAGTTTCTCGGAAGTCGATCCGGAAAGTTTGAGAATCTGCTCGATCACGGCGATCGCCCCGTCGGTCAGACCTTTCTCACGCATCTCCTCCTCGACGCTCTCCAGACCGACCTTGTCCAGTTTGTCAATCGCCACCGTGATGTCCACAACCTTGTCCGGGAATCCACAGATCTCAGCGAAACCAGTAAGGACCTTCCTGTTGTTGATCTTGACCAAAACATTAACGTCAAGAAGGCTGAACACCTTGTCCACAATCTGCACAAGTTCAAGCTCATTGACCTGAGATCTGCTTCCGATCACGTCCACATCGCACTGATAGAACTCGCGGTAACGTCCTTTCTGCGGTCTGTCCGCCCTCCATACCGGCTGGATCTGGAAACGCTTGAAAGGGAAGGAGATCTCATTCTGGTGCTGGACCACAAAACGGGCGAACGGCACGGTCAGATCGTAACGGAGGCCTTTTTCGCAGACTTCCTTGGAAAGAGCGACACTGTTCACACCACCTTCTTCCGTGCGATAATCCTCAAAGTTGACCTTTGAGAAGCAGTCACCGGAATTAAGGACTCTGAACAGAAGTTTGTCCCCCTCCTCTCCATACTTGCCAAGCAAGGTTGAGAGATTCTCCATGGCCGGAGTCTCGATCTGGGCATAACCGAAAGTCTTGAAGACCTTCTTGATGGTGTCGAAGATATAATTTCTTTCGGCCATGCTCTGCTGACCGAAATCACGTGTTCCCTTTGGGATTGACGGTTTCTGACTCATAATCTATTTCTGGACTTTTTCGGCTTTGTAGCCAAGTTTCTTGATGACGTCGGCAAGAGTTTTCTCATTGGTCTTGCGGTTGTCGTACTTGATTCTGATTGTCTGATCCTTGAGCGACACCTTCAAATCCTTGACACCTTTGACAAACGACAGGTTCTCATTGAGTTTGTTCACGCACTTGTCGCAATGCATATTGGTCGCGAACACAACCTCGCTGACATTCTTGTCAGCCGGCATCTCAGCGGCATATTCAGAAGTCGGAACTTCAGCCAAGGCGCAAGGGACAGCAAGCGTCAAAGCCGCCAGCGCCATCAATAATATTCTTTTCATAAACACCTTATAATATTACAGCGTAGTTTCCCGCGCCAAGGTTAATCGTACAAAGATAGTGATTTAATTGTTCTTCGTCGCTCTCCAGAGCGTCAATCTCACGCCAAGATTGATCCTGCGCCCCATAATCGGCCCCCAGACACAGCTCGCGTCGAAACCGGAAGCCCAAGGAGTCCACTCCCCGGCAGCGTTATGATCCCCGACAAGTACGTGTTTCTGGGTGAAATTCGTGATATTCTCCACTCCCGCATAGATGTCAAACCCTCGGAACCGCCTGGTAATCTGGGCATAAAGCAAAGGATAGACAGGTGTCCGGCCATCAGGATAAAGCAGACTTCCACTCTCATCTTTCAAATCCTTCATGAAATCGTAAACTCTGGCCGAACCGTTCACGGATGCGGTAAAATCGAATATCCACCGGCTCAGATTGGTCTTGTACTGGAGATTCAGCACCCCTTTGAAGCGGCTGAGCATAGGCTTCTCCACCAAATCGCCGTCATAATTCTCCTGACGGGCGTTAGTGTAGCGCCCTGTCAAAGCGATGGTGAAGCGGTCAAACGGCTCGACATTGAAATCAACCTGCCAGTTATCTGAATATGACCGTCTTCCATCGGAATCAAAGAACCAGATATCACGGCCGCCGTTCACATCCGCTCCCGGCACCTCATAATCCACCATCAACTGGTGCGAGAACTGAGTGCGGAAATAATCAAAACTGATGTACGTCTTGGAAGGATCAACCCCGAACGGCATGTAGAGTGTCACATTGCCTCCGAATGTCCACGAATCCTCCAGCAGCCGGTCCATACAATCGCCTTTGAGCATGCTGTGGGTGGACATCACACCGATGTTGTCGGCGACCGGGTCGGCGTACCTCAATCCCCTGCCGCCGTTCGTCCTCGCCACGAACCAATCCACCGGTGAATATTTCAAAGTCACCCTCGGAGCCACCTTGAACCCGTTCCCCTTGTACCAGTCTGCGCTTACACCAACGATGGATGTGAATATCTCACCGGCGTGGAAAGTATATTCCCCGTAAGCCCCACCGAAGAAATGATCGGCAATCCCTGAATATGGGCTCAGAATATTCCCGCCCTCCGCCATATTCCACAGATTGTAGTCCAGCTTTGCGACATTCTCGTCAATATGGTCGAACGTGCCAGAAAGGCCGACAGTAAAGTCATGGGAGTCATTCAACATATCCCTGTAGAGCAGGTTGACGAATCCTGACTGTTGACTTGCGAGATAGGATGACGCACCGAACCATGAGTCACTTTTCTGCCACGACCAGTCAGCGATGGCGGCTATGCTGGACGACCCGTCCTCACGAAGAGGCTTGCCGACTTTCAGATAGGCGTTCAGGAGACGATTGTCTATGTCGGTACCCCAAGGGGTGCCGGAAAGAGATTCCTTGATGGTGGTCACTTCGACAGGCTCACCGACCGCCCTGGCGCGTATGTGATCCTTGTCATACCCGTCCATCCCGCCCTGGCGGCTATCCCTGACCGCCTTCACGCCCCAACGCACCTGAAGCTCAGGCGTGTAGTAAAGCCATCTGTTGGCCACATTGAACTGCAACATCTTAGGGTCATCGCGGAAACCATCGTGATTCATGTCATAAGTCTTGAAGTTCCCGCTGACGTGCCCGAGAACAATCGTGTAGATGGTAGGGCTGAGCTGCCAGGCCGATGTCGCGTTGAAATCAGCCTTCGTGTCGCTCATCATCGAAGCCTGTATGAATAGTGGTTTTTCCTCCGTCGGTTTCTTGTGCTCCAGATTGATCTGCCCGGTCATCGACTCCAGACCGTTGATCACTGACGGAGAGCCCTTCGCTATCTGGATGCTCTCCAGCCATGGCCCAGGAACGTAAGAGAGCCCGTATGGAGCTGTGATCCCTCTCATGACAGGGCGGTTCTCGTCCAGCATCTGGGTGTAGGTGCCGGAAAGCCCGAGAAGCCTTATCTGACGCGCCCCCGTGACAGCATCCGAATAGCCGACAGTCACGCTGGCCGAGTTCTCGAAACTCTCAGCCAGATTGCAGCAGGCCATCTTCTGAAGCCCCGATGCTGAAATGAGTTCCGTCCTCAACGTCTTTCCTCTAGAAATGCTGTTTTCTTGATGGCCAACAAAAACCGTGGCGCTGAGGCTGTCCTTTCTATCCTTATAAATATTGGTGGTGTCAATCGACTGGGCCTCAAGTCCGGCGCACAGAGTCATGAATATTCCAACGACTATGAACTTTTTCATACAATCTTCTCCCGAAACGGGTCAACCGCTTCCGATAAAATTTCACACTCTTATGCAAAGATAAACCATACCTATCAGAAATCCAATCCACTCGCCATGATTTTTACCGGACCATTTCTTCGCATAGTCCCACGGCCTTTTATTGGCGGCTGACGCAGAAGACCGGAAGTATGAATATAACGGCGAGTATGGAGAAGAGCATGCCGGAGATGGTGCCTACGGCGAAATCGAACCAGAAGACTTCCTCGGGGCCATCGGTGAGGAACGGAAGGAGGCCGAGGATGGTGGAGACTATGGTTAGTGTGATCGGGTTGATCTTGCGGGAGTAGGACTTGACGTAGAGGCGGATTTCTTTTGCTGGTGCTTCGGCAGGCTCAGCGAACGGTTGGTGAGCCTGCCGAACCATCCGGACCGGCCCTTCGACAAGCTCAGGGACCGGTTGGTGCAGAAGGGATTGGTAGGTGGTGATGAGGTAGATGCCGGCGTTGACGACGATGCCGCTGAGCATCACGAAGGCGGCGAAGCCGCCCTGGTCGAAGGAGAAGCCCAATAGACCGAAGGCGAGGAAAAGGCCTATGAAAGAGACCGGAACCATGAAGATCACGGCAAGCGGATAGCGGAACGACTCGAAGGTCATCGCAAGCATCACGTACATCACCGCGAGAATCAGGAACAGCAGCCATGCGTACTGCTGCTTGGCGGTGTCGAACCATCCCAAGCCCGGAACCTCAGCCTTGAAACCGATCGGAAGGACCTCATCGTTCATATACTTCACAGCCTTCTGGGACAGGGAGCGGCTGAGCTCCCAGCTACCGATGAAATCGTAGCAGACAACCAATTCGTAGGACTGGTTGCTCTTCCGGATCGTCACACCGGTGCGCTTCTTATCAATGCCCCCGACACTCGATAGCGTCATCTTTTTCTGTCCGACATCTATCGGAGAGTTAAGGACGTGCCAAAGGTCGTAGCGGCCCAGATCCGAAGAACGAAGGACGACATCGACGGCTTCGCCATCATATTCAGAAGTTCCTATCCTCCATTCGTACAGCAAGGAGCCCAAGGCATTGTAGTAGACGTAAGGATTGATGTCGGCAAGCGTCATCCGGGCGAAATCGTAGTCCAGGACAAACTCCATCGAAGGACGGCCGTTCCAGCCACCGGACCATATCTCCGCCCCCTGGACACGACGATTGGTTGAGAGGTAAGCCAGCAGCTTCTCGGCATAGCGGCTGAGCTCCTGATAGTTATATCCCTTCAAGGAGATACGGTTGCCCTTGGAGGACGACACGATGTTGTTGTTGAAATTGTTGTCATCGATTCCTGAGACCCGCCAGTTGGCTCCGCCGAAATTGATTGCCATCCTCGTGACCTCCGACTTGAGCACGGAAGGAAAACCGGTGTTCTCGTACTCAGGCTTGAACTCCACCGAAATCTCGGCGTTGTCGTAGGAATATATTGATGTTGTGAAGACGGAGATCTCATCGAATTTCGACAGATAATTCTCCATAGCTTTCACTACGTCATTCAACTGGTTCACAGTACAGCCTTCAAGCATGCCGGCATTGATGACAAGGCGTTTCTTTTCAGGCTCCCTGTAGAAATTGGAGCGGTTTAAAGACTTGTAAAACAGGCCAAAAGACGAGCTGGCTATCTTGTCTATCAACTGGCGGTTGCTGTCATAAGGTTTCCAAGTGACAATCTTGTCAAGAAATCTGTCGAAGCGGCTTGCCTTGGTCTTATCATAGTCTGACAGGCGGGTAGGAAGCAGACAGAGCGGGATGCCGAACGCAACGATGAACAGGAGAACATAGACCCAACGATGCCTGACACCCCAACCGATGTAGGAAGCGTAGAACCTGTTCCAACGCAGAATCCTCCGGATCTTCCTCGGGGAACGCCCCTTGCCGCCGCCTGACAGACGTACAGGAATATATTCCATCAACGACGGAATGAATAGGTAGGAAATTATCAGCGACAAGCCCAAATTGATGACAATCACCCAGATGAAGTCCACGAGATTGGCCTTTTCCTTTTCCGGAAGCAGGAGAACCATCATCAGGGCTCCGATGGTCGTGGCGGCAGCCGAGAGGATGGACGGGAAGGCTTTCCGGTTCTTGAAATGGGCATAGTGGTCGATCATCACGATCGATGTGTCGATGATTATTCCGAGCGAGACGGTGATTCCGGCGAGGGTGTAGATGTGGATCTGAATGCCGGCGAAGCTGTAGATCATCAAAGCGGTCAAGACATTGACCGTCAAGGTGAACACTATAATCAACATGTACCGCCACGACCTGTTGATCAGGAACACGAACAGCAGGAGGATAAGAATGCAGAGAGCGGTCCGGACATAGATCTTGCCGAGTTCCTCGCTGACATATTCAGAGGAATCGTAGGCGATGCCGGCGGTGATTTCAGAAGGGAAACCCTTCTGGAGTTCCGCCATCCGCTCTTTGACAGCGGATGCCACTGTCAGCAGATTGGCGGTGGAGGCTATCTCCACTGACAATGTGATGGTGTTCAAGCCGTTGACACGATAGTAGCCGGACGGCAACGCTTCCTCGTAACGCCACTGGGCGATGTCTCGCAGATGAATCACCCGTCCATCCTGATTGCAGACCGGAATAGAACCGAAGTCCTGGTCCGAGGCCTCCTTCAGACGCACAGTCATCAACCCGTCAGAGGTTTCAGTCATTCCGAGAATCTCTTCACGGTAATATGAATTGAAGGCCGAGGCGATCTCGTCGGCGGTGACGCCGACTGACTGGATCTTGTCGGCATCGAACGTGATCACCCACTGGAAAGGCACGCCACCGTCCACATTGACCTTGTCAACTCCGGGGATGGCGGCCAAATGGCCAAGAACGTGTTCTTTGACATATTTGGAAATCTCGCGGGAAGGGATTCCGCCCTTGACGAGATAGGATATTCGCGAGACACGTCCACCACCGGAAAGAGATATTTCCGGATAGGAGACATCAGCCGGGAGGCTCGGATAGACGTTCCGGATCGCCGATGCGACCTCGAAGCGGGCCGCGTCCATGTCCGTGCCCTTGCCGAACTTGACCGAAACCGAACCGGATCCTTTTCGGGAAGTGGAGGAGATGTCCGTGACATTGCGGATTCCGGCCAACACCCCCTCGATCTTGGATGTCGCCTCGCTTTCAATGATTTCCGCAGAAGCGTTGGAGTAAGAATAAGAGACATAGACCGTACGGCCTTCCGTCATCGGAGTGTATTGGATGTTAAGACGCGGCAGCGACGCCAACCCTACAAGGGACAGCGCCACCATGATCAGAACAACCGAAAATGGAGAAAGTCTATTTCTTCTTTCGTCCATTGTAAATCGAATAATACAGCGCCGGCACGACAAACAGGCTGACAAGGGTCCCGACAAGCATTCCGGCGATGATCACAAGAGACATCGGGTACTGGAGATCTGCGCCCATACTCCCCCTTGACAGAAATGGACAGACGGCCAGAATGGTTGTCAATGAGGTCATTATGATCGCCTTGACCCTAAGAGAAGATGCATCGATGACAGCACGTTCAAGGCTTTCTCCCGCCTTTCGCATCTGGTTGATCGTGTCGATCTTCAGGATGGAGTCATTGATGACGATACCGGTGATGACAATCAGTCCGATCATCGACATCAGATTGATGCTGACCCCGAAAATCCATAAGACAAGCAGCGCCACGAAGACATCCACGACAATCTCTGACAGAATGATCAAAGGCTGGACAAGAGACTCAAACTGCGAGGCGAGAATCAGATAGAGCAGGATTATGGCCACAAGCATGATGATGATCATCTCATCAATCATCTTGCTGTTGGAGAAGTACGATCCCGAATATCCCACCTCGAAACTTCCGTCCTCCCGCACGGCCTCGCTCACCGCAGCCATCACTGGTTTGACATCCTTGGAAGAAACACTCAAGTCAAGAGGATAGTAGTTGTCTTCCGAACCCGCGACCAAGGTTTTCAGGTCCTCGACAAAGGTCTGTCGCATAAGATCTGAAACAGGAATCATGAACGTCTCCCCTTCCGGGCTTTTCTTTTCGATGAAAGTACCTTGAAGAATCTCCGAAAGTCCGGCGGCGTTGGAACCGGTCACAACCGGAACCGTGCTGGTTCCCTGGACTATGTTGAACAAGCGGTTCTCGTTGAGAGAGTTACGGAGGATGGACACGAGCTCGGAATAGCCTATGCCGTAAAGCGCAAGCAGGTCAGGATCAGCAACAAAGAGGGCATCGGTCTTTACCGGAGGGTCCGCCACCGTCACTCCCGGAAGCGCTTCACGAAGTTCTGCAAGCATATTCCTTAGCGGTCCGACCTCAACGTCTCCCATCTTCACCGGACGGAGACGGGCGGTCAGCGGGGCCTCGTTCTGGGCAAAAACCATATCGAATATGTTTCCCGACGCTTCGAATGAATATACCGCTGAGGGATATTCATCCACCATCACGCCACGCAGTTCGTCCTGAACCTTCTTCAAAGTACGCTGATCTTTGCAACTGACGTAGATTGAGGCTTCCGAAATGCCTTGGTCACCGCTGTGGCTCAGAATGAATTGCTGTGAACCCACAAGGGCGGTCATCTGCTCCACGATCCCGTCCAGTTTCTCCTCCAACTCCCTGACTCGTTCTGTGTTGCGTTCCACGGAAATATGCTCGTTCCAGTCGATCTTCATTATGGCGTCCGTCTGGGTCATCTCCGGAAGACGGGTTTTCGGCATCTCTATAAAACAGAACGTCAAGCCGATGACCGACACGGCAAGAAGTCCCCAGGCGACCGGTCTGTGCCTGATGAACCATTCCATAAGTTTGTCATCCCAGCGGCGGATAGGCTCGTCAAAGTTGATCTTCTCCAGCAACGGACTTGGACGGAAACCGTCAGATCCTTTGAACCACCAGTAATAATAGACCGGAATCACGAGGATGGTCACCAAGTACGAGGTCAACAGCACGATTGTCACAGACATGGCCTGATCGTAGAACATGGCTCCGGCGATGCCGCTGAGAAAGATCAACGGGATGAACACGGCGCATGTGGTCAGCACGGAGCTGAGCATCGCTCCTCTCACCTCTTTTGTTCCATCGAGCACAGCGGAGCGCAGATTTCCCTCACGCTGCCAGCGGCCTGTTATGTTGTCCACGAGGATGACCGTGTTGTCGGTCATCATCCCGACTCCGAGAAGCAGACCGGAAAGGGAAATGATGTTCAGTGTCAAGCCGATGGCATAGAAGCAGAGCATCGAAAAGATCAGTGCCACCGGCATCGTCAGAATGACCAGCGCCGGAGAGCGGAAGTCCCGCATGAAGAGGAATATGATGACGCTCGCCAGAAGGAGGGCGACGATGATGTTCTGCATCAGGTTGTTGATGGTATATTCCAGAAGCTGTGTCTGGTCTCTTGTGATCTCGAACTTTAGCTGAGGGTAGTCTTCTTTGAAGCTGTCCATCAGGCGGTTCATTGCCGACTTGAGGTCGGACATCTTCGCCTCGCTCTGTTTGATGACCGCAAGGCAGACGGCATCCTCTCCGTCCGAGCGGACAAGGCCGGTCCGTTTGGCGGGATGGACCATCACCGTGGCGACATCCTTTATCTGAAGGAGGCGGTCTTCCTTCTTGAACCACAGGTTGGCGATGTCCTCGCTGGATGAGGCGCGAGAGTCGAACTTGACGTTGTAGCGGTACTCCCCGTCACGGATCGTGAGGCTGCCGAGACGGATGTTCGAGCTTCTGACACAGTTCTCAAACTCGGTCATCGTCATGCCCATCTGGAGGAGTTTGGACTCGTCCGGTACGATGAGGATCTCATCGCTGACAAGGCCGCTGATGTCCACCATCGCGACTTCGGAGAGTTGCTCGATGCGCTTGCTGATCACGTCACGGGCGAAGCGGCTCATCTGAGAGAACTCCTCTCCCGCCGAGGTGACATTTACAAAAAACGCCGGGATGTCCGTAGCACTGGCTTTCAACACTTTAGGACGGGCGATGTCGCCAAGGCCGGACATGGACCGGTCAATCTTCTCGTTGACCTCGATGAAAAGGTAGTCGATGTCGGAACCGTGATTAAACGTGAGCCGGATTGTACCGCTCCCGTCCTTGGCCTCACTGACGATGTCCTCCAGACCGTTGATCTGGATGAGCTGTTGGCGCAGAGGTTTCAGCACGCTCTCGTCCATCTCCCTGGCCGAAAGTTCCGAGGATGTGGCCTGCACAGTGATGTAAGGAATGTCCACTTCCGGAACCAGCGACACAGGCAGCAAGCGGATGCTGACAATGCCCAGCACAACGATGACAAGTGTTATCATCGTCACGGTTATCGGACGGTCAATCAAATGTTTAAGCATCACCTATCGTTTTATCAGCACATCCGAGTTGTCCGCAAGATTGAGATTCCCGGTGACAATCACCTGATCGCCTTCGTTCAGTTCGGCGTTCCTGTCCTTGTTGGCCTCGACCACGTAGGACTCTCCGTTGGAATAGAGGATCGTGACGTAGGTCCAATGTGCCTTATCGTCATCCGTGCATGTGAACAGCACATCCAGATTGTCCCGGATCACAACAGCACTGCGGGGCACGACAAGCTGTCCAGGGATTATCCTTTCCACAATCACCCGGACGTTCATCCCATCGATCAGTGAGCCATCGTTCCGCACCTGCGCCGTCACAGAGATCTGTCCCTTGGCGTCAACCAGAGGATTGATGGCGGTGACTTTCCCTGAATATTCCTTAGTCTCGTCAGCGAACGGGCGCACCTTGACCGGAAGCCCCAAGGAGAGGAATGAATATTCCGACTCCATCACCGAGAAATCAACCTCCAGCACACTGTCGTCCACAATCGTACAGAATGTTCCTGACGGGCTCTGGTCGAAAGGTTTCTGCTTGATGCCGGCGACACGGCCGGCGAACGGAGCGCGGAGAACCGTCCCGGAGATCTCGTAGTCAGAGCGGTCCAAGGCATTCTTGGCGGAAGAGTAGCCGGACTTCATCTTCGCTGTGGCCAGCAGGCCGACGGGGACCGAGGTGGTGTCCCCGGCGGAATAGCCCTGCCCGACAAGGAAGTCGTACAGATCCAGTTCGGCCTTCTGAAGCGAAAGCATGGCGGACTCCTGTGACAGTTTCAAATCGGGACGGTCAACGGTTGCGATAACAGAACCTGCGGAGACATATTCACCGTTCCTGACGTTTATCGCCGCGATTTTCCCTGTCGTCCTGAACTGCAACTCGCTTTTCCGGCCGGCGACAAGCTTC
The DNA here is from genome assembly GCA_934698975.1 of uncultured Bacteroidales bacterium. Lineage (GTDB taxonomy): Bacteria > Bacteroidota > Bacteroidia > Bacteroidales > UBA932 > Cryptobacteroides. The sequence goes on from CAKUVR010000001.1 coordinate 147,623, forward strand.
CCGTTGGACAGGAGCTGGCGGGCGAAGTCCGTCCTTTGCAGCTTCATGACCGTAACCTCGTTTATCTGAGGGGTGTAGGTCAGTTTCCCGTCCTTCGTCTCGTCCGTCTTTTTGTTTCCGCCACACGCTACGGCCATCATGGCGAGGCCGCAGGCTAATAGGGGCGTGAGTATATTCTTCAGCATATTCATAGATTCTGAATTATTCAACCATTTCCTTGACGCTGACGTCGATGTCCTTCCCCGAGATGAAGTCGTAGAGGGTGTACTTCCGCAGGGTGTAGTAGTAGTTCCAGAAGTTGGCGTAGTCGGTGATGTACTTGGTCATCGCGGACTCGTTGTCGTTCTGGGCGTTCGTGAGGTCGGTCACCGTGGCGGATCCCCGACGGAACTTGTCCATCATCAGTTCGAACCTTTCGGAGGCTATCTCCATCGCCTTTCGGGAAGCCATACACTGCTGACGCTGGTTGTTGAACTGGCCGACAGCGGTGAATATCTTCCTACGGTAGTCGTTCTCGCTCTGGAGGTTCTGTGCCTTGATGACCTCCTCGGCGGCCTTTGCCTTCTGCACCTTGCCCTTGCCGAGCCCCCAGTCAAAGATCGGCACACTGAAAGTCAGGCCGACAACCTCCTGGTTCAGAAGATCCTTATAGACCTCCGGCAAGCCATTACCGGTCTGTGACAAGCCGAAACGGGCGTTCAGACTCATCGAGATGCCCCTGTCAGCCTTGGCTTTTGCGACATTCGAAGCGGCGTTCAGTTCATTTATCTGATTGTCAAGGGAAAACGTTGAATTTTTCAACGCCTTCTCCACCACCAGATCATAGTCCATCAGGATGTCCGGCAGGGCATCGTCCACAACAGGCTCAACCTCAACCGATTCATCGTAGCCAAGAATTGAGTTCAGGTACATCTGCGCCTGACGCACATTGACCAGGCTCTCCCCTATCGCGATACTGTCATTGAGGGCACGAAGTTCCAACTGGAGATATTCAGCCCTCGTGACGCTTCCGAGTTTCATCCTTTCAGCGGCTACGGAACGCATCTTCTCTGTGTTCTCGTAGTTCGACTTCACGACCTCCTGGTTCTTAAGAGCCTGGACAAGCGAGAAATACGCCGACACGGCATTGATCGTGACCTGCTCCATCGACTCGACATAGCGGCGGCGGCCACGTTCATATTCCTTAGGCTCAATCAGTTTGTCCCATTTGAACTGGTTGTAGGAGAACAGCGGCTGGACGTAGCGGACCGTGACAGGCTGGGAGTACCAGGTCAGTTTCTTGTTGAGTCCGAACTGGTCGATGCGGGAGAGGTCGGAATAGACATAAAGCCTTCCTCCTGTGAATGTTATGTTTTGCGCGACCTGAAGCCCGAGGCTGTTCTGAAGATTGTAGGTGCTGGCGTAGCGGAACGAACCGTCCTCATAGCTTTGCAGCAAGGTCAGCGAGCGGTCGAAGTTCATCAGATCGCCGTACAGCACCAACGAAGGCAGACGGCTCGCCTGATAAGAGCGGTAAGCCCAGTAGGTCGAAACAAAGGCGTGTTTCGCCTCAAGCGCCGCCACAGACTGGCTCCGCGCCGTCCCAATCGCCTCAGCAAGCGACATCCGCAGCTGCGCCCCGAGAGGTGACGTTCCAAGAAGAAAAAGGAATATGCCGGCCGCCGCCGTGGCTATTCTATGGTTAAGGCTCATCGTGGACCAACATTTTAGTGTTCGCTAATTTAATGAATATTTCCCATAATGCGCATTATGATCATAGATTTCACTCACTGAACTATAATCCCGACAATGTACTCCTCCGGAACAAGGCCGAAGTAGCGGCTGTCCCTTGAATTCAGGACGTTGTCTCCGCCAAGAAAATACCAGTTGTCTTTAAAGGTATATTCATTCAACGGTGTCTGCCCCAAGAAGACTTGTCCTCCACTCTCACTCAGACGCTTGCCAGTTTCATACAATATGGGTCTGCGCCAGATTCTGTAATTGCCAGGATCGATCTCAACGGTGTTTCCTTTTCTGGGAACCGGCAGTGGTCCAAAATCACGTATCGTCCAGCCAAGATTCTTGTTTACCTGCATAGCCCTTAACATCACTCCCGCATCCATCAGAACAGAATCAGGAGTTTCAGATAAGATCCGTTGATATTTCAGATCACCTAAATGTCCTCCGGTTCGGGGATCGACATAATACCCGTTCTTTATTCTCACCGTATCGCCCGGCACGGCATAGCAACGCTTCAGATACACATAGTTTATCCGGAATGTAATCGTGTCCTTGGACCTCGCATAAGGATAGTTCGCAATAACCAGATCACCCGCTCGGACTTTTGAGAACCCCGGAAGACGAAATGAGGACAACGTCGGTTTTGTGAAATCATAGTCGGTATAGATCCTCGCCCCCATCTTGAGTTTGTTCACCCACACCCGCTCGCCACTATGAAGCACAGGCTCCATCGACTCCCCTTTCACGATGAAAGTGTCACAGACCAGAGCCATGCCACCATAGTAGAAAAGGACAAGCACCATTACCGATGCCAGAAAAACAAGTGATGCCCTAATTATCTTTCGTATGCTCATCATAGTACTTCTCCGCTCTGTTATGAAGATCACGCATCGACATATTCCTGTCATTCACAGGAAGGGACAACGCTTCCCACGCATAAGACAACGCCTGTTCAGTGTCACCCTGCCTCTCTTTCATTTCCATCAGCAGGATATAAGGATACAAACGCGACGGCACCATATTGTGCGCATGAATATAATTACGTTCGGCTTGTCCGTAGTCTCCAAGAGCCTCGAAGTTTTTGCCGAGGATGTTGTAGAACATAGGATCCGATGACATTGATGCACCTTCCTTTAGGATTACGTTGCTTTCAGCATAACGACCTTCCTTGTGAAGCGCATAGCCATAGTCATAAAGATAGCGGAACTTCATTCGGAGATGCGGGTATAGTTCCGCCAGCCTGTCCGCCATACCATTGAAAATTTCAAAGTTAGCGAACCTCCGTTCATCAAGCCATTTACTCTCCGCTTCTTTTCTCTGTTTGTTTTCCGGCAACCATATCATCATCAATCCAAGCGATAAGCAGACGAGTGCCGGAACCAAAATCCTCTTCACAATTTTCCCGACCTTTACACTCGCACCTATCGCCGCGCCTAAAAAGACAGATAAAAGCGATCGTAAATGCCATACATCCAATGGGTATGAAGCCATCGCAAAGATTCCCCAAGCAACGAGTCCAAAGGCCAATGATGAATTTGCCCGAAACAACGCCAATGCTCCGAGCACTATCACAGCCGCCGACAGCAACAAGCCAAGAATCCCGAACTCCATCCCCAGACGAAGATATTCATTGAACGCATATTCCGGGCAGCCGGCGATCCTTACCCTCTCTTGACTGCGTTCCTTTGCCTCAAAATATTTCGCTTGCGCATCGCCGTATGCCCCGAGTGCTTTTCCGTATCCGTGGCCTGTCAATGGCTTGTCGGCTATGGCACGCAATTCCATCTCCCAAATGTGAAAACGGCCAAGCGCCGAGTCCTTCTTGAGGCAGAACGCTCCCACACCGATAACAAATATCACAGCCGTAACAGACAGAACCATCCATTTATGCGATTTCAAATATGACTTTGATCCAATATCGGTCAAAGCGAAAACTACTCCCGCAACAACCAACGCAACGAAACCTGCCCTGCTCATTGATGCCGGCAAAACCACGATGCCCAAACATCCGGAAATTATTGATAACCAAAGCAATATCCTATCATACAGATTCCCGAAATCACGCCATTTCCACGCCGAGGCTAAAACCACGGATATGCAGACCGCAAGGAATCCGCCATAAGGACCGGAGTTAGCGAAGCTGCCAGTCATAGGACACATAGTGTTGCGGGAAATCGCAAGTCCAAGCAACTGCATAATCCCAAACGCCGACTCGTAGACAAGCCACAGTGACAGGGCTATAACGACTATGCGTTCAGCAAACCCTCGCCGCCAGACGAACATAGTCACTGATGCCAGAAACAACATAGTTATATACAGAAGTCAGGCAAATCGTATCTCAGAATTTTTTCTGAGCTACTTTCGACAACAAAAATCACATTGTTTTCTATGTCAATATCAAATAGTAATGCATTAACAGGTAACTTAATCTCGGCCAAAGGCTCACCTGTCCAACTGAACAAATGAATGGAGGGAGGCGAGCAGAGCCCTTGCTCAAAATCGTCCATTTTCGCTCCCACAAAAAGGGCGGCAAAAAAGTCTTTGTATGGATGTACGTCATAATAGGCCCTTGGAGTTAGATCTAGGCCTTGTCTTTCAACATCACGGATGTTTTGAAGCTTTCCTCCAAGAGCCAAGGTCTTCGCGAACCCTTTCCTTGAAGTATCCAATGAATATAACTGAACAACATCAAGATAGGAACTTACTTCCGCCACAGTTCCGCTTTTATCATCTATAACAAAAGAGGATGATAGAAGGTTCTGTTCTGAAGATGAGATCTCATTCAGAAAATCCATCGAAGCTATATGATATTCTCTTCCCAATGAATCAACCAAAATCCTTTCAAATCCACTGCCATCAGTCTTGGACCGACGACACAGAAAACGGTTTGGAGAAACGTGGAAATAACGGGAGCCAGACCTTGTTGAAAGAGAACGCGACAAGTATCTATATGCATTTGAAAGAGAATCCTGCGAGACATCAAGCTCAATAAATGACCCAGCATAGTCATACACTCCGGCCTCACATCTGCCATCTTTTTCATAAAAACTCATCCAGGAGATATAGGGGCGATAAAGCACTTCTCCAGGACCAGAACCAATCATCAAAAAAGTGTTTGTCACTTTGGTTTCTTTTCCTAAAGTCACGGTTGACAGGCACCCCTTGGGTTCGGCACAAGACACTAAAAGATAGTCACCGAAACTCTTAATCCCGTGAATCCCTATCAGTTCCACATCCAATGTATCCGCCTTCCCCAACACATAGTTATTTGGGAAGTCCCGCACATAAAAGACATCATCGAATGCGAAATAATCCTTGTGTCCACATGATGTCACAATAGACACCAATGCGACAAGTGAAAGTAAAATCTTTCTCATGGCTTGCAAAAACTCATTCCTCCCCTATACGTTCCTGGAAGTTCCGTACAAGTTCCACAATAAAGCACAACATCCGAAATATCATCACGAATGCTTTTCCAACATTTTTCATACTCTCCGTGTTCGGCTTCTGACAAGGCCTCAACATTAGCGGTAAAAATCACATCAAAGGAAGTGTTCTCATAATGAATTAGACCTCCAATTAAAAATATCACCAATGCAGTCACGCCTAATAAAACTATATTTTTCATAATGGATAATTATTTATAACATACACTTTTTTTACTTCCACGCCCTGGGATTTCTCCGCAAGTTCCACAATAAACAACCTGATCGGAAGGATCATCATTCACAATCTTGTAACAATTATTTCCATCAGGCGTTTCTTCACTAGCAAGCGCATCGACATTCGCAAACATATAAATGTCAATGTCACGATTAACTACAAACATTAAAGCGATAATGCCTTCTATTAGGAAGAAGACAGAAGATAAAATTAAGATTTTTTTCATTTTATTATACATTTACGTTTATCTTGTTTAGAACCTTATCAAATACTTTAGACAATTTTTCCCCGTGAAGCGGATTACCGATAAAGACAGGATGGGCATCCTTTCCTATTAAGAAACTATGAAATCTCCGGTCAGATGGAAAATCTTTATTGATTCTGTAAAAGTCTCCATAGAGATCGACATATATCGGAAACGGAAATTTCAATTCTCTAATCTGCTCTTGGACACCCAATACATCATCTTCTGACGGAGAAAACAGAATCACTACTTTGCATTTACCTGTTTGTTCAATATCAGAGAACCCAGACAGATCATCATTCAAATGATTTATCGCACAAGAGGAGCATTCGTCTTTCCCGTAAAAAACTATCAGCATCGGTTCATTCGTAGTCATTTTGACAGAACGCATATGACCATCATTTATTTCGGTTAATTCAACCGGCATTACTATCTCCTTAGACATAAATTCCCGCATTTGCTTACGGAGATCCTGATTCCCGCAACTAACGAAAAATATATCACATAACGCTAACAAAATCAATCTTAACATTCGCACCATATCAATTATATTTTATTGCCATATAAGACGCGAAATATCTGAATCATAGACAAAAACTCTATTCTGAATACCTCTTGACAAACCTTCAATATAATACAACTTGTCGGCAGGAATATCTTCAATTTGAAGTTCCACATCTTTCGCCTCAACTTCACAATGAACTGTCCATCCCTTTCCGTTCCACCAAGACACACGATATAAATCACCAGGGCAAGAGCAAACGGCAAGCGCGGTGAAAACGATCAAACATTTAAACGAGCTGGACATATTCTGAATTATTATGAAGATTATTCGTCAGTGTCATTATCAGTGAAGAACACGGCATAGTAGTTACGGCCGTTCTCTGTTGTGATGTCCATTCTGTATGCAGAATCAGGTTCAACATAGATTACCATCCGTCCCGAGGTGCTGTTCCCTACATAGTTCTGGATTTCACTTGTAGTTTGGTTCTCAAGCTCCACATTCACAGTTCCGAGATTCGAGCGAAATGATAGCTCAAGACTATTCGTGTAAGAATAATAGAAGCATTCAACCTGAACTTTCGCTGGAGCATGATTACCTTTTGTGTTCGATTTCGTTTCCTCTATAACTAAAATAGGCTTGATGTCCTCATTCTGCGAATGTGCCGCAACGTTGGCTGTCAGCAATGCCAGTAATATTAATATAACCTTTCTCATAAAAAATGTATTATTTCCGACTACAAAGTTCGGGAGAAAGGTTGATATGGCAATGAAAAATAGTTTCACTTTCTCAAAATATAACACACTAGTTTTTAATCAGTTACAAATAAATTGAAATTCGTTTTCTCATTTCACACAGATTAAGTTTCTAATTATCAATACCTTAATTAAAAACAGACAACACATCAAAATTAACAAGGCACGAACAATCAGGCAATTACATCTATTGCGATATAAATTCTGAGAAAAGAGCCTTGTTCTCGCCGTCCAGCCTTGAGATTTTCTCTTTAATGACATACCGCTTTGTGTAAACAGTGTTCACATTATAGTCCATCATTCTGGCTATGGTCTTGGTGTCAAAACCAAGGATCAGGAAGGTGATGAAACGGAACTCCTTCTCGGTGAAATCCGGCAGCGCCGCCCTAAGTTTTGTCATTATGCCGTCAAGATTGTCATCAAGCATAGACTCAAGATCCTTCTGGTTTGGCTCATCCAATATCGCAAGAATCTTTTTGACCTCAGCGTAAATCTTATCCTTTCCTCCTCTGGAAGAGTTGTAGGATTCCAGATACTGTCGGCACAAGACATTCAATTGGGCGTACTGTCGTTTGTTAGCCTGGACATATTTCGCCCTTAGCTCCATCAACACCTGTTCCTTTTCGGCCGCACTCGAAAGTTTCTCCGACAAGGTCTGTATATTCTTTTCCGCCAATTCATTTGCAGATTTAAGTGAATCTATAGAACGAAGATATTCAGACTCACTAAGACGAGATTCGTTCAGCCTTTGATTCACCTCGTCATTGATTGATGACATCTCTTCCATTTGACGCTGCCACCTCTTCTTGCGTTTTGAATAAATGCCTAAGCCAGACGCCACCAACATCAAGCCAATTAGGATGATCATCCATTTCATCTGACGCTGGAGCCTTCTGTCCTTATCAAGCAACAAGGACTTGTTCTCATAATAATCCGACTGTGCCAACGCCACTGATTGGCCAACCGTTTCCAGCACCTCAGAATCCCTGTCATCTATGGATTGTTCGAGGCACACCAAAGCATCCTTGTAGTCTCCACGACGCTTGTATATCCTATACTTCCAGATCTTTAAGACAGTCGAACTGCTGTCCACTTTCTCCAACTGCCGGATCATATCATTTGCAGATCTGTGACTTCCTATGATTTCAGAAGCATAAGCATAGACACAATAATCGTTTATAGAAGGCGTTACGCCGAATTCCTCAGTCGCCTTTCTAAACAAATCAATAGATTTTTGAGGGTCTGAACCTGGTTTAAAGATGTTGTTCCAAGCCAGATTCAATAATTGCACCGCATAAATTGAGGTGTCACGGATTGGTTGTGAAAAGAAAATAGAATAAAGACTGTCAGCTTTAGTCCAACTTGCAATGTTTGAATAACGATTTGCCAACAATCCAGTAGTATTCCACAGTCGGAAAGAGTCCTTGGCTTGAGCAAAAAAATCACAAGCCTCCTTACAATAGTAAATGCTCTCTGAATTATTATGGTTCCACAAATAGACATCTGAAATGGAGGAACTGATGATCCCTCTGAACACAAGATTGTCCGAACGGGATGAATATTCCTTAGCACGGATATAACTCGCCATCGCGGATTCCGGATCTTCAGTGTCAAACTGCGCCGTGCCAAGATAGAAATACATCTTCATCCTGTCATCATTGGAACCGTGACGCTCATAATAATTTGCAGCCGGCTTGATGACACGCAAATCAGGGATAGTGATGTGGTTTCTGTCCAACGCCATAGTGTACAGCAGCGAATACCTTGCGCGCTGCGCCTTGGTCTTAAGGCTCAACGTGTCAATCGACTCCAATGCGGCCAACGCACTGTCTGGTCTTGTCCACATTACATTCTCGGCGGCGTCCATAATCCGCCTTGCCTCCCTGTTCGTACAGGAGGGTAATACCATCGCGGCAACTGCCACCGCAATAAATCTGATGAATGTCCCCAATGGTCTCACAACACAGATAAACGCCCTCTAATGAGCGAGTGCCGCACAAAAGTAATCATTTTACCGCAAAGTTATCCCTACAACATCACAGGTTTCGGATCTCCGACATTCAGTGAGCGTCGTCAATGACATATTATTAAGAATAATGCTTAAATTTGCACAAAATCTCTCCACCAGAGAAACCAAAACGTTTTCAAGATATGAACACAAAAGAATTCGTCAAATGGGTGCTTGCCGTGCTGTGCGGCTTGTTCATCTGGGGTATCGTAAAGTTTATCATGGGCTTTATGATGCTTGCTTCAATGATCGCGTCAGCAGCCTCTTTCACAGGAGGTTCAGGCTCGGTCATTCCCAAAGAGGGTGTCCTGCTGATGGACATGTCCAAGTTCTCGATCACCGAGCAGACTCAGGAAAGCAACCCATTCTCCTCCATCCAAGGCAACGAAGTGGCATTGGTCGGACTTTACGATGCCGTCACGGCTATACATAAAGCCGCCGAAGATCCAGGGGTGCAGTACATTCTCGTAAAGACTGACGGAATCGCCTCCAGCCTCACCAAACTTGAGGAGTTACGGAAAGCCCTCACCGACTTCAGAAAAAGCGGAAAGGCCGTGATAGCCTACGGCGAGGCTTTCACATCCGGAACCTACTACCTTGCATCGGTGGCAGACAAGATCTACACGACCAGTCACCACGGCGGCAACACCTTCATGCTGGGAATCAGTGGTAGAATGCTGTTTCTCAAGGACCTGCTTGACAAACTCGGCATAAACTACCAACTCATCCGCCATGGAAAGTACAAGAGCGCCGGAGAAATGTACGTCAAGAATGCGCCGAGCCCTGAGAACATGGAGCAAAACCAGGCTATGATAGACTCCATGTGGGACACAGTGGTTGCGGAGACCGCCGTGAGCAGGGGCTTGACCGTGGATTCCCTCGACTACTTCATCGATCACCTGTCAATCGCCCTTCCAGAGGATATGGTCAATCACAACCTCGCCGATGAGGTTCTGTCAGTTGAGGAATATAAGGGGAAACTCGCCGACCTTGCGGGCAAGGACAGTTACAAGGATGTGAAGTTCATTCCGTTCAGCGACTACGCAGCCGCGAACGCGACACTCAACCTGACCGCCAAGAAAAAGATCGCCGTCATCTACGCCAACGGGAATATCCTCGAGCAGGACGACCCGAACAACATCAGCGGAGACCGCTTCGCCAGCATCATAGCGAAGGTAAGGGCGGACTCTACAGTCAAGGCTGTCGTGTTCAGGGTCAACTCTCCTGGTGGAACAGTGCTGGCCGCCAGCAAGATAAAGGAAGAGATCGATCTCACAAGAGACGAAAAGCCTGTCATCGCCTCCTACGGTGACTATGCGGCTTCCGGCGGCTACTGGATCTCCAACAGCTGCGACCACATATTCACTAACGCGACGACACTCACCGGATCGATCGGGGTGTTCTCCGCAATCCCTGAGTTCGGGAAGACACTGAAGGACATAGCCCACGTCAACATGGTACCGGTCAAGTCCCACAAACATTCCGACATGCTTTCGCTGACAAGACCGTTTGACGCTGAGGAGACAGCATGGATGCAGGTCTATGTGGACGACATCTACAACAACTTCGTCGGCATCGTGGCCGAGGGGCGCGGGATGACTTTCGATGCTGTCGACGAGATCGCCCAGGGACGTGTATGGACAGGAGCGGACGCGCTGGAGATCGGTCTTGTGGACGAGATCGGGACATTGGAGGACGCGATAAGGTACGCCGCCTCTATGGCCGGAGACGCGGATTTAGAGAACTGGGGCATAGTAAGTTACCCTAAGCCTTTGACGGTGATGGAGCAGTTGCTGCAGCAGTTCGGCAAAACCACGAGCCCGGAGGAGGCAATGGCCAACGCCCTTGCCGGAACTCCGCTGGAGGGAGTAGCCAGAAATCTGCTCAATTGGCAGAGGACTTGGGCCAAAGGGCAGGGAGACCTTGTCTTCGCAAGGATGCCGTTTGAGATTGAGATCAGATAATGCGGATGACGGTCACGGAAGTTGACTCTTTCGTGACCTTGACCGAGTCATCGATGCGGTGACCGATCAAAGCCAGAACATGAGAGCCTTCGTCAGCGATGACGAGGGCTTTTTCCTTTTCCAGGAGGCTGAACTTCAGATCGACGAACATGTCGCTGAGTTTCTTGCGGCCACGCATTCCAAGCGGGCGCATCCAGTCGCCTGTCTGCCAGTTTCTAATTGTGAAAGGGAACGGAATATCAAGTTTGGTCTCACCAACGGATGTTTTAACATCATTCACATTGTCCGACTGAGAGACGGAGAATCTTATTCCGTTAAATGAATATATTCCCGGACCTTCTATGGTTACGTCAGTCGCTTCGATGGTTGGTGAGCCCTGCCGAACCACAGGCTCAGCGACCGATGCAGCAAGCCCAGCGACCTGAGCGGATCGTTCACTGAGCTTGTCGAAGTGACCGTCAGACCTGATCACCCGAATTCCTGTAGCCGAAGTCACGGCAACATATTCATTTGCAAAAAACTTCCTGCCGCTGACGGTCCCACGACTTTTCAAGACATCTGCGAGATCCGCGACCGCAGAGGAGGTGAACCCGAATGGTTCCAGAAGACGGAAAAGGACATATTCCCAATTCTTCTTCGATGCGAGTCTCTTATGATCAATCACAGGGAGTCCATCTGAGTCATGGCGGACAACCTCCGCCGAAACCGAACGGACATATTCATCAGCAATGGATTGAACCTGAGCGAACCGCTCCATATCTTCGTTCAGCGTTGTCAGGAACGACGGATTCAGCCTCTCGAAGAGCGGGAATATCTCATTGCGGATGCAGTTGCGCTTGTAGGCGGAATCAGCGTTGGTGCTGTCCTCATGCCACCGCAGACCATGCGAGACCGCATATTCATGAATATCTTTCCTCGGGAAATCGAGCAGTGGCCTGATGAGCCGGGCGTCTGAACCCGGCAAGAGCGAGCCGCGGCGCATTCCGGTCATGCCTTTCACCCCGGTGCCACGCAACATATTCAGAATCATCGTCTCCGCATTGTCATTGGCGTTGTGGGCGACCGCCAGAGCAGAGAATTTCCGCTCACGGCATACCTCCGCGAACCAACCGTAACGCAGTTCCCTCGCCGCCATCTCGATGCTGATGCCTTTTGAAACTGCGTACCCACGAGTGTCGAAATCCTTTTTTATGAATATGACCTCGTGTCTTTCCGCCCACTCCCTGACAAGGATCTCGTCAGAGTCACTCTCCTCCCCTCTCAGGTGGAAATTGCAGTGAGCCAGCGCGAAAGGCACTTTGGCGGCTGAATTGAGGAACAAGTCGGCCATGCACATCGAGTCGATGCCGCCACTGACAGCCAAAAGAACCGCCTCCCCATCGGGAAGCAGTCCTTTCAGGATTCTGTCAAAACGCTCCTGCATATTCAGGAAATCTATTTCTTGCTTGCAAATGTGTACGTGAATCCAAACTGGAGAGCCTGGGCGAACTGCACCCTCCTTCCGGTGTTGCCGTCCTTGTCCGTGATGAGGACAGTGTCGTCGTAGATGAGGTTGGTCGTGATGTTCAGCGAAAAGAACCTGCTGAGTTTCCACATCATGCGTGTGTCCCAGTTCACACGGATGTTCTGAGGATTCTTCAGGTAGTTGGAAAACAGGAGCAGGTGCGTCGAGCCCTCGAAATTATCGTTGACCTTGACTTTGGCGTCGGCGGTCAGCTGGGCACCGAACTCAAAACGGGCCGGTTTGTAATAGTTTCCGGTCGTGTAGTAGATGTTCTTCTCATCCTTGGCGTCAGGATATTCCTCCACATTCTCGTACTTCCGCTTTCTCTCCATACCATTGTTCTTCCTCAATTTCTCGCTGCTGACGATGGTGAAACCACCGGTGACAGGCGCCATATTGACTGTCAGCCACTTGCTCGGCACCCAGTCGATACCAAGACCAAGATTGACAGTTCCAGGAGAGAAGATGCTGGATTTGAGCACCCTGGCGTTTCTCCAATCCTTGCTAGACGGCTCCATGCCCTCCTCCACAGCGGGAGTAGGATAGTTGTAACCGTTGGCGAACTGGCTGAGGAACGTGAACTTCGCGGAGTAGTTCAAGGTCTTGGTGGCCTTGTAGCCCCAAGTGCTCTCGAACAGGATTCTGTCCTTGTTCTTCTGGATGATCGGCTTGTCGGCCGAGTACAGGAAACCATAGTCAAGCTGGAGACGGTTGTTCCAGTACATCTCACCCTTTTTCCATTTCGCGTTGCCGTCGATGTAGGCACTGAGAGCATAGTTGTTATAACCTCCCTTCGCCCAGTTCGTGAAACTGCTCTGGACAAAGTTCAGGTTCGTCATCAACGAATTGTTCCAGTAGTTTGGCTTCGGAGCCACGGCCTTCGTCTCCTCCGTCTGCGTCAGAAGCCTGGCGGCGGCGGCAGCGGCGGACTGGGCGTTTCTCCTTGTCGTGTCCGTCTGTGCGGACGCCACAAATGCAACGAGCGCAAGAGCCACAGACAACGCAGTGCGTTTGATTGCTTTCACGTTCATAGTCAGTTTATTGAAATCAAATTAATACGAGATGGCAAACACCACTCTCTGCTTTGAAGGCTTGCCGGAGTAGATGTCCTTGCCTTCCTCCTCGCAGACAAAACTGTCCACAGGTATGCAGCGGATCGTGGCCTTTGTCTCGTCCTTGATCTTCTGCTCGGTCTCAGCGGTGCCGTCCCAGTGGCAAAGCAGGAACTTGCCGGTTCCGATCTTGGCCTTGAACTCCTCCCAGTCATCACACTTCTCAACGTGAGACGCGCGGAAATCGAAAGCTTTCTGGTAGATGGTCTTCTGGATGTCGTCCAACAGAGCTGCGATTGATTTGTCAAGGCCCTCAAGAGCGACCGTCTGCTTCTCAAGAGTGTCCCTTCTGTGAACCTCGACGGTGCCGTTCTCCAGATCACGAGGTCCCATCGCCAGACGTACAGGAACTCCCTTGAGTTCCCACTCGGCGAACTTGAATCCAGGACGCAGGGTGTCACGGTCATCAATCTTGACGGTGTGTCCCTCAGCCTCAAGGGCTTTTTTCAACTGATCCATCTTCTCAAGAATCCTGCTGTGATCCTCCTCTGTCTTGTAGATCGGAACCATGACGACCTGAATAGGAGCGAGAGCCGGCGGCAGGACAAGTCCGTTGTCGTCGCCGTGGGCCATGACAAGGGCTCCCATAAGTCTTGTGGAAACGCCCCAGGATGTAGCCCAGACGTACTGCTGCTGGCCTTCCTTGTCGGTGTATTTCACATCGAATGACTTCGCGAAGTTCTGGCCGAGGAAGTGCGATGTTCCGGCCTGGAGAGCCTTTCCGTCCTGCATCATCGCTTCGATGGTGAGGGTGTCAAGTGCTCCGGCGAACCTCTCGTTAGGGCTCTTGTGTCCCACGATCACAGGCAACGCCATAAACTCACGGGCGAATTTGGCATATACCCCGACCATCCTCTTGGCCTCCTCCTGAGCCTCCTGCGATGTGGCGTGGGCCGTGTGTCCCTCCTGCCAGAGGAATTCGGCGGTACGGAGGAAAAGCCTCGTGCGCATCTCCCAGCGGACAACGTTCGCCCACTGGTTGCACATTATCGGGAGATCCCTCCATGATGTGATCCAGTTCTTATATGTGCTCCAGATGATGGTCTCAGATGTCGGTCTCACAATCAACTCTTCCTCAAGCTTGGCTGAAGGATCTACCACAACGCCCTTTCCGTCAGGATCGTTCATCAATCTGTGGTGAGTGACAACGGCGCACTCCTTGGCGAATCCGGCCACATGCTCGGCCTCCTTGCTGAAGAACGACTTAGGGATGAAAAGCGGGAAATAGGCGTTCACCGCTCCTGTCTCCTTGAACATCGTGTCAAGGGCATGCTGCATCTTCTCCCAGATCGCGTAGCCATAGGGCTTGATGACCATGCATCCCCTGACGGCGGACTGCTCCGCCAAGTCTGCCTTCACAACCAGATCATTGTACCACTGAGAATAGTTCTCAGACCTTTTTGTCACTTCCTTTGCCATATATTCTTTGCTGTTTTTGTCAATTATTCTTATTATTGTGCAATATTCCGAAAGGTATGGATTTTGTTCACTGATGAACATTTGTGTGGCCGACACCTTTGGATGCGGCCACGAAGTTACGAATTTATTGTTAAATATAGGAGATTCAGAAATGAAAACACGCACAATCCTCTTTATCTCGGCGCTTCTGGCACTGACTTCGTGCGGTTCAGCGGCGCGGTTTGCCAATGATGCTTCCAGACAGAAGTATCAGGATGGAATCTACTATACATCCAAGGCCAAGGTTCATCAGGCAGAAGAGGCTGTCTCTTCAGCCAACGACGAGGAGACCGACCTTCTTGTGGCAAAGACAAAGAACTCACCGATTTTCATGAAAAGCGGGGAGAAGGTTGACACTCTGTTCATTCCTGAGAACAAAGCGGCGAGAATAGATTTCAACAACACGGACAACACCACTTCTGTCTATCTTTACAACAACGGGTCTGACACATGGGCGGCATACCAGCCTTGGTATGCGACATCATGGTACTCTTGGAACCGTCCTTTCTACACTTCAATCTATTGGGGTGCGAATCCTTGGTACTATGGCGGATGGTACTCGCCATGGCATTACGACCCTTGGTACTATGGGTATTCATGGGGATGGAGCAATCCATGGTATTACAGCGGATGGTATGATCCATGGTACTGGGATCCTTGGTACTACAGTGGTTGGTACGGCGGATGGTATGGAGGCTGGTACGGCGGATGGCACGACCCGTGGTACCACGGCGGCTGGGGTTACGGTCACCATCATCACCATCACGACCATGACTTTTTCGGGCCGGGCAGCGGACGAATCTATACACCACGCCTGTCCACAACAGGCTCCAGCAGGAGAGGCGGCATCGGATCAGCGTCAAGAAGCGCAGGTGTAAGAAGTTCTTCAATGACAAGATCCAGAAACGGATCAGGATTCAGCAGAGGTTCATCATCCGCATCAACGACCAGATCATCAAGTTTCAGCAGGAGCACCCGCAGCTCAAGGTCATCGATATCATCAGTGAACAGACCTGAATCCTCATCGGTTAGGTCTTCATCCGGCAGGTCGTCATCTGTCAGATCATCCGCAGACAGAGCGTCTTCGGTACGGTCTTCAGCGGGAAATACGGTCAGATCCGGCGGTTCATCCTCATTCGGAACCTCGACCGGTTCTTCATCCGTGAGGTCATCTTACGGCGGCAGCCGGTCATCATCCTCGACTTCGTACTCAAGACCGGCGAGCGGTAGCAGATCAAGCGGATCAACCACAGGTGGATTCTCGTCAGGCAGTTCAAGCAGGAGTTCTTCCACAGGCAGTTACAGATCATCCGGATCGTATCGATCATCCTCAAGCGGCAGTTACTCCTCCGGTTCTTCATCAAGAAGTTCCAGCGGTTACTCAACAAGCAGAAGTTCTTCAAGTTCATATTCTTCAGGCAGTTCAAGCCGTAGCGGCAGCTATTCCGGAGGCGGGTTCTCCGGCGGTGGATCGTCCAGAAGTTCAAGCGGATCCTACAGCGGTGGCGGCGGCTCCAGAAGCGGCGGTGGAAGAAGGTAATCATTAAAAGACAATTGAAATGAAAAAGGCAATATTCACTGCGCTTATGTCGTTGACCGCGATTGCGGCCGGGGCGCAGACAATGTACGACGGGCTGACATTCAGCCAGAACAACTACTACGGAACGGCTAGGTCGATCGGAATGGGCAACGCGATGACCGCCGTGGGCGGGGATCTTGGATCCATCGGCATCAATCCTGCAGGATCTGCTGTGGCGGGATATTCCCAGTTCACGATCACTCCGAACCTGACAATAAGTTCAATGAACGCGTCATACAGCGCATACCCGATAAATGGCAGCGACAAGTTCACCAATGAACAGAGCAGGACACTGACGCGGTTCTCCATGCCGAACTTTGGAGCGACACTCAATTGGAACACCGGCAACAGAAGCGGGCTGAAATCCATAACCTATGGAATTGTCGTCAACGGAACGAACAATTTCACCGGCAAGATGCTGGCCGGAGGGGTGAATGACAAAACAAGTTACATCGGTTCCATGGCCGTGGCTGCGGATGGCTTTGACATGGATTTCCTCAATGGATACTCAATAGACAAGGACGGGAATCGAATTGACAGAGGCTGGGACTACCCTTATTATTATAAGGACGATTTCACCAACGATCCAAGATACGGTTCTTACGCTCCTTTCAACGTGATAGCCAACGCGCAGGCCGGGGCAATCGCCAACTACGGAAACGACAAAGATCCTGATTATTACTGGAGGTACATAGGCGCGACCGAACGTTATGAATACTCATCCCCCGTCAAGAAAGATGAATACGGGAACGAAATCTATAACGTATTCCTTGGAGGACCTTTGAATCAAGCTTACGGCCGCGAGGTCACCGGCAGCAAGTACGATGTGCTGTTCAATGTCGGTTTTAATTTCAGCGAAACCTTCTTCGTCGGAGCCAACCTGGGGGTGACGTCGCTGAATTACAATTATGACGAGTATTTCAAAGAGGCTGCTGTCAACCCTGCGGACTTCTTTACAGAGTTCGATAAGGGCAACACTTACTTCAGCGACTATCGTACACGTTACTCCTACACGGCAGATGGAAGCGGAGTCTATGGTAAGTTCGGATTCCTGTGGAGACCAATTGACGGAATACGTGTGGGAGCCGCCGTACAGACCCCGACCATCATAGAAATCAACGAGCGTTGGCGCCAGGACGTGAACGTGAACTACACCGACGCTCAGTACAATGGTTCGGCCCAGACTCCTGAAGGAGAATATTCCTACAGGATCCGTTCGCCGTACAGACTCAATGCCGGAGCGGCGTTCACTTTCGCGGGAATGGCTCTGATCAGCGCCGACTACGAGATGACGGACTACAGCACGATGAAGTTCATGACAAAAGATGGTGAATGGAATGACGACAGTTACAGAGACTTGAACGACGAGATCCGCGACTGTATGGGCGTGTCGCACATGATAAGAATCGGCGCGGAGTTCAAGCCTGTTCCGGAGATTGCCGTGCGCGCGGGGTACAATTTCACAACGACTCCTGAATATACCTACAACGGGAACGAGAAGATTAAATTGAATGACAGGATAAACGCATTCTCTGTTGGCCTTGGATATTCATCAAACGGATCGTTCTTCGCGGACATCGCCGCAAGACTGATGATGCTGTCTGATGAATATATCTCCCCTTACGCCGACTATATGGATGTCGCGTCTCCGATGATTCTCAACAAGAGGAACATCTACAGCATCACCGCCACATTTGGATGGAGGTTCTGACGTAGCATTCAGTAACCACCAGATTGAACCTTGTCCGGTCACTTCGACAGGCTCAGTGACCGACAGGCTCAGCGACCGAGAAAGTCTATAAGTTTTTAAGATAGGAGATTGAGTCGGGACCTTCATTGAACAGAAGATCCATGATTGAAAGATTCGGAATGAAACCGTACTTTCGGGCAAAGACCTGGAAGTACGGTTTTTCCAGATTCAGGTCTTTCAGGATGTTGTCCGGGCGTTTCGGATGGATAAGCTCTCGGTAGTCCATCCCGTAGCGGCCTGTGTCCACAGGAACCTCACGGGAACGGACGGGAACATATTCATCGGTCATTCTCAGGTCCACCGAGATGCCGGTCTTTAGGAGAAAGAATTTAATCAACTGAAGATCAAGGTCGAACAATGTCGCCGGTCGCGAGTCCAGGATAGCGAAGAGTTCGTCCTTGTAATATTCAAAATAGGCGGAGGATTCGTAAGCGGAGGCGATAGCACGCTCGGTACGGACCAGCCACGGAGTCGAATAATCCACCTTGATCTCGGTTATCGGCAGTTCGTGGGTACCGCTCTCGTGGACAATCGGAAAATTCAGGCTTTGCGGGCCGTCAGCGGCGTAGTAGCGGAAACGGTTACGCCATGATTGCTTCTGATAATGCTCGCATGCCTCAAGGTAAATAACAGAAGGCTTCACCCTGTCCCCAGACAAGATGAAGTCTTTAGCCATCAATGCGAAATAGCTGACCGGAGGGAACCATGCCACACTCAGCAGCACGGCCGCCTCTTCAGATCTATTCAAATTCTCCCTTCTCGTGGGAGTCGTTTGCCCTGATGATTCCACGCTTCGAGCTTCTGATGAAATTCAGGATGGTGTCACGCTCCTCGCTCTGAGGGAATCCGGCCTCTACCTTGGCGCAGCCGTCTGTGATGTTGTAGCCGGAGAAATAGATCGTGTCGTAGATGTCCTTGATGTTGCGGATGACATCGGATGAGAATCCGCGGCGGCGGAGTCCGACAATGTTCACACCTGAATAGCAGATCGGATCGCGTCCGCAAAGAACGTAAGGAGGAATGTCCTTGTTGATCTTTGACATGCCACCGACCATGGCATGGCAGCCGATCTTGGAGAACTGGTGAGCCTTGGCGCCGCCACCGACAATAGCCCAGTCGTCAACGACGGTCTCGCCCGCTATGCCGACAAAACTAACGAGGATGCAATGATTGCCGACCACACAGTCATGGGCTACATGAACGTAGGACATCAGCAATGTGTTGCTGCCGATCTTGGTGACACCTTTGCCGCTGGCCTTTGTGCCACGGTTGATCGTCACACACTCACGGATGGTCACATTATCTCCAATCTCCACATAAGTAATCTCGCCGTCATATTTAAGATCTTGAGGAATCGCTCCGACTACGGCGCCGGGAAAAACCTGACAATTCTTTCCCATCTTCACATATGGGTAGATAACAGCGTGAGGCTGGATAACACATCCGTCGCCGATCTCCACATCGTCATCGACAAAGGCGAAAGGACCGATCTCAACGTTGTCGCCAAGCTTAGCCTTAGGGCTTACCGACGCTAATGGTGAAATTTTGTTCATATTCAAGTATGTTTTTATTTTTCAGATTTCTCACGGATGGCGACGGCCGCCCGTGTGTTGATGGTGTGACCCGGCTTGAACGCCGTGACCTTGGCCTTGAGATAACCTCCAGCAAGTCTCAAATCCCCTATCAGATCCAAAAGTTTGTGCCTTCCGCACTCGTTAGGAAAGTGGAGTTTGAGGTTGTTGAGATACCCGTTGTCGTTTATGGCAAGTTCCGGCACGTTGAAAAGCGCCGAAAGCCTCTCGACCTGTTCTGGCTGTACAGGATGCTCGACAATCACAATGGCGTTGTCCACATCCCCGCCCTTTACCAGATTGTTCTGGAACAGGTACTCTATCTCATGGAAGAACACGAACGTGCGGCACGGACCGATTTCTTTGGCGTAGTCCGTGGACTCATCCCAATGAGCCGTCTGGACCCCGAGAACCTTAGAGCCGAAATCAACTGTGATGTCCATCGACGGAGCGTCGGCCGGTGTCACCTTCACGAACGAACCTGTCTTCTCATCACGAATCTCGATCTCTTCAGGAATGGTGACATACTTTCTTTCAGCCTCCTGTTCCTTCAGGCCATCCTTAGCGATGGCTTCCACATAAAAGCGCGCGCTGCCGTCAAGGATAGGAACCTCAACATTGTCAATCTCAATGATGGCATTGTCAACCCCCATTCCGGTGAGCGCCGACATCAAATGCTCTATTGTTGAGACAGAAGCCTCGCCTTTGGAAATCGTGGTGCTTCTCGCCGTGGAAGATACGTTTTCGGCAAGGGCTTCGACAATCGCGGATTCCCCAAGGTCAACCCTACGGAAGATGATTCCGGTGTTCTCCGGAGCCGGCTTGAGAATCATAGTCGAAATCCTGCCGGTGTGGAGTCCCTTGCCATGGAACTCATATTCACCCACAAGGGTTCTTTGCTTACAAGATGTCATAATCTATCTTTTGCAGACTGCGTAAAATTCAGCAGTCTGCAAAGATAGCAACGAAATTTTGAATATTCAAGTATTACACCACCGGATAGTGGATATTGGCTGCTATTCCTCGCCCTGACGCTTGAAGACGGCGTAGCTGCGGAGGTAGTTCTTCAGTGGAAGGGCCGGAGATCCGAGGAGCACCTGACCTGGTTTGCGGATGTTGCCGATGACTCCGCACTGGGCGCCAATCGTGGTGTTGTCGGCTATATTCAGATGCCCGGCGATGCCGACCTGCCCCGCCAGGATGCAGTTCTTGCCGATCTTCGTGGAGCCGGCGATGCCGCACTGGGCCGCCATCACGGTGTTGTCGCCGATCTGGACATTGTGGGCGATCTGGCAGAGGTTGTCGATTTTCACGCCGTTGCCGATGATGGTGGATTCCATCTCGGACTTGTCGATGGTTGTCCCGGCGCCAATCTCGACATTGTTGCCGATGACAACATTGCCGATGTGCTCGATCTTCTCCCAAGTTCCGTCAGGAAGCGGGGCGTTGCCGAAGCCGTCGGAACCGATGACAGCGTTGGCGTGGATGATCACGTTGTCGCCGATGACCATTCCTGGATAAATCACAACACCTGGATAGATGATGCAATGAGATCCGATCACCGTATTGTCGCCGACGTAGACATTCTCGTAGATTTTTGTGTAGTCACCGACCTTGGCGTGGTGCCCCACGTAGGAATGGCTTCCGAGATATACTTTCTTCCCGAACTTTGTGGTAAGGAACCAAGATGAGCGGAACCCTCTGTGCCTTTTGTCGGTACGTTTCTGCGTAGAGACATATTTAAGAAGGTCCGCAAGTGACTTGTAGGCGTCGTCAACCCTCACCATGGTTGACGTCACGGTCTCCTTCGGGGTGAAATCCTTATTGACCAGCAGGACGCTCGCCCTGCATGTGTAAACATATTTCTCGTACTTCGGATTTGCGAAAAAGCAGAGCTGCCCTGGTTTGCCATGCTCTATCTTCGCGAATGATGTGACTGTCGCCTGAGGGTCGCCCTCAACGGTTCCCTTCAGCACCTGAGCCAATTGCTTTGCGGTAAATTCCATCTTTCTTTTATGGCGTTAAATTCTTCAAATTTTACCAAACTTTCTACAAAGAAAGCAATTTATTTTCATATTCACTAAAATATTCTTATCTTTGCATCGTTGTGAGAGATAGGAGGACGAAAGCGTCTCCTATCTTTTGTTTTGTAAAATCAGGATCATATGCGGAAAGAACAGATATTATCCGGCATCGAAGAGGCTGTGAAAGCCCGTGGGTGCTTCATTGTGGATGTGACAGTCAGCAATGACAACGACATTGTGCTCACCATCGAGAAAGAGACCGGAGACATGGACCTTGAGGATTGCGTCAGCGTCAACGACGCTTTTCTGGCGGCTTTCGACAAGGATGCGGAGGACTATTCCCTCACCGTCACATCAGCAGGTCTCGACCAACCGTTCAAGGTTCTCAAGCAATACGAGAAGGCTATCGGCTCAGCTGTGGAGGCAAGGCTTAAGGGCGGGAAAAAAATCATTGGAGTCCTCACGGGGGCCGACGAGGACGGAATATGCCTGAGATATTCACAGAAAGAGGCTGTGGAGGGCAAGAAGAAAAAGGAACTCGTGGAACATGAGGACCGCATCGGATTCGATGAGATAAACTCAGTCACGCCGCACATTGTGTTCAAGAAATAAGATATTAAGAATATAAACATGGAAAAGAAAGAAGAAATCACTCTGATTGACGCCTTCAAGGACTTCAAGGAGGAAAAGAACATCGACAGACCGGTGATGATGGGTGTGCTCAAGGACGTGTTCCTCACCCAGATCGCCAAGACTTACGGTTCGGCCGACAACTTCGACGTCATCATCAACGTCGACAAGGGAGACTGCGAGATCTACCAGAACTTCGACATAGTCGAGGAAGTGGAGAATCCCAACACTCAGATCACCCTCGACCAGATCAAGGCCGAGACCGGGGACGATGACTACGAGATCGGAGATGTCTACACCAAGAAGCTGTCCCTCGCATCCTTCGGCCGAAGGGGGATCCTGAACATCAGGCAGAACCTCCAGGGTCGCATCATGGACATCGACAAGGCGAATGTTTTCAAGGCCTATTCCGACAAGGTCGGCGAGATCTTCACAGGCGAGATCTATCAGACATGGTCAAAGGAGGTCATCATCCTTGACGATGACAACAATGAGCTGCACCTGCCTAAGGCCGAGCAGATCCCGGGCGAGAGATTCAAGAAGGGAGACACCATCCGCGCGATCATCAAGAGTGTTGAGATGAAGAACAACACGACTCCTTACATCACTCTTTCCAGAACTTCCAACGAGTTCCTCGAGAAGCTCTTCGAGCATGAGGTTCCTGAGATATTCGACGGTCTGATCACCATCAAGAAGGTCGTACGTGTTCCTGGAGAGCGCGCCAAGGTGGCGGTTGAGTCTTATGACGAGAGAATCGACCCGATCGGAGCCTGCATCGGTGTGAAAGGATCCAGGATCATCGGTATCGTCCGCGAGCTCCGCAACGAGAACATAGACGTGCTTCAGTGGACCAACAACACGCAGCTTCTCATCCAGAGAGCTCTCAACCCGGCAAGGGTGTCTTCAATCGACCTTGGAAACTCGGAGACCGACAAGATCAAGGTCTACATGCAGCCTGACGAGGTCAAGAAAGGCATCGGACGCGGCGGCTGCAACATCAAACTGGCCGGAATGCTTGTCGGAAGGGAGATCGAGGTTTGGAGAGAGCTTCCTAAGGACGAGGGACAGGAAGAGGAGGACGTTCTCCTCAGCGAGTTCAGCAACGAGATTGACCAGTGGGTCATCGACCGCCTTGAGGCGATCGGGTGCGACACGGCCAAGAGCGTGCTCTCATTCACTCCGGAAGACATTGCGAAGAGAGCCGATCTCGAAGACGAGACAGTGGCCGATGTGTTCAAGATTCTCAGGGCAGAGTTCGAAGAGTAACCATCCGTCACGCAAGAGGATAAACATTAACAAACAAGGGGTTGAATATGGCAGAAATCAGACTTAATAAAATAATAAGAACTTACAACATCGGACTTCAGAAACTTGTGGACTTTCTGGCCAGCAAGGGGGTCGAGGTCGAAGCCAATCCGAACGTGAAGATTTCGGAAGATCTTCTTCCGGCGATTGACAAGCAGTTCGGAATGGACAAGGCGGCCAAACAGGCTTCGGAAAAGATTGACATCAAACTCAACGAGATTTTAGAGAAGACCTCCAAGAAGCAACAGCAGGAAAGCCAGAAAGAAGAAGACGAGGAAGAACCTGTGCGGGAGACTGTCATCAAGACAACCATCTTCACGCCGGTTGAGCCGAAACCTGAACCTGAAGTTGTCCGGCAGCCAGAGCCGGTGCCTCAGCCCGAGGTGAAACCCGAGCCTGTGCAAGAGCCGGAGGTCAAGGTCCCTGAAGTGGAGCCGATGACGGAGACAGTGCCGGAGCCCGCCAAGGCCGAGCCTGTCCACGAGTCTCCTGTCGTGGAGGAAGAGCCGAAGAAGGAAGCGGCGGAAAAGAAGCCCGAGCCGCAGCCTGAGGTCAAGAAACCAGAGGCCGTCAAGGAAACCGTACCTGAGCCGACAACCCCTGCTGCAGGAAAGGATGTCCACGGCGGTGAGAGACCGATGAGCAAGCACGAAAGGAAACTCGCTGCCGCCGCCAGACAGAAAGAAGAGCAGGCCAAGGCGAAACACCAGCAGCCTGTTGCCAAGACCGAGACCAAGGAAGAGAAACCAGCCGCCGAGAGTTCGACACCTGGCCTCAAGGTTCTCGGAAAGATAGACTTGTCCCAGTTCGAGCCGAAGAAGGGCAACAAGAAGAGGGAGAGAATCGCCAAGGGAAGCCAGAAGGTTGATGTGGCGAAGGAAGGCAAACAAGCCGACAACAGCTCCCGCAAGGACAAAAACAAGAATGCCAAGCAGGCTCAGGAGCAGGGCAAGGGCGGCAAGAAACGCAACCGTGGCGCTGATCGCTTCAAACCGGCCATGACCGAGGAGGAGCAGGAGGCGATGCAGAAGGAGATCCAGAAGCAGGTCAAGGAGACCTACGCCAGGATGAACGACAACAAGAAGAACAACTTCGGAGCCAAATACAGAAAGGAGAAGAGGGAGCAGGCCGCGGCCAAGTCCCAGGAGGAGATGGCACAGGAGATAGCCGAGAAGAAGGTTCTCAAGGTCACCGAGTTCGTGACAGTGAACGACCTTGCCACTCTCATGAACAACACCCCTGTCAATGAGGTCATCAAGGCATGCATGGATCTAGGTCTTATGGTGTCAATCAACCAGAGGCTTGACGCTGAGGCGCTTGTGCTCGTCGCCGAGCAGTTCGGCTACAAGGTTGAGTTCGTCACCGCCGACCTTACGGAAGAAATCGCCGAAAACAACGAACAGGCCGACCGTGAGGAGGATCTTGTTCCAAGACCGCCGATCATTACTGTGATGGGTCACGTTGACCACGGTAAGACATCGTTGCTCGACTATATTCGCAAGTCAAATGTCATCGCCGGAGAGGCAGGAGGCATCACCCAGCACATCGGTGCCTACAACGTGAAGCTTCCGGACGGAAGGAGAATCACATTCCTGGACACTCCTGGCCATGAGGCGTTCACCGCCATGCGTGCCCGTGGAGCACAGCTCACCGACCTTGCCATCATCATCATCGCCGCAGACGACGCGGTGATGCCGCAGACGGTCGAGGCCATCAACCACGCGCAGGCAGCCGGAGTGCCTATGGTGTTCGCAATCAACAAAATTGACAAACCTGGCGCGCAACCTGAGAGGATTTACCAGCAATTGGCGCAAATGAATATCCTCACGGAGGCGTGGGGTGGAAAATACCAGTGCCAAGAGATTTCAGCCAAGAAGGGCATCAATGTGGACAAACTTCTTGAAAAGGTTCTTCTAGAGACCGATCTTCTTGACCTCAAGGCCAATCCGAACAAGAATGGAGTCGGAGCCGTCATCGAGTCATCCCTTGACAAGGGACGCGGCTATCTCGCAACGGTTCTTGTGCAGGACGGTACCCTCAGGACCGGGGACATGGTACTGAGCGGTAGCTACTACGGACGTGTGAAGGCCATGTTCAACGAACGTGGACAGAAAGTGAAAGAAGCAGGCCCTTCAACCCCGGTTTCCATCCTTGGACTCAACGGAGCGCCGAGTGCAGGTGACAAGTTCAACGTGATGAGCGACGAGAAGGAAGCCAAGGCGATCGCCAACAAGCGCGAACAACTCCTGCGCATCCAGGGCATCAAGACCCAAAAGCACATGACCCTTGAGGAGATCGGACGAAGGATCGCCATCGGCAACTTCAAGGAGCTCAATGTCATCGTGAAAGGTGACGTGGACGGCTCAGTGGAGGCTTTGTCGGACTCCCTCATCAAGCTCTCTACCGAGCAGGTTCGAGTGAACGTGATCCACAAGGCCGTCGGAGCGATTTCCGAGTCAGACGTGATTCTGGCAGAGGCTTCGGACGCCGTCATCATCGGATTCCAGGTACGTCCTTCAACCGATGCAAGAAAACTCGCTGACGAGCAGGGAATCGAAATCCGTCTTTACTCCGTCATCTACGACGCGATCAACGATGTGAAGGACGGTATCGAAGGCATGCTTGAGCCGATCAAGAAGGAGGAGATCACCGGAACTGCTGAGGTCAAGCAGACCTTCAAGATCTCCAAGGTCGGAACGATCGCCGGATGTCTTGTCAGGGACGGTAAGATCTCCAAGACATCGCAGTGCAGGCTCATCCGTGACGGAATCGTGGTCTACACCGGAGAACTCGCCTCGCTCAAGAGGGGCAAGGACGACGTGAAGGAAGTCTCAGCCGGAATGGAATGCGGCATAGGCATCGAGAAGTTCAACGACCTGAAGGTCGGAGACAGCATCGAAGCGTTCGTTATCACCGAAATCAAGCAGAAGTTGGATTAAGCCATACCATAAAGTAAACGATAGAGTTTGACTGTGCGGACAGCCTCGGCGACATCATGGACGCGGAGGATGTCCGCTCCGTTTTGTAATGCGATGAAATCTGCGACCTGAGTGGCGGGCAAAGCTTCGGACGGGGTTATGCCCAAAGGTCTGAACAGAAAACTCTTTCGGGAAAGGCCCACCAGAATCTCCTTGCCAAACTCTTGCAGAACAGACATTTCACGAAGGAGCTGCCAGTTCTGCTCCACAGTCTTGGCGAAACCGAAACCGGGATCAAGAATCCAGTTCTTGACACCGTGCCTGTCTGCCTCGGACGCGATTCCGACGAAAAACTCACGGACAGCCTCGGTGACATTGTCATAGTCAGTGAGGCTCTGCATATTCTTAGGCGTGCCTCTTGTGTGCATGGCGATGTACGGCAATCCAAGCCGGCCGAGCAGCGACCACATCTCCTCGCATCCTCCGCTGACATCATTCACGATGAAAGGACCGATGATGTCAAAGGCTCTGCTCACGACCTCCGGGCGGAATGTGTCGATGGAGACACGGACTCCCTCATGCTCAGCCGCAAGAATCCGTAAGGCCGGCTTCAGCCTCCTCCATTCTTCCTCCTCGCTGATAGAATCAGATCCCGGGCGGGTCGAGCATGCCCCCAGATCGAGAATGTCCGCTCCCGACTCAAGCATATTCACAATCCTGCCACGGAAAAATTCCTCGTCGAAGGTTCCGTCAGGACGCAGATTGCGGCTGCCCGCGAAAAACGAGTCATCAGTGAGGTTGACGATGCCCATCACCTGAATATTTCTTGATACGTTGTTCCCCATAATGAAATAATTTTGGACAAAAATAGACAAAAATTGAATATCTTTGCGGTTCGGAAGAAGTTTTGACCGCAACTCAAGACCTCCATAAAAAATCAATCGCTATGCTGGTCGTTCTGGAAGGATTGGATGGCGCTGGCAAGTCCACGCAAGTCAAGAAGTTGAAGGCTTATCTCGAAAAGATATGCCAGGAGTTGGAGTATGTCCACTTTCCAAGATACGACGCACCGGTTTACGGGGATCTGATCAGCCGGTTCCTGCGCGGGGATTTCGGGAGCAACGAGGCCGTGCATCCTCAACTGGTCGCTCTGTTGTTCGCCGAGGACAGGCACGGAGCCGCTCCACAGATGAAGAAGACCCTGGCGGAAGGCGGTTCGGTGCTGCTTGACAGGTACGTCTACTCAAACATCGCCTACCAATGCGCCAAACTCCATGACACGGAGGAAAAAGAAAGTCTACGCAAATGGATAATGGACACTGAATATGGCGACTTCGGTCTACCGAAACCTGACTTGAATATATTCCTGGACGTTCCTATCTCATTCGTCGAGAGAAGGTTGGAATCAGCGAGAACCGGCAGCGACAGGGAATATCTCCACGGCTCGCAGGATATTCATGAATCGGACATAGAGTTCCAGAAGCAGGTTCAGGCCATTTACAGGCAGCAGGTCGCGATGGATCCTGACTTCATCAGGATAGACTGCTCGGACGAGTTCGGGGACATGTTGCCGCCGGACGAGATATTCGCAAAGGTTAAGGAAGTTATTGACGAACATATCGAAGCCAAATGAACAACGTATTTTTCTTCAGGCTCAGAAGGCTGTGCGCATTCATCATAGGGGTTGTATTTCTGGTCGCTGGGATATTCAAACTGCTTGATCCGGTCGGAGCGGGGTTGGTGATGGAGGGATATTTCAGGTTCTTCCATGTCACGTTCCTGCTGCCGGCGGCGAAGGTCACGGCTGTGGTATTCGCGCTCGCCGAATCTATCCTCGGAGCCGCGATGATCAGCGGGGTATGGAGGAAGCAGGTGGCAATCATCTCCTCCGCCATGATCGTGTTCTTCACGGTTCTGACGTTGTTCCTGGCCATCTTCAATCCTGTCAGCCTGACCGACTGCGGGTGTTTCGGCGAGGTCATCCATCTGACCAACTTCCAGACCTTCCTCAAGAATCTGGTCCTGCTGGCCTTGGCGATGGTGGCTTTCCTGCCCTTCAAAAATTTCGGAAAAAACAGAAAGCGGAAATATGTCTCCTTCGGCATCGCATCGGCCTCTATCATTCTCTTCACCGTATATTCATTGACAACGATTCCTCTCGTGGACTACACAGAGTTCACTCCGGGAAGCGAACTGCTGGCGTCCGTAGGTGAAGACGACGAGGGAGAGGATGCCTCAGGCTACTACAGGTCCACAATCATCTACGAGAAGAACGGCCAGGAAGGAGCCTTTGATCTGGACAATCTTCCGGACTCGACCTGGACATACGTCCGTACGGAGACCATCTTCATCAACGGGACGGACATCGAGGACAACAGACCCGCACTCTCGTTCGCTGACTCCTTGGGCAACTATCAGGACGAACTGGCAACTCTCGGCAATGTGCTTGCGATTTCGGTCTATGATCCGGCAAAGACCAAAGGGACTTTCTGGGTAAAGATAGCCGATGCTTTTGACGGGGCTAAAGCCACCGGCTTCACTCCCCTGCTGCTGGTTTCATCCACAAATGAACAGTTTGACCGGTTGCCAGTGATTGTGCCGGACGTACATTCACGGCTTGTCGGCTCGACATACTTCGCCGACCGGAAAGCGCTCGTCACCCTCAACCGTTCGAACGGCGGCGCGACATGGTTCAACGACGGCCAGCTCATCCGGAAATATTCACACAGAAACATCCCTTCCGAAGAGACTCTTCGCGAGATGGCGGAAGACGACCCTACCGAGGAGATGCTGCGTCACAGCACAAAAACCCGTCTCCGCTTCCAAGGCTTCATGCTCTACGTCTTCGCCATTCTGCTGATACTCTAGCCAGACATGTTTTCCAGCACTACCAGTCAATGATAAATCCCATTGCCAGTATATCTAAAAAAATCAGAAGCCGGTGTAGTTCCACGGAGTGATGGCACGGAGCTCTTCCTTGACGGAGTCGTTGACTTCAAGGGTGTTGATGAAGTCCTCAATGGTTTTCTCGTCGATGGCGGCACCGGTGCGGGTGAGATTCTTGAGGGTCTCGTACGGGTTCGGGTAGTTCTCGCGGCGGAGGATGGTCTGGATGGCCTCTGCGACAACAGCCCAGTTGCGATGCAGTTCGGCATCAATGGCCGGACGATTCAGAATCACTTTTCCGAGACCTTTCTTAAGTGAGGCAAGGGCAATCATGCCATGGGCCACAGGGACTCCGATGTTGCGCTGGACGGTGGAGTCGGTCAGATCCCTCTGCAATCTGGAGATCGGGAGCTTCATCGACAGGAATGTCAGCACAGCGTTGGCCATACCAAGGTTGCCCTCGGCGTTCTCGAAGTCTATCGGATTGACCTTGTGAGGCATAGCTGATGAACCGACCTCGTTCTTGGCCACCTGCTGATGGAAATATTCCATGGAGATGTAGGTCCAGATGTCACGGCAGAGATCAATCAGAATCGTGTTGATGCGGCGGAGGCAGTCGAATATGGCAGCGAGGTTGTCGTAGTGGTCGATCTGGGTGGTCGGGAAGGATCTCTTGAGACCAAGTGACGACACGAATCTGTCAGCGAAGGCCGGCCAGTCGATGTCCGGGAAGGCCACTTTGTGGGCGTTCATGTTGCCGGTCGCGCCACCGAACTTGGCTGGCCACGTCAGCTGGCCGAACTGGCGAAGCTGCTCGTCAAGCCTTGAGACGAACACCTGAAACTCCTTCCCGAGCCTTGTCGGAGTGGCCGGCTGGCCATGCGTTCTGGCAAGCATCGGTACATCCTTCCACGCCTGCACATCGGTCTCCAAAATGGAGATCACCTCTTTCAGTGCGGGAATATATTCATTCTCAAGGGCTTCCTTCAGCATCAGCGGCTGAGCCGTGTTGTTTATGTCCTGAGAGGTCAGGCCGAAGTGGACGAACTCCTGCCAGCGGGATATTCCCAAAGCCTTGAAGTTGTCCTTGATGAAATATTCAACAGCCTTGACATCGTGATTGGTGATCTTTTCGATGTCCTTCACTTTCTGGGCATCCTCCGGAGTCATCGTCTGGTAGAGCTGACGCAGGCGAGCGAACAACTCATCGCGTGTCATCCCCGTGCCATCGCCGAAGTCGGCAAGCTGAGGCAGAGGGATTTCACACAAGGCGATGAAATATTCCACCTCCACGCGTACACGGTTGCGGATCAATGCGAACTCGCTGAAGTACTGTCTCAACGATGCAGTTTTGGCAGCATAGCGACCATCGATCGGGGACACTGCCAGAAGAGAATGAAAGTCCATATTCGAGTAAAATTATTTTTCTATGATGTACACATCGTCACCCGGCTCGGCGAATCCGAAGTTCTCACGGGCGAATCGCTCCA
Source organism: uncultured Bacteroidales bacterium (assembly GCA_934698975.1). Classification (GTDB taxonomy): domain Bacteria; phylum Bacteroidota; class Bacteroidia; order Bacteroidales; family UBA932; genus Cryptobacteroides. The sequence continues at coordinate 178,705 of CAKUVR010000001.1, forward strand.
GGGAATCCTTGCTGTGGGTCAGACCGTGGATCTGGCGGTCCATATCCTTGATCTCAGCGCTGTACCTCTCAATCAGCCTCTCTTGGTTGCGGATCTCGAAGCCGGCCTTGATCCAGCGCACGATGTTGTTTTGGTTGACAAACCCCACCATGACAATGAAAAAGGCGGTGGCGCAAATGGCATAACGGATAAAAGAACGCCTTTCAGCATTCTTGCCATCCAATTTCCTATTCCAGATATCCTTGAACTTTCCCACTGCGATAGAACAATATTTGTACAAAAATAGTTAATTTTGTGGAATTAAGGAAAGTGAAAAGGATAACTTGCCACAAATTTAATGACACATCCAGGTTTCCTTGGAATTTTCCAAAACTGGTTTTGAAATCATTAATATTCAAAATATATGAAACCTACACTTCTTGTACTTGCAGCCGGCATGGGCAGCCGTTACGGTGGCCTGAAGCAGATGGACGGCCTCGGCCCTAACGGCGAGACTATCATTGATTATTCAATCTACGATGCGGTTCACGCCGGATTCGGCAAGGTCGTTTACATCGTCAGGGAATATTTCCGCGAGCAGTTCGAGCAGACCGTAAAGGAGAAGTACAGCGGCATCACCTGCCCTGACGGGACTCCTCTGGAGTTCGACTTCGTGATCCAGGAACTGGACAAGATTCCGTCACAGTTCACCCTCAATCCTGAGAGGCAGAAGCCTTGGGGAACCGCCCACGCCGTGCTGATGGCCAAGGATGTCATCCACGAGCCATTCGCTGTCATCAACGGTGACGACTACTACGGAAAGGATTCCTTCAGGATTCTCGGAGACTGGCTCCGGGCTCACGAAGGTGCCACCGGAACTTGCAGCATCGTCGGCTTCGAGCTTGACAACACCCTTTCTGAATATGGTAAAGTCTCCCGCGGCATCTGCTACTACGACAAGGAACTCCACCTGACCGGCATCGCTGAGCACCTGAACATCGGCAAAGAAGCTGACGGCAAGGTTTATGGCGACAACTCCGTCAACGGCGAGACTCACGTCGAACTCGATGGCAAGGCACTTTGTTCAATGAATATGTGGGGCTTCACCCCTGACTACTTCCAGCTTAGCGAAGAGGTGTTCACTTCATTCCTTGAGCAGAACATCAATGAACTCAAGAAAGAGTTCTACATCCCTTACGCAGTTGACATCATGATGAAGGATCACGGCTACAAGTGCGAGGTTCTCTCCACCGACTCTCATTGGTTCGGCGTCACCTACAAGGAAGACCGTCCGGGCGTTGTGGCTAAGTTCCAGGAACTTGTTGACAAGGGAGTTTATCCTACACCTCTCTGGAAGAAGTAATGTCCTTTCTCAGACCACGCAAGGTCGAGAGGAACTACGACCTATTCTCCGGCTGCGCCTGGTACATTCCGGGCGTGGCCGGTGTTTTCGCTGTGCTGGGCTGGTTTCTGGCCGGGATGATACTCGGAAGTCTGGTCAATGTGGGACTTCTGCTCTTCGCTCCGGGATTCCCGCTCTATTACAGCATGTTGATCATTTACCCGGTGCAGTTCATCCCCGTGCTGATGTACGTCAGGCTCAAGAGCATGCGGAACTCGACATTCGACAGAGGCTACGCTCTGGACAGCAATCATTTCGGAGCCAAGGGCGGAGCGCTTACGGCCATCCTTATGGCTTTCGGGACAATCGCCTTGGCGCTGATGCTTGAGCCGCTGATGGCGCTGATGCCCGACATGGATGAGACGCTGGTCAAGACCATGGAACAGCTGCTTGACGGGCCGCTTTGGGTCAGTCTGCTGAGCATGAGCGTGTTCGCCCCGGTGTTCGAGGAATGGATGTGCAGGGGAATCGTGCTGAGAGGTCTGCTGAACTATTCCCGCAAGGGTGAACCTGGCGAGGACAGCGGACGCAGAGGAATGAATCCGGCCCTGGCGATAGCGATCTCAGCGATCTTCTTCGCCACGATTCACGGCAACCTCTGGCAGGGACTCTCCGCGTTCATCCTCGGAAGCTTCTTCGGCTACGTCTATTACAAGACCGGATCGCTCAAGCTCACGATGCTGATGCACTGTGTCAACAACACTGTTTCAGTGGTGTCATCGAAGCTGCCGGCGTTCAAGGACCTCGGAGCGGACGCAAGTCTTTTGGAAATTGTCCCGACATGGATCTATGTGATTATATTCATAGTCAGCGCAGCGGTTTTATTCTTGGCTGTCAGGCATTTGTCGAAAATCAAGACAGATTCGCCGCAGGGCAACTGCGATGTGATTCCCAGTGCGGATGAGTTGACGAATGGAGAAAATCTTTGATGACCCGGACGCCGGAACCGTTACCATCCGGAAAAATGCACGCTCCCGCAGGGTGACACTCCGTGTGAATCCCCGCAGGGGCGTAACAGTTACAATCCCTTATTTTGTTCCTTACAAGGCAGGGCTGGAGTTCTTTCTCGCAAAAAAGGATTGGGTCCTGAAAGTTCAGGCGCGGCAGCGTGAGCGGATCGGAGCCGAGCATATTCCTACTCCTGAAGAAATCGAGGCGCTGCGGAAGGTGGCGAAAGAAGTACTCCCGAAGCGCCTGCGGGAACTCGCGGAGAGATATTCATTTGAATATAATTCCGTCCGCATCAAGCACAACTCCTCGAACTGGGGAAGCTGCTCGCGCAAAGGCAACATCAACCTGAACCTCAACCTCGTGCGCCTACCGGACGAGCTTCGTGACTACGTCATCCTCCACGAGCTCTGCCACCTCCGCCACCCCAATCACGGTCACCAGTTCCACGCCCTCCTCGAATCCCTCTGCCCGGACCACCTCGCCAAGCAGCGGGCACTGCGCGGCTACAGGCTTTACTGACAATTACCCTTCCTCTATGAGGGATCGCACATCGGAATTTTTTATTGGCGATAAAAAGATTAGACCATATTTTTATACTGCGAATATAAATACTACATTTACATGCTGATTAGAATGAGTTATGGGAGAACCTTTTTTTGGGGAAAAGTGTCCGCCAGCGCCAAGTGTCAGCGTAAGTCTCTTGGAGAGTGTACTATTTCCTTGGCGGCTCATGCATGGATATTTTGAGCAGATCCGTTACAGCATGGACTTCAACGTCGAGATAAGCGTGTCGTGGAAGAGGAAGTCCTCGCGGAACTCGTAGGTGCCGTCCTTGTGGACAAGGACGTAGGCGGGGATGCCGTAGATCTTGAATTTCTTGTGGGCGATGCTGTCCCACTGCTCTTGGCTCAAGCGGTAATGCACGCCTTTTATCTCCTTGATCCTTTTCTGGTACTCGACGTACGGGGAAGTCGTGTTGGCGATGTAGAGCCAGACAATCTCGTCGCTGCTCAGTTCTCCGGACTTGTAAGGCTCAATGCTGTTCATCGCCATAGCGCACGGGCCACACCACGTGTTCCAGAAATCCACGAGGACAATCTTGCCTTTGTAGGGAGCGATGATCTTGTCAAACAGTTCATCTCCAGAGCCTTCCGGCACATCCTTGAATCCGGATTTGTAGATGTCGGCTTTTCTGGCTTCCGCCAGCTCGGAGTACATGCTTTCCAAGATGGTGGCGGCAAAAGGATGACAGTGTGAGGTGAATTTCCGCAATTCATCTTCGATGAACTCCCTCAATTCCTCATCCTTTATGTTTCCTGCCTTGATCCTTGGAATGTAAATCTGATCGGCGTCCTTCAGGTCGTAGAGCAATTTCCCACGGTCTCCAAGGACAGCCTTCCAGTCAACGTTTGAGTCATTCACACCATAGACAAGATATTCAGCATTGCCTCCTTCAAGCAGCCTTGGATCGGTCATGTCGAACAAAGAGTCGATTTCGGACAACAGGGCTGGCGGGAGCGTGGAGGACTTGAACGGAACATTCCCGTCCTTGGCATTGTGGACGATTCTGTAGTTTCTTCTTCTGATAAAGTCAGCGTTACCGAAAGCCATTACCGTCTCGTTCTTGATTTGGTACTCATAGTACTCTTTGACACTCAATGGGATGTCTTTGGACTCCAGATCGTTCATGAGTCTGCGGTATTTTTCCTTGACCTTCCTGACGTATTCCTCATCGCTTGCTTTGTAATCCGCCAGGTCACTGTTCCAGACATCCATGCTTGGTGGCTTGCGCAGCCCCTCGTTGTTCGCGTAGTTGTTGAACGCCGCGTAGTAGCCGTCGGCATGCACTTTCGGCGCTGTCTGTAATTTGTGGTCAGGGAAATGCGCGTTCCTGACCTTCACGGCATCGCTGAACGGATTCACATAGACATTGACGGTCTCTCCCGGCGTGAGCAGCAGAAAAATATCCGCTCTCGTCGTGAATGTAAACGCCCTCGAAGGTCCGCAGATGTCGAATGTGAATGTGGCCGTGCGGGTCAGGGTGTCTATCTCATGATCCATTTCCAATCGTTGCTGCAACAACCGGTTCACGATCAGATTCACGTTTTTGACATATCTCTCGCTCCCTTCTGGATAATGGAACACAACGGTGGTCTTACCGGCCGTGAACTGCGGGTCGGGAAGAGGTGTGTCTCTGTCAGGAAATGTCTCAAGCCCGTCCGGCAGCTTCTGGAATTGTCTTACGGATTTCCTCCCGGTCAAGTCTATCCCGAACAATTTGTGTCCATCTTTTGCTTCAGATTCAATGAAATCAATCGATTCCGTCCCTGTCGGTAGCGGTGGGAACACAAGCGCGAACGAATCCCTGCCGTTCTCTGGCATGAAATACTTCTTTCCAGGTGTCAAACAACCTGAGTGGCCGGTCATCCGCAGCTTTTTCCCGTCCTTGGCCATGATGTAGGATGCGGTGTCGATAAAGATCCAATTCTTAGGACGATACTTCGCGCTGAAGTGAATCGTTGTGGAGGAATCCGTCAGCACTATGCGTCTTATGTCCAAGGTGCTGCCCGGAGAGTACCGGTCAACGACAGGGTAGTCCAGCACTGTCGTGTCATTGGTATTTGCCACCGTGGCGGTACCTCTCCGGCCCGCACCGCATGGCGCGAGACTGATGTTCAGAATGATAGTGGCAATCGCCACAAATAGTCGGTGTTGATTCGTGAATATCATCGCGGTCACTGTTTGATTTCCGATTCAGTCATTTGTCCTGAATGTTGGTTCAAACCATAAATATACGATTTTTCTTCTTATTGATGAATTATTCGTAAACCTTTGGCTGAATCGCTGGATGATAGGTAGAAAAAATAATCCCCGAGGCCACTTGAGTCTGGCCCCGGGGATTCCAATTCAGCTGTCACCTCGTTTGGTTGAGGCGGCATATTCATTAAAAGAACTCCTCTGTGTTCTTGTCGAGATTGTCTGAGTGGTCTTCGGTGTTGGCGTTGAAGTCGTTCTTCGGGCCGAAGTTCCGGTGGCCGCCGTTTCTGCGGTCATCGCCACCTCTGCGGTCGAAACCGCCTCTTCTGTCATCGCCTCCGCGACGGTCGAAACCACCTCTGCGGTCATCACCGCCTCTACGGTCTCCACCGCGGCGGTCATCTCCGCCCCTACGATCGAAGCTACCTCTGCGGTCACCGCCACGGTCGTTGCCTCCGCGCGGACGACGCTCCGGCTCAACGTAGCCTTCCGGCTTCGGTGTGAGGGCGCGCATCGAGAGTCTCATCTTGCCTGTCTTAGGGTCGATCTCAAGGAGTTTCACGTCAACCTCCTGGCCGACAGTGAGGACATCCTCGACATTCTCGGTCTTGTTCCATGCGATTTCTGACACGTGGAGAAGGCCTTCCTTGCCAGGGAGTATCTCGACGAAAGCGCCGAACTCAAGGATTGAGACAACCTTACCGTGATAGGTCTGGCCAACCTCCGGAACAGCGCAGATGCCCTGGATCCAGTCGTAAGCCTTCTGCATGGCGGCGGCGTCGTTGGTCGCGATGTCCACAACGCCCTTTCCGTCAACCTCGTCGATGGAGATGACAGCTCCGGTCTCAGCCTGGATCTTCTGGATGGTCTCGCCACCCTTTCCGATGACAGCGCCGATGAAGTCCTTGTCAATCTCAAAGGACTTGATCCTCGGAACGAACGGCTTGTAGTCCTCACGAGGCTTGTCGATGCACTTCATCATCTCGCCCATGATGTGCATTCTGCCCTCATGAGCCTGCTGGAGAGCCTTGGCGAGAACTTCGTAGGAAAGACCGTCAACCTTGATGTCCATCTGTGTGGCGGTGATACCGTCCTTGGTGCCGGCCACCTTGAAGTCCATGTCTCCGAGGTGATCCTCGTCACCAAGGATGTCGGTGAGGATGGCATAACGGCCGTTAGGATTCTTCTCGTCGGTGATGAGACCCATGGCCACACCTGCAACCGGCTTGCTGATCTGGACGCCGGCGTCCATAAGGGCGAGGCAGCCTCCGCAGATCGAAGCCTGTGATGAAGAACCGTTGGATTCAAGAATATCAGAAACCACGCGAACCGCGTAAGGGAACTCCGGAGCCTTAGGCATAACGGCCTTGAGGGCTCTGAAAGCCAGATTTCCGTGACCTACCTCACGACGGCCGACGCCTCTCTGGGCCTTGGCCTCACCAGTCGCGAACGGAGGGAAGTTATAGTGGAGGACGAACTGCTGGGTCTCCTGAACGAGAACCTCGTCCATCTCCTTCATGTCCATCTTTGTTCCGAGGGTGACGGAGGCAAGAGCCTGAGTCTCTCCACGGGTGAATATAGCCGAGCCGTGAGCGCAAGGGAGGCAGTCAACCTCACACCAGATAGGGCGTACCTGGGTAGTCTGGCGACCGTCTACACGAAGCCCCTCGTCGAGGACAAGGTTCCTCAGAGCCTCTCTCTGCTCGTGACCGAAATAGCGGTTGATCATCATCTTCTTGGCGGCCTGCTCCTCCTCGGTCAGTCCAAGGGACTCCACGCACTCTTTCTTGATGGCCTCGAAGCCGTCCTCTCTCTCGTGTTTAGGCCTTGCGGACTTGGCGAGAGCGTAGCACTTGTCGTAGGCGAAGTCGTGGATCTTCTTTCTGAGATCCTCGTCCTCCTCATCGTGAGGGTAGTCTCTCTTGACATCCTTGCCGAGTTCCTTGTTGAGTTCTTTCTGGATGCGGCAGTGCTTCTTGATCTCCTCGTGGGCGAACTTGATGGACTCAAGCATCACATCCTCGGAAACCTCCTTCATCTCGCCCTCGACCATCATGATGTTCTCCTCTGTGGCGGCGACCATAAGCTCAAGGTCGGCCTTCTCCATCTCGCTGAAGTTAGGGTTGATCTTGAACTCACCGTCAATCCTTGCGACACGTACCTCAGAGATAGGTCCGAGGAAAGGAAGGTCGCTGGCGGCCAGCGCGGCTGATGCGGCGAGCCCTGCGAGAGCGTCCGGCTGGATGTCCTTCTCGGCTGAGATCAGCCAGATGTTGACGAACACGGCGAGGTGGAAATCCTCAGGGAACAGAGGCCTCAGGGCCCTGTCGACAAGGCGTGAGATCAGAATCTCGTAGTCAGAGGCCTTGCCCTCTCTCTTCATGAATCCGCCCGGGAAACGTCCGGCGGAATAGAATTTTTCCTTGTAGTCCACCTGAAGTGGAAGGAAGTCTGTGTCTTCTGCAGCTTCTTTAGCGCATGTGACAGTGGCCAGGAGCATCGTGCCTCCCATCTTGACCACCGCTGAACCGTCTGCCTGCTTGGCAACTTTGCCGGTTTCGATCTCAATCACCCGACCGTCGGATAATTCGATCTTCTTTGTGATGATGTTCATTTTACTGTTTTTACCGCGTGTCCTCAACAAAATATATCTGAAAACTTATGCGTCATTTTCTTTAACACTAATCGTTTACGGTTCGTAAACAATAGCCGGATTAATAAAAAAGGGACGGCTGCGTCATTGAGCGCGGCCAATCCCTTTTCTGTTCCTATCGCGAAGTTATCGACGGAGACCTAGCTCCTTGACGATCTTTCTGTATCTCTCGATGTCGATCTTCTGGAGGTAGTCCAAAAGCTGACGCCTCTTACCTACGAGACGGAGGAGGGAACGACGGGTGACAACATCCTTCTTGTTCTTCTTCACGTGCTCCGTGAGGTGATTGATACGGTAGGAAAATAAAGCAACTTGACTCTCTGGTGAGCCGGTGTCTGTATTAGACTTCCCGTACTTAGCGAAAATCTCTTGCTTTTTGTCGGCTTGTAAATACTCTGCCATTTTCGCAAAAAATTTTGTTGATGATTAATAAACGTCTTCTTCCCCGCACCATGCGGAAAAGCGTGCAAAGATAGGCATAATTTTCAGATAATCAAAATATTTTCTGAATATTCAAATATTCATTCTACGATCACTTGCATCGCAGGTAAGACCGCGCTTCATTACGATGAAATTTGTCCGGTGAAATTGCGATTTCTCCGGACAAAGCTTGAGATATCATCACTTTGTCCGGTGAGAGGCTGTCATCACCGGACAAACATGAAACACGGTCAAAATAATCAGTGCAGCCTATGGTTTAGCGGAGCCCGTTGCTTGACGAAGAGCCCCAGGAGGCGGGATTAGAGGATGGCATGGAACTCGGGGCATTTGCGCAAGCGACGCACCATGTTTATTCTGTGTATTTCGCCGGGAGAACCGGCATCGCTCCATTCTGGGTGCAGACGAAAGCGGAGACCTCAACGGCCTTGCGATGGGCCTCGGCGACAGGAAGGCCTTTCAGGATGCTTGACACGAAAGCGGCCGTGAAGGAATCGCCGGCGCCTACGGTGTCGGCCACCTCGACTTGAGGAGTCGCCAGAAATGACATATTCCCGGAAGTGAATATGTAGCTTCCGTTCACTCCGCAGGTCAGGATAAGCATCTTCAAGTTGTAGCGTCCGAACAGAATCCAGCATTTGCTTTGCAGATCCGTCCCTGGACAGCCCAGCATACGGCTGATGGTGATGAGTTCCTCATCGTTTATCTTCAAGACGTTGCAACGCCTCATGGATTGGTCAAGAATCTCCTTGTTGAAGAAACCCTGACGGAGGTTCACATCGAAGACAATCAGGTTGTCTTCGTCCTGGGGCATGGCATCGATGAAGCGGTTTATGGTGTCCCGTGACACGACATTCCTCTGAGCCAGAGAACCGAAGCAGACAGCGCATGTGTTGTGCGCAAGTTCCTCCAGTTCAGGAGTGAAAGGGATGTTGTCCCACGCCACGTTCTCCTTGATGACATATTGCGGAACGCCAACCTGATCGATCTCCACCTGCACTGTTCCTGTGGGATACGGCACGACCGCCATGATGTTGCGGAGCCCCTTCTCCTTGAAGTTGTCCAATATCTGAGCGCCCAACGGGTCATCCCCCACAGCACTGACCACGCAACTGTTCAAGCCGAACTGCGAGACATGGTATGCGAAATTCGCCGGGGCACCCCCGATCTTCTTGCCTTCGGGCAGGACATCCCACAAGGCCTCGCCTATTCCTACGATTGATTTATTCTCTTTCATAATGTCGAGTGTTTATGAGTTTGACAATTAACATATTCCGGTATTCTGATAACGAACCACAAGCCGGCGACAGTCCTCAGGCTCTGCATCCGGAAATGCGGACGTTCAGCCAAAAGTTTGCAAATTTTCATCAAAAATAAGAAAAATCGTATATTTATAGTCTGAACCAACATTCGGACAAATGACTGACACTGAACTTAAGAATCTGAAAGATAATCTTTGGCATTCCGCTGACATTCTGCGTGCCGGAGCCCATTTGGCTGCCAACAAATATGGTCAACCTATCCTCGGTCTCATCTTTCTCCGCTATGCCGATGTGCTCTTCAAGCAGCACAAGGCAGAGATTGATGAGGAATATAACAAGTATAAAGGCTCCCGGATGGAACGGGAATACAAGGACATAGCCGTGGAGAAGTGTGGCTTCTTTCTGCCCGAATGCGCTTATTTCGATTTCATCAATGATGCGCCCGATGATGCCCACAAGGCTGTCTTGGTCAAAGAGGCTATGGAGGCTATCGAGAAGGAGAACCCTCGTATGGCTGGCGTGTTGCCTAAGGAGGTGTATGGACAGTTGGTGCCTGAGGAAGAGCCTGAGCTTTTGAGCCGCATTGTCCGAGTGTTCAAGGATATTCCCGAAAACATAAGCATTGACATATTCGGGCAGATTTATGAATATTTCCTCGGCAATTTCGCCTTGGCTGAAGGTCAGGGTGGTGGAGCCTTCTATACCCCGGCTTCCGTAGTGCAGTATATGGTGGAAGTGCTTCGACCTGTCACAGGTGACAAGAAATTTCTTGACCCGGCTTGTGGTTCGGGTGGTATGTTCGTGCAGGCGGCTCGCTACATGCACCGCCACAACGCCACCAACCAAGACATGATGAGCTTCCGTTGCTATGGCGTGGAGAAAGAGCCCGACACCGTGAAGTTGGCGAAGATGAACTTGCTGCTCAACAATGTGCGAGGCGAGATAACCGAGGCAAACTCCTTCTACAGTGACCCTTACAATGCCTTCGGAAAGTTCGACTATGTGATGGCGAATCCTCCTTTCAATGTCGATGAGGTGGTGTTCGACAAGGTTTGCGATGACACCCGTTTCAACACCTACGGTGTACCTCGCAACAAGACGAAATCCACCAAGAAGGTAAGCGACAAGAAGGAGACAGTTCCGAATGCCAACTATCTATGGATAGGATATTTCGCGACTGCTCTGAATGAGACAGGCAAGGCGGCTCTCGTCATGGCGAACTCTGCGAGTGACGCTGGCGGAAGCGAGTTGGAGATCCGCAAGAAGATGATACAGGATGGCATCATCTCCCAGATGGTCACACTTCCAAGCAATATGTTCTCCACCGTCACACTTCCTGCCACCCTTTGGTTCTTCAACAACCAGCGCACAAAGAAAGATGAAATCCTCTTCATCGACGCCCGCAACATCTTTACGCAAGTGGATCGCGCCCACCGCAAGTTCTCTGACGAGCAAATCAAAAACCTCGGCATCATCACTCGTCTCTACGAGGGAGACAGCGATGCTTTCTGGGAATTGGTGGACGAATATAAAGCTGAAGGCAAGCAAGAAGAGGTGAATTGGTTGCTCGAAAGATGGCCGGAAGGCAAATATCGAGATGTCATCGGCTTGTGCAAAGTTGCGAAGATAACCGGTGAGGATGGCATAGAGGACAATGACTGGAGTCTGAATGCCGGCCGCTATGTGGGAGTGGTGATAGAGGATGACGGAATGACTGCCGAGGAGTTCCGTGCTGAAATGCTGTCGCTTAATGGCGAGTTCCAGCATCTGAGTGCAGAGGCTGTGGACTTGCAGAAAGAGATCGAGAAGAATATGAAGGATTTGTTTGGGGAGGGATAGAAAATGGAAAGTGAGAAGAAACATTTGATAACCGCGCATTCTGTATTGATAAACGATTTGAGGCAGATTATTGATTCAGCACGGGAACGTGTGGCTGTGACCGTTAATGCTGAGTTGACTATGATGTACTGGCATATCGGAGAGCGAATCAATCGTGAAATACTTGGTAACCAGAGAGCGGAATATGGAAAACAAATTGTGTCGACGGTGGCGACACTATTACAAAGCCTGTATGGAACGAAAGGATTTGAGCCAAGAAATATAAGGCGGATGATGCAATTCGCTCAAAAAATATCAAGTGAGCAGATTGTGTCGCAACTTGCGACACAATTGACGTGGTCGCATATAATAGAGGTTCTTCCGATTAAAGATCCTTTGGCAGTAGAATTTTATCTGACAATGTCATCTTCTAATAGATGGGGAAGAAATCGCCTCCGTAAGGAAATTGACGGAATGCTTTTCGAGCGTACCGCCATCGCTCAAAAGCCAGACGAACTCATAAAGCAAGAACTCGCAGAGTTGCGAGATGACAACAAGATGTCGCCAGACCTCGTGTTCAAGAGTCCATACTTCTTGGAGTTTACAGGATTGAAAGGTTGTTATAGTGAGAAGAGCCTTGAGGATAGTCTTGCTGTCCATTTGGAGCAATTCATCTTGGAATTGGGCAATGGCTTTACCTTCGTGGAACGACAGAAACGAATGATAATAGACGGTGAGGATTTCTATCTTGACTTGCTCTTTTTCCATAGGAAACTACATCGTCTGATAGCGATTGACCTAAAACTTGGTCGCTTTAAGGCGCAGTATAAAGGGCAGATGGAACTCTATCTCCGTTGGCTCGAAGCTCACGAGACGGTGCCAGGTGAGGAGTCTCCTTTAGGCTTGTTGCTGTGTACGGAAGGAAGCGAGGAGCAGATAGAACTCCTTCAACTCGACAAGTCGGGCATCAAGGTGGCGAAGTATATGACCGAATTGCCGTCTCGCGAGGTACTGATGCGGCAAATCAAGAGGTCTTTGGAAGTGTCAAGAGAGTTGATGGTAGGTAAGAATAATGATGGGGAGGAATGAATATGGAAAAGGTGTTATGTCAGAGTGGTGGCAGCCTTCTGAAAGATGCTCGAAGCATCATCGAACAGGCACGGCAAGAAGCCTACCGTTCGGTCAACATTGCTATGATTCAGCGCAACTGGTTGCTGGGCAAGCGCATCAGCGAGGAGATCCTGTTGGGAGAAAATCGTGCGGAGTATGGTGGGGAGGTGATAAAGAATCTTTCCAAGGAACTTACCAATTTATATGGAAAAGGCTTCACTAAGAATAGTTTGTACAGATTTGTGCAGTTCTATAAGATTTTCCCAACACTGTTGGGAAAATCCGAGTTGTTGACTTGGTCGCATTATATATGGCTTCTCTCAGTAAATGACACAGCCGCTCGCGAGTGGTATGCCCACGAAGCATTTGTGGAAACTTGGAGTGTGAGGACTTTGCAACGCAACATCGCTTCGCAATATTACTATAGATTGCTGCAGTCGCAAAACAAGCCGGCTGTGGAGAGTGAGATGAGGAATATCACCGCTCCGATGCAGAACGACAAACTGGAGTTTATCAAGAACCCTGTCGTGGCGGAGTTCTTAGGGCTTGCTCCGAACGCTGATTTCACAGAATCACAACTGGAAGGCAACATCATTACCCACCTCCAAAAGTTCATTATGGAAATGGGTAAAGGCTATGCCTTTGTTGCCCGTCAGCAGCATATCCACACGGATATGGGAGATTTCTATATCGACCTGGTGTTCTATAACTATATTCTGAAATGCTTCTTGCTTGTGGACCTCAAGACTTCTCAGATAACGCATCAGGATGTGGGGCAGATGGATATGTATGTTCGGATGTATGATGAGCTGAAGCGTACGGAAGGAGACAATCCTACCTTCGGCTTGATTTTGTGCTCCGAGACGAGTGAGGATATGGCCCGCTATTCCATATTGAAGGAAAACAAGCAGTTGTTTCAAGCGAAATATCTCACGTTTCTTCCTACCGAGGAGGAACTGCGAACGGAAATAGAACGCCAAAAGGAGATATTCTTGGAACAGCAGAAGGAAAATGGAGTGAGTGAAATGTTCGGGGAGGTATAGGGTATGGAATGGATAGTGAAACGTTCCTCGGAACTTTATGTTAGTTCATCCGGCTTGTCAAAGGCATCAGATCAGTTTGGATATGGTTTTCCATTCTTGTCTTATAAAGATGTCTTTAATAATTATTATGCCCCAGAAGAGCTAAGTACCTTAGTAAATTCGACGGAGAAAGATAGGCAGACGTGTTCCGTGAAAAGGGGAGATGTCTTTCTTACAAGAACGAGTGAAACAACGGATGAATTAGGAATGAGTTGTGTAGCACTGAAAGACTATGATAATGCCACGTTCAATGGCTTTACTAAACGTCTTCGCCCATTAACAGATGAGATAGTTCCTGAATATGCAGCTTATTTCTTTCGTTCGGCTTATTTCCGTGCCCAATGCCAGTCATTGGCTTCTCTAATAACAAGAGCAAGTCTCAATGATGGAATGATTTGCCGTTTTAAAATCAAGTTTCCAAAAGAAAAGAAACAGCAAGAAAGAATTGGGAAAATTTTGCTGACCTATGATACGCTAATAGAGAACAATACGAAGCGTATCCGTCTTTTGGAGAAAATGGCGGAGAACCTGTATAAGGAATGGTTCGTCCGTTTCCGCTTCCCAGGACATGAGAAGGTGGAAATAGAGAATGGTCTGCCGAAAGGATGGAAGGTCGAATCTTTGGGAAATTTACTAGATATTCGTTATGGTAAAGATCATAAAAAGCTTGGTGATGGAGATATTCCGATATACGGTTCAGGAGGAATAATGCGTTATGGGAATACAGCATTGTATGATGGTTCTTCTGTGTTGATACCCAGGAAAGGATCGCTGAACAATATTATTTATGTCGAAGGTAAATTTTGGACTGTTGACACAATGTTTTATTCTGTTCCCAAGAAAGACGATATTTGTTTTTATATGTTTTATGTTCTGTCCTTAGTTGATATGACAGCTTACAACGCTGGCGCAGCATTGCCAAGCATGACAACATCAATACTTAATCGGATGAAGGTAGTCCTTCCTGACAGAGATTTGCTAAAGAAGTTTGATGGAATATTGCACGCTTATCATAGGCAAAAGCAGAATCTCCAACATCAGAACACTCTCCTCGCCCACCAGCGGGACCTCCTTCTCCCCCGCCTTATGTCGGGCAAACTTGAAGTCAAACTGCCGAAGCATAAACCTTACTTGAACAAAAGATTAAGCTACTGATTGTCAGTTTATAAAATATAAAGCAGATACTTTGGTGTTAAAGCTTAAACCTGAGCTTAAACCAAGATTTTTTTGGAAGCACTGAAAGTGCAAGAATAGACACAAATAGATATGAAATCATTCATCAGCGAGGACAGCATAGAAAGGGCGATCTGTAATCGCCTGTCTCTTCGGGAATATGGATGGAAAAGGATAGAGTGTGATCCGAGTCCGGATGCCATGGACGAAGTGGCGACGACGGGACGTGCCAATTCCTCGGAGTGCATCCTGCCTGAGATATTCATGTCTTCGCTGAAACGGATCAATCCTCAGATCGGGGAGGATTTGTTGAAGGATGTCGTGCGGGACTTTCGCAGGGACTTCACAGGAACAGACATGATCGACACAAACTATCGGTTATACAATCTGATACGCAACGGGGTCAAGGTGAAAGTCAACAGAAACGGCAGGGAAGACTTCGACATAGTAAGGATCATCGACTTCAAAGAACCGAAGAACAACAACTTCCATTGCGTCAACCAGATGTGGATCAAGGGACATTTCTGTTACCGCCGCCCTGATGTCCTGCTCTTCGTGAACGGGTTGCCGATGGTGTTCATCGAGCTGAAGAACTCCACGGTCAAGATTGAAGAGTCTTTCAACAAGAACCTTGTGTCTTACCGCAAGGATATTCCCAACATCTTCGCGTTCAATCAGATTTGCGTGCTCAGCAACGGAATGCAGACCAAGCTGGGAGCATGGAGCAGCGGCTATGAGTTCTTCTTCGAATGGCTGCGTGTCAATGACGAGAAGGAAAAGATTGACAGAGAGGACATTGAAGAGCATGGACTCTCGGTCACGAACCTGATTGACGGTCTGCTGCGCAAGGAGCGGTTGATCGACTATATCGAAAACTTCATATTCTTCGACAGCAAACGTGTCAAGATCATCGCCAAGAATCATCAGTTCCTCGGTGTCAACAACCTGATGAAGAGCGTGGAAAACCGTGAGAAACTTGACGGAAAACTTGGCGTGTTCTGGCACACGCAAGGTTCGGGCAAGAGCTATTCGATGGTGATGTTCGTGAGGAAGGTGAAGCGCAAGCTGCAAGGCAACTTCACATTTCTTGTCATCACCGACCGCGAGGATCTGGATGCACAGATATACAAGACCTTCGTGCGTACCGAGGTCATCGGTGACAAGGAGGAGTGCCAGCCGAAGGACTCAAGCCAGCTGCGGGACTTCCTGAGGAGTAACAAACCGATGGTCTTCACGCTGATACAAAAGTTCCAGTACGACAAGACCAAGAAGTACCCGGTCTTGTCCGACCGCGACGACATCTTTGTACTCGTGGACGAGGCGCACCGGACGCAGTACAAGCAGCTTGCCGAAAACATGCACACAGGTCTGCCGAACGCAGGCTACATCGCCTTCACCGGCACGCCGCTCCTGGGAAGCAAGCGGCTGACTAACCAGTGGTTCGGCGACTATGTGTCTGAATATAATTTCGCCCAGGCCATCGAGGACGGCAGCACCGTGCCGCTTTTCTACAGCCGACGTGTACCGGAGGTGGGCTTGACCAACGATTGGCTGGACACCGACATCGACCGGATATGCGAGGACGAAAACCTGAACGACCGGGAGAAGGAACTCTTGGAGAACTCTTCGTCCCGCATCTTGGAGGTTATCAAACGAGAGGAACGGCTTGACCGTATTGCCAGAGACATTGCCCATCATTTCCCCCGCCGGGGATTCTTGGGGAAGGGCATGGTGGTAAGTGTGGATAAATACACCGCTGTGAGGATGTACGACAAGGTACAAATATATTGGGCGGAAGAGAAGAAGCGGCTTGTGAAGGATCGCAACCAAGCCCAGACTGCGGAGGAGCGGGAGAAAATCAATGCCATGCTCGACTATATGAACAAGGTGGAGATGGCTGTGGTCATCAGTAAGGAGGACGGTGAGGAAGAGAAGTTTGCCGCCCAAGGTCTTGACATCACACCTCATCGCAAGAAGATGGAGACGATAACGCCGGACGGAAAGGACATCGAAGACCGTTTCAAGGACAAGGATGACCCGCTGAGCCTGGTATTCGTCTGCGCCATGTGGCTGACAGGCTTTGACGTGCCGTCGCTTTCCACCCTCTATCTCGACAAACCGATGAAGGGACATACCTTGATGCAAGCCATCGCCCGCGCCAACCGAGTGTTCCACGGCAAGACCTGCGGCATCATCGTGGACTACGTGAATGTGTTCAAATACATGCAATTGGCCCTTTCTGACTACGCTTCCACAGGCGACAATCAGGAATATCCTGCCAAGGACATCGCGCGGTTGCTCGAGAACATCGACCAGACCATTATGGAGTGCGACACATTCCTGCAGTCGCTTGGCATCAAGCTGGCGGACATCATCGCCGAGGGCGACACCCTTGACCGTCTCGAAATGTTCCGCAAGGCTTACGACCGTATCTTGGAAAAGGATGAATGGAAAGATCGTTTCAAGGTGCTGACCAATCTATTGCAGAATCTCTATGATGCGGCCAAGCCTGAAATCTTCGAGCGGGGTTGGCATAATGAGATGTTTCCGCCTCTGGCTTATCTGAACGGATTGTTCTGCAATCAGATAGACGATGAGAAACTGCGCCGTGCCAAGCAGCGGATGGCGGAGACCCTGGATCAAAGTGTGACAGCTTGCGACACCAGCGGAGGAAAGTTGGAGGATCCTGATTGCCGTGATCTTTACCGCATTCAACAAGGTAAGGTCATCGACCTGAGCAGACTGGATGTGGATGCGATCCGTAAAGAAATAAAATCCACTCCTTACAAAGCCGTGGAAATAGACAATTTACGTTCATTTGTCGAAAAGACGCTTGAGCAGATGATAGGCAAAAACATCTCAAGAGTGGCCTTTTCCCAACGTTACAAGAATATAATAGACAAGTACAACGCCGGTGGCAGCGAGAACGAGGATTATTACGAACGGCTTCTGCAACTTATCGAAGACTTGAAAACGGAGCAGTCACGAGGCTCTGACCTTGGACTGACGGAAGAGGAACTGGAAATCTTTGATTTGCTGTCGGCTAACAGGAAACTCACCAAGGTTGAAGAACGGAAAGTCATACTGGCTTCAAAGAATCTCTATCAGAAGCTGCGGGATGACAAAGACAAGATAATGGTGGTGGATTGGTACAAAGACGCGCAGCCTCGACAAAAGGTCCTGTCTCTTATTCAAACATCCTTGAATAAGGATCTGCCTGAAAGTTATGACCGCGTGGTATTCAACGACAAGACCAACATGCTTTTCAACCACTTTGTGGACATGGCCGCGCAAGGCTACGGATGGATAGCTTAGACTATGTGTTGTCTAAAAATGGCTCCAGGCCGGGCAACCTTCTTCTGGTTGTCCGGCCCGGTTTACATTATCAATATCAATATTAAACTTATAGGGTTCAGTCGATTACAGCGAAGGTCATCAGCGATGAGACGGAGAGGGCTACTAAGATTATCAGCCAGATGACGAAGAGGATGAGGCCAGGGTGCCATTTCGGGGATTTCAGGCCGAAGATGAGCATCACGCCACCGTAGAGCATGCCGAAGAATGGTATAGCGACAACAAGGATGGCTGCGATCATCACGACCGGAACGGAGATGAACGACAAAACCTCGGGGGCCTCGATGGCGATGTGCTCAATGAACCTGTTGTAGAAGAGGCTGTTGCCAAGGATTTCACCGCCCCACCAGAATGAGCACAGGAACGCTATGCCGGCAACTCCGGCCAAAAGAAGGAGGACTCCGATTATGCCGGAGAATATCCTGCTGACATTACTCCATGTTTGCGTGTCACGAGTCCTTGGTTCCTCACGAGGAGTGTTGCGGACGCGCTCGCTGATGTCATCGACGGTGCCGCCCTCGCCTCTTAGTTCATCACGTTGGCGGACTGTCTTCACAGCCGGCATACAAATCCATAGAATGATGTAAACCAGAGGTATAGAAACATGAATCCATGGCTCAAGAGGCCAGAACCTGAAATTCAATCCGCCCAGCAATGTCAGGACCACAAACAGGATTCTGAATATGGCGGGATCGACATTGAGGTAGGTGGCGAGACCGCTGCACACTCCGGCCAGTTTTCCATTGGCCGGGTCACGGTAGAGTCTGCGGCGTGGCCTGGCGTCTGTTCTGCCGGATGTTTTTGACGAACGTCGGGACGCTTCGACAGGCTCAGCGTCCGAAGATGCCTCAGTCCGACCTAATGTACCATCGGTGGCTTCGGCAGACTCAGCGTCCGAAGATGTACCGGTCGCAGAGCCTGTCGAAGCGCCATGGACATCAGTAGTCTCCTCCTCTATCGTCTCCGGACGGCCAAGCACAGAGATGGCTTCATTAACCATGGCAAGTGTGACAACTCCTCCATTGCCGACTTTTTCCAAAAGGAGCTCGGCCATCCGCTCCTCTATTCCTTCCATGACCTCAGTTCCACTCTCTTTCTTGGAATAGAACGCTTCCAGTTGGTCAAGATATTCCTTGGCGGCGCTGCTCGCATTGTCCTCCAAAGAGAACACATAGCCGCCTATGCTGACATATTCAACTTGTTTCATTGTCTTTCACTATATTAAGAAGCAGATGCTTCATATTCATTGTTTTATGGTCTTGATGGTCTCCACTATCTCTTGCCAGGCCTGATCCATCTCACGGAGCTGCTGACGTCCTTTCTCGGTGATGCAGTAATATTTCCGCGGAGGTCCCTGCGTGGATTCCTCCCATCGGTAGGAAAGCAAGCCTTGGTTCTTCTGACGTATAAGAAGCGGGTAAAGCGTGCCCTCGACCACGATCATATTCGCGGATTTCAGATCATCCAGAATCGAAGAGGCGTAGGCCTCCTTGCGGGCCAGAATGCTGAGTATGCAATATTCAAGCACTCCCTTGCGCATCTGGGAGCGTACATTGTCGGCGCTATTTTCCATAACCGCCCCTCCCTTGATTGAATCTGGCCATATTCTCGGCATTCGGATCAAGTCCCCTCATCATACATTTGTCGGCAGGTGTCTTGGCGACAGGGACAACTATCCACAGAACAAGGTAAACAAGGAAACCGGTGCCCCAAAGCAACAAAGCCAGAAGAGCCACTATCCTGACAATCGTCATATCCACATTCAGGAAAGCGGCCAGACCGGCGCACACTCCTCCGATGGTTTTGTTGTCCAAGTCTCGGAAAAGCCTCCTGCGTGATGTCCCTTGTGCTCCGTTATAGGTAAAATCCACACCAATACCGGATTTTGGATATTCATCCTCCGCTTCTGTTCTTTGTCCTTGACCGCCTTCGCACGATGCCGTTGATTCCGGTTCGTTAGATCCGTCCGGCATCCCAAGCTGCTCCACCACTTTCGTGACAAGCGCCAGATTGACAACCCTGTAGGAAGCACCGCCGGTTCCTTGGTCGAACAGTTCAGCTATACGGTTCTCCAGATCCGCCATGACTTCCTCCTTCGCGGACTGAGTATCTCGGTCCAGACGAGCTCTGAAATGATCAAAATAAGCGGTTAGCCTTGCATAAGCATCCTCATCCAGAGAAAAACTCCGGCCACCGACACTGACATTAACAACTTTTTTCATCTTAACTATTTAATTAACATTATTTTGCATTTTATCTCAAATTCGGCTTCCACCACAAACCTTGCTTTGCCATTAATTTTACGATGCAAAGATATAAATAATTTCAAATACCTTGCAAGACAAAGTACTAAAATTCTCAAAAATATTCAGAAACATACTTCTGTTTCCGATGGAAGGATTTGTTTGTTTGATTTGTCCTTAACTTGGCACTTTCTGTCAGCTAACTTCTGTCAGCCAGAATACTTTCAAACGTGATCGAGTAATCTTCACCGTAATCTTTCTTGTACTTGGTGATAAAGGTTTGGTAAAGACGTCCGGCCTTCTCTTCCTCTCCCAATGCCATCAAGGCGCGGACCGAATATGCCAGAGCCTCGTCATCCAGAGGATCGAGACCAAACAATATGTCGCCGCACAAAACCGTGTTCTCATACTGTTTAAGAGAGAAACGACGGGAAAGCTCGACCGTCACGACGGATTTGACAAGACGCTCTGTCTCCCCGCGCATCTTGTCGAACATAGGGTCGGTTTCATTTCTGAGAAATTTGCCTCTGGCCACAATGGCCAGCAACGAATCCATATCCGGAGAACCGGAATCTAGCATACGAAGAAATTCAAGATAGTCACAATTGAACGCAGGTGTCATCTCAAAATTGAACTTCCCGTTCTCATAGACCATACGGATTCCGTCAAGACCGCCAAGGAACTTTCTGAGATTGTTGGCGGTCACTCCCCTGATGTTCTTGGCCTTGTCCTCGTCCTTGTCAGGCCAAAGAAGTCCGCTGATTTTCTTGGATGAAGCACCGCCGTCATCCAGACTGTTAAGCACAATCAGAAACATCTGACGAATTTTCGAGGTGAAACGGGGAGTAATGTCCTTTCCGTCCCGGTCAATGACCGTCAGGTCGCCGAAAAGATAGATGGAGTCTGGCTTGTCATCGTTCGACTTGATGAAGGAAGGAACCTTAGCGGAACGAGAACGTCTCCTTCTGGCAGAGACCGAAAAGAATATTTTAGCCAAGGCGACAGCCAGAATCAAAACGACGGCAAGAATCGTCAGCAGAATCCTTTGACGCATTCTGGACACGACAGTGGAAACCGCCTGGGTTCCAGGAGGATAAGAGATAAGATATGTTGTGACGGAAGAGGTCATGTCGTCAGGAGATTCCTCGACCAAGGCCACCATCACCCCCAAGTCACGGTCAAAATATAGGTTGGCGTTGGATGTGATTTTGTCCGAATTTATCGGAATCGGATCGCCAAGGGTCTCATATTCACCGGTTTTTAGAGAGAAACGGTAAAGTTTCAATTCCGAGAACGTCTCATATTCAGGATAGCAAAGCGTGTAGAAAGAATCTCCATCCACCACCATTCCACGCACCGCCACACAATTGTCCCCCTTCCAGTCCGCGGTCCAGACCCTCCGAGAGCTTCTGTCACGGGGATCAACCTCGAAAAGGTCATAGGAATATTCCCTTCCGACAATCTGGTCACCGCTCTCGTTGCCCATCCCGCCGAATATCAGCAGCTTGGCGTTTGCCTCATCATATCCCATCGAGCAGAAAAAGCGCGGGTATATCACATCGCCCTTTTCTATGTTCCAACTTGACCAAGAACAATCAGAAAGATCAAAGTCATAGAAAGACCCGTTATAGCGACGATTGCCATAGCCGCCGAAAATGGTAAATCTATTCTGATCTTCGTCAAACCATTGCGAATGATGATGCATCTGCATGTCAAGCGGTTCGGATGAGAGGACTTCCCATAGAAGCGTGGAAGGATCCAACCTTGCGACCGTAGGCAAACCTTTGTTCCTGTCATCATCATAATATACCTGATAAGCATAGATTGATCCATCGTCAGGATTGATGAAAGAAGAGGCACAGGCGTTAATTACCGGGCATTGATTGGCAGTCTGGCATGCGGAAAGACGTTCTGTGGCAAGGTCCAGGAAAAGCAGGGAGTCACGGTTGAACATATACACGCCATGACGCTTCCGGTCAAAGCCGGCGCACAGCATCTGTTGAGACCGCTTTGCAGAAACTTTCCTGAAGTGGTAGGTATCGTTCAGAAGCCAAGACGGATTGACAGTCTTGCCTCGGAGATACCATCTTGAACATCTCGCGACATCACCGGAATCCTCATCCAACGGGAAATAAACCGTGTCACCATCGAATGAGATGGCAAGATTGTTTATCGCAAAAGAAGGCACGTCTATCAGAAATTCGCTTTTCCCGAACCAGATGGTCGGTCTTATTGTGCCGGGAAGGTCCACTTCACCTGTGGCCAGCCAATTGTCACCGACACGCAGTGTCGCCGAATCATTGTCTGAATCAAAGACAAGAGAGATGTTCACCCACTCCTTGGTAATGGAGACTTGAGATTTCGGGATGTCAAGCTGGACGATGAAACGCTTACCCTCCAGAATCAATTTGAAAAGGTAGGAGTCAGGAGTCTCCTCATAGAAGAAATTAAGGATCGGAGAATCATCCCCCTTGCCTGACTTCATTCTGAAAACGTAGCCGTCCGAGGCTCCAGGAAGAGCCTTGAATCCGAACGAAAGACCGAGTGTCCTCCGGCAGCTTCCGAATAATCCAGGATTGATCCGGAATGAGGTTCTGTTGTCTATCTGGCGGTCATGGCCAAAGAATCCCAAGCCTTGCGAGAAGCCAGGAAGCGAAAGGAGAAGCAGCAAAAGCGAAACGGCCAAACGATGCATCATGACTGATGAATTTTTGTAAAATTATCAAAAAAACGTGAAATTAACCTAAAATTCCTTATGATTTAATCTTAATTTAACCCAAAAGTTAACCTCAGGACACTTAATTTGCAAAACGTTACAAAGAAGAAACAGCTAAGAAATCAATCAATAATACACTAACGGAATGAAAACACTAAAAACTCTCGGCGCTCTGGCGCTGGCCGCCGTCTTGATGGGAACGGCGTTCACATCCTGCAAGAAGGATGACAACAAGGAACCGGAATTCGAGACAGGAACAGTCTCCGGCACCGTAACCAGTGATGTAGGGTCTCCTATAGCTGACGTGACCGTAGAAATCGCTGACATCAACAAGACAGCGACAACCGACGCCTTCGGATCCTACAAGATCGACGGTGTGACAATCACCAAACACTCCGTGACCTTCAAGAAAGACGGATTCGCTGACGCGTCTGTGTCAATCACAGAAAAGTCATTCGTGGACAAGGTCGCCAAAAATGTTGATGCGATCATGGCTGTGGCGTGCGCCTCAATCAAAGGTACGACCGTTGATGCAAAGAACGGAAACGCTCCGCTCGCCGGGGTCACCATTTCACTCAACGGAGCGAAGAACATCGAGACTGGCGCTGACGGAACGTTCAACTTCGACAACCTGACAATCGACGACTACACTCTTACCTTCACGAAGGCCGGTTGCGTCACCGTCGAGAAGAAAGTCGAGAAGGCTTCCTTCACGGGAGACTTCGTCGTTGATCTCGGAGAGGTTCTGATGGGGAGCAAGGAACTTCTCAGAGGCCTCACGCTCGAGCAGATCGCAGCCACCGCAAACACTTTCTACTATAATGAATATAGGGGTGGAAAGAATGATGACGACTACCCTCACTTCGACTGGTCGACAGATTTCCTCTACACAATCACAAGTTTCTACGGATGGAATGAAGAGCAGAACGAAGGCACGGCAATCCAGATCAGAAACCGCGAAGAGGACGGAGATTGGAACAACCCTGCCGACCTTGACGTGTTCGACTCTTACATCTATGGAAAGAAAGCGATCAGCGCCGACAACTGCAAGATGTATCTTAAGGTACGTACACACGGTGCTGATGACGCCGACCCTACCAACTTCGGAGTTATGGTGATAGACCCTACAGCCGCCGATCCAGAGGCTGTCAGAATCGGTGACATCCGGAAATATGGCAACGACGCTTACACAACAGGGAACAGCAGTGACCGTCCTGACTTTGAATTCGACCTCACTCCATACATCGGGAAAGAGATCTACTTCGCCATCGGTACCTACAGGGTACGCACCGGTGACTATTGGAAGCAGCTCGTCCTCCGTCGCATCGTGTTCGCCAAGGAGTGCCCTTCTGACTGGGGCTGGTGTCCGGGTGAGGAAGTTCAGGGACTCGGAACCAACTGGAAGATGACCAAGGAAATGGTCCGCTCAACAATGCCTGTAACGGAGATCGACACATTCGATGGCATTTCAAATGTCGGCCCACAGGACATCGACGGACCGGAGAAATACCGTGACGCCTACCAGACCTGGAGAGAGCAGAATCATTTCGCCGCCTACTGGGCCTGCATGCCGATCCACAAGGACAACGAGCCGTTCGCTGGTGAGGGATTCGTGATCAAGACCAACGGAGGCGGAACCCCTGTGACACTTGACGAGCCACAGTCATATTTCTACGCAAAACTTCCGGTAAACGCGAAGAAAACCCTCTTCATCAAGGCACGCAACTTCAACACCGAGCATCCTACCTACTTCAAGGTGGCCGCCATCACCGAAGACTGCGCTGTCTCATTCCTTGAGCCGAAAGTCCACACAGTCGGCAACGGTCACGAGGCCAATTTCGCGGAGTCAGCCGGCAACGGAGCATGGAAGTTCATCAACGAGGGAGGCGGCAAGGATGAGCCGGAGCTCTACGCCAACTTTGAATATGACCTTTCAGCCTACAGCGGAAAGAACGTCATCATCGCTCTCGCAGTCTTCAAGGGAGACGACAACGGTGACGAGAACAAGATGTCGATCCACTCAATCGGCCTGAAATAATGAGAAAAACTTTGATGGTTGTGCTGCTGGTCCTTGCGATCGGCGGCACAGCCTGTTCACATAACACGAAAGATCCTGAGCCTGTTCCGGAGCCACCGGCTCAGGAAACGAACCTTGACAAGGCTGAGGAAAACCTCAAACGCTCGCTGACGCTGACTCAGGCAGCCTTGGAGCATTGCTTCAAGGGCAACTCGATGCTGATGATGCGCTACTACTACCCGTTCGCCGGAGTGACTTCACTCGAAAAGGCCAGCGTTTGGATGTACACTTCATCTTTCGAGGCCGTCAACGCCCTCCTTTCCGGAATGGAGGAACTGAAAGAGGCGGGGAGACCGGATCTCTACAACGCCAACAGCGAGGAACTTAAGAGTACTCTCGGAAAACTTTTCGAGGGTCTGGACTGGTACAAAGGCACTTACACCCTCACGTCATACACCCAGACAAAAGAGTGGTCGATCTATGGAGTCAACAGGGGCAACAGTCCCGGCACCGCAAAGGTCGAGGGCGTGGAGAATG
This sequence comes from uncultured Bacteroidales bacterium, assembly GCA_934698975.1. GTDB lineage: Bacteria > Bacteroidota > Bacteroidia > Bacteroidales > UBA932 > Cryptobacteroides. The sequence goes on from CAKUVR010000001.1 coordinate 204,197, forward strand.
TCTATGACGATCAGGAATGGCTTGTCAGGGAACTGCTCAACGCCTACCGTCTCACCGGTGAGGCCCGCTACCTCGAAAAGGCTGAGTATCTTGCTGAATATGTCCTCGACGGATGGGACTGCACACTGAAAAGCGACGGAACCGAGCACGGAGGAATCACCTGGGGTCCAGGCTACTACACAAAACATTCGTGCAGCAACGGACCGTTTGTCAGTCCGCTTGTCTGGCTGAGCGAGATATATTCAGGCAAGAACGCCAAAGCCACTCACCGGTACATCGGAGCGATGAAGCAGCGCCTGACCGAGGAGATGGACAAGAGCGAGTACTATCTGATGTTCGCGAAGAAGGTCTACGCTTTCCAGAAGAACAACCTGTTCAGGAAAGCCGCCGGAGTGTATTACGATATGCTCGGGGCGAAAGGATCGTCCCTGAGCGAATCCGGGATAGCCTACGAGACCGTCGGCGGAGTGCGCTACAGGGCCAACAATCAGGAAGAGGGGCCGACCGGGACGGCATATTCATACAATTCAGGCACAATGCTTTCCGGAGCGGCTGACCTCTACAGGGTGACAGGCGGCAAGGAATATCTCAACGACATGACGAGTCTCTCCAATTCCACGCTGGTCTATTTCGCAAAGAAATCCGCCACAGTGGAAGAGTGCTATGACTACGATGTCACCGGGTTCAACAACTGGTTCAACGGAGTCCTCCTGAGGGGTTGGGTGGATGTCTCGGCGCATTATTCCAACGTTTCCCTGAACATCACCACGTTCCAGAACAATCTGGACTACGGCTACTCGAACTACCTTCACGACGGATTCCTGCCTCCAAGCCTGTTGTACGGCTGGAACACGGACAACACCAAGAACAAAGTCGAGGGGATGTTCGCCTTCGCGTTCGCCGCGGAATACGCCGAGATCGCAAGATGGCTTATCAGTACAAAATAAACACTAACAATAGATTATGGCAAAAAGAACATATCTGGCTCTCCTGCTGTTGTTCGTAGCCTCGTTCTGTCTGGACGCACAGAACAGAATCACGGTCACTGGAACGGTCCGCGACGCGCAGGGACAACCTGTCATCGGAGCCAATGTGATGATCAAAGGCTCCACGACCGGAGCGGCCACGGATCTGGACGGAAAATATTCACTCTCCGTTCCAGACAACGCGCAGATTGAATATTCCTGCATCGGCTACACGACCGTGGTAGAGAAAGTCGGCGGCAGGAAAGAGATCAGCATCGTCCTGAAAGACGACAACACCTACCTTGAGAGTGTTGTCATCGTGGGTTACGGAACACAGAAGAAAGGATCCATCACCGGCTCCATCTCAGGTGTCAGCGGTGAGAACATGCTCCACACCAAGTCCGAGAACCCGCAGAACATGCTTACCGGAAGGGTCGCCGGAGTACGTGTCTGGCAGAAGAGCGCCGAGCCTGGAACTTACAGCAACAGTTTCGATGTCAGAGGTTTGGGAACGCCTCTCGTCGTGATTGACGACGTGCCTCGCTCCATCGAGGACTTCCAGAGACTCAACCCGAACGACATCGAGAACGTGTCCGTCCTCAAGGATGCCTCGGCCGCGATCTACGGAGTCAGAGGCGGCAATGGAGTCGTGCTTGTGACCACGAAATCCGGTGTCAAGGGCAAGGCGAAGGTGAACTACAACGGTTCCTACACGTTCCAGTTCCCTTCCACGATGCCTAAGCTGGCCGGAGCGGTGGACGCCATGACCCTCTACAACGAGATGACGATGAACAAGGCAGACGGAAGTGGCTCCAGAGTCTATCTGGACGCTGACATGGAGCCTTACATCAACGGCACGAAAAAGGCCGCGGACTGGAACTCGCTCGTGTTCTCCGACTGGTCTCCGCAGACCCAGCACGATGTCAGCATCTCCGGAGGCAGCGACAAGTACCAGTACTATGTGAGCATGGGTTACCTGTTTCAGGAAGGGTTCTTCCGCAGCAGGGACCTCAACTATTCAAAGTACAACCTTCGCTCGAACATCAACGCTGAGATTGCCAAGGGTTTGGACATGAACTTCAGCGTCAGCGCCTTGGCGGACGACCGCCGCACACCGGACTCCGACGCCGTCACATTGATCAGGAACCTCTGGAAGCAGGGCGTTCTGTTCCCGGCCTACGTCGATGAGGATCAGACGATGCTGAACTACGACGGACTTGACCTCGAGCAGAACACCGTCGCGATGATGACGGCCGACATCTCCGGCTACAAGAAATACCGCCAGAAGCAATTCCAGACCTCCGCGTCTCTTGAATATGACTTCGGCACCCTCACGGACATCCTGCAAGGTCTGACCCTCAAGGGTTTGGCCAGCTACGACTACCGCTTCGACGACAACGAGATGTTCCGTAAGTCATATTCCCTCTACGCAAAGAACAGCCTGACCGGGGAATATGTCTCCAAAGAGTTCGCCGACCATTCCGACAGGCTCACGCGCGAGCATTATTCCAAGCAGCAGGTTCTCGGCCAGATTCTCCTGAACTACAACAGGAAGTTCGCCGACCGCCACTCCGTCGGAGCTACATTCGGAGCCGAGGCGCAGCGCAGGAAAGGAGACAACTACTATCTCTATGGAGACCTGGCGTTCAGCACTCCGTACTTCACAGCCCTGAAAGACAACACGGAATCGACATTCGTGGGCATCAACACCGGTCTGGACGCTTTCCACGACATCGAGTACAGGGCTCTCATCGGAAGGGTCAACTACTCATTCGACGACCGTTATCTATTTGAGGGACAATTCCGTTACGACGGCTCGTCAAAATTCGCCCCGGGACACCAGTGGGGATTCTTCCCTTCGTTCTCGGCAGGCTGGAGAGTGTCTCAGGAACCTTGGTTCAAGAATATTCCGTTCCTGTCCTTCATAAATCAATTCAAGATCAGAGGCAGCTACGGCTCGCTCGGAGACGACAGCGGAATCAATTACGAATGGGTGTCCGGCTACACATACCCTGCGACATCGGGCGACGCGGAGAAAGGATATTACAGCAACTACGCCCCGGGCTATCTGATCGACGGCTCGTTCATCTACGGCGTGGGCACATACCCGCTGCCTAACAAGAACATCACGTGGCTAAGGTCAAAGACCTTCAACATCGGTGTGGATTTCGAGGCATGGAACGGCCTGCTGGGCATCACTGTGGACTATTTCGAGAGAAGGAGAAGCGGAATCTTCGCACAGAACTCCTCGTCTCTGCCTACGGTTGTGGGTGCCTCCGCACCAATCGAGAACATCAACTCGGACATGAACATGGGTCTTGAGATGGAACTCAGCCACCGTAACAAGATCGGGGATTTCTCCTACAATGTTAAAGGAATAGTGACCGTCACCCGACAGAAGTACCTCGACGCTCTCAACCAAGGACCTTACGGCAACTCCTACGATAGATGGCGCAACGACAACCTCACACACCGCTATCAGGGGATTCAGTTCGGTTACGAGAGCGCCGGACGGTTCACCAGCTGGGAGGACATATGGAACTACGACATCTACAAGGAGGGCAGCACGCTTCCGGGAGACTACAAATACCTTGACTGGAACGGAGACGGCGAGATCAACGGGCTGGACATGCACCCCTACGCTTTCGACCAGACTCCGTGGATGAACTACTCTCTGTCATTTGACGCTCAGTGGAGGAACTGGGATCTGAGCATCCTGTTCCAGGGTTCGGCGATGGGTTCCTACATATACTCCGAACCGCTGTACTCAATCTGGGGCAGCAACGGAGGCGGTACCCTCGACCTGTTCCTCGACAGATGGCATCCGGAAGACCCGACCGCCGATCCTTACGACCAGAGCATCAAATGGATAAGCGGCGAGCACGCCTACACTGGCCACACACCGGACCAGAACTCCGAGTTCAACCGTGTCAGCACGGCATATTTGAGGCTCAAGAGTGTGGAACTCGGATGGACTCTTCCGACGAAAGGCAAGACGAAGAACGCGCTGCGCATTTTCGCCAATGCCTACAACATATTCACACTCACAGGAATCAAATATGTTGACCCGGAGCATCCGGATTCCGACTACGGCCGCATGTACCCGCTCAACAAGACCGTGACAATCGGACTTGACCTGAATTTCTAAATCTTGCAAGAATGAACAGAATACTCAAATACTTATCAGTCATCGCATTGCTGGTTCTTTCGGCCTGCGGTGACATGAACATCCCGCCGAAGAACACGGTCACGGACGATGACCTGCTGACCTCTTCAAAGGGAATGCAGATCTATCTGGCAAGGCTCTACAGCCAGATGCCGTGGGAGGACTTCAAGTATATGGCCCAGTGGGGCTTCGAGTTCAACGGCTGGCTCGGCACCCTCGGAATCGACGGATGCGGAGAGGCGATGAACAGGGACGATGTCTTCGAGACTTTCAGGAGCGAGAGGACCCCGTTCTGGAAGCAGGCTTTTGTCCTTCTGCATGATGCCAACCACCTGATCGAGGCTCTTCCTGAATATGGAGGCAACTTCTCGGCGGTCGAGATGAATCACTATCTCGGCCAGGCCTATTTCGTCAGGGCATACACATTCTACCAGATGGCTCGTCGTTTCGGCGGAATCCCGCTTGTCACACAGACAATAGCCTATCCTGCCGAGGCTGACAAGCTCGAAGTCGCAAGATCCTCAGAGGAAGATACTTGGGATCAGATATGCAAGGATTTCGACACCGCTGCCGAACTGCTTCCTGAAACCTCTTCGATGCAGGGTCTGCCGAACAAGTACGCGGCTCTGGCTTTCAAGGCTGAGGCCATGCTCTACGCCGGTTCCGTCGCCAAGTACAACGACACTGTCACCGGCCGTCTCACCGGAGTCGGCTCGAAGACCGGCGTGAGGGTGATCGGATTCGACAGCGACAAGGCGGCGGCCGCCTCGCAGAGATATTTCTCAGAGGCCTACAAGGCCGCTCGCGAGGTGATGAAGAGCGGAAGATATTCACTTTACAAGAAAAAGTGGAGCGCAACCGACCGTGAGGCGCAATACCAGAACATGGTGGACATGTTCAGTGATGTCAGCAGCCCGGAGAACATCCTCGTGAAGGAATATTCATACCCTTCCCTCACCCATGGTCTGGATGCATACAGCTCGCCTTTCATATTCAGAGATCCGCTTTGCTCGGGTTCTTGCCCTTCGCTTGATTTCGTGGAATTGTTTGACGGGTTCGACCGCTATGCCGACGGCACCATTCGTGTGACCGACGGTGCGTCCAACACTCAGGGACATTACCTGATGTACGACACCACGATGGATTTCTTCAAGAACGCCGAACCACGCCTGAGGGCTTACGTGATCCTGCCGGGCGACATATTCCGCAACGTCGAGATCGAGATCCGCGCCGGAATCTACACCGGAGAGACCCCAGTCTCCCCTCTTTGGTCAGACTATTCCTACAGCAGAGCCACCCAGAATTACTATCAGCTCCTTCCGCAGTTCGGCAAGACACTCTTCATGAGCGCCAACGCACTCGCGACACAGCCTGTGATGGAAGTGGATGGAGTTAAGATGACTCCTGCCGGAGCCAACGGGCCTTTCTACAACACGCAGGACAACGAGGCAAACCTTTCCGGATTCTACCTCAGGAAATATCTCAACCCGGATCCGGCCTACATACGTGGGGAGGGCAAGTCGGCGCAGCCGTTCATCCTGATGCGTTATGCAGACGTGCTCCTCGCTGCCGCAGAGTCTGCAGTAGAACTTTCCATCGCCGGAGCGCCTTGCCCTGTCGAGGGTGACAACATGCTTTCTGTCGCCTCACAGGCCATCAGGGACATCCGTGAAAGAGCCGGAGCCGATGCCTTGACAAGTGATCTGAGCGGTGACATCGAAAGCCGGAACATCGTCCGAAGGGAAAGAAGAAAGGAACTCGCCCTTGAACACAAGACCAAATGGGACGTAAGGCGCTGGCGGGTACAGCATTATGATGCCCGTGACGATTTCTGGGGAGAGCACAGGGAAGGCTACGCCTCAAGAACCGGTGCTGACGGAGAGTACCGTCTCAGAGGCCTATATCCGTTCTACAGTTCCAGGGAGCATAAGTATTTCTTCGATGCCAACTTTCAGATGGCCAGAGAGATGCGATTGCTTTACAGCGCCACGGACTACTACTTTGAGATTCCAAGCGGCGAAGTCGCCAAGAGTCCAGTCATCGACCAGCAACCAAACAGATAAGGAAGTATGAAAAGAATAATCTACTCAATGATAGCCGCAATGGCTCTCACATCCTGCTCACTGTTTGAGCTGGACAACTACGACGCTCCATCTGAGACAATTTACGGAAGCGTGACTGACGTGAACACAGGAGCTCCGGTCCTTACCGACCAAGGTTCGGAAGGAATCAGGGTTCGTCTCATCGAAACCAGCTGGGAAGGCAATGTCACCCCACAGGATTTCAACTGCATGGCTGACGGGACATTCCGGAACACCAAGCTGTTCGAGGCGGACTACAATGTACGTGTTGACGGGCCGTTCATCCCTATCATGCTGGAGACCGAAGACGGGACCGTCATTTCAAACGGGACCAAAGATGTGCATATAAAAGGCAAGACAGAGGTAAACTTCCAGGTGCAGCCGTTCCTCAACGTGGAGTTTGTCGGCTCACCGATGGTCAGCGGAGGAAAGATCACGGCGAGAGTGAAGGTCACAAGGGCCACAACTCGTGATGAAATCCGCAAAGCGATGGAGCCGACAGGTTTCTGGAAGGAAAGCATGGCCAACGTCACGGACATCCAACTATTTGTAAGCCAGTCATCCAGTGTCGGCTACAGAGCCAGAGACAACCGCTGGTCCAGTGAACTGACATATTCAGGACAGGCGTTCGAGAAACTTCTTGGGACGAACGTGACCATCAAGTCGAACGGAACATTGCCTTCCGGCAGGAAGGTTTTTGTGCGCGCGGCGGCAAGGATCAACTTCGACACGCCTGTCGGAAGCGGAACAAGGCGATGGAACTATTCCGAACCAGTGGAAATTGATGTACCTTAGCGGAAATATTCAGAATAGATGAAAATCAAATCAATATATTTGGCCGTGGCGTTGACAGCCGTGGCGTGCGGATCTCCGGAGAAGCCTCACATGGAAGAACCGGTGGATTATGTGAATCCGCTTATGGGCACCGCGTCAACCTACGAGCTTTCGACAGGCAACACCTATCCAGCGATAGCTTTGCCGTGGGGAATGAATTTCTGGACTCCTCAGACGGGTGCGAACGGAGATGGATGGACGTACACATATTCCTCCACAAAAATCAGAGGCTTGAAGCAGACGCACCAGCCAAGCCCATGGATCAACGACTACGGTTCATTCTCGATCATGCCGGTGACCACAGGACCCATCTATGACGAGGAAGGCCGCCAGAGTTGGTTCTCGCACAAGGCCGAGACCGCCAAGCCTTACTATTATCAGGTCTACCTCGCCGAGCACGATGTGGTCGCCGAACTCACTCCCACCGAAAGGGCGGCGGCGTTCAGACTCACCTATCCTGAAAAGGAAATGTCATACCTCGTGGTGGACGCCTACAACGGAGGTCATGCGGAAGTCCTGCCAGAAAGGAATATGATTGTGGGGTACTCCACAGCGAATCACGGTGGAGTGACCGAGAATTTCCGAAACTGGTTCGTGGTCGTGTCCGACACACCGTTCGAGACCCAGACCATCGACGGGCACATCGCGATGGTAGGCTTCAAAACGACCAAAGGACAGGAAGTTCACCTCAAAGTCGCATCCTCGTTCATCAGCCAAGAACAGGCAGAATTAAATCTCAACGAATTAGGTGACCGGACTTTTGACGAGATCGCCGATGCTGGACGGGCAAGATGGAACGAAGTCCTTGGCAGGATCGCCGTCGAGGATGACAGCCTGGACAATCTGCGCACATTCTACTCCTGCCTCTACCGTTCTGTACTGTTTCCCCGCGACCTGTCCGAGATCAACGCCGACGGCGAAAGGGTTCACTACAGCCCTTATGACGGAACCGTCCACAAAGGCTATCTGTTCGGCGACACCGGTTTCTGGGACACCTTCAGATGCCTCTTTCCTCTCCTGAACCTCGTCTATCCTGACGAGAACGTGAAGATGCAGGAAGGCTTGGTCAACGCCTGGAAGGAAAGCGGTTTCCTGCCGGAATGGTCAAGTCCTGGTCACAGGGGATGTATGGTAGGAAATAACTCCGCGTCAGTGGTGGCCGACGCATGGCTCAAGGGCCTTCGCGGCTACGATGCGGAAGAACTCTGGAAAGCAGTCACTCACGGGGCGCATGCCGTTCATCCGGAAGTCGATGCCACCGGACGTCTCGGATGGGAGTATTACGACAGCCTCGGCTACGTCCCTTGCGATGTCGGCATCAACGAGAACGCAGCGAGGACACTTGAATATTCCTACGACGACTGGTGCATCTACCGGTTCGGAAAGGCTCTGGGCCGCAGTGAGGAAGAACTCGCGCCATACGCCAAGGCTGCTTTCAACTACAAGAACCTCTACGACCCTGAGTACAAATTGATGGTCGGAAAGAACGCCGACGGCTCGTTCGAGAGGCCGTTCAGTCCTCTTAAATGGGGCGGGAACTTCACGGAAGGCAACAGTCTGCACTACACGTGGTCAGTGTTCCACGACCCTCAGGGTCTGATCGACCTGATGGGAGGAGACGAAGCCTTCGCCGGACAGCTAGACAGCATATTCACAATTCCTCCGGTGTTCGACGACAGTTACTACGGCTTCCCTATACACGAAATCAGGGAGATGCAGGTGATGAATATGGGAAATTACGCACACGGCAACCAGCCTATCCAGCACATGCTCTACCTCTACGACTGGTGCGGCCAGCCTTGGAAGGCGCAGCAGCGGATCCGCGAGGTGATGGACAAATTCTACAACTCCAACTTCGACGGCTACTGCGGAGACGAGGACAACGGACAGACTTCCGCATGGTACGTCTTCTCCGCCCTCGGATTCTATCCTGTCTGCCCCGGATCCAATGAATATGCGATCGGAACTCCACTGTTCAAGAAGGTTACGATAAATCTTCCTGACGGGAAAAAGATTAGCCTTGACGCGCCTGACAACTCGAAAGACAACTTCTACATCAAAGGTCTGAGGCTCAACGGGAAAGATTGGAGCCGGAATTATTTCCGCCACGAAGACCTTGCCGGTGGAGCGAAAATTACGTATCTTGTGGGGTCTGAACCTGACACGGTCAGAGGTACCGCAAAGGAGGACAGACCATATTCATACACTAATGAAGATTAACACAATGAAACACACACTACTTCTGGCTTCGGCCATATTCATGCTCAGCAGTGCTTTGACGCAGGCCAAGGCCCCGGTTGCGGTGGTTCGGCAGGCCCACCAACCGGTCGCTGAGCTTGTCGAAGCGACTTCCACCAACAGCACAAAGGACTACGCGTCACAGCGTCCGGATCCGGAAAAGAGGCTTTTCCGCTCCGAGGCCGTAGAGAGCAAGATCACCCAGATGCAGGGTATCCTGAAGAACCCCCGCCTTGCATGGATGTTCGCCAACTGCTACCCTAACACTCTGGACACCACCGTGCATTTCGGCAAAGACGAGAACGGCAACTTCAAGACGTTCGTCTACACAGGAGACATCCACGCCATGTGGCTCAGGGACTCCGGAGCGCAGGTCTGGCCTTACATCCAACTGGCCAACGAGGACGAGCAACTTAAGAACATGCTCGCAGGAGTGATAAACTGCCAGTTCTCGCTGATCTGCCTGGACCCTTACGCCAACGCATTCAACGAAGGCCCAACCGGCAGCGAATGGGAATCCGACCTGACGGACATGAACCCTTACGACCACGAGCGCAAATGGGAGATCGACTCCCACTGCTACCCTATCCGCCTCGCCTACCAGTACTGGAAGGTGACCGGCGACGACTCAGTCTTCGGTGAGACCTGGCTGAAATCCATCCAGGCTACCCTCAAGACGTTCAAGGAGCAGCAGCGCAAGGACGGTCCGGGGCCTTACAGATTCGCAAGGAAGACTGACCGCCAGTTCGACACCAAGTCCAATGACGGACGTGGCAACCCTGTGAAACCTGTCGGCCTGATCGCATCGGCTTTCCGCCCGTCCGACGACGCCACGATGTTCGAGTTCCTTATTCCTTCCAACTTCTTTGCCGTCACCTCATTGCGCAAGGCGGCAGAGATTCTCACTGAAGTAAACCACAACAAGAAACTTGCGAAGGAGTGCCAAGACCTCGCCGCCGAAGTCGAGAAGGCTCTCTACGAATATGCCATCGTGAACCATCCGAAATACGGCAAGATTTTCGCCTTCGAGGTGGACGGTTTCGGCAACCAGCTGATGATGGACGACGCCAACGTTCCTAGCCTCCTTGCGATGGCCTATCTCGGTGACATTGACGTAAATGACCCAATCTACCAGAACACCCGCAGGTTCGTCTGGAGCGAGGACAACCCTTACTTCTTCAAAGGCAAGGCCGGCGAGGGAATCGGAGGTCCGCACATCGGCTACGACTACATCTGGCCTATGAGCATCATGATGAAGGCCTTCACATCCCAGGACGACAAGGAGATCAAATGGTGCGTCGAGACCCTGATGAAGACCGACGCTGGAACAGGATTCATGCACGAGTCCTTCCACAAGGACAACCCGTACAAGTTCACCCGCGCCTGGTTCGCATGGCAGAACACCCTCTTCGGCGAGCTGATCATCCATCTTGTTGACACCGGCAAGATCGACCTCCTGAACTCAATCAAAGTCAAGTGATGTCACTCTTTTGCCGCAACCATGCATAAATGCGTCACGCCGACGGCTCTTCGCATCATCCTGAATTTGTTGTAGATCATAATAATATCAAAAGACTATCCACATTCATGAAATTCATCGGAAATATTCTTTGGCTCGTTTTGGGAGGTCTGCTGGTCTCCCTCGGCTACTTCATCGCTGGGCTGCTTTACTGCGTGACCATCATCGGCATCCCATTCGGGTATCAATTGTGGAAGTTCGGAGTGTTCTCGCTGTGGCCGTTCGGAACGGACGTTGTGGACGGTGACAACGCTGGAGGATGCCTCAGCATATTCATGAATGTACTTTGGATTCTGCTGGGATGGTGGGAGATCGCGGCGACGCACCTACTCTTCGGACTGATCTGTTGCATCACGATAGTCGGCATCCCGTTCGGTCTCCAGCATTTCAAGATGGCACTGCTTTCTGCCTTGCCGTTCGGCAAGACATTCAGAAAAGTTTAAGGTAGCGCTTTACCATATTCAATGGCGGAATGACAAGCAAGGAGAGTATTGACAAAGAATATGCTTCCCTGTCCGACAAGATTCGCTTTGACGATGAGAGCATCGAAAGGACGGATCTTGCGGACATTGTGACCAATGTCGCGCGGATGGCGGCATTATCGAGAAGCGCTGTCGCGGTCTATGACAGCACCCGCCTGGAGCATATTTATGAATCCCCGGCGCACAAGGGCCGTTTCAAGGGTGGAGACGGGACGTACAGCGAGATAATCATCCACCCTGAAGACTATGTGGCTGTCATAAAGAATGCGATCTCCGCCATGAAATTCGTGTTCAAGAACAACAGCAACGCCATAAACATCAAAATGATACGGACATACCGGGCGTTTGTCTACGGGAAATTCAGGAACATCACCGAAGAGTTCATCCCGCTGAAAACCGATGCGAAAGGAAACATCTGGCTGCTGTTGAGCATCACGAATATATCCGTGAACCAAAATCCACCGTTGAATGTGAGGTCCACAATCATCGACAACGCTTCAGGCGATGTGTTTTCTCTTTCGGACGAGATGTACGCTTCGGAGTCCATTCTGTCGGCAAGGGAGATAGAAGTACTGAAACTTGTCGCTCAAGGCAAATTGAGCAAGGAAATCGCGGACATTCTGCAGATCAGCATCGCCACCGTGAACACCCACCGGCAGAACATCCTTCAGCATCTGAATGCGGACAACTCCATGGAGGCGGTCAGTCACGCGCACTCTCTTGGGTTAATCTAATCAATTTATAGTCACCACCTTATTTATGCAATACTGATTCTTCAGTATTGTGGTAAATTTTGCGCATCGCTACTTTTGCGGATGGTTATCAAAAATATTACCAAGATGAAAAAATCAGTATATATCACCGCACTGCTGATGTGCGTAGTCGATTATATTCAATCGCAAAGATAACATAAAAAGTGAAACATAAAAAGTGAAACGCAATTTATGAAACGGACTTGCTTTCTCCGGTCACTTCGACAAGCTCAGTGACCGGGGAAAGCAATCGAAGTGACTGGTAAAGCGATCAGCAGTGACCGGTAAAGCGGTCGCTGAGCCTGTCGAAGCGATTGCAAAAGAGTGGCTACCTGAACACAGGCACATCCGACTTGATGAGAATGCCTCTCGGAGTGCCGTGCTCCAATGGAGTGAGTTCGATACTCTTTGAATATGCTCGTGTCTGCAAGGCGGCCTGTGGATAGGACTTTCCTGCGAGTTGAAGGGCGGCACGGAGCATCGTCTCGTTCTCGTCACCTAACTGGTAACCGTCAAATGGGTTGTCATCAACCTCTACATCAACAGGGATGCCATCCGGAATCGATTCATTGCGGCCGTCACGGTCAGCGAACTTGCTGATCATCACATACATTCCCCAATCCTTGATCAGAGAGTAATCGTACCTGCTGTTGTAGAAGTCTCCGGGAGCAAGCATGATACCGGCGCAGTACTTTCCATAGGTCTGCCGGCCGACAAGCACAACATCCATATATGGTTTCAGTCCGACAATCAAGCCCTCAGACGCCGAGGCCGTGCCACCGGTCACGATAGCGTATACCTTGCTGATTCCCAAATTAGCGTCGGAAACGTCAATCTTCAACTTCTGCGAACTGATTTCATGAACAGTCGAAAAATAAGTGTTGGTGTCCTCTCCCTGCTTCTTCCAAGCCTCTGCGAGAATTGAATTGTAAACTTCTGTCTGGAATATATCCCCGGCCAGAACGTTCGCCGACGGGGCAATCATCGAAGCTAGCACATTCTCCGTGAAGGCGTAGCCTCCGCCATTGTACCTCAAGTCGATGATGAGTTCATCTATATTCATGGACTTGAAGTTTCTGAACACGTCCGGAAGCGCTTTGGATGATTTGAGGTCAAAACCGGTGTAGGCCAGATAGCCGACCTTCTTACCGTTGACATCAAACGTCTTGGCCACCAGAATCGGATCCTCGTACATATCCACAGCGATCAAACTCACATTTCTCACGTCGCCGCTGATGTGGTCACCTTCAAGACCGGTTATTCCAAGATCAATGGAACGGGAGTTGAACGCGTCATAGATGTTATCCATAGTTATGGCCTTGCCGTCAAGGGAGATGATGACATCGCCGCGTTTGAGCCCGGCTTTCTGGGCCGGACCGCCGTTGCTTACATAACTCACGATAAGAAAATATTCCCCAGGTTTGTTGCTTATCCTTCCAGCCTGAAGATCATAACCGTAAGTGAGCCCCAGCCCCTGAACGGAATTCTGGAACGACTTAAGGTCATCAGTCAGGACCGTCCACCGGTCCACCTCCTTGCCACCCTCTCGGTAGCGGATACTCTTCACCACTTCCATAGGCATTCTGCAAGTGTCCGGATCCAACCTGACAAGATTTTTCTCAATCTCCTCATTCCAAAGGTAATACGATCCCAGCACATCAATCGCATACTGATCCGCCTTCGCCACCTCCGGAGTTGGAGTATCGCCCTTCTTGTCCGGATTGGCCGTCCCCACACAGCCTGCAAGCGCAAGCGTCACAGCCGTCCAAAGCACAGCGACACCACACAGGTTATTCATCTTCATATTCATAGTTTTTCAGAATAAACATTGATTTCCCGTCCGCAATGTGGATGAGATTTCGCAAATATATTCATTTTTCTTTCTCTTTCATTTCTTTGTTGTATCTTTGATTGAATTATTTGTCTTTGAGGCGATGGTCGGCATATTCGATTCTGGTTCAGGCGGGCTGTCCGTACTGCGGGAGATTCTTCGGCTTCTTCCGGAGGAAAGGTTTGTCTATTACGCAGATAACGCCAACTGCCCCTACGGGGAAAAGACACCTGAGTTCATCCGAAACCGCGGCAGGGAGATCACTGAATATCTCCTCTCGCGGGGAGCGCAGATCATAGTGGTGGCGTGCAACACGGCCACAGCCGCAGCGATCACAACCCTCAGAAATGAATATCCAGTTCGCTTCATCGGGATGGAACCTGCTGTGAAACCGGCAGCGCTCAGCTCGAATACCGGGGTCATCGGAGTGCTGGCGACAGCGGGAACTTTGAAAGGATCCAAATACTTGACAACCAAGGGCATCTACGAGGATGACGTGAAGATTGTCGAGCATGTTGGACAAGGATTCGTGGAGCTTGTGGAGAATGGCATTCTGGACGGGCCGCTGGCGGAAGAGACTGTCAGGAAAAGTCTCCAGCCGCTTCTTGACTCAGGTGCTGACAGAATTGTGCTCGGATGCACGCACTATCCGTTTCTTCGCGCTGTCATCCAAAGGGTCGCCGGCCCTGATGTTCAGATCATCGACCCTGCGCCGGCGGTGGCCAGACATCTGGCCGAGGTGATGAAAGAGGAAGGACTGCTCTCTTCGGTGGCTGAGCCTGTCGAAGCCACCTTAAAGCCCGACATCGAACTGATCACCTCCGGCGACGACACTTCCGCCAAACGCATCCTTAGCATCATTCTTAAAGAAGACGGCTTCCGTCACAACAATCAGTAAACAAAGGCAACCGCCAAAACAGATAAAGAAATGGAATCACACAACGGAATCGAGATCAAAGACTTCGCCTACTGCTCCGACAAGTACCAGTACACGATGGGCAAATCCTTCTACGAAACCGGAAGGAAGGATGTCATCGCAGTCTTCAACATGTTCTACAGGAAAGCCCCGGAGAACAACAACTGGGCCGTCGTGAGCGGCATAGAGGAAGCCATAGAATGCATCCAAAACCTTGGCAAGGCCGAGCCTGAATTCTACGAGAAATTTCTTCCGGGCGATGAATATGCCGAATTCCGCAAGTACCTCTCTACCTTGAGGTTCACCGGCAACGTCTATGCGATGCGCGAGGGCGAGATAGCGTTCCCGAACCAGCCGATAATCACTGTGGAAGCCCCGCTGATCGAAGCACAGATCCTTGAGACTCCTCTCCTGTGCATAATGAACCATCAGATGGCAGTCGCGACAAAGGCCTCAAGGGTCTGCCGCGCCACCAACCGCCCTGTCAGCGAGTTCGGATCACGCCGCGCTCACGGACCGTGGGCGGCGACCTACGGAGCCAAGGCGGCGATCATAGCCGGATGCGCCAGCACGTCCAACATCCTCACCGGAGTGCTGAACGGAGTGCCTTCCACCGGCACGATGGCCCACAGCTTCGTCACCTCCTACGGCAGCACGGTCGAAGGCGAGCACAAAGCCTTCGTGGACTACATCAACACCCACAAGGGCGAGAACCTCATCCTGCTCATCGACACCTACGACACCCTTAAATGCGGTATTCTGAACGCGATACGCTCGTTCAAGGAGTGCGGCATCGACAATGACTATCCCAACGGCTACGGCGTGCGCCTCGACAGCGGCGACCTCGCCTACCTCTCCGTCAAAGTCCGCCGAATCCTTGACAACCACGGACTTACCGGCTGCAAGATCTTCGCGACCAACTCTCTTGATGAATATCTCATCTCGGATCTTGAGCGCCAGGGAGCCTGCATAGATTCCTACGGAGTCGGCGATGCTATCGCCACCAGCAAGGCAGCCCCGTGCTTCGGCAACGTTTATAAACTCGTACAGATCGACGGACGTCCTGTCCTGAAGCGCTCCGAGGACAGGATCAAACTGATCAACCCCGGATTCCAGATCACCTACAGGATCACGAAGAAAGACCCGGACCTCGGCGAGATCTACAAGGCCGATGTCACCTGTCTGCGCGGAGACACCCTCTCCCAAAGGATCGAGGCCGGCGAGACCTTCACGATCTACGACGAGCAGGACCGCTACAAGTACAAGATCTTCCAGTCCGGTGAATATTCATGGAGACCCCTCCAGCATCAGGTCATCAAGAACGGCGAAAGGTGCGCCGAAAGCCACACTCTCCAAGAGAAGAAAGCCTTCTACAACAACACCTTATCGCATTTCAGCCCGTCCGAGCGACGCCTCATCAACCCACACTACTACAAAGTTGACATCTCCGACGACCTCCTGAACACCAAACTCGAGATCCTCGACACCCTCAACAAAGAGATCGAAGCCTTCAGCATCGACTAAGGCCTCGCCCATTAGCTTCCTCACACTTTCGACAGGAGCGATTTCCCTGATTATTGCTCCTGTGGGGAAGCATTTTGACTCCGACAAGCTCATTAGTCCCCCTTTCCTCTCCTCATAAGGCTCAATTGCACCATTATTCCATCAGAATTTTACAAAAATTGCACGAAACATCGTGCAATTTTCTTAATTTTGTGCACATCTCTCTTAACATAACAGATATGGAATACGAGCTTGTCAGCACCTTGAAAATGAAGACGAACGGCAATTCCATACTGCGTAAGATGGACAAACTCTATCTGGAGAACCCTAACATGATGTATGCCCTGTCGGAATTCAAGCCAAATGTAGGCAATGTACGGGAAACGATGTTCCTATGCTGGATGAAGCGGTCACATACCGTACTGGAATCACCGGTTTCCGACTTCGAGATAGACGGAAGAACCTTTGAGGTCGGAGGACGCAAGAAAGGGAAGAAGCAAATCTCCGATGTCACAGATGGTTACATTGTGGCAGATGACATCGAATACGCCTTCCAGAACAAAATTCCCCTCTGGATGTTCGGGTTCATCTACTAGCTTCCACTCCGACAGAAGCGATTAATTCCCTTTTCGCAAACCACGGCCACACCATCCTGACCCACACATCAGCGTAGCCCCACTCACCGTGCTCGACCCCCATCTCCTAAGGTAGGGTCAGCCACACCTTCATGCCATGTACATGACTCCACCGCCATTTTCCATGCTCGTGGTCTGAGACAGGCATGCGTTGGACCACAAGCCTCTGATCCATCACCAGCAGCATGGTATCAAACTTGAAGGATGTGCCCCCGCACCGACAGCCCCTATGTCTGTTTATGTTTTTGCCTTTACGTTTTTGCTTAATGCTCTCTTTGATTTCTGGTAAAAAAAGGCTAACTTTGAATGAATCAATAAAAAAAATGGCTACCATGTGTAATTTTAAACTCCTTCTTATTTCTTTTACATTGCTCGTTTGTACTTATATCAGTTTTGGTCAACAATATGGTCAAAATCTACAGTTTACAGCATTCGACACTAATGGGCCGATGGGAGAGTGCTTATTCCCAATTAATGAAAGAGGAGAAGATGAAATCAAGGAAGTCATCCTATTTCCGGACAAAACAGCAGAAGAGATCTCAGAGCAGGTACAAAAATGGGCCTATGAAATAACAGACCGATACCATCTTAGAATTGATGATAAAGACAGATATATGGGAACAGACCTTGTTGCCTTTCGCGGTAGCGTAAAGTTGGGTTTGAGTGTCTTAAGCATTGATAATGCGTTTGCTCATATAGGAGACATAGCCCGTTATGCTTCTGAAATAAAGTTTTCTTGCAGGGTAGAGATTAAAGATGGAAAATGCAGATGTATTTTTAACAATTTTTGGACTGATCGGAGGACAATACGAGGAGAAGGGAAATCTAATGGTCCGGAAAACAGACTGCATTGGCAAAGAGTAAATAGTTTAACAAAAGAGCGTGATGCACTTATTGGAGGCAGGACCAAACTATCAAAAAAAACGCAAGAAGAAGTCGATGCATATAATGAACAAATCCGCTTCGAAGAAGAAACATACAAGATGGAATACAACGTGTTCCGTAATATGTTAAATGATTTGAAAGGGATTTTTATTGACAACTATGATTTCTAAACTATAGAGTTCCTAACAACGTTGAACCATAGTTTTAAGCATCATAAATAAGACAACTTTTTCTTACACTTACGAATATAACAATTACTTTTGAAAACGCATAAAACCACTAATGATTCAAGGATTGTACGGCCTTCGCTAAAATGCTACGGGACGTAGCGCCTTTGGGTAGCAAAAAGTGGGGCAAACGCTTCCCGATAGTGCGGGATGCACCCTTGGGAAGCAAAAGAGGCGTCCAACGTTGACAGACTGTCATAAAAAGATTCTGAATAGATTTAATGAAGGACTCTGCCTTAGGAGTAAGGGCATCAATCATTTCCTTGTCACAATAGACGAAGTCATCATAATCACTGCTGTGCCTTTTTTCAAAAAGTGTCGAGAATATTTTTCCGTCCTCTATCGACAAAATTCCTTTGGACACGAAATGAAGGCCCAACATCGTTTTCACACCGTTGTGAGTTTGTGCCGGAATATCATTCTTCAGCAGAAGAGCAACAGCAGCATAATAGCAAGCATAGTACAAACGGTTGACCGCAGCTTTGAAGAAGGATTCATTGGAAAGCAATTCCGCTTCCTTCAATGTCTCGAACGCTCTGCTGATTCTATAGTCAACGAGAGCCTTTTTGCTTTCCTGATCCAATGTCTCTTTCATACCACGACCCCTTCTCTGACGATATTGGAATAGAATGGGGTCTTAATCGGTCTTGACTCCCAGGATTTTCTCGACATAATGATAGGGTTGATTGACACCCCTGTCTTGATTTCCAACTGATATAGCGGCCAACGGACTACGTTCTCATCTTCATAAGTAAGATGATCATTTCCAAGCAGAACCAAAACATCAATGTCACTATCTTCCCTGGCATCCCTTCTGGCCTCAGAACCAAACAAAATGGCCTTCGCCGAAGGAGCAACTTCATTTATCACAGTCTTTATCTGCTTGACTATCTCTGGTCTTCTCATAAGGCAACTATTCTTCTTATATTCACGAATATAACCATTATTTTCGAAAACGCATAAAATCACTTACTCTTTTATTCTGTATTCACATTCAATCACTCTGTCCCATCCTGCAATTTCGACTACCAATGGGAGTTTTTGCCACACACCACATTTGAGTGCCGCAAAAAAATCGTAACTTTGGCAGACTTTGAACGCAACGCAATGAAAGAATTGACTATACAAGACATAGAAGCCATCATCCACCACGATGAGAGCCGTATCCTGGAAGTCAAAAAGACTACAGGAGAGCTATATGCAGGGATGCAGTCCGGCTGTGCATTCCTCAATACAGAGGGTGGCTGGCTCTTCTTTGGCGTTCATCCTACAACCTTGAAGATACTCGGTCAGGACGTTGTTGACAAGACACGTCAAGAGATTGCGTGGGAGTTGTACAAATTCTCCCCGGCCATAGACCTGGCTGCGCAATACATTGATGTACCCGGCAGACCTGATAAGAAGGTCATAGCAGTATGGTTTCCGGCTCCAGTTCCCTTCACGGCGCCATATACCTATGATGGCCGCCCCTACTATAAAGTAGAGAACACGACAAAGCCGATGCCACGCGATATGTTCGATGAGCGCATTCGCCTCAGTGACCCCAAAAAGTTTAGTTGGGAAATGGCTCCTTGTCTCGGTGCAGCTATCAGGGACATTGACACCAAAACGCTGAAAACGGTCATCGATGAAGGAATCGCAAAGGGAAGGATTCCTGCTGATGCTGCGGCTGCCAAAACGACGGTTGACCGACTTCGCCCATTTAAGGTGTTGACGCATAGCGACCTTATCACCAATGGTGCCATCGCTCTGTTTGGAAAGGATCCGTCTCGTTTCTTCGATCACTGCAAGGTCCGCCTGGCACGGTTTGAAGGCACTATTATGGACAAGTTCCGTGACCAGGTCGTTGTGGAAGCCAACCTCTTCCAGCAACTTCAAGCCATTGAGGACTTCTGCCGTAAACATATGTTCATGTCGGGGGACCAAGATGATTTCGACAGCAAGAATGAACTGACGGTTCCCATCAAAGTAATAAGAGAAGCAAGCCTGAACCTGCTGACACATCGCACTTGGTGGTCTGAGGCGAGGACTCCAAGTGTGGCTATCTTCGATGATCGCATTGAGTTTATGAATCCAGGTGCATTCCCGATGGGTACTTCTCCTGATGAATTCAGGCGCCATCCTCACTCTGAACCCATCAACGAGAAGATTGCAGGCACCCTTTTCAAAGGAGGCAAGGCAGAAGGTTGGGGACGCGGGATCCTCAATATGTTCACCTACTGCAAGGAAGCCGGGCTTCCAGAACCGGAGTATGCCTTTCTGACCAACTTTGTCAGTCTGACCATCCGGTTCAAAACCTCGCTGGCTCCATATTTAACCAATCAGGGCAATAGATCATCGGATGAGCGATTAAACGAACGATTAAGTGAGCGATTAAACCCATCTTTGCTGGGGACGTTGGCGCTCATCAAAGCTACTCCTGGCATTCAGAGGAAAGAAATTGTTGCCAAAACCGGAAAGGGCGATGCGACAATTGGACGCCATTTAGTCACCTTAGTTGAAAAAGGCTTGATCGAGCACAGGGGTTCCAAGAAAACTGGCGGTTATTACGCCAAATAGTACCTATGTTTGATATCCAAATAAAATTGGAGTGAGCTTTTTCAAAGCTCATGAGGGACGCTCATCGGGGCCGGCTGCCCCGACCGCTGGGGCTAGCCCCGCGAAGTTTTTCATGAGTTTATAAAGAAAGCTACCGGAATTTTGGTTAAATTGAAAAAAAAGAAAACAAAACCAAATCAAAATACCAGTAGCTTATGGAAGCACAAAGAAAAGCATTATCCTTCAAAGGACAAAACATTTACATCGGAATCGATGTGCATTTGAAGAGCTGGTCTGTGACATTGATGTCGGAGGCCACGCAGTTGAAGAGATTCAGCCAGAGCCCGGACCCGGATGCGCTGCACGCTCATCTGGTGAGGAACTACCCGGATGCGGAGTATCACTCCGTGTATGAGGCGGGATTCTGCGGGTTCTGGATACACTACAGGCTCGTCGGACTGGGAATACACAACATTGTTGTCAACCCCGCGGATGTCCCGACAACGACCAGCGATAAGCTGAGGAAGACGGATGCGATAGACAGCGGCAAACTTGCCAGAAGTCTTCGCGCTGGGGAGTTGAAAGGGATATACGTCCCCGGGAGCGAATCGCTGGAGATGCGTTCTTTGATAAGATTGAGAGACTCGATCACGAAGAACCAGACGCGGCAGAAGAACCGCATCAAGTCCCATCTGCGGTATCTCGGCACAGAGATACCGGAGGAGTTCTCGGGGCCGGGCCGCTGCTGGAACAAGCGATTCACCGTCTGGTTGAAAGGCGCGGAGACGGGCACCGCCTACGGACGGCAGACCCTCGACTTCCTCGTCAGGCAGTACGAGGCGCTTAGAGGCCAGAGGCTGGAGATGCTGCGGGCGGTCAGGGCATTGTCCAGGACGGAGCGGTTCGAGAAGCCCCTTGAGAACCTGATGACAGTTCCGGGCATCGGCCATCTGACAGGCATGGCCCTCCTCTCCGAGATTGACGACATCGGGCGCTTCAAGAGTGCGGACCAGCTCGCGGCCTTCATCGGGATGATACCGATGTGCCACTCAAGCGGTGAGCACGAGGGCATCGGTGACATAACCGTCCGCAGGAGCGCGAGGCTCAGGTCCGCCCTTGTCGAAGCCTCATGGGTGGCGGTCAGGCAAGACCCCGCCTTGTCCATGGCGTATGGCAACTTCTGCAAGAAGATGGCACCGGGAAAGGAGATCATAAAGATCGCCAGGAAACTCGTCAACCGCATCTACTTCGTGATGAAACGCAACCAGCCGTATGTCAAATGCGTGGTTGCATAGGAATATATCCTGTCCGGTGAACAGACTTTCCAAGGGAAGAATACTTGTGCATATTTGCGGCTTTGAAGTCCGCTCTAAATAGTTTGTACTTCCCACCTTTGTAAACTAATGCAGATACTTGCGGCACCGCCACCCGGATGTCCGCTATGGAAAGTCTGTTTACCGAGGGATATTCATCGAGCCTCTGAGTCGCGACCATCTTTGATGGCCGTTAGGACAACATCGCTTATGCGCAAACGGCAAGGCCTCTTGCTGACTATATAAAATATTGATTATTAAAGATATAAAAGTTAAACCAAAATTATCAAGTCCAATTTTATTTGGATATTAACTGGAAAGTTCATAACACGACACCTTCTCTGACGATATTGGAATAGAACGGGGTCTTAACCGGTCTTGACTCCCAGGACTTTCTCGACATAATAATAGGGTTGATTGACACTCCTGTCTTGATTTCCAATTGATATAGCGGCCAACGGACAACGTTCTCTTCTTCATAAGTCAGATGCTCCTTGCCCAGCAAAACCAAAACATCTATGTCACTATCCTCCCTCGCATCCCCTCTGGCCTCAGATCCAAACAAAATTGCCATCGCCGTAGGAGCTGCCTCATTGATCACAGACTTTATCTGCTTGACTATCTCCGGCCTTCTCATAAGACAACTATTCTTCTTATATTCACGAATATAACCATTATTTTTGAAAACGCATAAAATCACTAATGATTCTAGGATTGTACGACCTTTGCAAAAGTGCAACGGACCGTAGCACTTTTGGGAGACAAAAAGTGTGGAAAACACTTCCCGATAGTGCGGGATGCACCCTTGGGAAGCAAAAGAGGCCGGAAATGCTACCGAAGGGATCAGGCGCAAGCTTTCGGCAAACGCAGTGGCCGGAGATCATTCCTTACCGTCTTCGATGGAGTCACGGACAGTGCGGAGGTACTGGCGGCAGGACTCGATTAGTTCTTTGGAGCGCTTCACGAGGGCGCCGATGTCATCCAGACTGGTGGCTGGGTCTTCTACTTTGGCGGCGATCTCGTCCAGTTCGGCGACCGCCTTGGTGTAATCGAATTTCTTCTCTGACATATTCATTGATTTTTAGATAATCTCACTCATCGCCGGAAGGGAATCATCCTCGCTTCCGGGCACATTGCTCTTCAGATCCACCTCGACGACACCGCACTTGACGGTTCCGTCGGCGAACATCATCCGCACACGGTCTCCTACACGGGTCTTGGTGGCGGAATCCATCTTCACTCCATCTCTGTCCAAAGCAAGCACAAAGCCCTTGCGGAGAATGTTGCGAGGGTCGTTGGCGGAGATCTTGGTCTCGACCATCATAAGATGTGACAAAGCTCCGGAAAGCACGACACCCACACGGCCCCTCAACCGCTGCTCAATGCGGTCCAAAGAGGACGAGGCCTTGTAGAGACTCCTGTCCGCTCCGTTCAAGACCCTGTCGGACAGTCTGTCAAGACGATGCTCCTGACCGGTGATCCTGTTCTCTACAGTCTTAGCCAAGGCCGCACCCAGAATCTCCACCTTGTGCATCGCGTCCGACACACGGGCATCTGCCTGACGGCGCACACGAGCCTCCAGCAGATCAATCCGTGACGACATCGCCGACAAACGATTGTTGAACGACATCATAAGCCGGGATTCCAGTGTTCCCAAACGCTGATCCTCAGCGATGTAGCAATCCAAGAATAGGTCAGCCAGGGCGGTCGGAGTCTTGACGAAAGTGTTCGCCACCATATCCGCCACGTGGTGATCCTTGTCGTGCCCGATCGCGGTGAAGACCGGAACCGGGCAACGGGCGATGGTCACGGCCAGATCGTAGTCATCGAAACAGCCAAGATCCAAGTCCGAGCCACCGCCGCGCATGATCAGCACGGCGTCATAATGAACCGGCGAGGCCAAAATCTCCCCGAAAGCCGCCATTATAGAAGCCGGAGCACCGTCTCCCTGCATCAAAGCCTCGAACAGCCGCACGTTGAACACGAAGCCATATTCATTATCAATCAGATGATGACGAAAATCGCCAAAGCCAGCTGCTCCGGGAGCGGAAATCACCGCCAATGAATATGGCAGCATAGGGAGCCGCAGGCGCTTCTGCAAGTCGAGCAAGCCTTCTCTCGTGAGCCGCTCGATTGTTTCCTGCCTGCGGCGCTCGTTCGCCCCGAGGGTGAACTCCGGATCGATGTCGTCTATATTCAAGGAAAAGCCATACACTGGATGGTAGCCGACCTGCACGCTGGCAAGGATCTCCATCCCGGCCTCCAGTGACGAGCCGGTCACGCTTCTGAACCGTTGGTCGATGAGATTCCAGCGGAACGCCCAGATTGTCGCCCGGGTCTTCGCAACAACTCCCCCACCCTCACTCTGAGAGAGTTCCATATAGCAATGACCGTTCTGCTTGCGGCTGAGGCTGCTGATTTCGGCCTTTACCCAAAGCCGCTGAGGGAAAGTGCCCTCCACAACGGATTTCAGACGAGCCTGAAGAGTGAACAGGTCTATGTACTTCTTTTCCATATTAACAGTCCTTTCTCTTACAAATTTAACAAAAATCCACTATCTTTGTAAAAGAATCGCTTAGGCAGAAAGAAAGATGACCATTACTGAAGCAAAATTCGCAGGCAGCTGCACCAGAGCCAGCCAAAAGCCCTCCCGCAGACTGCCGGAGTTCGCGTTCATCGGACGCTCGAATGTCGGCAAGTCATCGCTGATCAATATGTTATGCGGCAACCGCAAGCTTGCCAAGACCTCAGCCACCCCGGGGAAAACCCAGCTGATCAACCACTTCATCATCAATGACAGCTGGTATCTCGTTGATCTTCCGGGCTACGGTTTCGCAAAGATCTCACAAAAAGGACGCGAGGAACTCCGGAAAATGATCAACGACTACATCGAAAAGTCGGAGGAGATGGTCGTGCTCTTTGTCCTGATCGACTCGCGGCACGACATCACGAAGATTGACAGGGAGTTTCTGGCCGGACTCGGAGAGAATGGCATTCCGTTCGCAATCATATTCACAAAAGGCGACAAGCTCGGACCGAATGCCTTGAAGGCGCAGATCGAGCGGGACAAGGAGATTCTGTCTGAAGATTGGGAGGAGATGCCGCCGATGTTCGCTTCCAGTTCTGAGACCGGAGCCGGAAAGGAAGAGATATTGAACTATATTCAACAATATATTAATTTATAGCATAGTTTAATGCACATGGAACACAGAATGGAATTGTTTGCCTGCAGAGCCTCCAAAGACTTTGCGTGCAAAGTTGTTGACGAACTGAACATCATCGGAGCCAATGCTGGAGAGAAGTATCATCTAGGGGCTTCCGAAGTGACCAAATTCAGTGATGGAGAGTTCGTTCCCTCTTTCACGGACAGCGTCAGAGGCGCTACCGTGTTTATCCTGCAGTCAACTTTTCCACCTACGGAGAACCTGATGGAGCTTCTGTTGACAATCGATGCCGCCAAAAGAGCCTCGGCCGACAAGGTGATCGCGGTGATGCCGTACTTCGGATGGGCCAGACAGGACCGCAAGGACAAGCCGCGTGTCTCGATCGGAGCGAAATTGGTGGCCAATCTTCTGACAGCAGCCGGAGTGGACAGAATCATGACCTGCGACCTGCATGCGGACCAGATCCAGGGCTTTTTTGATCTTCCTGTAGATCACATCTACGCCAGCAAGGTTTTCATCCCTTACCTGAGGTCTCTGAACATCGAAAATCTCGCGATCGCGGCTCCTGACATGGGCGGTGCGAAAAGGGCGAACGCCTACGCCAAGGAACTCGCCTGCCCGGTGATCATCTGCCACAAATCCCGCGAGAGGGCCAATGTGGTCGCCTCGATCACTGCCATCGGAGATGTGGAAGGCAAGAACATCGTGATTGTGGACGATCTGATCGACACGGCCGGAACCCTCGTGAAAGCCGCTGAGGTGCTGATGGATAAAGGAGCCGCGAGTGTCAGGGCATGCGCCACACATGCTGTGCTTTCCGGCCCTGCCTACGACAGGATCAACAACTCCTGCCTTAAAGAAGTGTTCGTCACCGACACGATTCCGCTCAAGGAGGGTGTAGACACAAGCAAGATCAAGGTTGTCTCCATGGCGGAGACCTTCGCCGCGATAATCCGTAAGGTCTACAACTACGAGCCTATCAGCACGGAATTTATTTTTTAGGAATATATGAAAACAGTTCTCGCGGCGATAATCCTCCTCGGAATCGGGGTCATCGGAATGTGCTTCAACATCATATTCCGGAAGAACGGCAAGTTCCCTGAAACGGAGATCAGCCGCAACGAGAACATGCGCAAGATGGGGATCAAGTGCATGAGGGAGCAAGACGAGGAAATATTCTCCAAAAAGAAGCCCCAAAAGAGCGCTTCCTGCACCGGTTCCTACAGCGACGCCTGCACCGGATGTGGTTTCTATGAATATGAGTTCGGTGGCAAGAAGCCGAAGAAATAGAGTCGCGGAAAGTGTTTAAATTTAAGAACGTAAAGGAATATTTATGAGTTTAGTAGCCATTGTGGGACGCCCGAATGTCGGCAAGTCCACACTTTTCAACAGACTTGTCGGAATGCGTCAGGCCATCGTTGACGAGACCGCCGGCGTGACAAGAGACCGCCACTACGGAAAATGCGAATGGTGCGGCAAGGAGTTCTCCGTGGTGGACACGGGAGGATGGACGACAAACTCGGACGATGTGTTCGAGGAGGCTATCCGCAAACAGGTCGTGATCGCCATAGAGGAGGCTGACGCTGTGATATTCATGGTGGAGGCCGCCGCCGGCATCACGGACTATGATGCGGAGATCGCCGACATCCTCCGCCGAAGCAAAAAGCCTGTTGTCCTGTGTGTCAACAAGGTGGATTCCGGAGAAAAGATGTTCGACGCCTACCAGTTCTATTCATTGGGACTTGGAGAGATCTGGGCCACCTCAGCGGCGAACGGAAGCGGAACCGGTGATCTTCTGGACGAGGTTCTCAAGGTTCTGCCCGAAGGGAAGCCTCAGCAGGACGATGACCGCCCTGATCTTCCGCACATCACGATTGTGGGAAAGCCGAACGTCGGCAAGTCGTCCTTGACCAATGCCCTGCTCGGCGAGGAAAGGAACATCGTGACACCGGTTGCCGGGACCACAAGAGACTCTATCTCAACCCTCTACAACAAATTCGGCCACGAGTTCATGCTCGTGGACACTGCCGGAATGCGCAGAAAGGCCAAGGTCAACGAGGATCTGGAGTTCTATTCCGTGATGCGTTCCATCAGGGCGATCGAGCATTCGGATGTCTGCATCCTGATGATCGACGCCAACAGCGGAATGGAGGCCCAGGACATGAGCATATTCAATCTCATCGTCCGCAACCGCAAGGCTTGCGTGCTGGTGGTCAACAAATGGGACATCTTCCTCAAGGACAGCAACACGATGAAGGAATATGAAGCCTCGCTTCGCCGCCGCATCGCTCCGTTCGATGACGTGCCGATCATATTCACCTCCGTCACAAAGAAACAGAGGATCATGGATGTGCTGGACGCGGCCGAGCACGTCTACGAGAACTATTCCCGCAAACTTCCGACCGCAAGGCTGAACGAAGCTCTGCTTCCAGAGATCGAGAACTATCCGCCTCCGGCATGGAAGGGCAAGTACGTGAAGATCAAGTACGTGACCCAGTTGCCGACAAGATTCCCGGCTTTCGCGTTCTTCTGCAACCTGCCTCAATACGTCAAAGAGCCTTACAAGAGATTCCTTGAGAACAAACTGAGAGAACATTTCGATCTGCAAGGATGTCCTGTTCAGATATTCATGAGGGCAAAATAATGGCTGCCTATGCTGTTGGAGATTCTGAAAGCGTTCATAATCGGCATCTGTGCGTCGGCTCCGCTCGGGCCGGTGGCGATTATTGTGCTTCAGAAGTCCATCTGCTACGGGCATAAGGCCGGTTTCACGACTGGGCTAGGGGCTTCGCTGGTGGACACAGCCTACGCCATCATCTCGATCTTCGCATGGGCTTTCGCCCAGAATTTCATCAACACCTACGAATCGATCATATTCCTGATCGGCGGCCCGGTGATCGCCTTGCTGGGATATTCAATGGCATTCAAGGATCCGTTCAGGAAGATGGAGCCGGGCGATGTCAAGGCACGAGGAGCGTCACCGAAGGATTTCCTGCAGGCAGTCGCAACCACAATCTCCAACCCGGGGGCGATACTCGTGATGTTCGCGCTGTTCGCTTTCTTCCAGGTTGATGTGTCTGACAGAAGCTTCAGGATCTACCCGATCATCCTTGCTGTAGCCGGCGGATCAATCGCCTACTGGTTCTTTTTCTCATGGTTCTTCAGCAATTGGAGGAAGGCTTTTGACATGAAAAAGATCATGTGGATGAACAGAATCGCGGGAATCATAATCATAATAATAGGGTTGGCCCTGTTGGGAGAGGGAGCGTTTGACCTGATCTTCACGGGCGGAAAGTAATTTTTGAATATGAAAGAGAAAGAAGATAAGAAAGGAGGCTTCTTCAGCAACTGGATAGTCAGGAACGTTTTGCTTGCGGTCTTGTTCTTTGCGGTTCTGATTTTCGCCAGTTCAATGCTGCTCAGCGTTCTGACCAATCACGGGAAGACGATAGATGTGCCGGATTTCACAAGCATGACCGTGAACGAGGCAAAGCACGAGGCTGCCAGGTCCAAGCTCAGGGTGGAGGTCATCGACTCCATTTTTGTCAGGAAGATGGAACGTGGAGCCATTTACAGCCAGAATCCGAAACCGGGTTCTCAGGTGAAGCAAGGCAGGAGGATTCTCCTCACTATCAATGCCAAGAACGCCAAGAAAGTCAGTATGCCTAACCTTGTCGGCTACTCGATGCGTCAGGCCAAGGCTGAGCTCAACTCTCGTGGTTTGGCATTGGGCAAGTTAATCTACGTCAACGACATAGCCACAAACAATGTTCTGAGACAAATCTACCGTAACCGTGAGATCAGGCCAGGCAGACAGATAGAGACCGGCTCCGAGATCAATCTGGAGGTCGGGCTCAATCCAGAGGACAATCTGACATATATTCCGAATGTCAAGGGATTGAAATATCTCAGGGCAGTCGATGCAGTGCACGACAATTCATTGAACATCGGTCGCATCGTGTTCGACAAGAGCGTAAGGAACTACACCGATTCTCTGAACGCGTCGGTGACAAGACAGACTCCGGAAGCCTCCGGAAATCCTATTCTGATGGGCTCGGACGTGACCATCTACCTATCATTGGACAAGAAAGACGAATAACGTGGACGAGGAGAGACTTTACAACGATCAGGAAGAAAACGTCGAGGACGAGGAGCAGGGGATGTTCGAGCATTTCCGGCTCAATGTCGATGTCGGCCAGACCCCGATGCGTGTGGACAAGTACATGGCCACGCACCTTGAGGACACTTCCAGGCACAGGGTTCAGTGCGCCATAAAGGAAGGCTATGTGCGTGTGAATGAGAAGATTGCGAAAGCGAACCTCATAATCCGCCCTGGAGATGTCATCCGTTTCGTGATGCCTTACCGTCGCCGTGGCCTTGAGATTCTCCCTCAAGACATTCCTTTGAATATAGTCTACGAGGACAATGACCTTCTTGTTGTCAACAAGGCCGCCGGGATGGTTGTCCACCCTGGACACGGGCACTTCGAGGGGACCCTCATCAACGCACTTTCCTATCATTTGGGAATATCCCAGGGTCCGGAAGCGGCTGACGAGCGGATGGGCATACTTGTACATAGAATCGACAAGGACACTTCAGGACTTCTCGTGGTGGCAAAGAACGATGAGACCCAGCTGGATTTGGCCCGACAGTTCTTCGAGCATTCGATCGAGAGGCGGTACGTGGCCGTTGTCTGGGGCAACATCAAGGAGGATGAGGGGACGATTGACGGGAACATCGGGCGTGATCCTAACGACAGGCTGCGGTTCCGGGTCTACACCGGTGATGATGATCGTGGAAAGCATGCCGTGACGCATTACAGAGTATTGGAGAGGTTCGGTTATGTGACAGTTGTCGAGTGTAAACTGGAAACCGGGCGCACACACCAGATCAGGGTTCACATGAGTTACATCGGGCATCCGTTGTTCAATGACGAGAGGTACGGTGGCTCTGAGATTCGCAAGGGCACGATCTACGCCAAGTACCGTCAGTTCATCCAGAATTGCTTCGAGATCTGTCCTCGGCAGGCTCTTCACGCCAAGACTCTCGGCTTCGTCCATCCAGGCACTGGCAAATGGATTCAGTTCGACTCGCAGTTGCCTGAGGACATGACCGCTATGATTGACAAATGGAGGAACTATGTCAATTTTGTCAAGGTGGAAGAGGATGAATGATTTCATATTGAGCTGACTGAGAAAGATTTCCTATTGGATGACCAGAATAAAAAAAGAAACTTTCAAATTTTGCACGTTACCAAAATTTGAAAGTTTATTTTTATTCTGGCCATAGGCTAATATGTCAAAAAACATTCTGAGTTTATCATAATGCACGGTTACTTCTACAGGCTATAATACACGGTCACTGAGCTTGTCGAAGTGACGATAGTAACCGACTCTTTAATTATTCGCAATCTTGTCACTATGGTCAGAAAAAGACTATGGCGAATTTTGGTCTACGGTGCAAAATTCGCCATAGTCTTTTTTGACTGTACTATTATATTCAGGAAACTACATTCTTGGCGGAGGACCCATCGGGCCGCGGCCCATGCCAGGGCCACCACGACGACCGCCTTTGCCGCCGAAATTGCCGAAGCGGTAGGTCAGGGAAACTACTATGTAGCGGCCGAGGGTGTTGTTCAGAGTCTCGGTGTGGTAGTTCGAGGAGTCGGAGATCGAGAGGTTCTTGGCCTGGTCGAGGATGTCGTAGGCGTTCAGGGCGAGGGTGAACTTGTCCTTGAACAGGAGCTTGGTAATCTTCGCGTTCAGGATAAGCTGGGTTCCCTGATCGGTCGTGTAGCCATTGTACCAGTTATAGTTGCCATCTGCGACGATTCCGAATCCGCCGGGAACGGTCCAGTTCATCGAGGCGGTCACCTGATTGCTCCACGTCATGTTCGTTGATTGGTTGGCGATTGTGTACCAAGACTTTGACATTCTAGTGCGGCCGCCGGCTGTGAGTTCCACAATGTCATTGCGGTAAGTAATGCGAATGCGCTCGGTCAGACCTACCGTCTGAAGTTTGTTCAGGGTAAAGTCCAACGTGTGGAAATCCTCAAGGAACTTGTCAGCAAGAAAATCCTCGGCATTGTAGTTTTCACCCTCGTAGTACTTGCTCATGTCGAAATTGGACGAGCCAACATAAGATGATGATCTGGAATAACTTGCCCTCGTCATGTTGAATATGCTGAAATTGGACTTGGCGATCGGGGTGTTCAACATCACCCTGAAACTACCGTTGTAAGAGTCCTTGCCGTTTACCGGAACGGAGTACTGAACACCGTTCGTGCCGTACCACTGGGCGTTGACGATAGCATTCTTGACAATGCCACCGTCGATTCCGGCGTTGATGGAAAGGAATGTCTTCTTGTTGGTATGGCGGAAATCGCTTCTGAAATCGTGGTTGAAGTACGGCTCAAGGTACATGTTACCAAATGAGACGTTGAGAGGGTTTGTGTTGTCCGGCACTCTCATCAACTGGTTGACTGACGGCTGCTGGGATCGGCCGAAATAGAAGCCGCGGACATTGGTGTTGTCATCGATGTCGTACCAGAGCATGGCCTGTGGAGCCCAATTCAAGACATGATTGTCGTAAGTGTCATAGCCACTGGTCTCGTTGTGGGTATATGTAGGATTGGCGCTGACTCCTGCCTGAGCGCGGAGTTTATCCTTCTGATAGACGAAGTTAGCTCCGATGGTCTGGTTGACATAGCGGTTTATAATCTCGCTGGAGTAAACACTGTTGGCGACCTCGCCGAGCGGATTGTAAACAAGATTTGACGCGCTGAAATCCTCAACCACCCCACTGTCAAATGTGTTCTTCTTGGAAGAAGTCCTGTTCCATGACGCCTCGTAGTTGGCCTCGACAAAGAATCCTTTGCCCAATGGCTCAGTGTAAGTGAGGCGTCCGCTCAAAGACTTCGTGTCCTGATTCTGATTGTAACGTTGGTTGATGATGGAGTCAGAAGGATTCTCAAGATCCTCATAAGTCCTTGTCAATGATTGGTTGAAGCCGTTGGTCTCGTTGCCGCTGAAATTGTAACGGGCGTTGAACGATAGCGTTCTGCCGGCTTTGCCGAGTTTCTGACGGAAAAGGAAGAAACCGTTTGTCTTCCAGTTGTTGTTGGAACCGGTGTTGCTGGTGAAACCGTCATTGGTGTTGGAAGTCACACCATTCTTCTCTGTAAGGGTCGAAAATTCAGAAATCTCGTTGAAGTCTCCGTTACCAAAACTTACCTGAGGCTGAAACAAGATCGAGGTGTTCTCTGAGAACTTATGCTCAAGACGGACTCCGAAACGATGACCATCAGAATTGGTCGTGTTGGATCCCTTATTGTTGTAGATAAGGTTGTGGTCGTCAAGATAGGTGATCTTCTTGCTCTCCTCCTCGACGTAAGTCTCGTTGTTGTTGTAGAGGTAATTGCCACCGAGATCCATCTTGCCGTCAAAAAGGCTGGTGTTGCCGTTCAGTCCCCCCATCCAAGATGTTGTGATTCCGTTGCCGGGACCCCAGCCTCGGCTGCCACGGCCCATTCCGCCACCGCCTCCGCGCATTCCCTGCATCATGCTTCCGGCCAGGTCGTTAAAGCCTCGGTTGTTCGTGTTGTTGCCGTTGATGATGACGCTGAGTTGGTTCTTGTCTGTGAACCGCCCAAGAAACCCGGCTCCTTGATAGCGCCAGTCTCCATCACCGGATGACAACTCTGCACCGGACATTTTCTTGCGGACATCGTGTCCCGCACCGGCCATAACGTTACCAAAAAGGCCGTTCATCATGCCCTTCTGGATGGAAAGGTCAATGACAGTCTCGTCGTTGCCGTCGTCGATGCCGGTGAACTGGGCCTGCTCGGACTTTTTCTCCACGACCTTCACCTTGTCGATGATCTTCGCTGGAATATTCTTGGACGCAAGTTGCGGGTCGTCAAGGAAAAATGTCTTGCCGTCGATTGTTATCTTACTGATTGTCTGACCGTTCGCCGTGACGGTCCCGTCCTCGGAAACCTCCACGCCAGGGAGTTTTTTCAACAGGTCCTCCAAAACATCGTTCTCAGTCGTCTTGAATGACGAGGCGTTATATTCAATCGTGTCTTTCTTGATCACAATCGGGTTGCCGGTCGCGGAGACACTGGCCGCATCAAGGACCTGCTTGTCAGGATCCATCTTCAAGACTCCGAGATCCAGCTTTCCTTTGACCTCCACATCCTTGGTGAGAGTCTTATAGCCAAGAAGTTCAGCCTTAAGGACATATTTCCCAGCGGAGACTTTTTCAAAGATGGTCTTGCCCTTGTCGTCACTGAGGGCATACTTGTAGGGTTTGGTGCCCCCCGGCTTGGTGATGGAAACGGTGGCGAATCCGACCGCTTCTCCGGTGGATGAATCCGTGAGCGACAGCGTGACCGTGCCGCCGCCCTGAGCAAAAGCCAAAGAAAAAGCCGACATGATGCCGGCGACAAAAGTGATGAATTTCTTTAAGTTCATAAGGAATACTCAACTAATCAACCTAACGCTTCCTTTGACAGAGAAATTCGTCATCGGTTTAATCCGCACGGTAAAAAATGCAGAATTAAAGAATGTTCCAAATGAATATATCAAAGAGAAGCGATACAAGAGGCCTTTGGTGGCAACTATTCCACCATCATTTCACCCTCTCCGGATGATCCTTGATGAATTTCTCCCAACCGCCCGAACTCTTGATCTTGGCCAACGGACTGGAAATATTGTAGTAATGGCAAAGCGCGATGGCGAGCGCGTCTGTGGCGTCCAGATGCTCCGGCTGGAAATCCACGCCCAACGTCTTGCGCAGCATCACGCTCACCTGCTCTTTGGAGGCAGCTCCGTTGCCGGTGATCGCCTGCTTGGCCTCGCGGGGAGCATATTCATGAATATCAGAGATGCCATATTCAAGAGCCGCGAGCATGGCCGCCCCTTGCGCGCGCCCCAGTTTCAGGATGACCTGAGCGTTCTTGCCGTAGAACGGTGACTCCAGCGCCATCTCAGTGCCGTGGTAGGTCTTGCAGACTTCAGTGACCGTGTCATAGATCTGCCGGAGTTTTGAATATGCATCCGCCTCTTTCCGCAGGTCCAGCACGCCCATATCCACGAACACAGGCTTGTCGCCGATGACATCAATAACCCCGAAACCAAGGAGATTGGTTCCGGGGTCGATTCCTATGATGGTTGTCTTATCCATGAAAGTCGAAAAGAGACCCATCCACCGTAACCGGTGAAAAAAGTGTTTCGCTAATACAACCGTTGATTAGTCTATGCAGTCGAATCCAGTGTAAGGACGGAGAACCTCAGGGATGACAATCTTGTCGTCCTTCTGGTTGTCCTCAAGCAGGGCGGCGACCACACGAGGAAGAGCCAATGAGCTTCCGTTCAGGGTGTGGCAGAGCTGCATCTTGCCTTCTGCGTCACGGTAGCGCAGGTGCAGACGGTTTGCCTGATAGGTCTCGAAATTGGAGACGGAGGAGATCTCAAGCCAACGTCCCTGGGCAGCTGACCAAAGCTCGAAATCGTAGGTGATGGCTGAGGTGAAGCTCAAATCGCCACCGCAAAGGCGAAGGATCCTGTACTTCAGACCGAGTTTGTTGACGATGCCCTCTACATGGGCAACCATCTCGTCCAGAGCGGCATAGGAGTTCTCAGGCTTCTCGATGCGCACGATCTCGACCTTGTCGAACTGATGCAGGCGGTTCAAGCCTCTCACGTCCTTACCATACGAACCGGCCTCACGACGGAAGCACGGGGTGTAGGCGGTCATCTTCTGTGGGAAGTCATCGTTGCCGAGGATGACATCTCTGAATATGTTGGTGACCGGAACCTCGGCGGTAGGAATGAGATAGAAGTCATCCAGACCCACGTAGTACATCTGGGCCTCCTTGTCAGGCAGCTGGCCGGTACCGAAACCAGAGGCAGCGTTGACCATGATCGGCGGCTCGACCTCCTTGTAGCCGGCTGCGGTGTTGATGTCGAGGAAGAAGTTGATGAGGGCTCTCTGGAGTTTCGCGCCCTTGCCCTTATAGACAGGGAATCCGGCTCCTGTGAGCTTCACACCAAGGTCGAAGTCAATGATGTCGTATTTCTTGGCGAGTTCCCAGTGAGGAAGGGCGTGTTCCGGAAGGTTTACCTCAGGGCCACCCATCTTCACAACCTGATTGTCCTCAGCGCCCTTTCCAGGGATAACGAGGTCGCAAGGCATATTCGGAAGAAGAACCAACTGCTCGTTGAGCTCTTTGTTGTTCTCATCGGCCTTCGCGAGGAGCTCTGAGGATTTAGCCTTAAGCTCGGCCACTTCCTTCTTTACCTCTTCGGCCTCGGCCTTCTTTCCATCCTTCATCAGGCCACCAATCTGCTTGGTGAGCTGATTCTGCTTGGCCACGATGGCGTCGCTCTCAGTCTGAAGAGCCCTTCTGTTGGTGTCCAGTTCGAGGACTTTTTCCACGATGGCCCTCGCATCGAAATTCTTTACTGCCAGCTTCTCGATCACGTGCTGCGGATCGTCACGAAGCGTCTTGAGTGTAAGCATAGTATATGAATAGTTTAATTACTATTAAAACGGAAGTCCCAACTTATTGTCGGGAATGTTCCCGACACATTTTCAGGCATACAAGCCTGAAATGGGTTGTTTCCAAACAAAAAAGAGGACAGGCACGATAACTCGAAGCCAGCCCTCTTTCATTATCAATCCTCCGAGTCTTAGTTCTCAAAAGGGATAACCGAGACGTAGGATTTGTCCTCTCTCTTCCTTGTGAACTTTACCGTTCCGTCAACGAGAGCGTAGAGAGTGTGATCCTTGCCCATTCCGACATTCTTGTCAGGATTGTGGACAGTACCTCTCTGCCTTACGATGATGTTGCCGGCCTTTACGACCTCACCGCCGAATTTCTTGAGTCCAAGCCTTTTGGAATGAGACTCACGACCGTTCTTTGAACTTGATTGTCCTTTCTTGTGTGCCATAATCTGTTACTCTTTAGAAATTAAGCGATTTCATCGATACGGATCTTGGAAAGCTTCTGGCGGTGGCCATTGAGCTTCTGGAAGCCCTTGCGACGGATCTTCTTGAACACGAGCACCTTGTCAGCCTTTGCCTCGTCATCGAGAACGGTGGCCTTAACAACTGCGCCCTTTACATAAGGATTACCGAGCTTGATCTGCCCTTCGGAGTCAACGAGCAGCACCTTGTCGAACTCGACTGAAGAATCCTTGGCCGCCGCGAGACGGTTAACAAAGATCTCTTTTCCAGCCTCAACCTTGAACTGCTGTCCTGCAATGTCAACAATTGCGTACATAAAAAAACAAAACTTTATTAAGTTTCAGTCGCAAGCGCCCGTAACCTCACGGGACTTCTGGAGCTCTACGACCATAAAAACAGACTGCAAATTTACGCAAAATCCCCCAATCCGCAAAATATTTCGTAAAAGGATCTTTTTGAAAAAACCGAGGGAATAGAGTAGAGTGCCTCATAGGCACAAAGCCAAACATCAGACTAACGATAGCACCCTTTATACCATACGATAGTGACTTCTGACTTTCTCAACCTTGTCAAAACGGACGCGCTTGTACGCCCTGACCTTAACAAGTCTGACGACCTCAACCCTGACGGAGGTCTCAATGCGGAGCTCAAGATAGATTCTCTTTTTCATTTATAAATATACCGCTGGATGTAAAAACTCCCCCAGAGCAATTACGCAATACGAAAAGACCTCTTCAGGAATCCTGAAGAGGTCTTTTTGGTGGGAGCTGAGGGAGTCGAACCCCCGACCCTCTGCTTGTAAGGCAGACGCTCTGAACCAACTGAGCTAAGCTCCCGAATCGTTGTCCCGTTGTTCATCGTTCGGGTGATGCAAAGGTACTACTTTTTTTTATTACTGCAAACTTTTTTAACTTTTTTTTGAAATTTTATCGTTTTTTATGATTTCCGCCCTCACTTGACAATATCCTCCAACCTCACGGCCTGGAAGGTAATATGGGCCGCGCTTGACTCATACAAGATGCCAACAGTCTGAAAATCAATCATTGTCAGACAAGAATATCCCCATCCGTACCCTTCGTCGAGCAATAATTTGAAAGGCCAGGTCACACCGCCGTCCAAACTGGCCTTTATCGTGATGTCGCAGCGGCCGTCTGTGGTATCAGGATTCGAGAACAGCTGCAAATCCTTTCCCAATGCGTTCTTCTCCGCCGGCACTGATATCAGGCTCGCCATGCAGACAGGCTCGCGCAAAGCTGTCCTGTGTGACACATGCTCAGCCCACGTCCGCCCCAAATCACGGGTAGTCATCACTGCGCGCGCCCCGCCACGGTTGTCCCGCATATTCAGCATCAGCACTCCAGGCTCGACCTCCGCAACCTGCGCCTCCGTCGTGTTCGAGCGTGCCGGGTTATGAATATGCCAGGTCTCGCCATGATCCTTGCTGTACATTATGCCCGCGTGCGGCATCCTGTCCTTGTCAATGAACTGAATGGCGAACACCAATGTACCGTCCCGCATGGTGATTCCCCGGCCGGGGCCTTGCAGAAGGAAGCACCACGATGGATCCTTGACCTGTTTGGTGACATTGATCGGCTTGCTCCATGTGCGGCCGTCGTCATCACTGCGGACCAGCATAAGCTGAGGGGTCTCAATCGGTTCCATTCCAGGCATGGAGTTCGTCCAAGCCCTGCCGTTACCCATTCCATGAGTCCAGACTGCGATAACCCAGATGGTTCCTGTGTTCTCGTCCACAAGCACCGCAGGATCACCGACTCCGTTCTGACCTGACGGAAGGCCTCCCGCATCCGCAAACGACATCGCCAAGCGCATCGGCTCCCAAGTCTGACCTTTGTCCGTACTGCGGCTCACCCCTATGTCAATGCGTTCCTGAAGGTCTACACTGCTGTTCCAGCGCACGTCATAAACTCCGATCAAGGTTCCGGAATTGGTCGTGACAAGTCCTGGAATACGATAGGCCATCGAATGGTCATCTCCTGCGTGGCGAACTCCGTATCCGACCCTGCGGACGGCATCATGTGTGTCTCCGGCGAACGGAACCGCCTTTCCGTTTATCACGATATCGCTTACACACGCGCTCAGCTCCGTCAAAAGAGAAGCCTCCGGATTCATCCTGACGCTTACCCAATAGTAGTTAACCCCCTCTACCATCGGCTGACGGGAATGAAGAGTCACCTTGCGTCCGATCCTGTCGGTCTGCTCCTGCAGCACTGAATATGACGGATTGGCAGACCTGGTGTTCCACACGTTGTGGGAAGAGATATATTCCACCGGACTGAAATTCACACCACTGCGCCGCGCCGCCTCTGTTCCCGAATAGAAAAGACGAAGTTCCGCGACAGATCTCAGATCCACGTTCTCCCCGAACTCCACGGCAAGGGATTCAAGAACGTCACCGGAAACAGCGTCAGGAACACGGACCTGAAACAATATATTGTCAATCCGATCCACCAGAATCGGAATCTGAGGATTATACACGCGCAGCGAATCCGATGCCGAAAGCGCAAGAGGAGACAGCAGCATGGCCGCGGTCCAGAAGATTTTCAGAATATTCATAAACAGGAAATCAACAATTGTCCATATTATAACACCAGCCGGCTTACCAATCAGTCCGCAAAGTTCCGCCGTACGCTGCATTCGCACGGTAGTGAGGCGCATAGAGAGATTCTATCGTCACGGCTGGAGCGGTGAATATGCCTTCCTGAGTGGCATAGAATTCTTCTGACACTGTGGTCTTGTCCTCCGGATAGACATCAAACCAGTACTCTGTCCGGTCTGTCTTGACATCCCTGTAGCCTTGAGGGGTCACTGACCAGATTCCGTTCACGGCAAGAGGACGGAGCCACCAACCATAGGCTCCTGAAAGCTGGTTGACAGGACGGAAGGCGGCCTCGCGAGGTGCGGTCAGTTTCACGAAACTGCGGTTTTCCTGGCTCCAGATCCGATACTTGGCGGTGATCTTATCACCGACGCTGACCTTCATTCCAGGGAATATCTCCAAGCGGCCAGACTTTCCGTCCTCACCCCTTACCTCTTTATAGTAATGCCGCTCGATGGAAAAGCCGTTGCCCGCCGCCTTGACTTTGGAGAAAGGTGTCGAATATGTCTTTGTGAGGCTAACGACCTTTGTGGCGAGAATTTCAGCCGGACCGGCCAGAACGGAGTTGAGGGCATCCACGAAGGCGGGATCCTCGTCCCATTTCTGAGTTTCTTTC
Organism: uncultured Bacteroidales bacterium; assembly: GCA_934698975.1. GTDB lineage: Bacteria > Bacteroidota > Bacteroidia > Bacteroidales > UBA932 > Cryptobacteroides. The sequence goes on from CAKUVR010000001.1 coordinate 243,450, forward strand.
TGAAGCATGAGCCAGAGACGGATGCCGTCGGCGATTTGTTTCGCGGTCGCTTCGGATGAGAAGGTCACTTCGACAAGTTCAGTGACCGAAGCAGCCCGTCGAAGGGCGGCAGAACCGACATATTCACTCGACAGCAAATCGCAAAGCATTGCGTGGGCATAAGCCTCGCTCTCAAGGAGCCCCCTGAACGGCATCACGGCGTTAGGATAGTACCATCCTCCGTCAGGATGCTTCACGGCATATTCAAGAAGCGACCGGACATCAGCTGCGATCGATTGGTTCATCCTTGCCCCTGCGGAGAACTTCAAGCCCCATGCGGAAGCCAGAGACAAACCGTCATCACAGGCGACAAGATTAGCCAATGTCTTGATCCTGCGCGCCTTGGCAAGAATCTGCCCGTTCAGTCCACGGCCATCTTTGGAGGAAGGAACAAGATAGCCCTTCACCGACTTCTTGAACTCCTTGAAATTACGGGCATATTCAGACTTGTCATTTTTGGTCGGCAAAGAGACATCGAACGGTACGGACGAATACAGCGAACGGATGTAGGCATATTGTTCCATCGACAGCCATCCGCACCAGCGAGGGATCGCAGCTCCACGCAGGAACTGGTTGCGGTCCAACCACTTGACAGATTCAGCCAAATCAAATCCGCCATAGTCAAGTCCGGCGTCACGCATCTTGGCGAGGCGCTCCAGCACGACCGCCGTCACAACCGGAGACGGGCGCATTCCCTCAAACCATCCGAAGCCACCGCCAGCGTTCAGGCAAGCCTTGATCTTCTCCACAAGAACCTCATCCGGCACCTCGGTCTTGACTTCAGAGCCAAGAGACGCGGCGACCTTGCGGACGTACAACGCCTCGGTAAGTGACAGGACATCCTTGCCGTCAGGCTCGACCTTGGACGGAATCGCGTCCAGAATCATCTGACGAATGTCAATTTCCTTAACCTCAGCACCTTTGGAGGTCGTGCCCGTAAACTCAGACTCCAGCCGTTTGATCAGCGCGGCCTTGTCAGCTCCGGCAAGAAGCACAGCCGAATGGGACTCTGTCAAAGTCTGCTTTGTCTCATAGACAGGCAGACTGACAAAAAGACCATCTGAGAATGTCTTGGAATCATCGGCGAAAAGCACCTTCAAACCAAGCTCATCATATTCCTTAGGATCGACATTGAAAGCGACTTCAACTGAACTGTCTGCCGGAACAGCCACCTTCTTCGACAATGAAGCGAACGGCTTCGTTCCCTCATAACCCTTCGATGAATATGCCTGCAAGGCCGCGACGCCTGTCACATCCTTGTCGGAACCGTTTGACACTGTGGCGTGAAGCACAAACTTGTCACCTTTATAAAGATACTTAGGCTCCGCAACCGAAACCTTGACAGGAACCGTCACCACCATCTCTTTGCGGACACAAGCGTTGAGCATCCCCTGCGTGTGCGCCCAAACCTGCACGGCAAAAGTCGAAAGTTTGTCGGAGGTCCTGAATTTCATGAATATGTTCCCGTCGGCATCGGACCTCAGGAACGGCTCGAACGCCAAAGTCGATGAAAAATCAGAGCGTACCGGCACATCCTGCACATCCACATCATCCACAGCCTCTCTTTTAGCCATCATCATCGACGGGATTGCCTCCTCCTCAAGGACGAGTTCCTCCGCGCTATCCGCCATGGAATTCACTCTCGCGGCAGCGTTACTCCTGCCTAATCCACGGACCCGGACATTCCGACGTGACGCTCCGACGAGCATCTCGTCATCATAAGACATCCGGCCACGCACTCCTCCAGTGGAGCAGGAGATGAAGACATCCTCCGCTCCGGCCCAAGCCAGACGCACATTAGCCCAATCATTGGCCGAGATTACTTCGGAACTCTTGTCGAACACGGTCACGACAGCCTCGACGCCAGGGAGGGTCTTCAGCGTCAATGAATATTCCGTACCCGGCAAGGCCTTGTCTGTGAACGAAGTGAACGCCAGCGGCAGATCAAGAGTCTTGCGCTCACGCCTGAACTCCTGATTGAACAGACATCTGCGCCCGTCCCGGAAATAGAAAACCATCAGCCGGACTGCATCAGGATACTCTACCTTATAATTATATACGATTTCAGTCAAAGAACCAGATTCCCCCGCCTTGCCGTCAAGATGAATCATCTTATGCTCAAGCAACTGGCGTTTGTCACCGAACAGTTCCACGACGGCCCAAACAGGGCCTTCACCGACACCAAACTGTACCTTGATGTCCTCGCCGGTGTTCAAGATGCCGTCAGAGCAGTCGCCGACCAGTTTGAAGACGTTCTTGACCTTGGCGTCGAGCACGGTGGCCGAATCATCTACCCGAAGTATCATCAGCTTTGTCTGAGCCGTCACCTTGCGGCCGTCCTCCCTGACTATTTCCGCATTGACTTTAAGAATATACATTCCGGCAGCCGGAAGCGCGAGTTCCTCCGTCTTACCGGACATTGTCTTGCCGGAAGCCAGTCTCTTTCCGGAATCATCCGATAATGAATATTTTACCTCAACCGGAGATTTAACCACATTGCCTCTCAAATCCTTGACTCGGAACGACACGACAGCCTTCTCTCCCGAAATCATGAAAGGAGTTCCAAGCCATGCTTCATCCGAAGGATTGATGTCACCCTTGGACGCGTTTGTCACATCAACCGCAAGGCTGAAATATTTCAGAGCTGAGACTACTCCGGAGAATTCCTTCGTCTCCCCAGTCGCGTCTGTGACCTTGACAGTCACACCAAAGAAGCCAAGGTCATCATCTCCATCAGTTCCGAAGCGTATCTTGAACGAGCCGTCCGCATCCAAATGCAGTTTACCCGAGGCGTAAGTCTTTCCATGTCTCTTAACTGAATATGACACCGACGCGGCGGACAGCGGGTGCCCGCTGAAGCTGGACACCTTGCCGGTCACCTCGACGGTGTCGCCGACGATGAAGAGCCTGTCGGTCTTGTCGAAGGCAAGGTCGTAGGTCGGGAGTATAAACTCGTCCACGACAATTCCTTTCGATGAACTCACTCCATCACCGGTGATCCTCACCTGGAAATCGCCGTTCCTTCCGCCGGACGGAATGTCAAACGAGCCTGCCACAGAACCATATTCATTGGTTATCAAATCCTTGCTTCCGACCGCATTGCCTTCGGCATTGACCAGTTCGGCCTTCACTTTCGCGCCCGCCTCGAAGGTGTGCAGACTCCTGCTCATGTCGCCCTTGTAGAGGATGGCCTTGAACTCCACCTTCTCCCCGGGATTGTAGGCAGACTTGTCCGTGAACATCTCGCAGAACGTCCCCGAATCTCCATCCTGATCCGATGAATAGACAGAATACCCGTAGATGTAGTGCTCATCCGTTTTATGGAGGAACCCATCTTTGTCACGGTATGACGCTGTCAGATAACTTGCCGCACCGTCTTTCAGACTGTCCGCGATGGCTTCAGGCAGAGGAGTGAATCCGTCCTTGCAAAGAGTCACATCCTTCGCCAGGGCGACGGTCTTCCCGGAACGATGAAGCTCAAGGTCAACCTTTTCAACCGGCTCGCCGGTCATGTAGTCAGCGACAAAGAAACGCATCTTCTCGACATCCTTGCGCACGGCGATGGAAAGGGTCTTCTTTGTCCATTTCGCCTTTGATGTCACCTTACCGTTCCTTGCCGTGAATATGTAGTCTCCGTCATCGCATTTAGGCAGGTCAATCTTCACCGTGTCCTGAACATAAAAACTCTTCTTCGGATTGTTCACCGTCTTGCGGATCAATGGCTTGGCATTTTTGGCATCCTTCACAAACTCCACGTCGGCCTTGGACAGATTGCGGAGCGCCAGAACCGCGGCACCCTTCTCGAATGATATCCCAATCTCTTTTCTGTCGAGGGATTCCATCAACTGTTTGAAATCATTCACCTTCCCGGCGATTTCCTTGTCTATGCCTTTAGAATATGAGAGACGTCCCTTCTCGGCTTGGCTGCAAGCATTGTAAAGGGTTTTATAGGACGCTTCGATGGTTGGTGAGTTCGGTCGAACCATGGTTGGGGAGCTCGGTTCGGTGGCTTCGACAGGCTCAGCCACCGGAACCGCCGGTTCCTGAGCTTGCCGAAAGGCGGCGGACGACTCACTGATCCTGGACAAGCTGTCAAACTGGCCTCTGAGCACAAGTGCCTTGCCGTACAGGGACATGGCACTTCCTGCATACTTATCCGAGAACGCACGGGCGGCAGCCATCCTCTCGGCGCGACCGTCATCATTGCTTTTATAATCCTTATCCACCATGCGGCGGTACTCCAGATAAGCGGCCTTCGGGTAGGAATCACCGATATATTCACTCAGAAGCGACATCGCCTTTCCCGAGCGCCTGATGACGGCCAGAGACCAGAGAGCATATTCATAATCATCCTTGACCATTCCAGTCCAGAGGTCATCCAGCCCATCGTCGTAGAAAGCTCCGTTCCTTGCCGCCTGAAGGCGAGCCTTGTTGACAATGACGAAGTCAGTCAGCGAAGCCGGGCTTTCCTTGGACAGATTGTGGTGGAACGTCACTATCGGTTCGGCATATTCATCCACCTCCTTGTCCAGCCACGCGCTGTACTCGTCCCTTTGCTTCCAGTCCCGATTGCCGGCGACCACAACTTTCTGGCTTGCGGCCGTGTAAAAATCGTAGTGCAGACGCTCGGCCTTGGCTTTCGAGACAATGGTGTCCAACACGGCCATCATCTCCTTCGGGCGGTCTGCTTTATTGGCGGCAGTATATCTTTTCCAAAGGTCTGTCAGCACAAGGCCGTCCTTTGTTTGATCCTGACCTTTATCTTTACGGACAAACGCGGCCGTAGTCATCGCCGCAAGACAAAAAATCGCCACCAAGGCGGAGGTTATCAGCATATTTTTCATCACAAAAATGTTATTACTATGTATGGTAAAATCCCGACCTGCAAAAATCTTGCAAGGAGACTTGGCATAATGTCGCTTCGATGGTTGGTGAGCCTGTCGAACCACGGTTGGTGAGCCTGTCGAACCACGGTTGGTGAGCCCTGCCGAACCACCGGCGCTTCGACAGGCTCAGCGACCGAAGATTTAGGCTCAGCGACCGAAGGGGCGAACCCTGTGGCGCGAGAGACAGGCTCAGCGACCGAACATTACTGGTCTCAGGGTCTGCGGTTACTGAGCTTGTCGAAGCATCGAAGTGACCCTAAACAACCACAAATCCTAAACAGGAAGCGACTTGAGGATCTGCACGGCCTCGCTCACAAGATAGGTGCTGCCGCCGACATAAATCAGCGGGAAGCAGAACCGGGAACTGTCCGGTTTTCTGGATGTCTCACGGGCCAGATTGATTGCCATGGAAAGGGCCTGACGCACATCCGGAGCATCGTAGATTCTGTTCGTTGAGCGACCGTTGGCGGAGCAAAAGGCACGGTAGCGGGCGGTCAGTTCCTTCTCCGGAAGCGCACGGTGTATCTCGGGATTCGTGAATATGCACGTGGCGTCAGCGGGAATCAAAGGCATGATCCCATCCAGATCCTTATCGGCCATGATGGCATAGACCAGAATCAGCGAGGAGCACTCCCCCTCCTCCACCATCGACTCCAGCTGCGCGAAGTTCTCCTTCAAGGCCGCCGGGTTGTGGCCGATGTCCGCGATGATGAACGGCTGGAGCGAAAGCCTTTCCCAACGGCCATGGAATCCCATCCTGGAGGCTGTGCGGACTATGGCGGTGACGACAGCCTGAGTGTTTGACAAGCCGGCATATTCTGGCATATTCTTTAAAATGTCGATGGCGGCCAGCACAGTGCGGAGGTTCTTCCTCTGGTACTTTCCGCGAAGGTCCATATTCCTTAAAATCTCATCGCTTCTGTACCACAGCGAAGGTTCCACATCCTCGGCGAACGTCAGCGGGCAGCCGACCTCAGCGGCCTTGGCCTCGAAAACAGGGCGCGTCTCGGGAAGATATTCCCCGACAAGCGCAGGGACATTTCTCTTGAATATTCCAGCCTTCTCGCCTGCAATCTCCGCCAACGTGTTCCCCAGCAGGGCGCAATGGTCAAGGGCGATGCTTGTGACAATCGAAAGATCCGGAGTTATGACATTCGTGCTGTCGAGACGGCCTCCGAGACCGACCTCGATGACGGCCACATCAACTTTCTGATCGGCGAACCATTTGAAGGCCATCCCTGTCGTGATCTCGAAAAAGGACAGGCTCAAGGCATCCATGTCGGCCTCGTACCGGCAGAGGAAGTCATAGACATATTCCTCGGACACGAGTTCCGCGCAATCATCGGTCGCTGAGCCTGTCGAAGCGACTGAGCCTGTCGAAGCGACTGAGCCTGTCGAAGCGACTGAGCCTGTCGAAGCGACTGAGCCTGTCGAAGCGGCCTTGGTTGGCCGGTGCGCTTCGACAGGCTCAGCGACCGGATTGGCAGGCTCAACGGCCGATCCCACCACCCTCATCCGTTCCCGGAAGTCTACGATGTGCGGGGAAGTGTAAAGGCCGACCTTGAGACCGCAGGCGGACAACGCCGAAGCGAGCATATTCGACACCGAGCCTTTGCCGTTCGTACCGGCAACGTGTATTGTCCTTAGGCTATCGTGCGGATTGCCAAGGACTTCCTCAAACCGGAGCATATTCTCCAGTCCAGGCTTGTAGGCGTCCTTGAAAGGTACTTTCTGCACGGAAGGGAATCTTGTGAATATAGCCTCGACCTTATTCTGATAATTCTTCTTGGAAAATGGTTCCATCTGATAATGCCTGATATACTTGTTTTTTTGAACTGAACTCAAATTTACTTAAATTTACGGACATATTCTAGCGGAATGAAAGAAAAAACATCAGCGCTTCATTCGAAGTACATCATTGACGGCGTTTCCAGACGGCTGACTCCGGCTGAAATGCTTGACGACTGCCTTGCGCCCAAAGAAGAGGCAGCACTCCCGAGTAACGAGGATTTCGAGCCGGTGATCGATGAAAGCACGGATCCTTCTCCGTCAATGAAAAAGTTTCTGAATCAAAACGTACAAGGCTATCTGTCGACCGTTCTCTCGCTCTTGGAGGAGCCAAGGCCGTTTCCGGCAGCATTTGCGGATTCTTACACCAGAGGCAGGATCGCGAAGGCTCTTTTGGATGCCACGTGGATGAACGGCCATTTCAAACTAGGCGACTTGACTCTGACCGCGAAATGGAAGTGGAACGGCAGACCTCTCGGGAATATGGCGGCATTCTACTCTTCCGTCGAAGCCACCGCTGACTACGTCAATGATTTGGGAATATGCCTGAGTTCATACTCGTTCACGGAAAGCGGAAGGTTTTGCCAAGCGTCATTCAAGGTCGGGGCGTGCGGGAAAGCCACGGCTCAGGAAGATGACGACATATTCCTGCCAGACGACGCACCGTTCGGCAGTGAACATCCCGTGCTGGGCAGGCGCAGGGCCGTTCCGGACAAGCTGGCCGCCGATCCGGACAGTTGGATCATCTATGTTCCTTTCGACTCATGTGACTTCAGGCTTGGAGGTTCGCTTCTCTGCGACGCCCTCGGGCAGAACGGAGACAATTTCCCTGAAATAGGTGACGCAGACTACTTCATTGATTGTCATGAGGTTGTCCGGGAGTTCATAGAAGACAGAATCGCAATGTCAGCCATGACGGTCTGCGACGGAGGTCTGCTTGCGGCACTGAAATTGATGTGTTCGGGGGACATCGGAGCCGACATCGACATCAGCGGAATCAAGAGTGCTTACGGAGAGAATCAGAATGTCAGAATCCTGTTTTCCGAAGTTCCGGGAGCGATTCTTCAGATCAAGGATTCCGACTATGACTATGTCGATGCCGAGTTCCTGCTTCAGGACATCGCTTACTACCCTGTCGGGCATCCCGTTACCGGCACCGGTGAAGTCAATGTGAAGACCGGAGGCAGCGGAATCGCTAACATACTGCAATCCCTGCTCAGCAGCCAGGCTTCTGAAGGAGAAGACTGACACCATCCGCAGGCGATCCAAAAGAGGTCGCAGCGGATTTGACAAAGATTTTTACGATTATTCTATAATATATATGGCAAGATACGCTGACACTCCTCACAGAGGAGGGGGCGGCAGGAAGCCCAAAATCTTTGTTCTTGACACGAACATCATCCTGCACGACTACAAGGCCATCCGAAAGTTCCAGGACAACGATCTGGTCATCCCGATCGCTGTGATCGAGGAACTTGACAAGTTCAAGAAAGGCAACGACAACCTGGCTTTCAATGCCAGAGGATTCATGAGAGACATCGACCGGATCACTGACGGGAAATCCTTCGGGAAGTACGGAGTCCCGATCGGCAAGGGGCTGGGCAACATCAGGATAGACCCTGGACACCCTTTCCCTGAAAGCATGAAGGGGATGTTCTACGATGATATTCCCGACCACAGGATTCTCGCGACGGCCATCTGGGTGCGCGACAACAACCCTGACAGGTTCGTCGCCCTCGTCACGAAGGACATCAATCTCAGGATGAAGGCCAAGGCCGCCGGAATGGAGGTTCAGGATTACCTGACCGACAGGATCGAGGAGGACAAGATCGAGAACTCCAACAGAGAGGTACAATACCTTGACGGCATCACCACTGAGGCCATCCAGAGTCTGGCCTACAGCCCTGACACGTCCGTTGACTGGAAGGCTGTCTGCAAGGTGAAGCCGAAAGCGAACCAGCTTTACAAGGTAAGGAACGGAGATACGACCATCTGTGCAAGGTTCGATGAAGGCCGGGGACGGATCGTGTTGGTAAAGAACAGGGAGGCTTACGGAATACGTCCGCGCAACGATGAGCAGAAATTTGCGTTGGACGCCTGCCTGAATCCGGCCATACAGCTCGTCTCGATGACCGGTGGAGCTGGAACAGGGAAGACATTGCTGGCTTTGGCGGCCGCATTGGAGCAAGCCAAGGACTTTGACCAGATAATCCTCACAAGACCTACGATAGTGCTTGGCAATCAAGACATCGGATTCATTCCGGGAGACCAGAAGACGAAGATGAGCCCGTTCATCCAGCCGCTGATGGACAACCTGAACGTCATCAAGGCGCAATTCCGTTCCTCAAGCAAGGAGGCTTTGAAGATCGAGGCCATGCTGAAGGAAGAGAAACTGCTCATCTCTCCGCTGGCCTACATCAGAGGACGGAGTCTGGGGCGGGTGTTCCTGATCTGTGACGAGGCTCAGAATCTCACTCCTAATGAAGTGAAGACGATCATCACCAGAGCCGGAGAAGGCACAAAGATGGTGTTCACCGGCGACATCTTCCAGATTGACCAACCTTATCTGGATCAATGGTCCAACGGACTGTCGCATCTGAACGATAAGATGGACGGGCAGAAACTCTTCGAACATATATTCTTGAAAATCGGCGAGAGGAGCGAGCTTTCCGACATCGCGTCGCGATTGTTGTAAGAATATGAAAATGACAAGCCGCCAGAATAACATATTTTGAAGTCCGGGAGCAGTTTTTTGAAGTTTTTGTAATTGCTGCAACCAAAGTTTTTTAGTAATTTTGTAGTCTGTATTTATTGGAAGGTCTATAAAACAAATTCTTAATAATATGTTCGACAAAAAGAAAAGAGTGTATCGTTTCGGTGGCAAGACCGCCGAGGGCGATGGACACATGCGCGAGCTCCTTGGAGGAAAGGGAGCCAACCTGGCCGAGATGAGCAAGCTCGGCATGCCGGTACCTGCCGGATTCACAATCACAACCGAATGCTGCGCTGAGTATTACTCACTCGGCGGAGGCTATACCGAAGACCTCAAGAAAGAGGTGGCAGAGGCGCTGAAAGCCACGGAGACCATCATGGGCAAGAAGTTCGGAGACCCTTCCGATCCGCTTCTCGTAAGCTGCCGTTCAGGCGCCAGAAGTTCAATGCCTGGCATGATGGACACCATCCTCAACATCGGCCTCTGCTCTGCCACACTTCCTGGAATGATCCAGAAGACCGGCAACCCAAGATTCGTGTATGACGCTTACAGGCGTCTCATCATGATGTACTCTGATGTCGTGATGGAGAAGGCCGAGGGCATCGAGCCTGCCGACGGACAGGGAATCCGCCAGCAACTTGACAGGATGATGATGGAACTCAAGGAGAAAAAGGGCTACAAGTCCGACACCGACATCACAGCCGAAGAGCTCAAGGACCTCTGCGAGAAGTTCAAGGCAAAGGTAAAGGAAGTTCTCGGAGTGGACTTCCCTGACACTGCCGAGGCCCAGCTTTGGGGCTCCATCGGCGGCGTGTTCAAGTCTTGGAACGGAAAGAGGGCCATCGCCTACAGAAGGATCGAGAAGATTCCTGATGACTGGGGAACAGCCGTGAACGTACAGTCAATGGTGTTCGGTAACATGGGCAACACCTCCGCGACCGGCGTGGCTTTCTCACGTAACCCTGCCACAGGAGACAACAAGTTCTACGGTGAGTGGCTCATCAACGCCCAGGGCGAGGATGTAGTTGCGGGAATCCGTACTCCTAACCCTCTTAACGAGGCCACAAAGACAGAGAAGAACAAGGATCTCCAGTCCCTTGAGACCGCCATGCCGGAGGTTTACAAGGAGCTTGACGGAATCCGTCTGAGACTCGAGCAGCACTTCCACGACATGCAGGACATCGAGTTCACCATCCAGGAGGGTCACCTTTGGATGCTCCAGTGCCGCATCGGCAAGAGAACCGGTCTGGCCGCTCTCCAGATGGCCATGGACATGATTGATGAGAAGATGATCGATGAGAAGACAGCCGTGATGAGGGTTTCACCTTCTCAGCTTGACGAGATCCTCCACCCGATCCTTGACCCAGCCTCAGAGAAAAAGGCCAAGGTTCTTGCGATCGGTCTTCCTGCATCCCCGGGTGGAGCTGTAGGCCAGATCGTGTTCACATCCGAGGCTGCGATGGAAGCCAACGCCAACGGCAAGAAGACAATTCTTATCCGAGAGGAGACCTCTCCTGAGGACATCGAGGGAATGCGCGCCGCGGCAGGTATCCTTACCACACGTGGAGGTATGACCTCACACGCCGCTCTCGTGGCACGTGGATGGGGCAAGTGCTGCATCGTTGGATGCGAGGCGATGAAGATCAACTTCGACACGAAGACCGTCTCCTTCGGCAATGTCACATTCAAGGAAGGCGACTGGATGAGCCTCAACGGAACAAAGGGTTGTGTGTACGGAGAGAAGATCGACACAATGGACGCTTCTGAGAACCCTATGTTCATCAAGTTCATGTCAATCGTTGACAAATTCCGCAAGATTGGTGTAAGAACCAACGCCGACACCCCTGAGGATGCCCAGAAGGCTCTCAGCTTCGGTGCCGAGGGCATCGGACTGTTCCGTATCGAGCACATGTTCTACGGAGTAAACTCAGAGCAGCCACTTGCCAAACTGCGCAAGATGATTCTCTGCAACACAGACGAGGAAAGGAAGGCCGCCCTCGCCGAACTTGAGCCTTACATCAAGGCTTCCGCCAAGAGCACGATGAAGATAATGGACGGCAAGCCGGTTGTGTTCCGTCTGCTTGACCCGCCTCTCCACGAGTTTGTGCCTAAGACAAAGGAGAAAGAGACTGAGCTCGCCAAGGAGTTGGGTGTCACTGTAGAGGACATCGAGAAGCGTGGCGAGGCCCTTCACGAGGTCAACCCTATGATGGGTCACCGTGGAGTCCGTCTGCACATGTCTTACCCGCTCATCGCCGAGACTCAGTACAGAGCGATATTCACCGCCACCGCCGAGCTTCAGCAGGAAGGCTTCAACCCTCATCCTGAGATCATGATCCCTGTGACGATCTCAGCCCGTGAGCTCAGCTTCCAGAGAGCTATCTGCGACAAGGTCAAGGCTGAGGTTGAAGGTACAACCCGCCAGTTCATCCTCTACAACTTCGGTACGATGATCGAGATTCCTCGCGCCGCCCTGACCGCCGACAGGATGGCCCGCGCTGCCGAGTTCTTCTCATTCGGTACCAACGACCTCACACAGATGACCTTCGGTTTCTCTCGTGACGATGTCGGCACCTTCATGGGTGAATATCTTGGCAACAAGATCCTCGATGCCGATCCGTTCCAGACCATCGACACCAAGAGCGTCGGCAAGTTGGTTGAGTTCGGAATCCAGGCCGGTAGATCAAAGAGGCCTGACCTCAAGTGCGGTGTCTGCGGAGAGCATGGCGGCGACCCTGCGTCAATACGCTTCTTCAACAAGATCGGTGTTGACTACGTTTCCTGCTCACCGTTCCGTGTGCCAATCGCCCGTCTGTCCGCGGCTCAAGCTGCCATCGAGCAGAGCAAGTAGTTGGCTTCGCTAACATATTCATAAAGAATCCGTCCCATGCCGGGGCGGATTTTTTGAATATATTTCTTGATCACGATAATGGCAGTCGTTGCTTGCAGGCGCAAAAAATTTCCCCTTGCCGAATTTTTCACGTTACAAAAATTGCGGCAAGGGGAAATTTCTTTGCGCTATGGTGGCACTCGGTCGCTGAGCTTGTCGAAGCGACTATCTGTCTGTTATCGGCAAAAAGCAGTGATGTCGCTTCGACAAGCTCAGCGACCAGAGAACCAACAGATTCTGCAAAGGTGCAAAGACTATTTTGAGCCGAGGTAGAGGAAGACCATGCCGAGGAGGACAAGAGCGAGGTCGATGGCTTTGCTGCGGAGGTTCTTCTCCTTGAAGACGATCGCGGCGAATAGGAAGCTGACGATGACGCTGCCGCGCCGGATCATCGAGACGACTGAGATCATGGCTCCCGGAAGGGTAAGCGCGTAAAGATAGACAAAATCAGCGATGCTAAGGAATATGGAAATGAATATGATCGGCCATCGCCATTGGAAATGGGTGGTTTTCTTTCTGTTCGGGTACCAGACCAGAAGCATCATCACGCCCATCATTCCGCACTGGTAGATGTTGTACCAGCTCTGCACGGACATCTTGTCCAAGGCCAAGCCGTTCGGATCCATCAGGAATTTGTCGTAGAGTCCGCTCAGGGCTCCGAGAATCGCGGCTCCGACGACAGCATAGATCCAGACATTGTGCTCGAAATCAATCCCTTCCTTCTTGCCGCTGCGGCTCAGCATGAAGAAGGACACAACGGCAAGAAGGACACCTATCCACTGGAGCCAGTTGAGTCTCTCACCGAAGATCAGCATCGCTCCGACAAGCACGAGAACAGGGCGGGTGGCGTTGATCGGGCCAACGATGGTCAACGGGAGATGCTTCATTCCGTAATAACCCAATGTCCAGGAGCTGAGGACTATGACACTCTTCAGCAGAATCCATTTCTGCACCGCCCATCCGCCATATTCACCAACCTTGAGGATGCTGCCGTCAAGGGCATCAGTGCAGTAGGACAGAGCGATGAAAGGAATGAATATGAGTGAGCAGAACAGCGTGTTCAGGAACAGCACGGGGATGACGGCATTGCCGCCAAGGGCTTCCTTTTTGCAAGAGTCGTAGAATCCAAGCAGAATCGCCGACAGGAACGCTAACGATAACCACATAACACACTTACTAAACTAAGTTACCTTCAAAAAAACTTGCATCATCTTAAGGAATCTTTACCTAATCTGAGGCAACCTATTATTTCATCTTACTAACCGGGTGCAAAGATAATGTTTTTCGGGGATATTAAGATTTGCTATTCAACCGTGAATAAGTTAAATTTGTAATAGAGAACTGACAAAAGAATATGGCTGAGAGACAGATTCCGGAGATGAATTACCTGATGTCTCTTGTGGAGAAGAAATTCCGCAAGAGCGTCAAGACATCCACAGACTTTTACTCGCTGGCTCAAGAAATTGAAAGCGAGACCAGTGAAAGTGTTTCCGCATCCACGCTCAAAAGAATGTGGGGCTATGTCAACATGACCCCGATTCCTCGACAGACAACCCTAGACGTACTATCCAAATACATAGGCAAGAAGGACTACAAGACTTTCTGCGAAGACCTGAAACATTCAGAGGCTTTCCAGTCGAGATTCTTCACGGCAGACTTCATCAACTCATGCGACCTGGCGCCTGACTCCAGATTGGAGATTGGTTGGGATCCGGGCCGTAAGGTCACTCTCAGGTATATGGGCGACGGTCAGTTCGAGGTCGAATCGACATGCAACTCCAAACTCATGCCCGGAGACCGCTTTGAGGCCGCAAACTTCATAAAAGGCTACCCTCTCTACATTTCCAGAATCTTGAGGAATGGCGAATATACTCCTTCATACATTGCCGGCCGCCAAGGTGGAATCAACCATCTGAAGGCCATTTGAGAGAGAATTCTCCAACAAGGAACAGATTCTCTAGAAGCGGACACCGACACCGGCCTGAACATCAGCATGACCGGAAAAATCGGACGTGACACCCAGCGAGATAACCAGTGGCTTGAAAATCAAGAATACTCCAGCATCGACAGCCGGACTTTTGAACGACTTGTCCTTCACTTTGGCCCACTGGCCGGAAACGTCCTCCCAACAACGGGTGTAAGATGTCACCCCTGCACCGGCACGGAATCCTAAACGGCGTGAAGTGAACATGGCAAAACCGGCGGTCGCCACAGTACGGCTCGCACGAGCTTTTCCCGTGGCCCAGATGCGGCCATATTCAGTGTCACCACCGCTGGTGCATGAGTAGGAATATTCATTCTTCCGGAAATTGCCTCGATAGTTGGCGTATGCACCGATGTCGTTCCATGTCGCGATGGCCGTCGCACCGTAGGACATGGTCGGGAATATTCCGGCATCGGCCAGGATGGCGAATCTGAATGGTTTTGATTTTTTTTCAGAAGACGGACGCTGCCGGGCCTTCAAGCGCCGAGACTCCACAGCCGGTCGTTGAGTTTGTCCTTCCGGCCGCTGAGCTTGCACATCCGGCCGCTGAGCTTGCACATCCGGTCGCTGAGCTCGCACATCCGGACGCTGAGCTTGCACATCCGGACGCTGAGCTTGCCGAAGCGCCTCAAATCCAAATGCCTGTGAGGTCACTTCGACAGGCTCAGTGACCGGTTTGATCTTCGGGAGGGGGCTGAACCCCGGCCGTCCAGGCTTCTTCACAGACTTTGTCATTCCTTGCACGTACTTGTTTTTGATTGCCTCAAACCTTGCGGACTGCGCCGCCGACATCTTTCCCGAAGCGTTTGACAAGGTCTTCCTAAGCGATGAAAGTTCCGCCAAAAGGCTTTTGAGTTCCGACATGCTTACGCTTTGTCCAGACTCAACGCCAGTCCTCAGCTCCACGCAGCGATCACAGATGCTGGCATACTTGTCCAATGCCAAGTCGTAGTCGTTCCCCTGCGGAAAAGCGGCGGCGGCAAAGCAAAAACAGAGTGCCAGAGCAAAGCTCAAAAGAATATGTCCGAGAATATTCCTCATAGACATCAATGTATCGTACAAATTTAACACAAAAATAGTTATCTTTGAATATTCAAGTTTCGCTTTTGCGGAACACAGCCATTCCCCACTGCAATTAAGTGGGAATAAGCCGCCGAGAGGAGGGATATAGGGTGGACAGTCACCTTCGAGTGTGGGATAATTTATTTTACTGCAAGCGATCACCCACTTGCAAAAGTTGAGTTTGAATATTCAGACGAATCATGGACGAGGCATCCGGATTTTTCGAGACACCGACAGAGGCTCAAGGCCCGAAACAGGGCATGTTTGAGTTGATCAGCAGCAACCCTGAAAGTTACTGCGAAATCTGGCGTGCGGACAAGGACGGGCGTTTCAGGGTCTATAAAGCCCTTAAAAGTGAATATGCCGGAGACCCTGTCTATGAGCGGCTGCTCAGGAAAGAATTCGAGATAGGATATTCATTGAGCCATCCGAACATCTGCGAGTACTACGGTTTCGTGAACATTCCGCCGCTTGGCAACTGCATTGAGATGGAGTGGGTGGACGGTTGCTCGCTGGACACGCTTCTGCCACGCGGGGCAATCAGCAAGACATTGGCGGCAAAAATCATCAGCGAGACATGCGACGCTTTGGCCTACATGCATTCCAAACAGATTGTCCACAGGGACCTGAAGCCGTCCAACATTATGCTGACCTACAATGGCAACAATGTCAAACTCATTGACTTCGGCCTTTCCGATTCCGATTCGCATTCCGTATTGAAGGGTTCGGCTGGAACGCAGGTCTATGCTTCCCCTGAACTCATCTCTGGTGGCAATGTGGATTACCGCACAGACATATTCTCGCTTGGTTGCGTCATTGACCGACTGAGTCCTAGTTTTGGGAAGGTCGCCAGAAAGTGTTGCCAAAGAGACCCCAAGAAGCGTTTTCAGAGCGCATTGGAGATCAAGGAGGCAATCAACAGGCGTTCCTCTTTGCCGGTGGCAATGGCCGCTGTGTTGGTCGGGGTGGCTTCTGTCGCTCTGTATCTGACCCGCCCTTGGGGGGCACATGAGCGGGTGTCCGATGTGGATGCATCATATTCAGACTCTTTGTATTCATCATTAGGCGAAACGCCGGAGTCTCCAGACATTCCCTCCTCCGTTGTCCCATCTTCAAGCACTGCATCACCCTCTGATTCAGTCACTTCTTCAATTTCCGTAATAGCCAACGATCTCGTCTAGTATACTCCAGACTCCTCTGCGAAAGTTCAAGTTAAACCACCGCATAAGTCTACGGCTCCACCAAAGACTCCTGTCAAAGAGTCCTCTCCAATCAAGACCGTACACAGCGACCGCGATGCCATCGACGAACTCTTCCGCCAAGCCACCGAACTGTTTGACCAATAACGCAGGCCCTCCGTCGCATTCAGCGTTTTCTTCGGCAGCATTTCAGCCCCTTTTCGCTGCCCGTCAGTGCTGCCCGTCACTCTCCGGCAACATTATCAGCACGTTTCATTGCCCAACACTCTCTCGGTTTGCAACGGTGGCATATTCAGTGAATAATGCGCCAGTCACAGGCATTATTTTCCATCACGGCAGCATTTTCCGCCATTATCGCCACCTTCATTTCATTGAACTATTTGTCCTCGATGTCATCAAACATAGTTCACTTTGAATATATCATCTCCAACTCTGACTTGGAGAACATCTTGAACCGCGCCTGCCAATAAGCTGACTTCTCGGCATCGAACTCACCACGATCGATCTCTGACTCCTTGCCGGCCTTGTGCAGGATCGTATTATTGCCATCCCCCATGTGCTCCGCCCAAGTGAGTTCCGCAAAAGGGGAATCCTGCCTCTGACCTATGTGATGGAGTTCATAAGGATCGCCGTTGGAATCCCGAGGCGGATATCCTTCGCCGATCAGATCCGCATTGTTATAGTCCTTCCAGCTGCTCCAATCCGCCAGTCTGTTTTTCAGCCACTCCTTACGGCAATTGAACGCCGACCAATCGATGTCAGACCTTATGAGCGCGGGCCTTCCCCCGACAGCAGCCTCCTTCAGGCCCGCCTTCATATAAATCGAAGCCTCTTCCTTCGAACTGATGTACGACAGAATCCTGTCAGACCACCCGGTCCTCAACCGGATGGCTATTTTCTCCAATGATGACAGCATATCAATAATTTACCTTTATCCGATAGACAATCGCCTGACACATAACGCTTTACTCTTCGCCAAGATTGACAGCCCACCTAGATATTGAAATTCTATTGCAAACATAATCATTCCTACAATTAATTCTTGGTTCATCATTGGTTCAAAACAAGCCCATCATGGAATAACAAGGGAAACAAGGGGGGGGATGCCTATAAAAAACGTAAATATTCATAAAAAACATAATCATACCCCCGGACATTTATTCTCATCAGCTGGATGTCCGGAGTTTTGGCTGTATTTTTAGGAAGCGGCAAAAACATGTTTGCGCTTAGAATCTTCTTTGATTGTTTGTTTTGATGACCATTCTCTGTTCAAAGAACATTTCAAACAACTCTAAACAGCGTCTTACTTAATTTGTCGCAATATAATCTCTGATGTGCGCCACAATCCTTACCAGAGACATCTGAAAGGACGGGATAAGCATCTATTGTTTAACTAATTAAAAACTATTATCTTTATGGCCGTTAATGGATATGATGACATAAGTGCCTACGGCTGGAGCCGCGCACTCTTGAAAGATGAGGGAACTATAAGAACTCAAGACGAATCTGGACAAGTGGTTCTACGTGCGGATTTCAGTGATGACCACCCAGGCATTTCGGCGATAACCACCCACTTGAGTTAACGTTTCAAGCCTGGTATG
>CAKUVR010000002.1:0-215582 GCA_934698975.1 uncultured Bacteroidales bacterium
ATCATCAGCGCCGCGGCAGCTCCGAACAAATACTTGGTTTTCATTTCTTTTAGGTTTTTTGTTAAACTGTGAGATTAGCAACAGAGAACGTCATCCATGACACCTCCGGAAAACCATCATACATTGTGCGACATCCAACAAAACAGCCAGACAACAATCAAATCACCTGAGGGCGGCCAAAAAGTCTTAGCCCCCCTCTGGTTCTCTGACATTCAGTGCATCCTTACCGCTGCTCGCGGACTATCACTCTCTCAATCCGGCGCGGAACCGAAGCCATTATCTCGTAAGGGATTGTGTCCAGAATTTGAGCAAGTTCGCTTACGGTAGGATCATCACCGAATATTGTCACGGTGTCCCCTACCTCGGCCGGAACTCCGGTCACATCAATCATGCACATATCCATGCAGATGTTGCCTATTGTGGGCACACGGTGGCCGTTCAGCGAAAAACTGGCGTGACCGCAGCCAAGATGGCGGTCGATTCCGTCGGCATAGCCCACAGGAATAGTCGCGATCCGGGTGCCTTCTGGCGCGATAAGCCCATGCTGTCCATAACCGATGGCTCCATCACCGGGCTTCAACTCCTTGATCTGCAAAATCTTCACTTTCAGTGATGCGACAGGCTTCAGACGAACATCAGGCAGGGCGCTGATTCCATATATTCCCACCCCCAGACGCACCATGTCATGCTGAAAGCTCGTGAAACGCTCTATTCCGGCGGAGTTGAGAATATGCCACATCGGGTGGTAGCCCAGAGCCGCGTCAATTCTGCCGGCGTTGTTCTCAAACATCGAAATCTGCCCAAGCGTGAACTGATCCATAGCGGGGTCCTCAGCGGCGGCAAGATGTGAATATACCGACTTGACCCTTACTTCAGAATGCGTCCCAAGATATTCAATAAGTTCATCTAATT
The DNA here is from genome assembly GCA_934698975.1 of uncultured Bacteroidales bacterium. Taxonomy (GTDB): domain Bacteria; phylum Bacteroidota; class Bacteroidia; order Bacteroidales; family UBA932; genus Cryptobacteroides. The sequence continues at coordinate 913 of CAKUVR010000002.1, forward strand.
CGCTGGTCATGAAGCCGAGACGATGCATTCCGGTGTCGAGTTTGATGTGAATCGGGAAATCTTCCATTCCGCGGCTTTGCAGGGTGGAGACAAGGGCTTTCAAGGTGTAGAGGTTCGGTATCCCTGGCTCAAGATGATTGTCGATGACCTCATCGAAATAGTCCGTTCCGGCTGTCAGCACCAGAATCGGCAGACTGATTCCGGCCTGACGCAGTTCGATTCCCTCAACCGGAAGGGCCACCGCAAGATAGTCCGCTCCGGCGTTCTGCATCATCAAGGCAAACTCCACGGCACCATGGCCATAGGCGTTGGCCTTCACCAAAACAAGCAGTTTGGTCGCCCGCTTCAATTTGGAGCGGAAATATCTGTAGTTGCCCAAGCAATTCTGGAGATTCAGTTCCAGTCTTGAGAAATCTGTTACGCCGTTTGACATATTCCAAACAAAAATCTGACAAAATTACTGTTTTTCTGTCAAATCTCTGCCAAAATCTCTATATTTGAAATCTGGCCTGATGCTTGATGATACGGCCGAGGGCGGGCAATCGCCATCTAATGTGAAATATACCGCAGGTAATTGCCTACATGCAAAAAAGTTGAATTGAAATATTAGTTGAAAGTATGAGCACTGGTTTAATCTGGATTATCATGATAGTGGTCATGATCCTCGGCCAAATCGTCCAAAGCATGCTTCAGAGCAGATTTGAGAAATATTCCCGCGTTCCGACAAACAATCGGATGACGGGAGCCGAAATCGCCACCAAGATGCTGGCAGACAATGGCATAACTGACGTAAAGGTCACTTGCATCCCTGGAAGGCTGACTGACCACTACAACCCGCAGACCAAGACCGTAAACCTCAGCGAGGCTGTTTACAACTCAAACAGTGTCGCTGCCGCTGCGGTGGCGGCTCACGAATGCGGCCACGTTCTTCAGCACGCCAAAGGTTACCTGCCGCTGAGACTCCGCACGGCTCTCGTCCCGGTTGTAAGCTTTTCCAGCAGAATCGTCCAGTGGGTTCTTCTGGCGGGTGTGATAATGGTGTCCATGTTCCACAGCTATCCGGTGTTGGTAGCCGGCGTGGTTCTCTTCGCTTTGACCACGTTGTTCAGTTTCGTGACCCTCCCTGTCGAAATCAACGCCAGCCACCGCGCGGTCAACTGGCTTGAGAACGCAGGGATCACCAACTACGAGACCCGTCCGATGGCCATCGACGCTCTCAAATGGGCAGCCTACACCTACGTCATCGCCGCAGTCGGCTCCCTCGCCACCCTCCTCTACTACCTCTCTTTTCTTAACGACCGGAGGTAACTCAGTTTGAAGGCGGACAGTTCCCCTCAAAGGGAATGAAGTTTTCAGACTTCTTCCTCACTTACCAGAGGTAACTCAGTTTGAAGGCGGACAGCAGCATCAAGGCACTTCAAGTCGGATGTCTCTCAGAAGGAGATTCGGAGTTGAGAACCGGCACTCCGCCAAGATGATTCATGCAGATGCTTCTTAGGACATGATTGGCTGATGCCTCCACAAGGAAGTATCACGATTTGTAAAACAGCGGCAAAATACCCCACGAAGCAAGCCGCCAAAACATGTTATTATGCCGCCTATGCTGTCAAAAGGTATAGGCGGCATAATAGTACTATATACACATCATATAAGCAATATAGTATGCCGCCATTTTACAAACACCATATCAGAGCATGCCAGGGTAAAAGTGTGCGTCTGACAAGTATGTCAAAACCTTCTTCTCCTAAGTCCAGACGGCAGTCTCAGCATGGGTAAATACTTATGTATGAGACATATCGAAACCACAGCTAAACGAATCCGATCCAATTTTTGACCGGCTCGCCGATAACTCGAGCCATCTGTGTGTTCGGACAACTCATTGTTTTCCTAAGCGCACGCACCAGATGAACTTTTTGGTCGAAAGGCAGCTGGCGAATGTCTTGACGGCCAAAATTTGTCTGACTCAAGGCCTTGGCACGGCTACGGACATCAGCATCGCTCAAGAATACTCCCCTATTCCTGAGCATGGAATCATTGACCTCATCCTCGCACTTCATCGCCAGAAAATAAAGGAATCTTCTCACACTCCCGAAGATTTTTTTCTCAACAATCCGCCCTCCTGAATATTGCCTCGTGCAGATGACACCATATTCATCAAAAGTCCATTCAGCGGGATATTCATGCCTGACTTTCAAGATATTCCGTCGCTCAACCATCGTCAGGTCGCCGATGGTCCGCCTGTTTTGCACCAGGCACGGCACTGCATATTCACAATAATCATCATTTCTGTCCGCATATTCAGATCGTCGTGATCGGGAAGTCGCCGCAACGCCGGAAGAGCCTCCTTCTGAAAGAGTGTGCCGCGCGTCCCGTGGCGTCACAAAGCAATCCGAGGCATTGGACCACGGATATTCAGAAGGCATCCTGTCAAAACCGGCGGCCAGCGGATTTCTGAATATGTAGGCGATGGGCTTCATAAGCTGTCCCTTTGTGGTCACCGCCAGCAGAGAATACCGGAATCCTCGTCCTTCGCGTTCGCGTCCGAATCTCTTGGTCAAATAGTTGGCCACTACGAAAACGTACAGTTTCATAAACCGGCGGCAGTTCTCCTCTGTGCCAATAAGACAGAAATGCACATGATTGTCCATCAGAACAAAGGCAAGGACAACAACTCCGGCTTTATGTGTCAGCGCTGGGATCACATTCATCCCATAGACTTTTGCGTCAGTGTCAGGGAACATCGTGTCGGTACAGCTGCCATCAGTATAGCAATGATAGCAATCGCTGACAGGATCGAAGAAATCATTTGAATAAGTCTGGGCCATAAACCAATAATTTAAGGATAAGCGTCAAAGGCGACATAATAGCCACCGAATACAAGACTCCCACGCTTGCTGCAATGGTTCACGAAAATAACCCGCAAAAACGTAAATATTTATAAAAAACATAAAATTGTGGTGTCACGCTTGATAATGTGGTGAAAAAAGATATCGGAATATGACTCCGTAAAGAATCTGCTTAGAATCCAATAAGGATTCATACATACCTGCGGAAGACTCCACACGCATCAAGCGAAGAGTATGTATCCAGTCGCAGCCAACGCACCACACCTATAACCACTGCTTTGTCATTCATAAACTGGATTATGTACTTTAGGCTTGCGCTTGAGCTCATCGGCAGCACTTTTGGTCTCTTTTGATACTCAAGAGTGTATCTTACACTCTTGGGAAACGTTTTCTGCGCTTTTCGTCTCCCAAGGGTGCAGCCGAGCGCTTCGGTCGGCATATAACCAAGATATTTGTTATTGATCGCAAGATTAAAGTGCATATTCCATTCATGAATATGTCGGCTATGTCTTCCGAAGCAAAATGCTTGGTGCGTTGTGATGAATTCGTCACGGCATAGGATGCATGTTGCGATATGACAGTCTCTCTTCAGCGTTAGGTTTTGAATAGGTAACTATATAGCCGTTGACTAACATGGTATGCAAGCAGTCGCCGAACGATTCATGAGTTGGCGACTCCTACATTTTGTGAATATGGCGGCACGCAAACCCGTCCTGAGTACGGCGAGAAGCCTGCGGATATGCCAACTATGGTTTCTGGAGGCATAGTCGGCATACAACGGTGCCTCACAATGGTGTGGAGGCATGATCGTATGCCGCCATTTCGCAAAACGGCAATACATGCGTCCTTTGAATAGGCAACCTGCCGGTTTATTGGTCATGGCGCTGACTTCAATGTGCGCTGACGCAATGTGAAAGGGTAGTAAACTCGTATATAGTTACCTTTGAATATGGCGGCAGACAAAACCGTGCAGAATGCAGTCTGAAGGGCATCAATATGCCGCCTATGCCTTCAAAAACCATAGGTGGCATAACAGCACCCACCACACAGCACTATGATGCGGATTTGTTGCCGCCATTTTCACAGTTTGTCCCCCTCAAGGGGGTGCAGGGGGTTGGAGGGTCGGGGAATCCGACACTGTTCGCTAGAACAGCGTCGGATGGCTGTCGTCCAGCTGGGCGAGGATGCGCTCCATGGCGGCTTCGCGGAAGATGGTGGAGCGTTCCTTGACACCGAAGCGGTCACAATACTCCTTCACGGCGGCCAATTCCTTATCGTTCAGGTATATGACCTGACGATGAATGCGCCGGAGAGAGACCTTGCGCATCTTAAGATACTCCGGATCAGGAGCCGAAGAACTATGCTTTTTCCTTGCCAAAACCGTCTTTCTTTAGACAATATACAAACCCGAGAAAGAAGCGTTATCCCGCACAAAAGAGACACAGGCAACTTTCCCGGCTGCAAAAATAAGCATTTTTAATGAAAAGAATGGTCTAAGCCACGGATTTAGAGCGGCAAATGGACATTTTTATCCAGCCTTGGAATGGCCAAGACCCTCTTTTGCGGAATCATGGGCAAACCTTCAACGGAACCGTGACCTTGAAACTCATGCAAGAATCCTTGTAGCGAATCTTGACAGATCCTGGCTTAGAGGTATCAAACTGACTGTCTTGATTGGTGTGACCGGCCTTGACACTGTCGGCACAAGGAGCAGTAAAATGGAAATAGTAACCAGGATTGGCGGTGCGGCCGACCTTGGCACTGTCGGCACAAGAATCCAACGACCCGCACAACCTTGCGGACCAGACATGAGGCGAGTTCACCTTCCTCATCGGAATATATTCCGGATTCCGGGCCTTGCCGATTTTCCGTGGAATTGACTTGTTCCTCTCGATGACCTCAAGGGCTTCAGGAGCCGGCCTCTCCTCACGGACAGCGGACAGCCATCCTTTCCGCCCGGGAATCCTGACCGAGACACGGCCGTCCGGCGCGCCACCGAACACGTTGACTATCAACAAAGAACCACCAGAGACCCAAGCTGATGCGACTTCTTGCCCCAAGACTTTCTTGTAGGCCAATGAATATTTCCCGTTCCGTTTGAAGTCCGCCACAAAGTAACCTCTCGGAGAGCCACAGACCATCGTGGCGTCCGGGAATCCATCTTCACCCTTGACACCAAGCCAGAATGTCCCGCAGGTCGCTCCGGCCTGTACCTCAGGAACCTCCACGAATGAATCATCGGCCGAAGCAGCGAAAACTTTTCCGGTTGAACTAGAGGAATGTTCATCAGAATATTCAGTGTCAGGTCTTCCGGAAGATGCAAAGGCACGGTCGCGGTAATGTCCATGAACAGAATCATGAGAACGCTCGGTCGGACGGATTTCAAGGACATCACGTCCGACCCGATGCGTGTGTCCGCTCATCAGAAGCAGGTTCGGATGGACTGCCAGAATGGCGGCCAGAGAGTCCTTGGCGGTGAACTGGGTGAAAGGAATATGCGCGGAAAGCACCGCGAGCATATTCTTTGGTGTGGCGCGAAGAACAGAGTCAAGCCAGACCTTCTGCGAATCCCGGAAGCCGCCTTCATATTCCTTGCCCCCGAGCCGCACATCGTTCATCAGGATGAAGCGGACGCCACGCTTGACAAAGGTGGTGTCCTCGTAGCCGATGACCTTGCGGTAGGTGCTGATGTCACGGGGACGCTTCCGGCCGTCAACCACCGGATAGACATCCCGGTCATGATTGCCCGGCACGCAGAACCATGGACAAGGCAGGGAATCAAGACTGGCCTTGGTCGGTTCCAGAAGCTCGACCTGATTGTTCACCAAGTCTCCCAAAACTATCACCATGTCAAGGTCTTTCCTCTCACGAAGTTCCTTGTAGACGGTTTTCCGGCAATATTCAAGCTGCCGCATCCCGTCCGCCTGCGGATCTCCCACGAAAGCGACCCTAAGGGGACGTGAATATGAAGATGGCACCGCCCCTAGGAACAGCGCCATCATCAAAACAGCACAGAGATTATCTGTAAATGAATACTTTCTCAGCATCGTTGGTGTCTGTGAAAGCGATGTAACCTACACCTGATGTCGCGAATGCCATGTTGATGTCAGAGAGTTCCTCGGTAGCAACGACAACCCCATCTGCCCACTGCTTAGTGTCAGAATCAAGCCAAGTGAGTTTAAGAACTTTGTTGGTGCAATCATAATAAAGCAGATAAGGGGTACCGTCCGGAGCCACAGCCACCTTCGCTTCATCATTTTTATTGCTGTGAACATACGGATAATAGCCTCCTCCCACAACTGACCAATTTCCGGCAACCGGTGAGTATTTCTCCACAATGAACCGATACTCGCCATTCTTCAAGGCATCATCCGCCGTCAAGACAACGATGGTTCCATCCTCGCTTGCAGTTATGTCATAGACAAAGACACCGGTCTTCGAAGCGCCTTCTCTTAGGAAATTCGCCCTCAATGAAGTCCACGTCCCATTTTCGTATTTAAGAACGTCAAAAGGATACGTTGAACCCCTACGTATCACTAAAGCATAAGCCGAACCGCCAGCCTTGCAAGAAGAAATGTAAGCCATTGTAGTTATATCCAACACAGTGCCACTATTCCATGATCCGTTATAAAGAGACGCCACAAAATAATTTCTCTTGAATGGATCCGTGTTGGAATTACACTTCTGGAAAAGCACGAGATTCTGATCGGAGACAGCGGATAAATTAATATCCTGTGATACGAAATTGCAAGCGGCACCAGAACCTACCACAGACCAGGATCCATCAGAGAACTTCACGACCTTGGCGCTCTTAGGACTTGCCTCATCGTCGGCGTAGGCCACATATAAACCTCCCTTGGAGTCGATGTCAAAGTCAAAATATTCCTTTGCCACTTTGTTGCTGAACCCGGCGCTTCCGACCACATTCCAAGCACCCTCAACAAAATTAAGCACTGTAAGTTTGCCCGCGCTTGCAGACTCCGCACCTGACACTGATGCTTCCTTGAAAGCAAGGTACGGGCTCTTGTTGAAAGGATCCACGCGAAGTACCGCACCGTCTACAGGATGCTCCGAATACTTCACGATCGGCTCCAGTTTTCCGTTAACCGTTCTGATCGACACGGAATAGAGCGCGCTCTTGCTGCCGTCGCTGTTGGTGACGATGTAGTCAACCGGATTCGTGAAGTCATTGGCGGTCTCACCGCTCACCTGAACCGCATCTCCAACCTTGACGACATTGGTAGGAGTGGTCGTGAATGTGGCCACGAGTTTGGTCTTGTCGGCGGCCTTGATCATCGGCACGGAGATGGCGTCTCCGGAAATCTCACCTTCGATGTCCTCCCCGACGGCCTCAAGATTATTCACCAACTCGAACTTGAAAGATGTCAGTTTCGGATCAGAGTCCGGATTGAGGCTGACTTTGACAGTATAAAGCACGCTGGCCTTAAGTTCCTCATCCTCAACTTTAAGGGACACAGGGGAAGAATAGTCCTGGACAGTCTGCCCGGAAATCAGGGCGACACCGCCGACCGACACGACGTTGCCTTCGTTCGTGGTAAAACGGGCCACAAGCTCACTGAGGTCGGTTGTCGGAGGCACTCCAACGGTTATATCTGTACCAGAGACCGTTCCAACGCAGTCCGAATCGATTCGTCCGGAATTGTCAGAAGCATAGAAACCGAAACTCTTTACAAGAGGTTCTGGGATGTCCGGGTCCTTTTCGCAGGACACGAGTGCAGTCAACGCGGCAAGCGCGGCGGCGCACAGAAATTTAGCAGTTTTCATAACAAACAAACTATTAGTTAATTATACAAATTTTTCTTGGTTATGACTAGTCGGCTGAACTTGGCGTCCGGTCCGGGCATCCCGAGGCTGAAGCCATCCGTGCCGCCGGTCAGGGCTATGGCCAATGTGTTGTCGGCAGAGTCATCCAGGACGTGTTCCTTCCAGCGGATGCGGACCGGCATCCGGTAGATTCCCGGCAGGAATGTCAGCGAGGTTCCCTGAGTGACAACCTCATAGTCAAGGCCTTCCTTCAATCCGGAGCCTGAAGTCACGGAGAAATCCACGACAGCGTTCTCGCTTCTGGACACGGAACTCATCGTCACATAGTAGGTGTTGACGTTCTCGACATCAGAGCCGACAACGGCGGTCGAGGCTCCGTCCTGAGTCGCGATGTAAAAGAACGGAGTGTCGTAAACCGGCAAATCCTTCGTGCAGGAAAGCGCCAGAACGGCGGACAGGGTTATAAGCAAAATATTCTTTTTCATATTCATTGTCAGTTAAGCATTCCTTAAAGGATTCTACGCTAATTAGATGTAGGATTCTGTTCCATCTCCGGATTAGACTCCAGCTCAAGGTACGGAATCGGAAGGACAAAACGGTAGTCGGGATATTTCAGGAAAAGGACGGACGAGGTCGAGTTGCGCGAGCGGCTCAGGTTCTCGTGCCTGCGGGTGATGTCGAAGAGACGGTGCCCCTCGAAACAGAGCTCCTTCATCCTCTCGTTCTGAATAGTCTGCTCCAAAGAGGAAGCATCGATCGCGACTTCCGAAGCGTCAATTCCCAATGCCCTGGCCTCCAAAGCCTTGATGTCTTCGATGGCGACGGAGGTGTTGCCCAGCCCGTAATTCGCCTCAGCGTTGATCAGATACATCTCAGATGACCTTAAGATGAACGGGTCAAAATGCCTGTCCAATTTGTTGGTCGTCTCGTCGGTGCAATAAAACTTCATGCAGACGTTGTCGTAATCCACCACCTTGCCGGAAAGATCCTTATAAGCGCTGTGGCGGAAAAGCGTGAGACGCACGTCACGATCATCGGTGAAGAGTTCCTTCAACTTGGAGGACGGCCTCGCCGAAGGGCTCTCGAAATAGTAAAGGTCGCTGATGTAGTCAGACTGGTCGTAGCCGTTGAGCCGGAGGATGGACTCCCCTCCCCTTGTCGCCACGTTCACGAACATATTCCTGTACTTTTCTCGCGGTGTGAGAGGAAACTCCTTCATCACTTCGGCTGACAGGGAAGCCGCTTGGGAATATTCATTCATATAGAGATATACCCTTGCTAGAAGCGCCTTGCAGGCAGCCGGAGAGGCGAAATATTCATTGAATGAATAGTCCGGCGTGAAAGTCGAGAGAGCCTTTTCCAAATCAGCGACAATCTGGGAATATACCTGCTTCACAGTGCTTCGCCTCATCTTGTCGGTCACGACCGGAATGCTCGTCATTATCGGAATGCCGAGATGCGATGCGTCTGAGGTGAACGTGTAGTTCTGGGAATATGTGAGGCAGATGTCCAGATGCGTCAGAGCACGAAGGAAATAGGCCTGAGCGAGAATGTTGTCGATCACGGAAGCACTGTCAGGGTATTTCTTCCGCAGTTCCGGAGCGTAGGTGATGATGTAGTTCACGTTCTGGATGACGGTGTAGCCAAGTTTCCAGATGTAGCCGACAGCGGTTGTCTCCTCCAAATAGGTGGAGATGAAGTTGTACTGGTTCGCCCATGTCGCATTGTTGGAAGAAAGATCCAGCAAGTCGCCGGCGACCTCCGGATAGGCCAGCATCTCCCTGTCGTAGAATGAATACAACAGGTGGTAGCATCCGTTCAGGGCAGGCTGGAGAGCAGAGACCTCCGAGAAATAAGTGTCGATGTCGCTCTTGCCGACCTGCTCGACCTCAAGGAAGTGGCAGGAAGCGGAAAGCGTGGCCACGGCGGCCAGAGTCATTATCTTTGAATATATTGTCTTCATCATAGCACCTTCATCAGAATGAAACATTAAGGCCGAGAGTGACCGTACGGGTCACTGGGTAGCCGTTGCTGAGAGTCTTGTACGAGTTGTACTTCCGGCTCTGGCCCGGAGTGAACAGGTAGAGGTTGTCGCAGATCAGCGAGGCCGTGGCACCCTCGACCTTCAACTTGGAAATCACAGACTTAGGCAACCTGTAGGACAACGTGAGATTGCTGAGGTTGAAATTCGTCTTGCTGTAGAGGAACCTTGTCGAGAACCTTGCCGAACTGGTCGTCTTCTGCGAGGCTATCGGGTACTTAGAGGCCTCTCCCGGAGTAGTCCAGCGGTAGTAATAGACCTCGACCGCCTGATTCCCGGAAGTGATGTTGTAGCCATCGTTGATGAACGTTGAGGCATAGGTAGGAAGTGAATATCCCCCGATAACATAGTTGATTTGGAACGACAGCGACCAATTCCCGTATGTGAGGTTGTTGATCAATCCGCCGAAACCGAAAGGAGTCGTGCTCTTGCCTGCCACACGGTTGTCTGTGGAATAGGTCTTCGTCAGATTCCCGTCCTTGTCGTACCACATCGGCATTCCATCCGCCGGATCCACGCCGGCCCAGCGCACAAGATACCAGGTGTTTGAGTCATAACCTTCCTTCCAGACCTTGTCTGTGAATCCGGTCTGGATGCCATTGTACAATTCGAGAATCTTGTTGGAGTTGTGCGAGAAATTGAGTGTGGTGTTCCATTCGAAATCCTTGCGGGCGATGTTGTGGCTGGTGAGGTTGATCTCGAATCCGGAGTTCCTTATCCGGCCAACGTTCGCGTAGATCCTGTCGTCAGAGATTGTCCTGGAGACATAGATCCTGCTGAGAAGATCCTTGGTGACATTGTTGTAATATTCAACCTCGATGTCCAGCACCCTGCCGATCTGGGCGTCCAGACCGAAGTTGATCATCCTTGTCGTCTCCCATGAAAGACCAGGATTCGGAACCGTCGAGAGCGTAGCCCCGGTCACACCAATGTAAGAATATGAGTCGTCGTAGGAATATGCCCCGGCGGCCACCGAGGTGTCGATCCTTGAGTTTCCGGACGTTCCATAGGTGGCCTTGAGTTTGAGAACCTTCAGCCAGTCCACATCGTAGAACGCCTCCTTGTGGATGTTCCACGAAGCCCCCACCGACCAGAACTGAGCCCATCTCTTGTACTTGCCGAAAGACGAGTTCCCGTCCCGCCTGTAATTGGCCGACAGATAATAACGCGAGTCGTATGAATATGTTCCCCTGACGAAATAGGACATCGTTCTGGAGACGGAGGCCGCACTGCCGCCGGTGCGCGTGTCCTTCTCGGCGAAGTTGACTTCCTTGATATGGTCGTTCATAAAGCCTCTGCCGGAGGCATAGGCCGTGTTGTAGCCGGAATGATGGAGTTCGAGACCGGCGTAAACGCCGACGGAGTGAAGGCCGAACTTCTTGGAATAGTCCAGTTTGTTGGTGTTCGTCCAGTTGAAATAAGTGGCGTCCTCCCTGCGTGATTCCCCTACCGGCTTGCCGTCCAACATTCCGGACAGTGTCTGGCGGGAATAGTAGATGCTCCCGTGATGGTGCTGATACTCGACCCCGAACACACTTGAAAGCTTGAGCCCATCGATGATGGTCCAGTCCAGTTTGAAGTTGCCGATGGTCTTCAGGGAGTTCTGAATGTTGTCGTTATACTCCCTGTCCGGCAGTTTGTTGCCGAGGAATTTCTTCATTATGAACTCCTTGCCGGTGTCGCTCCAGATCTTGTTGTAAAGCCTGTAGGTCTTGCCGTCCTCCAGATACGGAGAGAAAATCGGCAGGTTGTCCAGATATTCATCGGTCAGATAGAACAGATTGTCATTGTTATATGTGGCCATCAGCGACACCCCCATTTTCAGACGCTCGGTCAGGTCGTAGTCCTGATTCATTCTGAGGTAGAACCTTTGGGATCTGTCGGTCTTGACGGTGTTCTCGTTGCGGTAATATGACCCTGACACGTATGTCTTGGCTTTCTTGGTGCCGGTCGAGAGGGACAGTGAGGCGTAAAGGGTAGAACCCAACCCCATATATTCCTTGAACCAATCGGTTGAGGTGGTGCTGTAGGAGTTGTAGTCGTTGTCCTGGTAAGGGAAGTCGGACATCAGATTGCCGCCGTTGACCCAGGCTTCCTTCGCCACCTCAAGGTACTGGGAGGCGTTCATCACCTTGACCATCGTGCTTTTGTCCGGTGAGGCGATGCCGTAATTGACGGTCGCGGAGACTTTCAGCGGCATATTCCCGGCCACTCCCCTCTTGGTCGTGACAAGGATGACGCCGTTCGCGCCGTTGGCTCCGTAGATTGTGGTCTGGTCGGCATCCTTGAGGACGGTGATGCTTTCTATGTCATTTGGATCCAGCAGTGACAGAGGCGAGACCGCCGTGGACATCCCGGGCATAAGGTTGTTTCTGTTTCCGGTGTAGGTAGGCACTCCGTCTATGATCCAAAGCGGTTCGTTGGAGGCCGACAGCGAAGCGTTGCCACGGACTCTGACGTTAAGCCGGCCTCTGGTAGAAGCGGCCGCGTCCGAGTTGTTCTCCACCAGAAGCCCCGGAACCAGTCCGTTCAGGATGTTGTCGATCCTGGCCTTCGGCTTGTCCTTTAGAGCGTCGGCGTTGACCTGAAAGGCGCTGCCGATCATATCCTCCTTTTTCTGTTTGACACCGTATGCTCCTACGATTACGGCCTCCTCAAGGCTTGAATCATCAGCGAGTCTGACGTTCAGTGTCTTCGGCCCGCTGACAGCGAACTCTTTCGTCGTCATTCCAAGGAACTGGAACACAAGGGTATAGCTATGACCCTCCGCCGGGGCGGCGATCTCATAATGTCCGTCGACATCGGTGTTGACTCCCTGCTTGGAATTCTTCACATAGACAAACGCCCCGACCAAGGGCTCTCCGTCCTGGGACGTGACGGTTCCTTTCACGAGCCTCTCCTGCCGGTTCTGCGTCTGCGCGGAAACATCTCCGCCACCGCATAACGCCGGCAAGCCCCAAGCGGAAACGGCAAGAAACGCCGCAAGGATAGTTGTAAACCTGATATTCATACAAATTCTTAAAATGGGTGGCTAATATAAACATAATTTTTTAACACTCAACACTTGCGCTAAAACGTTCGACTCTTCCGAACAGAAAAAAAAGTTAGAGAATCAGGACTTGTCCACTCACATTTTCATAGAAGATTCTGAACTTTCCGCAAAAAATGATACCTTTGCAGCCATACGAAAATATTCATGAGTCAAATGAGCAACAGAGTACTGATTTTCTCAGCCCCTTCGGGATCCGGCAAAAGCACGATAGTGAACCATATTCTTGGAATATACAAGGATCAGATGGAGTTCTCGATCTCCGCCACCTCAAGGGCGCCGCGCGGCACCGAGCAGGACGGCAAGGAATATCATTTCGTCACCCCCGAGAAATTCCGCGAGCTGATCGCCAAGGATGCCTTCGTTGAATATGAGGAGGTTTACGAGGATCATTTCTACGGCACGCTCAAGTCCGAGGTCGAAAGGATCTGGGCTGCGGGGCATGTGATAATATTCGATGTGGATGTCAAGGGAGGGGTGAATCTCAAGAAATATTTCGGGGACAAGGCTCTGTCCATCTTCGTCCAGGCTCCGTCCGTGGAGGCGCTTCGCGAAAGGCTCATCAAAAGAGGGACCGACTCCCCGGAGGCCATCGAGGAGCGTGTCGCCAAGGCGGCCGAAGAGATGACCTACGCTCCGAAATTCGACTATGTGCTCGTCAACGACGACCTCAAGACGGCGTTCGCCGAGGTCGAGAAGGTTGTCGAGGACTTTCTTGACGACGGGAAACTGAACTATTCGACATTCATCTAATAAATCCGTGAAGATAGCCGTCTACTCGGGGTCGTTCAATCCCCTTCACATCGGCCATCAGGCCATAATGGAGTACCTGACAAAGGAGAAGGAATATGACTGGGTCTACCTTGTCGTGTCCCCGAAGAACCCGCTGAAGGATTCCATCAGCGCTGATTCCGGCGAGAGCCGGTACGAGGCCGCCGTGGCCGCCGTCAAACGTCATCCGGAACTGCACGTCTGGGTGGACGACATCGAGCTGAAGATGGATCCGCCACACTACACTATCAAGACCCTAGACGCGTTGAAGCAGCGTGAGCCTGACAACGATTTCACTCTCGTCATCGGAGCGGACAACCTTCAGAGCATCCGCCGCTGGAGGGACTTTCCGAGAATCCTTTCTGAATATGGTGTCACGGTCTACCCACGCAAGGGATTCGATGTGGACAGCATCAGGCGTCAGCTGATCGAGGAATGCAAGGACTTCCCCGCTCCTTATGTCCTTGATTCCGAAGAGATTGTCCCTGACGGAATGCGCAGTCTCGAAGAAACCCTACTGCGTTCCTACAACATCGAGGTCATCGACGCCCCGATCGTGGACATCTCCTCCACCGAGATCCGCGAAGGACTCACAGCCGGCAAGGACATGTCGGAATATCTTATGTGAGTAGTTATTTTGGTTTCTTTGAAATGTTCTTTGAGGAGACAGATTCTATCATAAATTGATTAAATTTGTGGCTCGAAAACGGACATTGACCGGAGAAAAACAATGCAAGGCGACATCCATTACGAGGAAATTGAGTGGTTTGCGATGCGCGTCACCTACCACCGTGAACTGGAAGCCAAAAGACTTCTGGATGAGAAGGGCGTGGAGAATTTCATACCCATGAAGTACGAGAAATCCGTCAGAACCGGCAAGAAGCGCCTTGTCCCCGTAATCCACAACATCATATTCGTCCGCACTACTGCTTCCATAATCCAAGAATTGAAGAAACCGACCTGCGTTCCAATGCTGCAATATATGATGGATCAAAGGCTTGGCAAGAAAATCACTGTTCCAGAAAAACAGATGAGGCAGTTCATAGCCGTGACAGGGACATACGATGAGACATTGCGCTTCTTCGGGCCATCGGAAATCAACTTCGCCAAGGCTCAGAAAGTCCGGATCACAGGTGGGATGTTCGAAGGATGCGAAGGTGTCTTCGTCAAAGTCAAAGGCTCCAGAGCCAAGAAAGTCGTCATTGAGATTCAGGGCGTCGTCGCTGTCGCGCTGGTCTCCGTCCACCCCGACTTGGTCGTTCCGATTGAATAGCACGGCCGCCACAAGAGCAAATCACCTGAATTTTTTCTCTAATTTACACCAATATATTTGTCTTTTAGGACTGAATTATCTATTTTTGTGTTCTATATGAGTTGGCTTGCCTGTAATGGCCATTATTGTGGAAAAACGATTGCCATTCCGCCAACGCCGCGCCTAACGATTTGACACTCAACCTATTGAAAAGAGTGCCAAGCCCCAAGATTTTCTCGTGAACACAGCGATTTCTTAAAGGATGATTATTGCAGTTGACTTTGATGGTACTATAGTGGAGCACAAGTACCCTAAGATCGGCAAGGAAATTCCATTTGCCGTGAACACTCTCAAACGCATCCAGGCCGACCATCACACACTTATACTCTGGTCGGTAAGGGAAGGCGCGCTGCTGAAGGAAGCCGTTGACTGGTGCCACGAGCGAGGTCTGGACTTCTATGCGGTCAACAGCAATCATCCGGAGGAATATTATGATGGAGATGAGCTTCCTGCCGGCCCCCGCAAGTTGAAGGCGGATCTGTTCATAGACGACCGCAATCTTGGTGGTCTTCCCGACTGGGGCGAAATCTACAGGATCATCTCCGAAGGCCTGACATTCCGGGAATATTACCTCAACATGTCAGGGAACGAGGCCTCCAAAGGCAGGAAATCCTTCTGGGACCTTCTGAAAACATCCAGATAAGCACGATAAAAAACGTACGGAAATGAGTGGGACATAATTTTGTTAAAGTAGCCCTTTAACAAAAAATATGCAAGAAAAATTTGAGGAATTTTTTGATATTCAGTGATTAAAACGTTTATCCGCGTCTGCTATTTCTGTTTTTCTTCCCTTTCTCATATCCGTAGCCGTAACCGTAGCCATATCCATAGCCATACCCGTAGCCATATCCATACCCGTAGCCGTGATGGTGAAAATCGGCTCCGTTGAGAATCAGAGACATATTCGTCAGCTTATGCTCCTGGTACATCGTCTCGATGTCTGGAATCTGGCGACGGTCAAGACGGCCGGCCCTTACCACAAACAATGTCAGGTCGGCGACCCTGTTGGCGATTGTGGCGTCAGCGACGAGTCCGACTGGAACAGAATCCGTGATTATCACATCGTAACGCCTCCGAAGCTCAGCAAACATCTCATCTAACCTTTCGTCCATAAGAAGTTCGGCAGGATTAGGCGCTATCGAGCCTGACGGAATCAAGTCAAGGCCTTCAACACCGGTGTCGTGAGTGATGATGTCATCAAGTTTCAGTTCAGTGTCAGCCAGATAGTTGGTGACACCGTGAGAGTGATGGTGCGTGTGTTTGCCAAAGCTTTCCGTCAAGGTTCCCTTGCGGATGTCAAGGTCAACCAACACCACTTTTTTCTTAGCCGAGAGAAAACTGTTCGCCAGGTTTTTGGAGACGAACGTCTTTCCGTCTCCTGAACTGAACGAGGTGCACATTATCACCTGAATCTTCCTGTCCTTTCTGGAGAGGAAAGACATGTTGGTCCGCACTATCTTGAACGCCTCGGAGGTCAGGTTTTCGTTGTCTTTGTCCTGCTCAGGGATGACTCCGAGGAAAGGTGCGGAGACCTTGCCCTGAATGTCCTTCTTCGTGCGGATCTTGGTGTCCAGGAACATTTTCATCAAGAAAACGACTCCCGGGAACGCAAGTCCGAGCAGCAGTCCGAGCAGCAGGATCTTGTTCCTGTTCGGGGATATCGGAGCGTTAGGTCCGGAAGCACCGTCGATCACTCTTGCGTTGTTGTCCACCATAGCCTGCGACAGAGCGTTCTCCTCACGTTTGTTCAGGAGGAACAGGTACAGTGACTCCTTGATCTTCTGCTGGCGCTCGATGGAAAGCATCTGGCGTTCCTTTGTCGGGATGGAGGAGACTCTGGACTGAGCCTGAGACTCTCTGGACTGAGCGTCGTTGCGCCGTACGTTGATGCTGACGATCATGTTGTCCACCGCCCTGATGATTGATTGCTTCATCGCGCGCAGGGAGGTGTTCAGTTCCTCCACGACCGGATTCTTCTCGCTGCTGTCCTCGATGAGCTTGTCACGGCGGAGCTTGACGGTGTTGTACTGACCTATCTGGCTTTCGATGTTCATGTCGCTGATGCCGGTGTTGGACGGAATCAGGTCGATCTCCTTTGTCGGGTCAGTGAGGTAGTCCTTGATGTAATTCGCAAGGCGGAGCTGCGTCTCCAATTCCATCACGTCCGTGTTGTACTTCTGAGACTCGCCGACATACATTCCCGCCGTCGTGCCGATGTCCACTATCCGGTTCTCGCGCTTGAAGGACTCAAGGTGAGATTCCACGCCGCCAAGTTCGCTTTCGATGATGATGAGCCGCTCGTTGATGAACTCGGCGGTGTTGATCGCCACCTGGTTCTTGTCGTTGATGGCCTCTTCGTTATAGACCGAAATCAACATATTCAGAACATCTTCCGCCCTTGCCGCGGAGCGATCCTTCAAGGAGAGGGTGAGGATAGACGCCTCATCCTCTTCTTGTCTTATGCCCAGACCGGTGGTGAAGCAGCCCACAACCGAGGACATAGGATTCTTTGTCACGTGAATATGCTCGCCCATCCATGACGAGGTGTAATAGTTGGTCGGGGCGATGAGAATCTTGGTCCCTTCAATGTCCACCGTGTCCTTCATCTGCACCGTCCATTTCCTGTCGCCCTCCAAATCGCCCAAATCCGAGACAATGACCTTGCCGCTGTCCACCGGTGTGACGACCATTGTGAAACGCATTTCAGGTGTGGAGTCAAGGAAGCGGACAGAGACAGGCGACTTCTTGTAGAGTTCTATCATCTGAAGTCCATCCTTGACTTTATAGTCGATGTCGGCCGACACCCGGCTGACCACCTCCCGCATCAATTTCTTTGAGCGGAACTGAAGGATTTCGTTGGCCACGTTGACCTTGTTGATGTAGTTGTCGTAGCGGTCGAGTCCTGCGGATGAGATCTTGTTGGACGGATCCTTGATGATGACCGTAGCCGAGCGGAAATATGTCTTAGGTGTCCTTGCGTACTGAAACCAGGCCAGCCCTCCGAACACCAAGACGGAAATGACGAACCATTTCCATTTGGAAAGCAGGTAAACCAGAATGTCTATTATGTTTACGTCCTGATCGTTTCTTCCGGAAGTGTTGTTGTTAGTCTGCATATGGATTGATTGAATTTATCAGGTTTCGCTATTTGCCGCTGTTTATTATTGACGAGGTCGCCCAGATCACCGAGCTTATCGAAGTGACCGCAGACAGCAGGAGCGTTCCGATCTGTATGCCTCTGTCCTCCCTGTCCTTCTTGCCGTACTTAGGCTGGACATAGATGATGTCGTTCTGCTGCAGGAAGAAGCAAGGCGACTGGAGAATGTTGGAGTTGCGGATGTCGTGGAAGAAAATCTGCTTGTCACCGTCAACCTCGCGGATGACAGCCACTCTGTCGAGCCTGGCCCTGTTGGTCAGGTCGCCGGCGTTGGCGATGGCCTCAAGCAGCGTTATGCGCCCGTTCTCCACGGTGAAGGTGCCGTTCTTAGTCACAGCGCCCCAGACAGTGTACTTGAAGTTCAGGAACTCCATGTTCACCAGAGGGGATTTGATATAGTTGCCCTCGATGATCTGGTTCTTGATTCTTTCGGAAGCCTGGCTGAGCGTAAGTCCCTCAAGATGAATCGTTCCGAGAATAGGGAACTCAATGTTGCCCTTTGCGTCAACCTTGTAGCCTTTCTCGTCCGGCACAGAGGACGACGAGGCGGTTCCGTCCGAGGAGACTCTGAACGACCCGCTCTGGATGTTGAAAGGAATGGCGAGCTCGGGCTGCTTGCAGCTCACGGAGATGCTCAGCCTGTCGTTGGCCTGGATCACCGCCTCGTGGGCGGCGTCGAAAGGATAGTCTTTCCCCGGTGTCATGTCATTGAGATAGACGTACTTCTTCGCGGAGCCACATGACACAAGGGCCAAAGCGAAGAGAAGCAGAAACAAAAATCTGTTTTTCATTTTATAAGTGATATTAAATTATTATAGCATATTATGGCTGATTCATTGTCGGGAAGGCATCTAAGTTCCCCGACAGGAACCAGTTCGATGATTCTTGTCAACGTGTCGCAAAGGCGCGACTGCAAGCCTGAGTCACTGTGGACGACCGAGCAGCTCGGAAGAAGCGCGACAAAAGCCGCAACCTCATCTTTTTCCGTGAATATGTCAGCGTCGCCCTGTACGAGTCTCACGATTCCTCCGACAGGGTAGGATTCGTTGCGGTAGCAAGGTGTCTTGCCGCTCCACGGCGTGCCGAACGCTACCGGCTTCCCGTCAATCAGACGTACCACCGGATTGTCGTCGTTGAGCAGCCTCGATCCGGGAATATTCCTGAGCCACATTCTTGAATGGGTGCTCTTGCCGGTGCCGCTCTTGCCGAGAAACAGGAACGCTTTCCCGTCCTTGGCGACCGTCGAGGCGTGGATGGAGATTCCGTCCCGCAGGATGACCGCTTGAGCGAACGCGATCCGGAGCATCGATGTCAGGATCGGGCCGCAGTCAGGAGAGTCCACGTCGATTGAGGCAGTAATCAGGGAAAAGTCCGGATTGGCTATGAATATCCCGGTGTCATGATACCCGAGTTCCAGATAGTAGCTTCCGTCCCATGTCTTGCTGAGCCTGGTGTGCCCCATGTCGTTCTCATCCTCCTCGACCCTCTCGGCATTCTTGGGAATGTCAATCGGTTTTGATTGAAGAGTGAACCTGAACAACAGTTCGGAATCCAAACACATCTCATCAGACACATGAGCCTGCCTATGCGTCAGTCCCTTAGGCATGCTCAGAGAACTGCCTTTTCCTGTCACTGATCCTGTCGAAGCGACCGAAGCGACGTCAGATACGCGAAATGGTGCGAAAGAGGGCAGCAGTCTCTCAATGTCAAAGCTTTCCGGAGCGGCAACAACAAACGTCTGTTCCGCCACCTTGTATGAATATGTCCGTGTTCCGCTCATTCTTTATATATGTCTTTATTTTCAAGTATTTAGGCTCTATAGGACTCTCATAACCCTACTTCCTGAATTGCCCCTTAACCAGTTCCCAAAATGTCCAGAACGCCTCCTTGGGCGCGAACCTCATCGAGAATCCCGCCCTCCTTAGGAACATCCCGGCAGTCTTCAGCTTCCGTTTCCGGTCACTGAGCCTTCCGGTCGCTGAGCTTGTCGAAGTGCCGGAGTGCCCGGAATCCTCACCTCTATACTGCCCGAAATTCCCTCCTTCCTCCACAATCCGAAGAAGCGGTTCAGGGGAGACATCCCTTTCTGAATAAGGAAGTTCCTCCTTGCGGAGCCCTATGATATCCACAAGAAATGAATGAAGCAGACTGCTCCATTTCAGGATTCTGCCTCTGCGATAAAGCCGGAATATTCGTTCGCCATATTCATCGCATCCGGCCGCGCCGCTGATTTGGTGGTACACCATCGCCAGATCGCACATCTGCCGCAATCCGATCCCTTTGCCAAGCGTGTGTTTGAGAATATGCGAGTTCAGCAGCAGGGCGTTCAGTTCCGGCGAAGGGACCAGAAGACCATCCGCCAGCGTTGAAGGAATGAACCCGGGATCATCATCAAGTTCCTCGATTAATTTTCTCGTCCTCGGCGAGCAGAGATCCACGATTGTCGGATGCTGCTCTATCTCAATGCCTTCCCATTCATAATTCTGGCTTCCGTCCGGCATTGTCTCCACTTTCGCGCCACGGTTCCTGACCAGTTCCGCAGCCTTGCCGTTTTCCGTCATTTCAGATGCTTCGGCTGACTCTGCACTCGGCCACTGAGCTACATTATCCGGTCGCTGAGTTACATTATCCGGTCGCTGAGCTACATTATTCGGCCACTGAGCCACATTATCCGGTCGCTGAGCTACATTATCCGGCCACTGAGCTACATTATCCGGTCGCTGAGCCTGTCGAAGCGACAGACCTTCCGGAAAATAAAGATCTATGTCCCCACACTCCCGGTGCAGCGGCTCAGGGTACAGTGCGGCGACTCCCTGACCTTTCTGAAGCACAGGATTCAATCCATTGTCAGCAAACAACTTGACCAAGGACTTCAACACGTCGTTCATCCTCTCGTTGCTCCTCTCGATCCTGTCCACGGCCACAACCCACGGAGCGAAAATCGCCGGAGAAGGCTGAAGATCTTCCGGAAGCCGGCATATTCCATCAAACACAATCCCGGTGACAGTCTGTCTCCCCGACAGCCTGAAAACCATATTCCACTGCTCGTCAGAAAGCCTTTGAAAGCCCTCCGCCACCGGATCTCTTCCCCAAAGGCCAGACCTGAGCAGACCTATGAAAGCATTCCGTACTCCTTCCATCGCGCCAAAAGGTTGTGGACGTCAGAAGCCGCCACCGAAGGCTCGACCTCATATTCCCCGCACAGCCATTCCACCATCTCCGCCTCGGTGAACTCCCTGCCGCTGAATTTCTCCCACAGCGCCGCCGCCGTCTCGTTCAGGCTGATCACATCCGTCATGTTGGCTTCCCCTTCCGCGATTCGCACAATCACAAACCTGCTCCCGATCCTCCGCAGACGCAACGATTGGTTCAGTTTCATATTCAAAGATTTAGAATTTCTTTCCGCTTAGAATTGACCATACGGTCTGGATGATGATCTTCGTGTCCATTGCCATGGAACGTGTCTCAAGATATTCAAGGTCATAATCAAGCCTCTTTAGCATTTTCTCTAAAGTGTCGGTATAACCGTTGTGAAGTGTCGCATAAGAGAACAGCCCCGGGCGAAGCTCATAGAGCCGCTCGTAGTCAGGGTTGACCTCGATGATCTTGTCGATGTAATACTGCCTCTCAGGCCGCGGCCCGACGAAACTCATATCACCTTTGGCGACGTTCCATAGTTGCGGCAATTCGTCAAGGTGATGTTCCCTGATAAATTTGCCCACCTTTGTAAGTCTCGCGTCGCCCTGCTGGCATAGAGCCGGCTTTCCGTCCGACTCTGACGTAATCTTCATCGACCGGAATTTATACAACGTGAACGGCTTTCCTCCACGTCCGATTCTCTCCTGCTTGAATATAGCAGGCCCCTTGCTCTCACATTTGATCGCGATGTAGATTGCAAGGTACAACGGTGAGAAAACCACCATTCCGCCGCAACTGGCGGCGCAGTCAAAGATTCTTTTAAGGTTCTCGTTCAAGGTGTTCATACGACTTTTATCCACAGGAACAGCTGTAGTGCTTCCCTCGTCTTGTGGCAAAACATTTCCACTCATGTTGTTATGGTTGATTAATATTTTTTGGATTATCTATTGATCGATTATCATACGCAGACACGCAAAAGTAAGACTGCTGCCTGAAGAGCAGCCGTCTCTACCGGTTGTCATTCAATAATTCCGAATAAAGCGCGAGGCATCCGGCCAGCATCTTCTCCTTTGTGAAGTACTTTGCGAAACGCTGGCGAGAGCCGTCACTGTAGCGCTGCCAAGTGGCTTTGTCTTTTGTGATGGATTTGATTGCATCTGCAATGGCCTTGCTGTCGCATGGATCGACATTGATTCCTGAAACTTCGTCCTCGTTGACCCATGAGACTCCTGAAGCTGGAATCTTCGTGGCGATCAGCGGTCTTCCTTCCGACATGGCCTCAATCTGGACTATTCCGAAAGCCTCGGTCTTCATTATACTGCTCAGACAGAATAGGTCGCAAGCTCCGTAATATGAGGGCAAATCCTCGTCCGAGACCTTTCCGAGCAACTTGACACGCTTGCCAAGACCGGACTCTGATATCTGATTCCCAAGTTCTTCTTTCAGAGGACCACCGCCTCCGATAAGGATTATATAACTGTCATCAAGGTACTTAGCCGCATCGATGAGGTAGCGGTAGCCTTTATATTCAACAAGCCGTCCGAGAGAGAAAATGATTTTCCTCCCGGCATAGTCATTTCTGATGCTTTGCACTTTTACGCTGTCGCTCTGGTTGGGTTCTATTCCGATCGGAATGCAGCGTGTTTTACCCTGAACATTTTGAAGGTAAGGTGATTCCGCGAGGTAAATCGGTGAGGTTCCGACAATCGCGTCCGCCCTTTTGATGAGCCACCTCTGAATCGGCAGGTAGAATTTCAGCAGCGTTTTCTGTGACAGGATGTCAGCATGCCAGTGCAGCACAACCTTCCCCTTAAACCCCGACAGCATCAGAGCCACCGCCGCCATCGGGTCTGGATGATGAATATGAATGATATCGTAACCCTTTGCCCTGCGCCTCAGTTCAGTGATCATTGACGGAGCGATGGTCGTCCGCGCCATCTTCATCCAAGTCTTGCAGCAGAGGACTCGTCCGTGAGCATTAAGGTCAACGACTTCAGTCCCTCTTCCATCGCTTGTGGCGCACATCATGTCGCATTCCACCCCCTCGTCCGATAGCCCTTTGGTGATGTCAAACATCACTTTCTCCACCCCGCCTAAAACGGGGTAGAATTTCCCTAACTGGAGTATTTTCATATGTGGTTTTATGTTGTGGTTATGTTATTCGCCGATGTCGCCTTGCGGGATGATCATTCCGGAGGCGAGGGTTGTGAACTCGACACTGAAGCCGGTGATAATATTCACCAGCAGCCGCACATTCTCAGTTCTTGGAATTGGAACGTTACGAGTATTAGTAATTTATTTTCGGTGTTATTGCTTTATCTCAATTGTCGCTTGCGGCGCAAGGCGGAAATGCGTTTTGCTCCTGAACTCTTGAAGTAATTCGCGGCACGAGTTCTGAAAATGCGGATGATGACAATTGGCGGCATAAGCCGTTCTGTCTGAAAATTTACGATAGTCGTGGCTTTGGTTAAACATCGTGATAGTCTTTGTCAGCTGCGAAATCGCATCCGCAAGCCATCCTGCGGTACGAACATCCTTTAGCTCAACGAAGCACACGCTGGTGTCCTCATTGTAAAGAATCATCCCATCGCAAGAAGACTCTTTCTGGCCATCTTCCCTATAGTACACGATGTTCTTGTCAACAGGAACAAATTGAAAAGCTTTACTTTCCGGATTCTGGATGGTTGCAACCCATTTATCTGGAGAGTTCTTATCGGCCGTTGAATATGCCGGCATTTCACCGGCAGGATCACATACTCCGACCAATTCATCATTTCTCACGGGTTCAAGTCTATAGGCGTTTGCCAGAAAATTCACTCTTCGCATCTCTCTTCCACATCTAACAAATCATTAAACAAGTCATTGCATTCAGCAAGTATGTTGTTGAGGTAGTTGTCGTCCGAAGGCATACCATCATAAGATGGCAAGGTCGTGATAACACCACGTCCATCGATTTGATAGACGGATACATCCTCTCCACTAATCTGAGCACCCGCAGGGACGATCGCATCAATCCTTTTCTTCAGATCTTCGTCTTCAGCCTTCTTCGACACATTCCAAGCCTTGATTGCCAATGCAAGGTAATCAAGAATATATGGACTATGTGTTGTAAGCAACAATTTATTATTACCTACTGAGGTGAATGCCAATAGCGAATTCAAGATTCCACGTTGCGAGGTCGGGAATAAGTTCTCCTCAGGCTCTTCCACAATACTTAAAAGGTATTTGTTGGAGGAATCTGCTGTTTGTTCAAGAAGAATGCGACGAACTTCCGGAGCCAAAGCGTCATTCTTTAGGATTTCCGCGATTCTTTTTTGGATCATCTCCTTTTCCTTTAGGCTCTTGTCGCTTTGCTGAACAGGAACAGATTTGGTCACCACCTTGAAAAGATAATCCAACACGACAAACATCGGGCTCAACGACTGCATTCCGCTGGAAGCCTCATTTAGCTTGACTTTATAGCCACTTGATTGGATGTAGGAACGCTTATTCAGACTGTCATAATGAAATCGAACCTGATTGATAGGCAGTTCCAAATCAGACTTCATATTCCTGCATGCTAAGGTGTACACCCCAAGCATCGAGGCCAAAGGTTGAGGAAGCCTTTTTATGTTCTCCGCATCCTCTATCACACTTAAAAGATTTCTCTCAGCCGGGATGTATGAGATTTGAGGTCGCTCATAGGCCGATTCCACGCAAGGCCTTACGTGAAATCTCTTGTTTTCGTAAACGAATTCGAAAGCCGAGCCCACATAGTGAAGGAATGTGTCATCCTTAAAGTAGTTCTGAATGCTCTGATAGGAACAGAATGTCTTTGCGAATCGGTTATACTTGGTCAAATACTCTATTGTAAAATCCCCACGGACAAGAGCTTTCTCCAACCAAGAAAATGTGGCATACAGCTTGGCAATGCAACTTTTCCCGACAGCCTGCGGACCACACAGAATAGTGATCTTGTTGATTGGTAAATAGCCGTCATTGTCCGCATAGCCTTCACCTATCGGACCAAAATGTCGAATTTTCAAACTGTTGCTCAACATATTGACTTTTTACAATTTGTCGTAATACTTGTAAAAATAGAAATAAATATCAATTGTCGCAAATTTTGTAGTCAAGACTAAATCAAGCCTTCAAGCATTCTGCGTAAAGCCTGATGTAGTCCGCATAACGGTCCTCCTTGCGGAAATGCGCGAGGGCATATTCACGGCAAGGGGATTGGTAGCGGGATTTGCCGTTGGATTCGATGGTGCTTATCGCTTGGCGCAGTGAGGCGAGGTCGCCTTGCGGGACGACGATGCCGGTGTCCGTGGTGATGGACTCGACGCTGCCTCCGGTGTTGTAAGTGATAACCGGCGTGCCGCAGGAAATCGCCTCCAGATTGACGGTAGGGTAGTTGTCCTGCCATGTCGGGTTCACGAACACCTCCGCCGCTGAATATAGCTCCGCCAGCTGCCGCACATTCTCCGTCCTTGCGATCGGAATGATTCCTTCAGGCAGCCCCTTCGCCTGCTCCGGCTTGACCCCCACCATCACAATCACCTCATCGTCCTTTAGCTGCCGTGAAAGAGAGATAAAGTCATCCCAGCCTTTCTCCTTGCACCAGATGCTCGCAAGCCCAAGAATGATCTTCCTGCCGCCGATGCCATATTTCTCCCGAACCTCGCCGTCAGATGCGGAAGGAGTGAATATGCCTGTGTCTATTCCGTTGTGAATCACCCTGAAACGGTAGTCTTTGAGGAACGACTCCCGCATCTCGTTTCTGATCCATTCAGAGACAGGCACGATTGTCAGCAAGTCTTTCGGCATTGAGCAGAACGCCTGGGCTTTGTCCCTGAAATTCCGTGCCGACCTGTCGAAGATGAGACTGGCCGGGAACTGCCGTTTCTGCGGACAATGACCGCAGCCGGTTTTCCAACGGTCGCAACCAGCAGCGGTGTAATAGTAACAATGCCCAGTGTACAGCCAGCAATCGTGAATGGTCCAAATCACCGGCTTCCCTGCCTTGCTGAGATAATCGAAAAGAATCCTGTAGTTCAGGAAATACCCGTGGGTGTTGTGGATGTGGATTATGTCCGGATCAATCTCTTCGATCTTCTTGATGAAAGCCTTGGTAGCCCCGTTGGATGCAAGCCCGTGCCTGTCAAGCAACCTCGTCTCCAACCCGTGCACAGCCACGCTGAAACGATCGCCCACCGGGACAGTCTTAGATGTGCTTTTCCGCAGACCGTCCCTTCCCTTGCTGTAGGCGACATAACTTTCCCATCCGGCGGACATAGCCAGTTCACCAATCTCCTGCATTATCCTCCCCGTCGAGGTGTTCATCCTCAGCACCGGATTAATCTGTAACAACTTCGGCATAGTCGTCTTATTCTTTGGCTAGTTTTTCGAACAACCTGATCCACCTGCCCATCACGGCTTCTTCTGAATATTTCTCCTTGATCCTCAACGCTTCGGTTCCCATCTTGCGGCGAAGAGATTCATCGGACATCAGCTTTTTCATCGCTTCCGCAAGAGCAGGGACATCACCTTCTGGGACCAACAAGCCATTCTTGCCATCATCGATGATGTCCTTGGGACCGCACTTGCAATCGAAAGCAATGGCCGGAACTCCATGTAGCATTGCCTCAACCAACACCATCCCGAAACCTTCAAAATGAGATGTCATTACTATTAATGAACTATGGCTGTATTCTTCTCCGATTCTATTGGTTGGTTGATTAATATGGGTACAGTTAGTCAATCCTTTCTCCCTGATCATCCTTTCAAGCATCTCCTTCCACTCTCCTTGTCCGAATATGTCCAATCGCCAGTCTGAATATTCAGAATCATTTTTAACAATGCTCCAAGCCTCAATCAGCCGGTCGAATCCCTTCTGGTAGTCAAGTCTGCCCACAGCGATGACTCTATGTACCAAGCAATGGGATTGGAAGGTATCCGTTGTGACGGCAGCATTGGGTATCACTTCTATGTTAGGCAATTCACCCCAATATCCTTTGTCCTCTTCAGTCAACACAACGAAGGAGTCGAACTTCCGCACAATCTTCTCGTCCTGTTTGGTCCGTAACCTATCAGACAGCCCCAGCAGTCCATGCCGTCCGTACTGAATCCTGAAGTACTTGTTGAAGTGCAGCTCCAGCACCTTTTTGCTGCCATCCTTTATCTTCGGAATGAACGATGACTCCGAAGGATAGAGCGAATCCACGATGTCCGGCCGCTCCTTGAGCAACAACTCCGTCAGGGCCTTCCTGTGCTTCCTCCTGCGCCGAAGATATCCAATTGTCTTGAGAATCGGATTCTTCCCATTGTCATCCGTATAGTTGATTCCAAGATCAATAATACGCACCCCCTCCGGAAACGGATAGAATGTCGGCTTCCCGTGCTGATCCGTAGTCACCACCGCCACATCCCATCCCATCCTCTCCTTGAGGTACCGAACCTTATTCAGCAGCACCCTCTCCATCCCACCGGGATTGTATAGGGAACACATGCAATAGATTAATTTACGGGGCATCGCTCAGAGTTTTTCTGGAATATCAATGGATAATAGAATGCAAATATCAAGAAGATGTCTGTTGACACTTTAATCCAGATGGCAAACTGTAGAATAAGCAGAAATACAAACAGATACGAATATTCCGGAAACCTTTTGCTGAAGAAAGTGGACAAATAAATGAACAGGCAACCAAACATTGTCAGTCCAATAATTCCACAATAAAAAATCAGTCTGGCATACCCTACATCAGTTCCCATATAATAAAGGCGCGGATTGTCTGGATTTGAAAAATATCCATCTCCTATTATCCATGTTTTGATGTTATCTGGCCAGACGCTCCACATTCCCTGAAGAATATCACTTGAGTGTGTTTGCCATTTGCCTGTCTGAACGTAGTTGATAAATCCCTCAAAGCCAAAATCGCAGAGTTCCCTAAATGAAAGTGAGTTATTATATAATACAATAACTATGGGGACAAGTAAAATGATAATGGCAGCCGAATTTCGGAGAATGTTGGCAATTCCCTTGGAAGAATAGCCTTTCCAAAACTTTGATTTATATACAAACAAAGCCATTGCAATCAGGGCTCCTACCGTTGTAGTCCTTGACAGCATGTTTCCAATTATGAAAATGATGAAAAATGAGATTAAATACGCTATGATATATTTGTTGTTGAGCGCATTATCAATCATCATCGCAGCACATATTATTAATGCCGCACTGAAACGAATGCCTGCAGGGTCAAATGATATTCCGACTCCGATCAAGCGATGTTCATAGCTAAGTTGTTCTGCAAGAACAATATATTGACGTAAGAAATGATTAATTGAAGGGAATACGTCTACAAGCATGGCTATGATGCATTGAGCCACACATAAGGCAATAATATAATTAGAAATCAATCCAATAGAAGAATATCCATGCGCTTTTTTTATAAACCGGAACGACGTGTATGCGGCACTTGACCACACAAGCATGGAGACTACATAGGTTGAATAGGTATATTCACTGGTGTTGTTCAGTGTTGTCGATGCATAGCATATCAATGAGAACAAACTAGAAATCACCAAAATAATAATGAAAGATCTATCCGTAACGTTTTTATTCTTTCCGCTCAACAAGTCAAAAGCCATTATCATCAACCCTATAACCGCCATTATTATTTTGCTGTTGATGGACTGAGGCAAAAATGTGAAGGTGATAGGGAAGAAAAAAAAACAAGAGACAATGAATGCCAAGAGTATTTTTAAGATCCTGATCATAAATTTATATCGTGGCGTATTCTTTATTTCGTTTTCTTAAAATCGAATATGTTATCGCGTTGCTAGCCATAACAATTTTAAGGTAATCACGGGCATTCTTGGATTTGACCGCCAAAATGCTTTTTAATGAAAAAGCTCTGTCGTTGAACTTAATTCCGTGTGAATATAGATTCCTGTAATAGATGTCTTGTAAGTCGTTGTCAGAATATTCGTTCTCTCTATGATATTTTTTAACCATGTCGCAGCGAACATTCTGGACATTCTGTTCAAACAATACTTGTTTCTCAAGAGTCGGAAAGGTGCTTAGTGAATCTGAATTTTGAACGTATGTGACAGTGTAGTCTTCCAAACCTTTGAATTTCCCATAATTGATCATTTCAAGCCATGCTGGGTAATCTTCCATAAGGTAGCCTTTCTTGATGTAGTCGTCAATGGAAATCACGGTGAGCATACTCTTTCTGAAACAAGCTGTCGGAGCGGATATGAAATCAACTATCAGCAATGCCCCGAACATGTTCTTATGTGGATGGTTGACAACTGGCAGTTTACAACAACTTCCCATTTTTGTGTTATGCCGGATTATTGCCGTGTAGCACATGACATAATCCGGATTGTTGTCCATGAACTCGACCTGGATCTTGATCTTGTCCGGGTTATGCCACCAGTCATCTCCAGCGCAAGCCATGATGTATTCGCCTTTACATTCCGCAAGACAGTCTCTCCAGTTGCGCATCATACCTTTGTTCGGTGCGGCAGGCATGAGTTTGATGATGTCCGGGTGTTTCTTCGCATAATCCTCGCAGACCGTCCTTGTTCCATCCTTTGAGCCGTCCTCGCCAAGAATTATCTCGTAGGAATAATCTCCCTTTTGCGCAAGGATTGAGTCAAGTGTGCGAGCGATTGTCTTTTCTTGATTGTAGGTACAGACTACAACCGAAACTTTTGGCAGCATACTTTACTTAAATGCATTGATGGCCTCAACTACTGTTCTTGCCTCATCCATTGTAAGGACAGGGCTGATTGGAAGACTCAATTCTTCATTATGAATCAGTTCCGTTATAGGATATGACAAATCATTCCATTCTTTGTAGCACTCCTGCTTATGAGGTGGGATTGGGTAGTGTATAATGG
Organism: uncultured Bacteroidales bacterium; assembly: GCA_934698975.1. Taxonomy (GTDB): domain Bacteria; phylum Bacteroidota; class Bacteroidia; order Bacteroidales; family UBA932; genus Cryptobacteroides. The sequence goes on from CAKUVR010000002.1 coordinate 30,898, forward strand.
TTTGGATATCCTTCTCTGTCAAGTAATCCTGAAGCCGATCGCGTTCTTTGCATCTAATCGGGAATATATGGAACACGTGTTGATCCCAATCCTTGACCGAAGGCAGTACAATCTTAGGGTTGGTAATGTTTTCCATATAGTATCTCGCTATGTTTTTCCTCAGAGAAATGTCATCATCCAAATGCTTGAGTTTGACATCGAGTATTGCCGCTTGAATCTCATCAAGCCGGCTGTTACGCCCTGAATATTTGAACACATATTTCTTCTGAGAGCCGTAGTTGCCAAGTGAGCGTATCGCGTCCGCCAATTCTTTATCATTGGTGGTGACGGCACCGCCATCGCCTAAGGCGCCAAGATTTTTGCCGGGATAGAAACTATGTCCTGCGGCATCACCTAAAGATCCTGTTCTGTGGCCGTTGAATTTAGAGCCATGTGCCTGTGCATTGTCTTCCACCAATTTCAGGTCATATTTCTTACAAATCTCTCCAATCTTGTCAGTATAGGCACATTGCCCGTAAAGGTGGACGATGCAAATGGCTTTAGTCTTTGCCGTTATCGCTTTTTCTATTTCGTTCTCATCTATCTCATAAGTGGTGACAGATGGCTCGACAAGAACCGGTTTCAACCCATTTTCCGTTATTGACAATATTGTCGCTATGAAAGTGTTTGCCGGTACGATAACCTCATCTCCCTTTTTCAGGACCCCCAATTCAATATATCCTCGGAATATTAGATATAATGCGTCAAGTCCGTTCGCGCAACTTACCGCATACTTTGTCCCGATATACTGTGAATAATCAGATTCAAAACGCTCTGTCTCTTCGCCATGAAGAAACCAGCCTTTATCAAGCACGCGCTTGACCGCGATGTCAATCTCATCACGATGAGCGGCTGTGACTTTCTGCAAATCAAGAAATTTTATCATTTTGTTAATTCTTTAATCTCGTTATCATTCAATTTTCTGATCAACCTTGCCGGAGTACCACCGATTATGGAAAAATCCGGGAACGATTGTTTGACAAAGGATCCGGCGGCCACCACACAAAACTTTCCTATAGTGACACCAGGCATTATGATACTAGACGCACCAATCCAAGAATGGTCTCCTATTGTTATTGTCCCATGGGTAATCGGGAATATCCGTTGGAATATTTCACTCGCATTCGGCCCAGAGTCGGTCATCATGTTGACATTTTGAGCAATGCTTACATATTCCCCGATTGACAATTCCGCTGCGTAACCATTAAGAATGGAATTCATTCCGATATAAGAGTTTTTCCCTATCCTTAAAGGACAATTCTTGCTGCCAAACGCAGAAACTCTCTTGGCTATTTTGACATTATCTCCTATAGTGATATTATTGACCGATGATGATGGGTCAATCTCGACTCCATCTCCTAGCGATATGTTGGAATATATCATATCTTCTTCGTTTGAAAATTACTGATCATACCACATATATTGTTGACGTCTCCTTCATCAAGGTTTTGATGTATTGGCAGATAGAATGCCGGTTTTCCATAAAACACCGTTGATTCCACACCATTGTCCTGCATATACTGTTTTAACTTAGGATAATCGATAGTATCTTTCCATTGAAATAATATCACGCCGGGAACAACTCCATCTTCAAGTTTGAAATACGGTTCTATACCAATCTCGTGAAGGTTCTCGAAGAACATTTTGTAGTTCTTTAACCGGGCTGACTTTATATGGGCGATGTCTTGAATTTGGGCAGAGATGTGGGTATCAAGCTTGGCAACATCTTCTTCAGGCAGCAAAGTGCTCAGTTTGAAATTTCTATCTTTACACTTAAGGATACCGCCAAAGTCCGAAGAAAATGCTTTGGACAAACTATATATTACGAAATCACCGATTTCACCCATCTTGCCATCGGGGTCTTCAGTAAAAAAGCCGTATGCACAGTCTTCGATGATAGGCAAATCATATTTCAACAGGGACTCTGGGTTTTTGTAGGGGTATCCAAACTCATGGTTGATAAATATAAGCTTCGTGTCGCGCTCCATTTCCCTTGACCACCGGCAGAACTTCTCAATCTCCTTTGTGACACAACCGCTGATGTAGAAATTCCCGGATGTTGTGAATATAGTGACAACATCATCTGGTTCAAGGTTATAGCATGACAGCGCCTGGGATATTGCGGTTCGCCCTCTTTCTGTGTAACACCAATTCCCGAAGCGTTTGTCAAGATACCGTCTGAGATTGATGACATCATCCTTTGACGAAGACTCTTTCCGGTACAACTCGTCGTTGTATGGGGAGATTGTGTATCTAAAGGCTGTACTCATAGATGTCATAAATCACGCCACGGCCGCCGAATCCCTCTTTCTGGAATATCAGTTTGTCGTTCAGGACTTTACCCATTTCCTCTGTTGATTGTCCGAAGTCAAATATGGGATGGTCTGCATAAACCTCATTGATCAGGTAATCAAACAACAAGTCAAGAGCTCCAAGTTCTTTTCCCTCGGGGCTGGCAGAAATATACTGCGTGTGAATCACCTGATCATTGGCCTCATAAATCACTGTACCTCCCAAAATTCCCGTGGATTCGGATTCAACCAGATATAACTTGATCTTGTCCGGAAAACGATTGGCGAGCAGTGTCATTTCCTCAATGCTATGAACAGGTTTGGCGTTATGATTTGTCATAAGGTTCTCACTGAGTATTTCCCAAAAGCGGGAAAAGTCCTCGGATTGACGAATTTTAAGGCTGTGGTTCTTTGCTTTTCTTATCCCGGATTTTCGAGATTCCACAAACTTGATCTTGTTTCCCTGATATATTGTCGAAGAAATGTTTCTTCCAATGATTCTTGCATCCGTCAAGCGAAACAACGCATAAAGGTCTTCCTGCGATGGTATAGAATGGTAAATGTACGGGGTAGGCTTGTAAATCACGGATTTAACACCTTCTGATTTTAATTGGGCATTGATCATGCTGAATACCTCAAGCACCTCAGACGCACATGCTTTTTTTGACATTATCAGCCCTCCGTATGTCAGTCCTTGATGCGAATACACATGATCCCCGGATATATTCGCAGGCAACAAGGCATATAAGGCTCCTTTTCGGTATACCATAAGGGAATGGTCCTCGAATCGGTCAGAGTGGTAATCCATGTAATTTCTGTCAAAGAGGAAAGTGCTGTTCTTTGCCCCTTTGACAAACTCATTCCACTGCATCTGACAAGATGCAGTGTATCTTTTTATTTCGAACATCCTTTATAATCTAAAAACTCACCGTAATCTCTGATATAATCACTTGCTTCATAAGGCTCGGAAGCAAGGACAAGACAAACCGCTCCGGAAGAGAAATCATAAAGATCCCTCCAGATTCCCGGCACAACCAACAGCCCTTGATATGGCCTGTTCAGGAGAAATGTCCTTTTAACTTTGCCATCGTCCAAAGTGACAGAAAAACTTCCGCTGGCCGCGACAATCAGTTGCTTCAGCCTTTTATGGGCGTGTGCGCCGCGAGATTCTCCTCCAGGAATGTCGTAAAGATAATAAGTCCTCTTGACGTCAAACGGAACTGTTATGCCGTTTTCCACAACGGTAAGATTGCCTTTATCGCTATGGTGCTTGTCCAACTCTACAATTGTGCAATCATATATTGTTGACTCTTTCATCGCTGATGAACTCTTTAAATTCGTTATAGTCAAAGATATAATCGGACACTTCGTAAGGAGCAGATCCCAGCACCAGAGCAAGCGAGTTTGTTGAGAAGTTGTTCATCTCCCTCCATAACCCCTTGGGCACATAGAGACCATAATATGACCTGTTAAGTGTAAATGTCTCTTTTTCAGAGCCATTGTCTATGATCACGTCAAAACTGCCGGAAAGAGCGACAATGAACTCCGCATTCTGCTTGTAGGCGTGCCCGCCTCGCGCCTCTCCACCAGGAACATCATAGATCCAGTAGGCACGCTCAATCTTGAAAGGAATGTGATTATACTCCTCCACGAAGGACAGATTCCCCCGTTTGTCCAATATTTTGGGCAGATCAACCAATGTGGCTTTTGACATATTCCGTGAAGATTTCTCCGTTGGTTTTGTTTTCTGTGGTTTTATCGGTCAAAAATGTATATATGTAGCTTTGTCGTAACTGCTCATTTACCGGAGATATCTCCAGTTTGTCGTAGTCCATACTGTCAATGTTGAATTTCTCTTTGCCAAGCAGTTTACTTAAAGTGCTGATATATTTACTCAAATAATCACATTTCTCAATGTCATCACACGTGATGAACACTATAGGTTTGTTCGCCAAGAGAGCGAACGATGTGCTGTTGCTGCTCTGATTTATGATGATTTGAGCATTGATTGTCAGCTCACATGTATGCCATTTAATTATTTTTCTTCCATTAAAATCGTCAGAAGAATAGTTTGAACTCGGATGGGCAGCGATTATCACTTTGAGGTTGAAAGCACGCTCTATCCAATCAAAAAACGAATTCATGGAGTTAAGATAATGTTGGTAGTCGACATCCATTTTCAGTTTATGAATATACTTGAAATCAGGATGCAATGGAAAATATGAATCATAAAACACCGCATATCTACCTTCAACCCAAGCGTTTCTCTTATCCTTAACCATCAATTTATAATCATCATAATCAGGATGATTGATGGGACGCGTCCTGCCGCTGAGAACGGAAGACGAAAAAAAGTCAAAGTAATGTATATTATTAACTTGGAAATAGCGCTTGAGCAATGCCCTTTTTATATAGTTACAAATCCTTGTTGGAGAACAGATGAAAGATGCAAGGTCCTTTGCATTCTTGGGTATTCGTATGGTGTTCGCACATTGATCTACTTTGACCATCCTGCATCCATGCTCGGACAGCAATTTGAAAAAAGCCCGGTCTTCCAATCTTTCTGGAATTCCCATGAAGAACAGTGATTTCTTGCAGTCACATTGTGACAGAGCTTCATTTAGTTCACCGTAGCTGGAGTATTTTTTCACATATTCCGCTTCTTCCTGAGAATCAACGAAAGCATCTGATTGTGAAAAGATTTTGGTGGTATCCCAATACTCAAATTTTATTCCTGTGCGTATGAACGTCTCGACATAGGACAATCGCTTGCTCCGTGGATTCAATGGGTATTGATTAATGCATACTATTTTTCTTTCCATTACAGTTCAATCTTTAGTATACGTTCCACAAACTCCCTGAATGCACCTTCGCCTCCTTTCTTGTTTGTCACAAATTGGGCGTATTTCTTAATATACTCAGGAGATGAACTTGGGCATGCCGAAATACCAGCCGCCTTTAGAAGACTAATATCATTCATATCGTCTCCTATATAAGCTATGTCAGATAGTTCACAATTGATCTGCTTGCATATCTTGTCCGCCATCTGCAATTTATCCATTACTCCTTGATACAGAAAGTCGATTTTAAGTTTATCGGCCCTTCTCCTTACTATTTCTGTTGTTTCTCCTGTCAAGATGCCGACTGGAATATTATTTTGATGGGCAAACAACACTCCGGCGCTATCGTAGGTGTTGAACTTTTTCCATTCATTGCCTGTCTGGTCATAATACATTCCACCGTCAGTCCACACACCATCGATGTCTGTAAGGATCAATTTGGGTACAAACATTTTATTCTATGTTGTTAGGGTAAATCACTTCATTTGCGGGGATATCTTCCTTTACCGTCTTTCCAACCACATCTGCCAGTTGATCCCATTTATATCCATCACCAGGACTCAGCATATGTAAATCAGTCTCTTTTATGATTTCTCCCTTACTTATGCGTCTTTTGGTTGCGATGGAACGTTCGAGTTTGATTTTGGAAGCTGCCACGCATTTGTCAATATATAGATCCTCTGTTCCCATCCATCGTTCTGCCACACGAATGTCCCTCACCATGCGGTTGACACCATCTGGCCCGAGAGAACCAGCTTGGTCCGTCCCTTTCATCCTCCGGTCAATTGTGATGTGCTTTTCAATTATTTCCGCCCCCATTCCAACTGCAACTACCGGGGCTGAGATTCCTATTGTATGGTCCGAGAATCCTATCCTGTATTGTCCGTAATGTTTCTTTAAGTACGTTATGGTTTTCAGATTCAGATTATCTGGTTCTGTCGGGTATTGGGAGACACAATGAAGTATTGAAATGTTGGAGTGGTATCTTGTGATCACTTCCAACGCTTCATCAAGTTCTTTTTTCCCCGCCATTCCGGTTGACAGGATGATAGGGATCTTCGTTTCTCCCATCGCTGACAGAAGAGGAAGGTTAGTAAGATCCCTGCTTGCAACCTTTAGATAATCAGGGGTGAACAACTTAAGCAAAGACAGGCACCCTTTCGCGCATAGGGTTTCCACAAAATCAAGCCCGAATTTCTTTGCGTGTTTGTACACTTCAAAATGATCTTCGTCAGATAATTCAAGATATTCACGATGTTCACCGTAGGTTTTTCCGAATGAATTAGGCGTATTGTAAGGTCTTGCCATTTGTGATGCGGAGAGTTCTTCGGTCAAATCACGCTTGGTCATTTTGACGGCATCCATCGGCTTCAAGTCAAGGTTGAATAAATCTTCATGCACGGGGCGTGCGACAAGTTCAACCAGCAATTTTGCAATGTCTACAGAACCATTATGGTTTTGTCCGATCTCTCCGATAATATAAGTACTTTTCATCGTTGTAATTATTTGGAGTTCAGTTTGATTTCCTTTTTCATTTTCTCCAGAAGACTTGGGGTCTGATCAATATAGCCGACAAGATCCTCGATTGTCATATTATTGTCCACATAGTGTTTGTAGATTTCTTGCGCATCAATGAAATCTTGTTGTGTGTCAATGGTCAGACGTATGTCCTCTCTTCCCTGCAACACTTTCGGTGTTTCCAACCACTTTATTTTGAAGTCTTGCGGATGAGTGTAGATATAATTTGTAACGTGCTCGCGATAGAGGCTCTCTTGCGTGAGCGCCTGCACTTTTTCCAAAGCCTCAAGCGTTACATATTCAGCCCAGAAACCGAAATGCGTTTTAATAGATGGCTTGCCATTGACAAGAAAACTGACATAATCATTATTGGATTTTTCTCCGATTTCAACCAATTCCCTTAATGAAGTAATATCGAGAAAAGGATTATCTGAGCAAATCCTAATGATTTTTGTTGCATTGCATTGTTTCGCGGCGCAGATAAATCTTGCAAGAACGTCATTCTCACTACCACGATAAGATTTAACATTAAGAGATTTGGCAGTGTCAACCAAAATCGTGTCCTTTTCGTTGGTTGTAGTCGCCAATACGATATCCGTATTTGGAAGCGACTTGAGTTTCTCTATTATAATGGAAATTATGTTTTTCTGCTCAAAGAATGGTAGCAGTATTTTATTCGGAAGTCTAGTTGACCCTACTCGAGCTTGTACTATTAATGTGACCATTTTATTGTTTTTACAATTATTTCGACATATTTGTTCAATTCTTTGATCTTGAATATTTTGGACAGAATAATATAGGAGAGCACTCCACAGGGAACTCCGACGCACAATTTCGACAATGGACTTGGCATAGCGCTTTGGGCAAGAATAACTATTGCGCCCATTACCATTGCTATAAGAAAATTAGCGCCACAATCTGAGATTTTTTCCTTCAGCCCATAACCAAATGATATCTTGGTATAATAAGCATCAACAATCAGGTGAATCAACGTCGCTAGTATTTGGCCATAACACATTGCGATTAACCCGAATGGAACCGTTGATACCAGTATCGCTATATTTATTATTTTTGTGATTATCGTTATCTTCAGGAAATAGTCTGAACGTCCTATTACTTTGAGAATGGTGAGATCGATGCTTGTGACGGGAGCCCACAATAGCGAGAAACTTAATATTTGCATTATTGGAATGGACATTTCCCATTTGTCTGTCAAACAGATCCGAATAAATGGATCCGCTATGGCCGCCAATCCTATTACCATAGGAAATATTATGAATGAGGCCATTCTTGTTAATTGCCTGTATGCCTCAGTATAATGTTCTTTGTCCTCCTTGATCGAACTCAAGATCGGGTAAGATACATTACTAATTACAGTTGTCGCTGTTTCGGAAGGAAACTTTATTATGCTTTCTCCTCTGGTATATGTCCCAAGTGACTCTGGAGAGTACACTTTGCCGATTACAAGTGTATAAATATTATTGTATAGGGTGTTAATAATTGATGACCCAAGTAATTTTGAACCGAATGAAAAACATTCATTAATGGATTTCAACGAAAAAATAGCCTTTGGCCTCCAATAGCTAATTACCCATAGCATAATGGTTCGAATGGCAGCATTGGCTAAAGATTGAATGATGAGCGACCATATTCCATATCCTCTGAGGGCAAAATATAAAGCGACTGAGCCGGAAACCAGGGATGATATGATGGATATTCTTGCAAACGCCTTAAAATTAACCTCAATGGTAAGTTTAGAGTTCTGGACAATTGCCAGGGCATTTATTATAAGAATTATTGAATATATTTTTGTGACGCTTTTTAATAACGGTTGTTTGTAAAATTCTGATATAATAGGAGATCCTATGAATAATAGGATATATAAAACCAACGCAACCGCTATATTAAAATAGAATATCGATGAAAAATCATCCTCTGTACATTTGCCTTTTCTTACAAGAGCGGCTCCAAATCCAGAGTCAACAAAGCATTGGCATACGGCCATTATTACAGCTACAATGGCAACCATTCCATAATCGTCTGGACTCAATTGTCTGGCGATAAGTAGGTTAAAGACAAAGTTCAGTCCCTTGGTGAAGAACATGTCTATTCCACCCCAAAACATTCCTTTAACCGTCTTTTCTTTTAAATTTGATTCTTGCTCAGTCATTCATTTTTCCACATAGGGGTTTTGGAATTCGTGGGAAATGATTATATTTACTCTTGCATTATTATGTAAGGATTGGGGGGCAGACTTTAACTACCTTATCATTATGAAGAGTGGCCGTCCCTATCGGTTGCTCTTCTTGCTTTTTTACAGCAGGATGTTCTAACACTATCAACCCTCGGACTCTATCACAGATTTCTAATAAAGCAATCTTCACCTTCTTGCGAATGTGTCCGAATTGATCATCCGTTTCCTTTCCTCAAGGCTGAGACAGTTGGCTTGCGCTTGATCCCATCGGCAGCATTTTCGGCCTTATTTGATTCTCAAGAGTGCAGGATGCACTCTTGGGGAACGTTTTTCGGGCTTTTCGGCTCCCGAGGGTGCAGCCTTGTGCTTCCGGGCGGCATTATTTTCCATTTTTGCCTCCGAAAGGCTATCCGGCATCAGGCGTTGCCAAACATTTTAGACGGCCTACGCTTCATACGCTTGCTCGATATAATGCGAATAGGATGATTGCTGCTCGAATATTATAAGCGTTGTCGGTGATCGCATGTTTATTCTGGCCATTGGCCTTTTTCATTGCCAGTATTTTGAAATTCAACGAGAATGACTATATTTGTGACGTATTATAGGATGAGAGATTGTGGGGACATGATTACCTTGGACTCTATGAAGAGCGGCTGTCCTCTACGGCTGCTCTTCTTGTTTTTACAGCAGGATGTCTAGCCCTTTTCAACCCTCCACTATTACTCAACATATCATCTTATAATACATGAACAAGGTAATTATAGTCAGGCTTGAGATTCGCTTAGACTGCGAGAAGGCCAAGCAAACCAAAGTGGCTCCTTACGTGAGGTTCCGCAATGGGAAGAAAGAACTTGTCAAAGGATACGTCCGAAAGAATAGAGGACTTTAGGATGTATCCTCGATCGGTTTAGACCGATGTCTGTCGTATCCGTGCTGCCAAAGGGAGGTGTCCTTCGTCTGAAGGGTGCCTCTCAGCGGTATTCGACCTCCTTGTGCGGTGACACCATACTCGTTGTCTTCCTTCTACAACTTATTGTCAAAAGCTTACACGTGCGACAGTTCATATTCTATGGCACTAACGAGACCATCTCGCTTTAAGTAATCCAGAATATCTTGCCGGTCAATACCTCCTTTAATCATGGCTCGGACGCTTTGCATGACATCTTTTCGGCGTGACTTCAGAGAAATTTCATTCAGATTAAAAATCCTGATCGTATTAACCGCGGCGGAATCCATGACTTCTCTATTCTTCTCATACCATCCCTCTCCTTTTCGCTTCTATTCTGAGATTCACCATGTCAGCATCACTTGCACCAATAATTGGCAACAACTTATCAAGCTGCTCATTGAATCTTCCCGTGTCCCTATTCCTCAGAGCATCAAATGCCTCGTTAATGTCGTACGCCACCGTAAGGTTCCTCTGACGTGGAGTGTCGAAATAGTTAGTCATGATCTGACTGGATAATTTTCCATAAGGATCTAAAGATATGTCAACCTTATCGACAGCCCTTAGCCGCTGATTATTTGCGTTCTTGACCATATTCATAACGGATATCTCTCTTCCAAGGCTTGTAACCTTCTGACCATACGAGTGAGGCTGTCCGAGTTTGGCATTGCCGCGTCGATGCTCCAAGCATTCTTTATGAATGGAACAACGGCAGGATTATATTCTTTCCCTTTTGCCGCTGTCCCTTGGGCTTCTATTTGTCGCTTTAACTCATCCTTTGATGATTTGCTGATAAGAACGTGCGTGAACATCCAGGAAGACTTGTAAGGAAAATCCATCTCTGTTAATGGTTTGCGGCCTCCCATTCTTTGAGGGGCGGCATTAGGTATTTCTGAAATTGGGATGCCGAAATATTCAGCAAAACCTTCTCTGTCAGCCATAAGCCAAGCCTCCGCTTCATCAATAGCAATGTTGAAGATGAAATCCTCATTTTGCTCTTGATTCGCCAAAAGGCTATTCTTCAACATCGGAGCACATTGAGTAGCATCCAGATCCGTGAGAAGGATGACGGGTTTAGAACTTGACAATCTGTTCAGTTCTGGAATTTTATGTTTAATCTGGCCTCCTCTTGCCGGCATCTCCTTAAAAACCTTGAATCTCGAAGAGCAATAAGTCAAGATCCTCTCTATTAAGGTCTTGGTCACAGGGTCTTCTCCGGATATATACACAAGGATATCTTCCATACATTCATACTTTATAGCTTGATGTCGGACAGACCCTCAACTTGACTTGGTTTTGTATATGGTATTACTGAATCCGCTATAGTAAATCCAGCCTTGAGTTCTTCATTCACTTCTTTGATTGATGCGGCGTTGATTACTTCTGTACCTTCTTGCGACGGTTTCAGCAACACCACTTCTTCTCCGGAAATCCCTTCATCGGACAGCATTTCATAACTATGTGTTGTTATGAACACTTGTCTGGTTTCTTTCTTACTTCTTTGCAGCTTCGCTATGAAAGATGGAAGTTGAGCCACTATTGATGAATGAAGGTTGGTTTCAGGCTCTTCAAGAAGGACAACTCCTTTGTTGTCCAGAAGAGCGAACAGAAAGCCTATCAGACGTAAAGTACCATCCGAGAACTGATTCTCCTGTTGTTTGGTCCCTTTGGCACGCCAGTGTTCATATCTAGCTTCCAGATGGGGTGTCCCCATTTGGTCAAAAACCAAATTCAACTCATCTAATTGAGGTACCGCTTTTTTCAACACGTCATTAACACGCTTGAAGTATGCCGCGCAAGTCGTCTTGTTCATTTGCGCAAGGCGTTGTAAGAAATTCCGTCCATAGTAATCTTCGTTGTCGGTGGAGAATTGAAGTGACGCCTGCTCTCGTACCAACTGAGGGATGACGTTAAGATATTCAATGTTTGAGAAAAAGTTTCTCAATTCTCGGAACTTTTGATTTGAAGTCACCTGCTCCAAATGAGTGTATTTCAAGGTGTCCGAGTCTTCACCGATGCTGTCCGGGGTTCGTTGAAGCAAGAATACATCCCTTTTTTTGACTTCCTCGACCAAGATAGACACCTCTTTTTTCATAATACCGCCGCCGATACTTTTGAATGACAGGCGATATGTCCAAACATCTCCGTTAATCTCATTCTTGATTGTCACGGCGATTTCAACATCCGTTCTCGTCCTTGCCGCAAGACAACGCAACTTCGTCATTCCTCCGCGAGAAGCAACGGCTGTTTGTAGACCTCCGCCGCTTCTTGCAATATCATATAAGAATCGAAGGGCATCCAAAAAATTTGACTTCCCGGAAGCGTTCGAACCAACAATAAATGTCCTTTCAGAGACATTTACGTCGCATTTATGAAAATTCTTCCAATTATATAATTTTATGTTAGTAAGCAGCATACTATATATTTTATGGCAAATATACTATAAATTGTCGATTATGTCAATGTAAAGGATAATCATAGATAATTCACCAGATAGTCAAGGCTTTCTTGCTTGATTTCGTGAAGTTTATTATTCACAATGGTATAGTCTATAGACTGAAGCAATGGCCCTTTCTTGCGAATGAAATCCTCCTTTCTAAAAATTAATCTATCCATCAGTCCCAAAGTTCCGAGCAGGGAGGTGAATCTTTCGAGTCCTCGGTCTTTGTTGGCGATGGCGATGAAGGGTTTGTGGTTGATGATGGAGAAGACGCAGCCGTGGAAGGAGTCGGTCACAACGAAATCAGCATTGGCGAATGATGACAGCCATTCCTCTATGGATGGGAACATTACGTCACCATCGCCTTGGTTTGTGGTATTTATGCGCAACTTCATGTCTTTGAGACGCAAGTTCTCGGAAACATCTTGCAGTATAGCATTCTTGTCAGCCGTCTCGTCCAGAATGTAACTTACCAATCCGCCTATCTCGGCTTCCTTGACAGGAAACCTGTACTGATTAGCGGAAAGAAGCAACGTTGGATCCAATAACAATTTCGCATCAAGTCCGAATTGGTTTCTCATGATTTCCACCCCTGACTGTTCTCGAACTGAAATGTAAGAAAAACGCCTCGCCAGCCGCACGCAATTTTCAAGGTGCTCACTGGATATAGGAGCGTCTGCCGTACCGAATGATGCCGCATACGTGATTTTAAGCCTTTTATCACCTTCCGGCAAAAAGCCGAGGAAAAAATCTTCTATGCAGGGGCTGTAAATCTCTCTCCAGACTTGATCACTGCCCACTAAAACACAGTCAAAATTCTTAGTCTCAACACATTTAGCCAATTCTTTTGAACTTCGTAGCGGCTTTGATAAATGAATATATTCCCGAATGAACCTTTGGATTTCGGAATTTCTTCTCCTCGCAGCCTCTGATTGTTTATGAATCTCATAGTTCTCCGCCCAAGGGTTCATTAATGCGATGTCTTTCCGCCCTAATAGGCATATCCGAACTATACACTTCGTCAAACTTGCGAACCTTCTCATTAATTGTTTGAACCCTGGTCTGGAGTATCTCCGATTGAGCACAGTCACACTGTGTCCCATCCCTTCCAGAACCGTCTGCAACGCATAGCACTGAAGGATCCCTCCATAATTTGATTGAAGTGGTTGTGTCAGTATCGCTATTTTCATACAAATATATTGCTGATTTTTCGAACGATTCTACTTGAAACCGATGTGCCGCAGCATAATCTGATGGCCGGCTTTAAGCCAAAATGCTTTCGAACCCAGAAGAACAATCGCCGGTATTTAGGTATGCTGACAGATGTCGTGATGCTTGGGTTATACTCGACGGCATCGCTTAGTTGCATCGCTGTCAGATTACAGTTAAGTGTGCTTAACAAGTCAACCGCCCGTTCATTGTTGACTATGACAAGGCTTAGCCCTTTGTCGTCATCAAGTTCTGGTCTGATCTTATCTATTCCCCAAAAATCACCTAACGTGATGTCACTGCCAGATCTTCCTTCCCGGAAATGACAATCGTAACAAGAGGGGCGAAGATATAAATTGCAGAGGAAGCCTTGCATATATTCGTTGTCGTGATAGACTTCACTCAACCTGGAACTCTCGGATTTGACAGTTATGCTAAAACGCTTCCAGCCAGTCTTTTTGTCACGGAAGTTGACCTTGATTATTGGCCGAGAAGTTGATTTAAGATATTCTCTGAATATTCCAGGGCTTGGAACTCCATGGCAAACGCAGTCAACCGCAAGAAGGTTGTCATATTCCTTTCTTAAATATCTTTTTAGTCCTGCGATCTGACAAGGTGTTCCGGAAAACAGCACCAGTCGTCCTTCTTTCAGGAACCGTTCGGCATCTGAGAATGAGTCTCCAATCTGGCTTTGTACGTATTTCGAGCCTCTGAACTTGGCAAGCCCCTCCATCGATTCCGTGTGGCTATGCACGACCTCCCAGTTGTCGTTGAAAGCGGCACCGAACACAACCCCGCCTTGTCTGATGACATATTCAGCGAGAAGAGAGAATATTCCACCGCTGCTGCTCTGTGAGCGGACATATTCATTGGGATTGGTTGCGGCATAGGCCTCCATTGGCTCTTGTGGTCCGTTCGAGTGGAGCATAGGGCAAACGCTATCGCATTTTCCGCATTTGAGGCACGCATCGTTGTCAACCGTCGGATAGGGAAACCCCTCCGCATCCTCGGCAAGTTTGATGCAATGCTTTGGACACGTCTGGACGCAGGCTGAACAGCCGCAGCAGTCTTTTTTGTCTTTGATGCTGATCATTTTCGGAATCGGTTGATTACCTCTGAGACTTTCCTTCCTATTACCTCACGTTCGTGCTTAGTCAAGCCTACATAATAGGCGAATACGGCAACAGTTGCGGCGCTCAGGCAGCAGACAAGAACCGCATAAAGTACAGATTGTGGCAGTAGCGTTTTGAACAAGATTGATATGCCTATGGCTGGGATTGCGACCGCAGCGCATTTTGCTATGACATTGACAATGAAATCAGAGATGGTGATTTTAATCATAGGTCTGATGATGTAGAGTCGGACAATGAATGCAATGACGCAGACGCACAAATGCACAATGAACACTGAATATGGATTCCCGCCAAGTTTCAGGACTATGTATGAAATAGGCACGATGGCGAGCAGAATGCCACCTACAACAGATTGATAGACTTTGACTTTCCCAGTGGCCGCCGCTGAAACCATCAATGGATTGGCGATAGCGTCAATGATGGCGATGCAGAGCATCAACTTTAGGAATATCGATGAATATTCAGGGACGGTTTTCAGCCACACGCTCAGAATCACATCGGCTTCCAAAATCACCGGCAGCGACAGACACAGCAACAGAAAAAAAGTGAATTTGGAACTTCTGAATATGAGCCTGTGCATATTCTCAAAATCATTCTGTGAATATGTTTTGGTGATCTGTGGGTTGAGGGCGGTCTGAAAGCTGCCTGCGAACTGCATTATCGCACCTTGCACCTGCACTGCCACGCCTCTTGCGGCGTTGACCACAGGTCCGAAGAACATATTCAGCAGAATGTTCAAACCTTGGGTGAAAAGGATGTAGGCGACGTTTCCCCACATATTCCATCCTGCAAAGGATCCCATTTCTTTGAGTAACCGCATGTCCCATAACCGCCTGAAGTGTGTTTCGTCAAAATGCCTTTTGCAGTAGATGACGTAGATTGATGTCATCAGGATCTGGACTGAAAGCATTAATGTTGAATAGGCAATCAGTTTGTCGGAACTGACCATATACAGAGTGTAGGCGACCACGAGTTTCAGAATGACATCCAAAATGGAGATGTAGGCGAAAGCGCTCATCTTTTCGTGCGACACTATCGCCGCGTTGAACGGATAACTCAGGATTGACACAATTGTGGAGAGTATGGCGAACTGGTAGCAGTACATCGCTGCGATTTCTCTCCCTTCGGGTATGACTATTTTGTTTTTCAGAAACCATAAACCGATTGTCTCCGCAAGCATCACTACCACCGCCGCGATTATGACGTGAATATAAACGCTTGTCATGAACGTCAGCTTGAGGCGCTCTGTGTCGCCTCGTCCCAGTTCGAATGTGAGATAACGCTGCGTCGAGGTTGTCATCGCCGCGTTAAGGAATCCGAACATCGCCACGACTCCGCCGACAACATTGTTGATTCCGTAGTCAACAACCCCGAGGCTTGCGAGGATCACCCGGCTGGTGAACAACCCCACACCCATCGAGAATAGCATCCTGACATACAGCAGGGCCGTGTTCTTCGCTATTCGTTTGTTGTCAACGGTGTTTTCTGTTTGCTTGGACATTATGTGACAAAGCCGGTGAATGACTTTTCTTCGGAGTACCGACTGGTTCTTTGGCCAGCAGAACTATCAATCTTGCCTCCATCTTTGACATCTCCGCAGACTGAGGATCCTCTGTTGTAAATGAAATTTTGGTTCCTTGAACAGAGTATCTAATCTTCACCTTCTTGCGAATGTGTCCGAATGGATTATCCGTTTCCTTTCCTCAAGGCTGAGACAGTTGGCTTGCGCCTGATCCTATCGGCAGCACTTTCGGCCTCTTTTGCTTCCTAAGAGTGCGGAATGCACTCTTGAGAAGCGTTTTTCCAGCTTTTCGTCTCTCAAGGATGCTGCCGAGCACTCATGGATGACATTATTTTCCTATTTTGCTTCTGAAAGGATATCCGGCATCTGGGCGGAGACCAGCACAGCCACTCGGGGGAAACATATTTGCTTCTTTTCGTTCCTGGAGGGGTGTCTGTGGCGCTTTTGAGCAACGTTTGCGCTAATTTTTTGCTTCCGAAGAACAAATAAGATACTCGCCCACGGTAAAGGTGTCACCTACATGGCTTTTCATGGATTGAAGGCCTAAAGTGCATAAATCCGAAACTATTGGCATTGGTAGCGTTGTTTGGTTGTCACAATCCTTTGCTTAGTAACCATTCAGAAGGCATAATGGCTCAGCGGCCATTTGTGTCACACGAGGTTGTTCCCGAGAAAATTCAGCAGAGGTTGCAAGCTGATGTTTTCCAAATCCCAATACTCTGGCTGTTCAAAGAGCCAATCACCATTACCAAGTCGTTGCTTCCGCGCCGCACTCAAATTCATCGAACTGATGTAGGTGTGTAACTTTCCTTTTCGGTTTGGTATGTTGTAACGGATCATTCCTCTTGACTCCTTCATTCCTTTGACGCACTTTTCGTAGTCCTCAAAGCAGTCAAACCAACCCTCGTGCAAATCTCGTCTTGCTACTTGTTCCATCAGGCATTCAATGTCGCCGTCATCAGAATTATTCGGATATATGAATAATGAAAACGAAACCCCTACTTCTGACTTATTATCCATTACCCACTTGGATTTCCTTGCAAAGCCACCTCCCTTATCAGAGGTATCAGCATCCAGAAGCGCCAAGCAATTATCACCATTATCTTCAGATGATTTCAATTGGTTGACAATCGGTTCGCGAAACAGATTCCCACATCCATCCATAAACACGAAGCCGATTTCTTTCGCCTGAAAATACTTATTTGTCAAAGCTTTCAGAAAACAACATTCGGAAGTTTTCTCATGCCGTGCCTCGATAAACAACCTGTTCATATCACCTTACCTCAATTTCTTGGTTAATGGAAAAATCCAGACTACCAAGGGAATAATGATACGTGTTCAGGATGCCGTCCTGTTTCTTCTGCAGTTTGTAAGATGCGACAAGATCGGCTCCATGGCCATTCAATGACAAGGCTGCGTCACGCATCCCTTTTATGGAATCTTTGTCGTGCGTCGTAGCAAAGACCTGGACATTGTTCTTTATCGCCGATTTGAATATGGCCAGCCACATGTCCTTCATGACGGAATAGTGAAAGCCATTGCTGATCTCATCAAGAAGCACGATACCGTTCTCACATTCATAGATTGAGGTCAAAATGGCCAACATCTTTCTGGCACCGTCTCCCATCATGTTGATAGGAATGCGTTGGTCTAGCCCGATGTCCACCAAAACCTCATTTTCGGACAGCACAAAATCTACCAATCTTGGTTCGATGAAACGTAGCGAGTCTATCAAGAAATGTTCATCCTTGTTTTTGAGAATATTCACTAAACCTGAGATTGAAGCGTGAAAGTCAAATTTTGAATTCAAGTACCTACAATTCAGTTTCTCTTCGTATTCTTTGTCAAGGTGAACTTCTTGCTTTATCTCGTTGTTGCCACTTGATGTGAACACTATGCTTGAACGGTGCGTGACACCATCTATATTGTAATCCAACACCAAACCATACTTGCTGTCAGATTGGCTGGAGGATACATTATTCCCACTGCCCAGCAAATCAACTTCTTGATCAGAAACCTCAAGTAATCTGATTTTGAGTTTTCTGGACTCATCGTTATTGGCTGTTATGGTGATAGGCACATTTGTGTCAAGATTGTAAAAATCAAGGTTTATGTCGCTTTTCCCCAAACGGCGATAATCCCGCAATATGTTTATGTTGAACGGCAGTTTTGGATTGGACAGCCCACTGATCAGAAAAATAGCATCGAGCAGTGAGGATTTACCACAATTATTCTTCCCGAAGAATAGATTCACTTGTTTGAGTCCATCTATTTGGGTCTCCTTTATTCCCCTGAATCCAGATATGTTAATATGGTCAAACATGTTGTGTCCATTAAATCAATCTTTGACTACAAAACTTACTGCCAGTATAGTCACTTTGCTGTAAAGGTAGTGATTTTCACACGAATCCACAAATAGGTGGGCAGAGTCAAAAATTTTTGGGATTGTGAACTTAGGCTTGCGCCTGATCCCATCGGCAGCATTTTCGGCCTTATTTGATTCTCAAGAGTGCAGGATGCACTCTTGGGGAACATTTTTCGGGCTTATCGGCTCCTGAGGGTGCAGCCTTGTGCTTCCGGGCGGCATTGTTTTCCATTTTTGCCTCCGAAAGGCTATCCGGCATCAGGCGTTGCCAAATAGACGGTCCGGAAGAATAGGGAACTTTAGGGTGTGTCCATGACCAACTGCGGCTGGTGCCCTGTCGCATCCGTGCTGCCAAAGGGAGGTGTCCTTCGTCTGAAGGGTGCCTCTCAGCGGTATTTGACCTCCTTGTGCGGTGATACCGTACTCG
This sequence comes from uncultured Bacteroidales bacterium, assembly GCA_934698975.1. Lineage (GTDB taxonomy): Bacteria > Bacteroidota > Bacteroidia > Bacteroidales > UBA932 > Cryptobacteroides. The sequence goes on from CAKUVR010000002.1 coordinate 49,822, forward strand.
TTGTCTTCCTTCTACAACTTACTGTCAAAAACTTACACGTGCGACAGTTCATATTCTATGGCACTAACGAAACCATCTCGCTTTAAGTAATCCAGAATATCTTGCCGGTCAATACCTCCTTTAATCATGGCTCGGACACTTTGCATGACATCTTTTCGGCGTGACTTCAGAGAAATTTCATTCAGATTAAAAATCCTGATTGTATTAACCGCGGCGGAATCGTTATTGTCTGATGGTTCAATTGTCCCATCGGTGGAAAAAATGAAACGGTTGTTCATTTCATCTGCGACCGGATTGAGAATATTCCGATAACGATGGGTCTCATTGTTATAATCCGCATCCTTGACTTGCTTATCTTTCCAATCGGCTCCAAAACGAGAATCCTTGACCGCGGCGATCATATTCTCCCAATCAAAAGTCAAGTATGGAGCAAAAGCCCTTTTTATATAATGATCTATGTGTTTGGAATCAGCCGTCATGCTTATCTCAGTATATCCACATAGATTACCCTGATCGGAAGAGCATCTCTTAAGGCAATCTTCGTACACGTTCCTGTTCTCCGGTCTATGAATATCCGCCCAGTCCACGTGTGGTGTTCTGTTGAAAGCCGCAAGGGACTGTGGAATCCCAGATTTTGCTATTCTTCTCATACCATCCCTCTCCTTTTCGCTTCTATTCTGAGATTCACCATGTCAGCATCACTTGCGCCAATAATTGGCAACAACTTGTCAAACAGTTTGTTGAATTTTTCCGTGTCCCTATTTCTCAGAGCATCAAATGCTTCGTCAATGTCGTTCGCCACCGTAAGGTTCCTCTGACGTGGTGTGTCGAAATAGTTAGTCATGATCTGACTGGATAACTTTCCATAAGGATCGAAAGATATGTCAACCTTGTCGCCATCATAAATGGGAATGATCTGACTTTTCTTCAAGTCGGAAAGAACTATTGAGGAGTGCGTGGAAAGGAAGAACTGGCAATTGGGGAATGCATCCATTAATTTCGGAACGATTTCCGACTGCCACTTCGGATGAAGGTGCAAATCTATTTCATCCACAAGCACAATGCCTTCTCCTTCAAGAGGATTTTCCAGTCCAGGATTAGCTATGGCTAGGCGTCTGGCTATGTCACAGATCAAGGAAAGATAGCACTTCTCACCTTGTGACAACTGAGTGAACTCAATTACCTCTTCACCTTTCCTGACAACCATTGCCTGCCGAGGCCTTCTGCGCACGCGCAGTTCCGAAAAATCCGGGAAAAATGAGCTGATGGCGTGACGTACACAATCCAAGCTGCGGTCACGGTATGACGTGTCGTCCCGAATCAATTCATTTTCCAAATCTTCCTGCCGTCTATACCATTCAAACAAAGACCGGAAATTCGCATTGCCAGACAGTGCATCCTTATAGACATCCCAGATGGTCGGTTCTGACCGATGCAGATTAACAGGCGCCGATGCGATTGCTCTTTCCACAGGATAATACATGATTATAGGCACATTGCCACCATGATCCACACCTTGGACAATCTTTTCCGCAAATGCGGACATCTGTCCAAGATCTGTTTTGTATGAAGCGTTGCGTGAAGAGAACGCCCTGAATTTTTGAATTGACCAAGATACTCCGTTTTCAATTGTGACTGACAATGAGCATGACTCCTTGGAGCCAAGACTTACATCAGAATCTTTCGGTGCGCTCCCTTTGGCTGAGGCGGATTTCATACGCGCTATCACCCATGACAACAAAATCGACAAAGCATCGAGGAAACTTGTTTTTCCAGCCCCATTGACACCCACAATAATGTTCATTCTTGAGTCAATCTTCGAAATGTGAAGATTATGAATCCCGCGGAAATTCTGAATATGTATGTCTTGTATCTTCATATAATGACTATTTGCAAAGCAGGTATGATTCAATGTTGGTTAACGCCCAACATAAACAAATGTCTTTTTGCAAATATAACAATAATATTCAATTGGTCCCTTGAACAGAGTATCTAATCTTCACCATCTTGCGAATGTGTCCGAATGGATTATCCGTTTCCTTTCCTCAAGGCTGAGATGGTTGGCTTGCGCCTGAGCCCATCGGCAGCACATTCGGCCTTATTTGATTCTCAAGAGTGCATGATGCACTCTTGGGGAACGTTTTTCGGGCTTTTTGGTTCCCGAGGGTGCAGCCTTTGCTTCCGGGCGGCTTTATTTTCCATTTTTACCTCCGAAAGGCTATCCGGCATCAGGCGTTACTAAACATTTTAGTCGGCATTACCGGCAGACGAAGGGCTTTCGGGGGCCTTTCGGGGCTTTTGCAGGGGGGCGATATGCGGAGGTGCTATCTTCTATGTGTTTGAATATATTCATGTTGCTCAGCGTTGAGCTTCTTGTAGAAATTGGGTGCGGCGGAGGGATTCCTTGGCTTTTGGGAGCGGCCGCCATAATTTTGTTAAAGGGCTACTTTTGCAAAAATGCTCTCGGAAGGGGGCAGGGAAATTTGTGTGGATATAACTTTATTGAGACTATGTACATAAAACTTAATCGGGGTTATGTTACCCCAGAGACTAACCTCGTCAGCGTGACCCCGGAGTGCGGGATCTGCGCGGGATCGAAGGAGAAGGTGGTGGTTGATAACAACAACACCACTACAACGATTGACCGTCAGGAAGGCGGAGATGAATTCACGATTGACCAGTGGGACTAACGGACGACGGGACGTATTTCAAAATGACGTATTTGAGTAAAACGAAAAAAGAATCTTCACAATGAAAAACGGAATATTCAAGATAGCGTCTTTGGCCACCATACTGATGGCCGGGGCATTTGTATCCTGCAACGAGAACGAGCTCGACCCTGACAAGGGACAGCATTCGGGGAAAAAGGTTTCGTTCTCAATTTCGGAGGCTAACACCAAGACGGCATATAATCCGGATGACAATCTTCAGATCAACTGGGTGGAAGGCGACAAGGTGCGCATCTTCTGCGACGAGGCCGAGGATGTCAAGCAGGCTGACTACACCGTGGGCCAGATTTCAAAGAACACCGGCAAGCTTGTCTACAATGAGGCCGGGCTCGCATGGGGCGGTAACGAAGATATGCACAACTTCTATGCGGTTTATCCGGCGGATGACAGCAAGGTAAGCGTTGACGCCAAAACCGGAATCGCTTCATTCACTGTCAATCACAATCAGTTCTGTACTGTTCAGGGAAATGCGGTCAACAATCACTATTCGACTCTTCCCGACATGACGGAGGCCTACATGGTAGCGAATCTCTCAACGAAACCAATCGACCAGGTCCCTTTGTCTTTCAAGCCGATCATGACGACGCTGGAGGTTACCGTACAAGGGGCATCAGCGAATGGGAGAACAGTGACACTCACCGGAATAAGCGTCATAAACAAGAAGGCCACCTATCCGGGAGTCTCCGAAGGAAAATTCAAGTATGACATTGCAAAGAAGTCTATGTCAGAAGGTGCTGAAAGCGCAACCACAGAGACATACCACGTAGGAATAAAGAACGGGAGCGACACTTGGGTGGACCTTCAAGGAGGCCAGTCAATAACCTTGACTGTTTTCCTTCCTCCGGTTGCCATTGACAATGACAACCAGATCACAATCCAGGTTCATGCGACCGGTGAGTTGAACGCCATCATCGGTGGCAGGACTGATGCGAACGGCAAGCAGACCAACATCCTCCCGAGCGCTAAAGCGAAGATCACCTTGCCGGCTATGCCAGAAACCAAAACAGGAAACAACTGGATCACGCCGCTGGATGATCAGATTTATGTGCAGCAGCTGTCGATTCCTGGAACACATGATGCAGCGGCATACTCAACTTCACTATTTGATGCAGGCCAAACGCAATCTCTAGATATTAAACAGCAATTTGAATTAGGTATCAGAGCCTACGATATGCGAACAGCTTTTAGGGCAAACAGCATAGGGGGACAAAATGGTGAGATGTGGATGTGGCATGGAATGACCAATTGCGGCATTTCATTGGAAAAAGTATTGACGACACTAAGTGATGCTTTAAATAATAATCCTGGGGAATTTGTAATCTTGCAATTCAGACATGAAAGTGAACTGCCGGCTGCTTACAAAAGGACTAAAAAATGGGACGAAATATATAACGTCCTGCATAAATTTGATTCACAGATAGTACAATGGAGGCCGGATCTTACTATTGGCGAATGCCGCGGTAAATTCATAATTTTCACACGCGATGACTATAGTAACAGAACAAAAGCCGCATTGGCTTCTCCGTACCCTTCTGGAAGCACCTTCACCTCCACACTTACAAATGTAAATGGAGCAAGTACGTCATATTATGTTCAGGATTACTACCAATACGACGGAGATGGGGGAGCGGAAAAGAACAAGCAGATTAAAGACCTTTATCAGACAACAAGAACTTTCTCCGATGAGAACTCCCAGTATTTCAAAGAAAAGGCTTGGGCTCTTAATCACACCTCTGGATATGATGAATCTGGCGGTTTAATCCCAGGAACAACAACTTGTTATCAGAAAAATGCTTCTCAAGTTCATAAACCAATCTATGACGCATTAATCAACGAGACGGTCTTCGGCCCTACCGGCATCGTCTTCATGGATTGGGTTGGAGCACGTGAGGCATCATCCTACACCGTCTACGGAGACCTTCTCCCACAGGCCATCATTGAGCACAACTACAAGTACAGGATGCTTCGCGCGGATAATAAGACGGCTAATCAATAAGCCATACATCTTCATAAGTAAAACAACAAAATATAATACAAACATCCCAAACAATATGAACAAAATTCTAATCACGACAACCATGATCGCGCTTGCGGGAGTGACCGCGATGGCGCAGCAGCAGCCGACGGTGAAGACTGACACGACTGTGACGGTGGAGTACAACTCCGGCAAGTACAGCGTGGAGACGGCTCCTTTCAAGGCAAACTGGTTCATCGGAGTGGACGGCGGTGCCCAGATCTACTTCGGAGAGCATGACACACAATGCAAGTTCGGCGACAGGCTCGCGCCTGCGCTCAACGTATATGTGGGCAAATGGTTCACCCCAACCGTGGGAGCGAGACTCGCCTACAGCGGCATCGGACAGAAGGGCGCAACCCAGGACGGAACGCACGGACTTGACGCCGAGGTGCCGGGAAAGGGCGGGCACGGCTACTGGCTCGACAAACAGGAATTCAGCTTCTGGAACATCCACGCCGACGTGATGTTCAACCTCGCGAACGCTTTCTGCGGCTACAAGCCGGAGGGACACATCTGGAACCCTACCCCGTTCCTCGGACTGGGATGGGCGCATGTATATTCAGAAGCGCCTAAGACAAACGAGATCAGCGCCAACCTTGGGCTCAACAACGCATTCAGGCTCTGCGACGCGCTTGACCTCAACGTCAATGTCCACGCTATGATGGTGAACGAGGCGTTCGACGGCGAGACCGGCCACCGCTGGGGAGAGGGCAACCTCTCTGCCACCATCGGCCTCACCTACAAGTTCAAGCCGCGCGGATGGAGCAGAAGCAAGGTGATCAAAGTCGTTGAGACATCAGACATATCCTCTTACCAAATCGCTCTCGCAGAGCTGAAGGCCGAGCGCGAGCGTCTTGAGAAGGAACTCGAAGGACTCCGCACCACCGAGACAAAGACAGAGGTCGTGAAGGAAGTCAGCAGCGTCGCCGCTCCATACTACGTGACCTTCCCAATCGGCAAGAGCACCCTCACCAAGGAGGCAAGGGTAAACATCGGACTTCTCGCCGAGATCCTCAAGGCCAAGGGCATCAAGTTCACCGTCAGCGGCTACGCCGACGCGGGCACCGGCAACAAGAAGCTCAACGAGAAGCTCAGCCACGACCGCGCACAGGCCGTCTACGACTGCCTCACCAAGGAGTTCGGAGTGCCGGCCTCCCAGCTTGAGATCGACTACAAAGGCGGAGTTGACAACATGTTCTACGATGACCCGGCACTGAGCCGCGCCGTCATCACCAGGGCGAAGTAAACCCGGCATCCAGCAACACACCAAGACGGCGGCAATGAGCCCGGAAAGGGCTCACCCACCGTTTTGAGTGTTTTGTCTTATGAATATACACCCACTATCCAAACAAAAACACAAAAAACTATTTAACGAATTTGCTAAGGGGCTGCCTTTAGCGAAAATGGAAAACGAAAGACACTGATATGAAGAGAATTGCAAAAATCAGGAGAGACTACCTCGCCCCCGAGACCCGGGCGGTGAGGATCGCTATGGAAGGCTCAGTATGCGCCGGCAGCGACATCAAAAAGATCAACACTGAGAAGCCTAACGTCGAGGTTGACGATTGGGACGAGATTGGAAACGAAATTTCATTTGATTAACTGAGAGAGATGAAAAAGACTATTTTAAGCATAGCATTGGCGCTCGCTGCGCTCGTAGGATTCACAGCCTGTGAAAAAGAACAGAACAACACGGGGAAGGATGTGATTGAAGGCCTCCCTGTCAACTCGATAAAACTCAATCTGTCCGCCCCGAGCGATGATGTCATCGCCGTCACCAGAGCAATTGCGGAGGTGGAGACCAACGTCCAGAATATGGCTCTGCTATTCTACAAGGCCGGCACAGACGACAAGCCGATCGTCATCTACGTCAACAAGGACCAGATGGGGACCCCGACATCATCCACAAGCACAAACTATAAGTACACCGTAAACCTCGATGTTGCCGGCAAAGGGATCACCACCGGCAACTGGTACCTCTATGCCATCGCGAACTACAACACCAAGTTCTGCAACATCGAGATGAGCGAGATCGAAAAACTTAGCAGGACTCAGTTCCTTGACCATAAGATCAACAAGGCGAACCGCGAGCTCGATATTGTCGAAAACTCCGTTATGATGACAGGAAACTACTGCGAGAGCGGCAATTTCGGAGATGACGGATCTCTTACCCTTGAATATGACAACAAAGAAGAGGAATCCTGCTCTATGAACGGAGTGATCCACCTCCGCAGGATCGTGGCGAAGATCAGCTTTGAGTTCAAGAGCGGCACGAACACCAGCACGACTGATGTGACCTTCACTCCTGAGACATACAGCATCCACGAATATTCAAGGTCATCAACGTTGATGGAAAGAGACTACAATGGCTGGAGCGCAACAAATGGAGTGACTTATAACGGGGGATATGAAGGTAACGGAGATTTCCATTCTCACGAAGATGGAGTGGCGCTGGCGGTCATCAACAACAAGATAGAGTTCTATATGCCGGAAAACATCCAGCCGGCAAAGGCTTCACCGGCTAACTGGACATACGCTGAGCGTGAAAGGCGTGTAAGTTCCACTGACCGCACCTTCAAATACGCTCCTGAGCACGGCACCTACATCGTTGTCAAGGGACAGTATAAGGATTCCAAATATTCCGGAGACGTGACGTACACAATCCATCTTGGGGATTTTTCCGCAAAGAACGGCAACGCCTACGATAACTTCTCGATAAGACGCAACTATCACTACACCTACACAGTCACAGTGAACGGTGTGAACAGCATTGTAGTAGAGGCACAGACTAATGAGGAAAACCAATCCGGCGCCGAGGGTAATCTCATCGGCTACAACAGCGAATCATTCAACATAAGACTTGACGCCCACTACGAAAATGTGCTGTTGAAAATCGCAGCTCCGTCAGGTGCGACGATTAATGAATATTCAGTGATGCTGAACACTCCGTACAGCGAAAATGTCCTTATCACAAGTGCCAACCTCTCCGGAAAATCAAGCGCGGATTACGATTGGATAAGATTCGGAAAGCCGGCCAGTGCGACAACGTTCAAAGCCTACAAAAAGAGTGAGACTACGGACATATTCACATTTTTGGATGAACTTAAAGGCAGTTCGCTGACATCCGATGGAGAACACTATATTGTCAGCGATGGTTATATCTACACGACAGCCTATGTGAATGAATATTACTACGACAGCAAGATGAATTCCGCGTCGGACAAAAGCGCCGAACTCAAGAAGTTCATCAACGCAGATGACCGTTCTATGACAATCGCATTCGGAACGATCAAGGTAAGCGAGGACAAACAAAGTACATACACAGACAATGTCGTATTCTCTATCCAACAGCGTTCCATCAAGTCGTTCTTTGATTTGACTGCTAATAATCCGTTCGGAGTGGAGCAGATAGATGAAACGCCTGCGACTAAATCATATAACTCTGCAAGCAACGGAACCACGAATAGTTCATATAATGATAATCATTATGGTTACGCGAACTTCAAGAATGCGATAGGGACCTCTGCATCTTGGGATACATACGTTAATTCTGATTCCTTTGGCTACACATTGACAAATAACACAATCTCATACAACAGCAATGCTCTTACCACAACTGGAAGTTATGGAATATATCAATGCCTGTCAAGAAACAGAGATGAGAACGGAGATGGTGCTATTGATGGTGATGAGATTAAATGGTATCTTCCAGCTGTTGACCAATGTACGAACTATTGGTTTGGTATGAACTCGCTGCCAAGCGATGCGAGAATTAAGATGGCGGTAAACACCGGCTCCGTCAACAATTACTTCACAAGCACCTCGGGAAAATCAGCGTGGTGGGCTGACGAAGGTTCTTCCTATGGCGGATACTATGGATCAAAGGAAAGTTCTGTAAGATGTGTCCGTTCACTAAAGAATTATTCGAACGAGACAACTGACCTGTCTACTTTCAATTCGGAGAACCAAACTATAAGTGTCATCGGTTTGGATAACAAGAGTGTCAGGGAATCGTTCACTGTTGAAACCGAATATTCGGAACACTACAGAGGAGAATCTCAAGACAAGCTGCCTCAGGCATTCAAGGTAGCAGAAAAAAACTTGTCAGTGGCTCCAGACTACGTCCCAAATGTGACAGTTGGTGATGTGACTGGAACAACGACAAGCAGCACATCGTGGTGGACGACAACGTATACACACACTATTACAATCCCTGTAGTAATCAGCAATTTCTCAAGCAACGAAGGGCTCTACTATACATACAATGATGGCGACAAAAATACCATATCGTCAAAAGACGTAAATATACAAATATCGGTAAGTTCTACAAGTACAACAGCGACTTCACAAAGCATTAAGATATATGCCGAAAATGGAAATTATAGATCATTTACGATATCGATAAGTGGCAGCGGTACAAATTTCACTTTCACGCCTTCGTCTGTAAGTGAGAATAAGGAATCACAAAGCACCTTTACCAAGTCAGAAGTGATGACCGGTAGCTGGTGTCAAAAGTATTATTACGAATCAAAGGATAAGTCAGATCTCGGAAAGTGGAGAATACCTAACGAGAAAGAGTTGACGTTAATGCTGAAATACACTGACAAACTGACCAACGCCCTTAGCACAAATTATACTTGCGCCAAGAGTAAATATGAACGTCCGAATAGCGAGGGAACAATGGTGTACTACGTCAACTCAAGGAATGTTATCACTACAGACAAGAACGACAACACAGGTTCTACTGCCATAGGTGACCGTCAGATATTCACTATACGTTGCGTGCGCGATGCCACCCCAGACACCTCGGGTGCGGACGAGACGGACAAGAACTCGAACACCTACGGGAACGGAGGGAACATAATCCAATAAAACATATTCATAAAATGAACTTGCATTTTTATCGATTGCTGCTGAGCGTGCCGGTTTTCGCCGGTGCGCTTGGCTGTTCACAGAGGGAGGCTCTGCAGGAAGCGGATTCAACGAAGGAAGTCGTGATTTTTGGAATCCAGGAGGATTTCACCGGAGACAGGACACGCTCCGTAGTCGGCGAGGTTCTGGACAACGGAGCCATAGCGATGAACTGGAGCGTCGGCGACAAAATCGGAATCTTCGGCAGCGGCACGACCACCAATGAACCTTTCACCAGCACAAACACCTACCCGATCAGGGAGACAGGCTTCAAAGGAAATCTTGCTGATGGTGAGACACCAATCTATGCCTACTACCCTTACATTGCGGCGGCGACCGATAAAAATGCCATTCCAGTGAATATTCCCTCGACTCAGGAATATTCAGGGACTTCATCAATCGCTGAATATGATTTCAAGGCTTCCAGCAAGATCACTGAATTGAGCGACGGGAGCTTCAAGTGCAATATGAAGCAACTTGGAGTGTTGCTTCGTTTCGAGATAAACCTCGATGACATCAAGAGCTGCATCAAGTCTAACATTGCCGAGACGCGCACATTGCCGGACGATGAGAAGGTTCTGTACATCTCAATGAGTTCACCGGTGGCTCTGACAGGAGACTATTCCTATGACATCACTGCATCGCCAATAGTTCTCAAGGCAGGAACCGCGACTTCGGAAGAGGTCAAAATGAATCTCACGGAGACTCCACTGTTGAGTGGCTCAGTGATAGCCTATGCCGTTGTCGCTCCTGGAGCCCAGTCTGGGCAGGAACTGACAATCGACATAAAGACTACCCATTGCTCGATACAGTTGACAACTAAGGCACTTTGCGATTTTGAGACCGGGAAGTACTACGTTGTTCCGTTGACTGCGTCGGTGTTCAACAACACGGAAAACCAAGTTGCAGTGACAGAGGAGTTGTTACCAGACACTCCTGACCCGGGGCCCGAGACTGGTGAGACGGCTAACTGTTATATGATAACAACAACGGGTACGCACTCGTTCACGGCAACGACAATCGGCAACGGCGCGAATGGAATCATAGAAGGAGCAGGATTCCACACATCTTCAGCCTCCATCGCCCCGAAATCCGCCAAATTGATGTGGCAGGACACTGAAAACTTCATCTCGAATGTCAGTCTTGCCGACGGAAAAGTCACCTACACAGCCAACGGCAATGTCGGCAACGCTATGATCGCCGTCTACAGCGGCGAGAACTGCACCGGGGATATTCTTTGGAGCTGGCACATCTGGGGAGTAGGTGATGAACTGCCTACAGATGACGTGGTCACGAACCAGGCCGGAGCGACATTCACAGTGATGGACCGCACCCTCGGAGCCTGGTCAAAGACTTCGTATTATACCACACTCTACCAGTGGGGACGCAAGGATCCGTTCCCTAACAGTTCTACTTACTATGTGGACGGGGTGGCTAAGGACATCAGCAAGAGTTATAATGTGTTTGCGCCTGCCAGCGCATCGGAGGCGACAATACTCTCGGGAGTGAAGCATCCGGATTGCTTGCTGAATGCTTACAAAGCTTCAAGTGAATGGGATTGGCTTGCTGTCAACAATGATCTTTTGTGGGGGGATAACAACACAAACAATCAATTCACTTGGTATTCAGACGGCCAATTGTCCAACAAGGAAGCTGGAGCCGGTTGGACAGACAACAAAACCATCTACGATCCTTGCCCTGCCGGATACAGGGTTTCCAATAAGTTCACATTCACCGGCTTCGTTATTTACACGTCCGGCAGCGCCACACTTAAGGGAGATATGAACAAAGGTCAGATTGAAGAAAAGTTCAACTGCATCACAACCAGCTTCCTTAGCGGAACGGTTGAGCGTTATATACCTAAGTTTGAGAATGGGTATTACTTTAAAGCCAACTCATCTGACACGGAAGGGGCATATTACCCGATGGCAGGGTTCCGGTATGGAAGCGATGGGGAGCCTGCCTATGTCGGAGTATCGACCTCATATCATTATAGTGCACCAACAGGAAATTCTCATCAAAACCAGACCTTTGATATCGGAGCCTATGTGTGGCTTGACGATGCAACCGGGCAAAGCGGAAAAGCCGCAGGAAACAATGCGTCTATCAACGTAATGGATTCAAAATACAAGTGGGTGGCAAACCCTGTCCGTTGCGTAAGAGAGAAATAGATCAAATGAATTGGAGAGAGACTCCGCGCATGATAGGCAACGATCACGCGCGGAGCGTGGATGAAAGGAAGGCACACCTAAAGTGGAAATAATATATTCATAAATAGTTTGACAATGATGAAAAGATCTTTCTTTGCCGCCGCTTTATGCGCATCAGTGATGTTCGCGGCTTGTAGTGAGAAGATGGCGACTGATGAGGAACTGCTGGCGGAGCAGCAGGAGGCGGTCGTCGAGGATGAATATTCAGACGAGCCGGTGAGCAGGGCCAACGCTTCCAACGGGGCGTGGATGGCAGGGCTGGATGACACGACTCCGTTCGCGCGGCTATCCATTCCTGGCACGCACGACGCTGTCACCGGTGACGGCACCGCTTTTTCAATCGGCAGAACCCAAAGTCTTGGACTGTCCGCTCAGTGGAATCTTGGAATAAGGGCCTACGACTTCCGTCCAGGCTACCGCAAGGTTCGCGTCAGGGCGTTCAAGTACAGGAACGAGCTTCACGTCTACCACGGGTTCATCCCGACAAAGACTTCTTTCAAAAAAGCTGTCCAGACGCTCATGAACAAGATTGACGCTAATCCTTCGGAGTTCGCCGTGGTCATCATGCAGTTCGAGAACGGCAGCCCGGCCTACAATGACAGGTCAGTCTGGAACTCATTGATGAGCGAGTTCCTCGGCAGCGAGGAGACATTCCCGTCAAGGTTCCGCATCGACTACCGTCCAGACCTTACCGTAGGCGATCTGCGCGGCAAGATTCTGATTCTGTCCCGTGACGCTTACGCTGACCAGCCGATAACAGGCGGTTACATCTCAGGATGGAGTTTCGCCGAGGAAGGAACGACAGGAGCCGTGATTACCAGCCGCGTGGCCCAAGGCACACTTGGCGTCCAGGACTACTATCATGTCGAGAAGCCGGAGGTCAAGGTGAAAGCCGTCAGCGACTTCATGGACTGGGCTTCTGAGAACGCAGAGCACAATTGCTGGACAATCAACCACACCTCAGGGTACACCGGGCTGATCTCGACAGACAATACCTACCGTGAGAATGCCGCCAACAACAACCCGACTGTTTACCGACGTCTGGTCAACGGCGAGTGCTCCTCCACAGGCATGGTCATGATGGACTGGGTCGGCAATTTCAAGTCCGGCCGCTACGAGGTCTACGGCGATCTTCTGCCTCAGGCGATCATCGACAACAACTTCAGGAAATAAGCACATTTGGCATGTGCGGAATTACGGGCGAAGCAAATAAGCAACCACGCGTTCCAAGAGAGAACGTGCTTCGCTCGTGGCTAGCCTGAAACTTAACCTTTTTATATTTATGCAGATCAAAGACGGCATTGTGTGGCTTTGGAGAGCCTCGGAAACGTTCCGCACTCGGATTTTGTGCGCCGGGCTGATCGGAATGGCCAGAGTCGCGGTCTCATTGACAAGTGTCTGGATCTGCAAGGAAATCATCGACAACGTCACAAGACAGGGAGGCGGGAGATTGGATGTTCTTATCCCGCTGATGATCGGATGCATGGCGCTCAGGATGATTCTGTCACAAATCAGCGCGAGGCTGAGCCGGAAGACAGAGGCGAAGCTTGCCAACAGGTTGCGCCATGACCTTTTCGACCATCTGATGAGAATCCGCTGGGACGGACATCAAGCCAAGCATTCCGGAGACATACTCAACAGGATGATTGATGATGTGACGACAGTGGCAGGAATCCTGTGCGACGGAGTGCCTGTGACCATGGTGACGGCGAGCCAGCTGATCGGCGCGCTTTACATTCTCACCATGATGGATGTACGTCTGGCCATGGCATTGCTGTTCATCATGCCGGCCGCCCTGCTGCTGAGCAAAAGTTACGTACGAAGAATGAGGCGGCTCACCCGAGGGATACGGTCAGAGGAAAGCGCCGTCCAGGCGCATATTCAAGAAAGCGTTCAGAACAGGCTGCTGCTTCGCTCCTTGGAGTACACGCCATATTCGGTCTCGAAGCTGGACTCCCTTCAGTCGGCGCTTCTGGGCAAGGTGATGCGCTACACGGACTATTCGCTGTTCTCGCGGATGATGGTACAGACGGGCTTTGCGGCAGGCTACGTGACCGCGTTTCTCTGGGGGATATTCGGAATCCAAAGCGGCGCCATAACGTTCGGCACGATGACAGCGTTTCTTCAGCTTGTCGCCCAGATTCAGAATCCTACCGTCGAACTGAGCCGTCAGGTTCCGGCGTTCATCCGTGCGATGACTTCCGCCGAGCGGCTTGCGGAGCTTTTCAACGAACCCTCCGAGCCGGAAGAGAATCCCGTCCGGCTTGAAGGCAAAACCGGCATACGCATAGAAAACCTGACCTTCTCCTACCCGGAGGATGAACAAAGGATATTCAGTGACCTCTCTTATGATTTCACCCCCGGAAGCCAGACTGCGATACTAGGAAAGACAGGAATAGGAAAGACGACCTTGATGCGCCTGATTCTGGCGCTTGCCACTCCTGACAGCGGCAGAATCGTGTTTTACAATGAATATGGCAGTGAGATCCCGGCTTCACAGGCCACAAGGTGCAATCTGTCCTATGTGCCTCAGGGCAACACGTTGTTCAGCGGCACGGTGCGGGACAACCTGAAGATGGGGAATCCCGAAGCGACGGATGAGGAACTGGTCTCGGCGCTTCACGCCGCGACAGCGGATTTCGTCATGGAAGAGCCCGAGGGACTGGACACAAGATGCGGAGAGAAAGGCGCCGGGTTCAGCGAAGGGCAGGCGCAAAGGATAGCCATAGCAAGGGGGCTGCTCCGGCCCGGAGGAGTGCTGCTTCTGGACGAGCCGTCCTCGTCACTGGATGTCGAGACGGAGAAAGTCCTTATTGAACGGCTGAAGACCAAGGCCGAAGGCAAAACGCTGATCGTGATCACCCACAGAGAGGAAATCGCGGCCATCTGCTCGTCAGCGCTCAGACTCGGATAGGAATGCGCGCTACGACCTTCTTACAGGCCGCTTGAAGAACAGACGCTTCCAGACGCCGAGAAGAATCCTGCGGAGAGACACGGTGTGCATCCAAAGCCATATTTTCCTGCGGTAAGACGGCGAATCGACATCAACGGGCGCGCCACCTCCCTTCAGAACAGTGGTCACACGGCCGTAAATCCGATCGCGCGGGCACAGGTCCTTTGACTTGAGGATGCCGTCACCTTGAATCAGGGCCTTATCGCCGTCCTTGCCGATGATCCTGTGAAGGATGAACCTGCCGTCGGTCTGGAAAAGAACGACGTCGCCGACTTTGGCTGTCCTAAGGGCTGAACCGGCAGGAGTGCCGCCTTCGACACCCTCCAGAACCACAGAGTCAATTCCTCCCGTTATGAACGGAAGCATGCTCTCCCCTTTGGCGGGAATCGTGACATTCTTTCCTTCCCGCAGCAAGGCGATGACCGTTCCGAAGAACTCATCGTTATCGACAACAAAATTTTCCATTCAGCGACAGTCAAAAAATCTTTGCGGATAAGCGGCAACCTGTTTCTTGCCGCTTATTATGAATATTCCGTCAGTTCAATGTGAATCCAAGATACAAAAATATTTTGAAATTACGGGCAAAAGGATTAAATTTGCAGTCCGTTTTGGAATAATATAAAAAATTAGCAGATATGAAAAGGACATTTCAACCATCCAGACGCAAGCGCGTGAACAAGCACGGCTTCCGTGAGAGAATGGCCACCGCCAACGGTCGCCGCGTACTCGCTTCCCGTCGCCGCCACGGACGCAAAAAACTGACTGTATCATCTGAGGACAGGTGGTAATCCGGTCAGTCTGACGTTTACAGACAGGTCTTCACGGCCTGTCTTTTTTGTTTCCGCCAAAGCGGCATATTCATTCAAGAAAAGTATGGATTTAGACGAGAAATACATGACGGAGGCTCTCAAAGAGGCGCGTCTGGCCTTTGAGGAGGATGAGATTCCTGTCGGGGCTGTCATCGTGTGCCGGGGCAGGATCATTGCCAGAGGGCACAACATGACCGAGAGGCTGCATGATCCGACAGCACACGCCGAGATGATCGCCATCACAGCGGCGACAGAGGCCGTCGGAGGAAAGTATCTGAACGACTGCACCCTATACGTCACGGTAGAGCCTTGCTCGATGTGCTCAAGCGCCTTGAACTGGGCGCAGATCGGCCGCATCGTCTATGGAGCGCTGGATCCCAAGAGAGGATATTCATTATACTCCCCTTCCCTGCTCCATCCGAAGACTCAGGTTCAGGCAGGTGTCCTTGCAGAGGAATGCTCCGCCCTGATGGTGGATTTCTTCAAAGGGAAACGCTGACAGACACCGAAGGTGTGAATATTCAAAAATCCCGCTCGTGGAAGGACTTTGTTCCTCCGCAAGCGGGATTCTTTGTTATTCAGGCTTACTCCGCGGGAAAATCAGAATTTAATTCTGAACAGGTCGCCCTGAGCCTGGATGTAGAGGTCGCCCCTGTAGTAGGCGCAGTCCTCGAGCTCGCCGAAGGTGGCCTCCCTCAAGTCAATGACATTCTGCATGGTGCGGGTGTTCAGATTCCAGACATAGAGGATTGACGGCTGTTTCTCCTTGCCGAAGCCGGTAGGCATGAAAAGCTGACCGTTCTTGATGAAAAGCCCCTGTCCGATCGGGTTGAAGTGGGTCTGGTAGGTGTCCTCGATGAGATAATTCTCAAGCAGGTCGTCCTTGGTCAAGGTCACGAGACCGTCCGTGGACTCGTTCAGTTTCGGAATGCGGAACTTCACGATGCGGTGACGGTTCAGCGCGTTGGTGTTGTCAACGGTGTTGCCGTAGCCGTAAAGATAGTTGTTGTCCGGATCGATGACCCACTGAAGCGCATAGCCGAAAAGATGGTCGGTGTCCTTGAAATAGATAGTCTGCACCAGTTCGGAGGACTTCAAGTCGTTGGCGACACGCTCGACGTAAAGCACATCCTTGCGGCCGTTGATCGGATTCCTGTTGCACTGGCTGACGTACAGAAGAGGGAAACGATCCTCCTTATCATAGAACGTGCGCCCGAACGTGGCCACATTAGCATGGTTCACCTTGTCGTAACTGGCCAGCTTGAACGGCTTGCACTCCCTGGTAATCTTCTCGCCGTCAATCTTATAGACGGTCAGCCAACCGGAGTTCTGGCAGCTGAAGATGTAGTCACCCCAAATGTCCATCCCTTGATAAGCCTCCTTGTCGGTGCCCTGAAGCTTGAGCAGGTGGTCGCACTTGAACGTGTGCTCGGTAAGGTTCACGGGAGCTCCGGTGTAGGTGTACTGACCGGAAGCGGCCGGCTGCGCCATCAGCGAAGCCGGAATCAGCAACGATGCCAAAAGAATATAACCTTTCATATTTATTGATTTAGTGAATATACCTGTGAATATATTTGTTCCGCCGACATCAATCGGGATTAAGACTCTCTGGTCTTCACGTTTTCGGAACGCCACAAAAATAGTCAATAAAATCGACTTGAGGTCACCATGACGGCAAAAAAAAGGAGGCTATTTCTAGTCTCCTTTCTTTTGTGCTTTACTGCTCGTCAGGTCCTTGGTCGTCCGGACCATTCTGAGGGCCTTGCGGGCCAGCCTGAGGGCCATAAGGGTTCTGAGGTCCCTGTTGGGCACCGGCCTGAGCGGCGCGGTTCATATCCTCTGAGGCGGCGTTCCAAGCCTTGGTCAACTCCTCGGTGTAGCGGTCGATGTCAGAGATGTTCTGATTCTTGACAGCCTCCTTGAGGGAGCCGAGGGCTGATTCGATGGCTGACTTCTTGTCAGAAGGAATCTTGTCGCCGTAGTCCTTGAGGTTCTTGTCGGACTGGAAGCAGAGAGCGTCGGCGTTGTTGATCTTGTCAACCTTCTCCTTGGCCTCCTTGTCGGCAGCCTCGTTGGCCTTGGCCTCGTCACGCATCCTCTGGATCTCATCCTCAGACAGACCTGAAGAAGCCTCAATCCTGATGTTCTGCTCCTTGCCTGTGGCCTTGTCCTTGGCGGACACGTTCAGGATACCGTTGGCGTCGATGTCGAAGGTAACCTCGATCTGAGGTATTCCTCTCGGAGCCGGAGCGATTCCGTCAAGATGGAACAGACCGATCTCCTTGTTGTCCTTCGCCATAGGACGCTCACCCTGAAGCACGTGAATCTCAACTGAAGGCTGGTTGTCAGCCGCGGTGGAGAACACCTGTGACTTGTGGGTAGGGATGGTCGTGTTGGACTCGATGAGCTTTGTCATCACGCCGCCAAGGGTCTCGATACCGAGTGACAGCGGAGTGACATCAAGCAGAAGGACATCCTTCACGTCACCGGCGAGCACACCGCCCTGGATTGACGCGCCGATGGCTACAACCTCGTCAGGGTTTACGCTTCTGTTAGGCTCCTTGCCGAAGAACTCCTTGACAAGTTCCTGTACCTTAGGGATACGTGTGGAACCGCCGACGAGAAGTACCTCGTCAATGTCTGAAGCGTTCAGACCGGCATCCTTGAGCGCCTGACGGCAAGGCTCGATGGATCTCTGGAACAAGTTGTCGCAAAGCTGCTCGAACTTGGCTCTTGTAAGAGTCTTTACAAGGTGCTTTGGAATTCCGTCAACCGGCATGATGTAAGGCAGGTTGATCTCGGTCGATGTCTGGTTGGACAGTTCGATCTTGGCCTTCTCAGCGGCTTCCTTCAATCTCTGAAGAGCCATAGGGTCTTTCTTCAGGTCGATTCCGCCGTTCTCGTTGGCAAACTCCTGGGCAAGCCAGTTGATGATCTCCTGATCGAAGTCATCACCACCAAGGTGTGTGTCACCGTTGGTTGACTTAACCTCGAACACACCGCCGCCGAGCTCAAGGATTGAAATATCGAATGTACCACCACCAAGGTCATACACTGCGACCTTCATGTCCTTGTTCTTCTTGTCAAGACCATAGGCAAGCGCGGCAGCCGTAGGCTCGTTGATGATCCTCTTGACATCAAGTCCGGCGATCTTGCCGGCCTCCTTTGTGGCCTGACGCTGTGAGTCAGAGAAGTAGGCAGGAACTGTGATGACAGCCTCTGTCACCTCCTGGCGCAGGTAGTCCTCGGCAGTCTTCTTCATCTTCTGAAGAATCATCGCTGAAATCTCCTGCGGAGAGTAGAGCTTGCCGTTGATGTCAACACGCGGGGTGTTGTTCTCACCTCTGACTACCTTGTAAGGCACTCTGGCGATTTCCTTCTGAACCTGATCGTAAGTCTCACCCATGAATCTCTTGATGGAGAAGACTGTGTTCTGCGGGTTCGTGATGGCCTGACGCTTTGCAGGGTTACCGATCTTTCTTTCACCGCCATCGGTAAAGGCGACTACAGAAGGGGTGGTTCTTTCACCCTCGTTGTTGATTATAACGGTTGGCTGATTGCCTTCCATGACCGCAACGCACGAATTC
This sequence comes from uncultured Bacteroidales bacterium, assembly GCA_934698975.1. Taxonomy (GTDB): domain Bacteria; phylum Bacteroidota; class Bacteroidia; order Bacteroidales; family UBA932; genus Cryptobacteroides. Next base: position 69,038 of record CAKUVR010000002.1, read on the forward strand.
GTGGTTCCAAGGTCGATACCAATAATTTTTCCCATATTCTTTAATCTCCTATTTTTCTTGTTTTGTTTTTATTCGCCCGTTCTCGTTTCCGAACCCGGACTTTTTCTTTTTTCGCCTGACCCCGTCTCCGAAGTCGGACGCAAGGAGTATTTTCGAATGTTATGCCATTTTCTTGAATATGACAATTTGGCAGACTTGTCATCGTTTGTCTATATTCCAAGGTCGTCATTCCTGCTAATATGGCCACTTCGGCAAGCTCAGCGACCTGACAACACTCTCCGCCGGCACTTCCGCCCCTTTCCGTCGCCCAAGGGTGCTGCGTGCACCATCGGGAAGCGAAAACAAGATGAAATGCTCCTCAAGAGTGCGGGATAGACTCTTGAGGAGCAAAAATGGCTGAATATGTTGCCGAAAGGGGCAACGGGAGTTACTTCAACGAATACTCCACAACGAGGGCGGTGGAAGGTGGGACGACGGTGGAGTCGGAGAGCTGGACGGTCTCGCCGGTAAGGACGTTGCGGCCGGACTTCAAATCGGAGGCGATCTCGGAGTAGTGGGACCACGGGATGGTTTTCGGCTCCGGGGAGTTGTTCACATAGACGAAGACCTTGTCGGTGTCGTTGTAGCGGAAGAAGGCGTAGGTGTTGTCGCGGCCTAAGAAGTGCATCGTGCGGCCGTTATGGATCACATCCTTACCCTTTCTCCACTGGAACAAGGTCTTGGCATAGTCGTGAAGCTCAGCGAGTTGTCCCTGCGGAATTACTTTTCCTCCTACCGAAACGGCGGCGGAGGCGCGGCCTTCCTCGGTGAAAAGGTCAATCTTGTCGCCTTCCCAGCCGCCCGGGAAATCCATCCTCAACTCACCGTCGCTCTTGTAGTTCTTGCCGGTGGCGAACCCCATCTCGTCCCCGTAGAAAATCTGAGGGATTCCACGGACTGTGGCCAGAAGGGTGTAGGCAATCTTCAGTTTGTCTGGGTTCTGCTTCCATGCGTCAGCGACACGATAATGGTCGTGGTTGGACAGGAATATCAGCATCTTGGACACATCGTGATAGGTGGCATCGTGTGAGAGAGCCGAATAGACCCGGACCATACCCTGCCCCCATTGCGGTTCATCCTCGCAGAGAGCGGCGTTGACAGCCTCCTGAAGAGGGAAATCCATAATCGAAGGCAAATGCGAATCGAAACCGTCACGGTTGGCGTTGCCGCCCTGCCAGTAGGCAAGCTGGTCGATGTTGGTGTCCCAGCACTCCCCTACGATGTTGAGGTTGGGATATTCATTCATCACGGCCTCGCACCACTTGCTCATCGGGACTTTCTCGTTGTAAGGGTAGGTGTCCACGCGCAGGCCGTCCTGTCCGGAATATTCGGTCCACCAGATCGCCCACTGCTGGAAATATTTCAGCATGAACGGATTGTCGAGATTCATATCCGGCATCGAAGGCACGAACCAGCCGCTGACCTGAAGGTTGGCATCGTACTGTGAGGCGTTCGGATCCATGGCCGTGGAGAAGGCGATGTTCGAGCCGGTATATTCAGGGAACTGGTGGATCCAGTCGTTGAAAGGCAGATCCTTCATCCACCAATGTCCTGTGCCGCAATGGTTTGTGACGATGTCCATTATTACTTTAATGCCTTTCTCGTGGGCTTTGGCGACATATTCCTTGTACTGTGAATTGCTGCCGAAGCGAGGGTCGATGCGGTAGTAGTCACCGCAGGCATAACCGTGATAAGATTCCTGTGGCTGGTCATCGACCAGAAGCGGAGTGCACCAGATGGCGGTTGCTCCAAGGTCGGCAATATAGTCCAGATGGTCGATAATGCCCTGCAAATCACCTCCGTGACGGCCAAACGGCTCGCTCCGGTCAGCCTTGTCGGCTGTGTCATCGGTGCTGTCATTTCCTTTGTCAGCGTTAGCAAAGCGGTCAGGGCAAATCAGATAGATAAGATCCGAAGTTGTGAAGCTGCCACGCTCAGCGGAACCTTCCTCCCTCGCGGCAATCTGGTACGGATAGCGGAAGGACTTTCCATCTTTTGTGAATATGATTCCGTACTCTCCGGGTTTGGCTGACGGGCTGACGGCCACGTCAACAAACAGATAATCAGGGCTTTCTGCCTTATGGATTTCTTTTACGGTGACACCCTCGCCCTCGATCCTGACATCATAGTCGGCGATGGCGTCACCGTGGATCATCAGTTGGAGTGGGGTCTTCATCCCAACCCACCAGCTCGGAGGCTCCACCTGCGAAATCCTGGCCTCAGGGACATCTATGCTCCAGTTCCACGGAGCCTTCATCTGAACGCTCACGATCACGCTGTCGCTGTCAAGGCTGCGTTTGAAGACCAGTTCGGAATCCGTGCAGGAAATCACCTCAAATGACGGATTGTCGGCACTAAGAGCCGGATGTGCGTGCTTCACCTTATTAAGATAGGTATAGAAATCCGTGGTGGCGTTGTGATGCCAGTCCGGCATCGGATCCTTCTCGAAGAACTCGAAACGATGGTTGTAGCCGACCTCCTGACCAGTGTAGATCAACGGCTGGGCGTTCGGAAGAGTCCAGCAGAGGACGGCCATGGCCTTCCAAGCGTCACCCATCCTTTCATATTCAGTACCATTCCAAGAGTTCTCATCGTGGTTGGAAGTAAACGAAAGCCTGTAACCGTCTGACGGATAGGTGGCAGCGTTCCACTCCACATAGCGGACAAGGCTGTCGGCGTCGGCTTTCCCCTGTGCGATGTCGTTCAGCAGATGGTGCAGTTTCCAGGCGTAGGTGGCATCGAAGCCGGCCTCATGCAGCCAAGCCTCCTCACCCTCGGCGAGTAAGTAAAGCCTGCGGGAATATTCAGACCTGAACTTCGAGAAAGCATCCGCCCAGAAGTCCTGCGGCACCTGATAGGCCACATCGCAGCGGAATCCGTCAATTCCTCTGTCAAGCCAGAAACGCATACTCTTCTCCATCTCGGCACGCATCTCCTTTGACTCGTAGTTGAGCTTAGCGATGTCCGTCCAATCATATTCGACAATCGTGTTGCCCTCAGCGTCGCGGACGTACCAGTCGGCAGACTTCTCGGTGACCCACGGATGATCCGGTGATGTGTGGTTGGCCACCCAGTCAATGATTACCTTGAGTCCGAGATCGTGAGCGGACTGCACAAAATGATCGAAGTCCTGAAGGGTTCCGAACTCAGGATTGATGTCGCAATAGTCCTTGATGGCGTAGTAGGAACCAAGGGTTCCCTTGCGGCCCTTCTCTCCGATCGGATAGACAGGCATCAGCCAGACCACGTCCACGCCCAACTCCTTGAGCTCCGGGAGTTTCTTCTCGGCTGCTGCGAATGTGCCCTCAGCGGTCGCCTGACGGGTGTTCAACTCATAGACCACAGCGTTCCGGGTCCAGTCCCGCTCTTCCACGGCTTCCTCCGCCTTGGGAGCGCAAGAGAATGCCACGAGAGCTGTCAGCAAAATTGATAGTGTACGTCTCATTTGCAATATTGGTTTATACTTAATGTCTTAGCCATAAAGAAGTTGTTCGCGCCAAGTTCCAGAAGGCGGTACTCTCCGTGGTTGCCCCACTCGGCAGGCCTGTCCTCCAGCACACAATCCTCCCCGGTGTCATTGACAACATATTCAGAAATCATCCGGTGCCATCCTTTGATGCGCTGGATGCTGGAATTGTAGTATAGGAGTCCGTTCTCAGACTTGACCAGATCCAGAAGATGATTCCGATAAATCTCACGGTAATCATCGAACTGAATAATCTTGTGAATCAGATAATTCCTTCCGGAATCGCCCCAATTGAACGGATCCTTGCGACCCGCGTCCATATTCAGACCCGATGTTCCGAGAGTGTTGTCGTAGTCGTAGGGAATGAAATAAAAACGGTACTTCTCTTTGTCCGTGGAATTGAAATAGATGTAGAAGTTGTTGCTGTTGCACCAATAGTCGTCCCACATTCCACAGGCGACATTGACAGCATAGGTTTTGAGCAGCAGATCCACATCGCAGTGCTCCCCTATCCAGTCATGGAAATCCTTGCCGGACCGGCCTTTGGCATTCGTGATGAAATCCTGAAGCTGAGCCTTGGCAGAGGCCAGTTTGTCCGTGTTTGTCTTGAGCTCGTAAATGTGCTCGGCACCATCGTCCAGATCAGCACCGATGTCCGCTCCTGCATCCGCGAATGTGGCTCCATAGCGGCATTTCCAAAGATTACCCTTCGAGCTTCCGAACTGTTCCTTGCGAACCTTAAGAAAATCATCATCAATTGGTTCGATCATCGTGTGCACACCTAGGTAGGTTTCCTTGCTGTCACCGATGACTTTGATGAAAAGTCGGCAATACGCGGCATTGGACGCTGACCAGACACCCGCACGGTGAAAAAGGTCGTAGCAATATAACTCTCTGACGTACATCGCGTCATCCTTAGGCCACTTCACGATGACCTTCTTCGCCCCGTGCACCTTGTGCTCGTCATCCTTGACAAATTTGCGGAAATTTATCTGGTAGTGGCAATGATGCCAGTCCGTGTTCTTCGAGACATGCTTCTGCCCGCTCTGGCCTTCCGGACGACGACGGGAGGTGTTGCCCCTCAGCCTCAACCCGGCATCCTTCACGACGGTCTCATCAGTTCCTTTGACATAGCGCGCGTCACAATGAATCTGATCTTTCGTGTCGTTGTTCCGGTCGTAGGCTTCCAGCAGAGCGTTCCACTGGTCGAGGGCAACCGTCAGATGGATTTCCGGCAGAACCGTGCCATCATAGATGTAGGCGATGCCATGCTTGTCCTCAGGCTCCGGTTCAGGCTGCGGATTCTCAGGTTCCGGTGGCACCGGGTCAGGCTCCACTTTGTCCGAATTGCACCCCACCAGCGAAAAGGCCAGCGTCACAAGAAATATCAGCCAAAACTTTCTCATTGCAGGAATACTACCGATGAATATGCTCCCAGAGTCACCTTTGTGCCATTCACCTTGACCGTACCGTTGGAGGCGATAGCCTTGTCCAGTTTGTCGGACGTGAGGTTCACGGTGGCGTTGCCGCCGGAGAAATTGTGGACAACCAGCACTTTCTGATCCTCATAAGAACGGTACCAGGCCGAGACAGAGTTCACTGAGGCGGCAGCCGAACAGTAATCGAACGAGCCTTTCGCCAAGGCTTTATACTCGTCCCTCAACACACCGAACTTACGATAGACATTAAGGATGGAGTTGTCGTCCTTGGCCTGACTCTCGACAGAGATCGAGGATGTCAGCATGGACCTGTCAATCTTGTCACCCAGCTTCTTGTCGGCAAGGGAAGAGCCGTCAGCGTTCCACATAATCGGAGTGCGGACATATTCATCGCCAGCGGATTTGGTTCCCCAGTAGCCAAGTTCCTCGCCCTGATAGATGTAAGGTTGGCCACCGGCGGTAAGGAGCACCGCTCCGGCAAGTTTCATCTTGGCGACATTCTTTCCAAGGTCGCTGCCGGTCCTGTCCTCGTCGTGGTTGGACAGTTTCGTGGCCTCTATGTAGTCGGAACGGTAACCGGAATACAACTTCTGATAGCCTTGGATCGTCCCGACAAAGGAGCTGCCGTTGCCTCCGTTAATGCAGTCCTTGAGCCTCCACCAGAAGCTGAACTCGAAGAGAGCCGGGATGCCTTTGTAATATGGAGCCACCTCGGCCGCGTCGCTGAACTGCTCCCCGACCATATAGAACTCGCCTTTTCCTCCAACGGACTTGAAAGTGGCGTTGCAATGGTCGTAGAACTTCTTCAGGAAAGTCGGATTCTCGTCCGAATTGGCGTTATGGTAAATGTGCTTGACAGCGTCCAGACGGAAACCGTCAACTCCCATTCTGATCCATTTGTCAGCCGATTCGCAGACAGATTTGAAAGCGCCGGACTGCTCGCAGGTGGATGCCGGCCCATAGTTCAGATCAGCGAACCAATCCGTCCAGAAATGCGAGTGGTACATCGTAGTGGTCATCCCAGGCAGAAGGATGTCCTGGGCGTTGGAGTTCGAGAGCGTCAGCGGAGTGCCGTAGGAAAGCTGGTTCTTGCCTGCCGGAGCACCGTACTTGTAGGAGTCCCACTGGGTCTGGCTGGTTCTCACAAGGACTCCCCAGGACGACTCAAACTCCAGCGACAGAGAGCATTCCTTTGCTCCAGTCTTGTAGAACTGTTCCATAGTGCCGTCCCCGTAGTACAGCCATATTCCTGAGTTCTGGCTGCCGGAATTGGTAATCTCGTCCACCTTGTCCATTCTTAGAGTGGAAGGCTTTCCGGAATTGTCAAGAGCGAGGGTGAATTTCACCTTGAGTTTGCCGTCAACTCCTGTGACAGCGGAGAACCACTGACCGGAGTCGTAGCCACGCGCGCCCTCGGTAGCTATCATCGGAATCTTGCCGTCCCGGATGTCCGCCTGAGGGTTGTCGGAGAAGATATAATAGTCGCGGTACTGGCTGTCCGCGCTTGATTTCGCGTCAAGGAACCACGGATGATCCTTGGAGGTGTGGTTCAGCACATAGTCAAGATAAATCTTGATCCCCTTGGCGTGCGCCGCGTCCAGAAGGGATTTGAAATCGGCCTCGGTGCCGTAGTCCGGATTGACACTGGAATAGTCCAGAACGTCATAGCCGTGATAGGATGAAGCTTTGTGGATCGGGGAAAGCCAGAGAGCCTGGACTCCCATCTCCTTCAGATAGTCAAGTCTGGATTGGATTCCTCTGAAGTCACCGCAACCGTCACCGTCGCTGTCGGCGAATGAATATACCAGCAGCTGATAGGATATTCCCGATTCTCCGGTGCGTTCCACCGATGGTTCGTCAGGTCCCGGGGTCGGCTCCGGTGTCGTGCCGTTCTTGTCGCATCCCACAAGGAACGCGGCCGCCACTATCAGGCTCAAAAGACCAGAGAGGAATGATAAGCGTTTCATAATTTACGAATATATTTCTACGAATATAATAAATCAGACGCACCCGGGCATATTCTTCCATCGGGTGCGTCTGAAAAAAGTCAGATATTACTTGATTGAACCAGTGCCGGCGTTAAGGTCAAGGGTAACCACCTGCCCCTTCGTGCATGCCACACGCTCCTGGTCATTGCCATTGCCACGGTAAACGATCTTGCCATCGAGGATGATGAACTCGCGTGTCCACCAATCCGAGTCGGCTATAGATGATTCAACGTACATACGAAGCTGACCGTCAGCGGCAAGAGTGGCCTTGAGGGTTTTTCCGTCAGCCTTGAAGAGAGCGGGCTCCATCTTGGCGTCCCAGCCACCGAAGCAGTCTCCGATTCCATAGATCCGGGCAGGCTCGATGTGAACCATCTCGCGCTTCATGTCAACATGGACTGTGTAGAAGCCATCTTCAGCGACAACGCAGTTGCCTCCGTCCACGGTGTAACCGTCGTTGGTCGTAAGGCTGTGGAAATCCTTACCCCAAGCCTTTTCAGAAGAGTACTTGAATCCCTGATTGGCGGTGAAATAACGCACTGTCCAGAACTCGCCTTCCTGGCCATTGACCGGAGTCAGCTCCACAATTCCGTCACTGCTCCAGTCCCAACCTCCGAACTCCTGTCCAATCATGTAAAGGTGCTCAGGGAAAGCCACGGCTGTGATTGTGACAGCAAGAGTCTTTGCGTTGAAGGTCACTTTGTAGTCACCGGTTTCAAGAACTGAAATGTTGTTGCCTGGCTGCACGGCCGTGAACTCTACGCCAACCTCAGGGGTGAAGCCTTCGGCCACACCATAGGTGTTGGCGGCATCCCAAGAATAGTCGTAACGGATCTTGAAGCCACCAGTGATGTTCACAACTGGACTGGTCCAAACGTCTCCGTCTTGAGTCATCACGAAGTCCTTGGTCCATGCGTTGCCATTAATCTCACCGATGAGTGAATATGACGCCTTGTGCTCCTCGATGAGGATGGTCTGTCCGGCATAGTCGTAGGTGACATCGTAAGTGCCTTCAACACCTACCTGGATGTTCTTGTCTCCAGCAGCGAACGCCTTGCCGAGCTCAGGCTTGAAGACATCGTAAGGATTAGCCGGATCAATGGTGCTCGTAGAATTGGCCTCCGGTCCACCGATAGCGACAGACCAGTCGTGGTCTGCGCGGATCTTGAACTCATCACTTGCGGTCAGTTTCACGCTGCGGGCAACCCAGATGTCTCCTTCTGTGTTGGTCATGTCAACGTCTGCTGACCAAGAGTCACCGTTGATGGTTCCGATGAGAGACCAAACGCTTGGCTTCTCTGGCTCCGGCTCGTCACCGCTGGCGGAAGGCTCATTCTTGCCGAACATTGAAGTGCTGAGCTCGACAGACTTCTTGTTAAGATCGAGATAGACACGGTACTTACCGGCGCTTACGGTAATGTTGTCACCACCTACGTTGCCATCCTTACCCCAGTTGAAATCCCAAGCGCCGTCAGCGCGGAACTTGATCTCGGTGTCGGAGGTGAACTCGGCGTCTGCCCAGAAACGTACATAGTCTGCGTTGTAGTTCATCTCGATGTCAGGCTGATTACCCCAATCGTTGAATCCACCGACGATTCCGATGACATCAGCGCCCCAGTCTTTTGTCAGAACAAGAGAACCCCTGTCAAGAGTGAATCCGTAGAAACGCTTGCTGTAGCAGATGATGTTCTGAGAACCACCGCCATTGACGAGCTGGATGCTCTTGGCCTCGGCTTCCTCCGCCTGTGCCTCAGAGCCCCAGTTTCCGGTAGCATCCTCCCATGAGGCGGCACCTGTGAACTTGATTCCGTTCGCGGCCTTCTCACCGAAGTCAACGACACCTGTGAAAGTCTTGCCGTCCTTGCTGTAGTTGTAGAGGAACTGACTCTTGTCGTGGCTCCAGCCGCAGTAGTCACCCTGAACCCAAACGTGATCATAGACATCCTTGTCAAGGATCAACTGGTTGTAAGGAACGAACGTGGCGGAAATCACATTAGACTGTGTCAATGAGGTCTCGACAGCCGTGTTCTTGTTGTTTGCCACCCATGAATCGAGCCTGAGATAGACCGTGAACTCTGCGTCAGCCACACCGCCCAGATTGAGGATTGCGGAGTTAATGGCAGACTGCTTGACAGTGACGGTCGTGCCGCTTACTGTGGCGGCAAGCTTCTCCTGCTTGGTGAAGTCCTGAGAATCAGAGATGTAAAGTGTGTAGAGCTTCGCAGCATCGATGTTGTAAGTCGGCTGGGTAAACTCAAAAGTCAGGTCCGCACCGTCAGAAGCGAGTGTGGTTCCGGCAAGGGTTCCCAATGACGGGGCCACAGAGGATGAAGGATCAAAGACAAGTTTGTCCTCATCCGTCGAGCAGGAAGCTGCAAGGATTCCCGCAAATGCGATTATCGTATAAAATAACTTTTTCATAATCTATTAATATCCAGGGTTCTGCTTAAGATTACCGTTAGCGTTCAGCTCACCGGATGTGATAGGATACAGATTGAAGTGCTCATCAACAGCCTTGCCGGCCTGAACGCCACCCTTGAACTCCCAAAGGTACTTGTCAGAGGTGAAGAGACCAAATCGGATGAGGTCCTGACGGCGGAAGCCTTCGTAGTAGAGCTCACGTCCACGCTCGTCAATGATGTTGTCAAGAGTTAGGGCAATGCTTCCTACTCCGGCTCTGGCACGGACAGCGTCAAGGTAGTTCTGTCCCTTTGCCTTGTCAGCGGCTCCACGTGCCGCGCACTCGGCATACATCAGGTAAGCGTCAGCCGAACGGAACACCGGCCAGTCAGTGTCCACGAAACCATCGGCCTGAGCCTTGGTCCCATCGTGGTTCACATTCAGGAATTTCATTGACTTCCAACCGTTTGACCAGCTGTCAGACTCACGACGGATAGCATCAATGTACTGGTCGAACTCCTCTCCCTTGTAGAATGTCGCGCGAAGGTCACCATCCTCAAACTTACTTGTGAAGGCACCAGTCATTGAAAGTCCACCCCAACCAGAAGAGATTCCGATGGCAGCAGGATCCATCTTACCACCCGTGCAACCGAAAACCAAGTAATTAGTTGCACCGTAAGACTGAACCAGAATGCCGTCCTGCTCGACAACGAAGATGATCTCGTCTCCGTTGTAGGTGGTGTTGGCCGTCCAAAGATGGTTGTCTGCCATAAAGAGTTCACGCCATGCACTGTACTCACCGTGACTCTTGGTGTGGAGAGGATATTCGTTGATAATCTTCTCGCAGACAGCGGCAGCTTCCGCATACATCGCTGTACCCTTCCAAACCTCAGCGTTGAGGTAAAGCTTGGCAAGGATCATCTGTACCAGACCTTTGTCGCAGCGGCCATATTCATTCTTTCCAGGTTCGGCAAGGTCGCTGCCATCAAGCAGATCGTTGCACTCGTCAACCATCCAGTCGAATAGGTCAGCGCGGGAAATCTGCTCAGCCCCGGTTGATCCTACTGACTGATGCTCGGTCGCGAAAGGCACGTTACCAAACATGTCGATGGCATGGTAGTAGCTAAACAGCCTCAATGCACGTGCCTCGGCGATGTAAGCATTCTTAAGGGTGTAACCACTGATGTCGCTGGCATTTGAGCGGCGGATGAACTCATTGCATAGGCCGATCTGGAAATAGATCCTATAGTACATCGAAAGGACGAATTCGTTGGAAGCATTCCAATTGATGTTATGAATATCATAGAGGTTACCATCATTCCAGCAGCAGGTGGCCACATCGGTAGAGAGTTCCTCCATGTTGAACAAGGCTCTCATGTACTGGCCGTAGCCACCGTCAACTCCCTCAATGTCAGCGTCACCGCTAGGCCCTGTAGAAGATGAGCATGAAAGTCCTTGATAGCACTTCGCAAGAAGCGCGGTGTAAGCGTCCTGACTGTTGAGGACATCCTCAGGAAGTTCAAGGTTCGGATCAATAGGCTTGACATCAAGATCTCCTACGCAAGAGGTCACCGCACCGGTGAGCATCGTCGCCGCAAGGGCGATCGCTGTATATTTGATTATCTTTTTCATAATTTATGACGCATTAGAAGTTGAACTTTACACCAAGGATGTAAGTACGAGGTCTCGGATACATGTTGTTGTCGATTCCGGAGAAGATTTCAGGATCGATTCCGCCATACTTGGTGAAAGTGGCGACATTCTGCACCGTTGCGAAGACATTGAACGACATCGGGTTCTTCTGGCCGAAGTTGAATGAGCGGCTGAGAGTGATGTTGTCAATCTTCAGGAATGAGGCATTCTCGATGTAAATGTCTGACCAGTACTGGGCGAACGCTGAGAAGTTGTGCTCCTTCGCAGTTGAATAACGGTTGTTCACGAAGTTGTTGGCCCAAAGGTCAGAAAGGAGGTCTCCGTTGGAGGCGATGTTGTTGTAAACATAGTTGCCGACATTGGAGTGTGCGCTCACAGCGAGAGTCCACTGCTTATAGGCCAGCTGGGTGTTGAAGCCGAATGTCCAGTCCGGGGCGGCCTTGTGGAAACAGTACTTGTCGTTGTTGTCGATCTTGCCGTCGTTGTTCAGGTCAGCATAAAGGCCTTCGATAGGGTTGCCGTCAGTGTCATAGACCTGCTTGTAGACGAAGAACGAGTTAGGGGCGTGACCTGTCTGGTGGACCTGAATTTTGTTTCCGGTACCTCCGGAGATGTCACCGGTCTCGATTCCGTAATAGTCGGCACGCTCGTCATCGGTGGTCAGCCTTGAAATCTTTGTCTCATTGAAGGTTGCGTTGAAACCGAGGGTCCAGCTCCAGTCCCTTGTCTGTACAGGGATGGCGTTGATCTCGAACTCGACACCTTTGTTGGTAAGGTCACCGATGTTGGCGTTCAGATAGTTGGAAAGGTTGGCGCCGGCAGCCACAGGGGTACGGTTCAGAAGGTCCTTGGTGTCACGCTTATAGACATCCACGCTACCGAAGATCCTGTCGTTCAGGAAGCCATAGTCAACTCCGACATTGTAGGTCGTGGTGGTCTCCCACTTGAGGTCTGCATTGTAGCCAAGCGGAGTGATAGGTGTGATCGTCTGATTGCCGAATACGAACATAGATTGGTTCGTGTTGTACTTGTAGGATGACAGAGTAGGATAGTCACCGGACTGGAGGTCCTGCTGTCCTGTCTGTCCCCAACTGAGCCTGAGCTTCAAAGCGGAAACGACATCACTGTTCGCGATGAACTTCTCCTTGGCGAAATTGTAGCTTACGGCCACTGAAGGGAAGAGGCCCCACTTGTTGTTGGCGAAACGTGAGGTACCATCGTTACGCAAGGTGGCGGTCACAAGAAGACGGTCGTTGAATGAATAGTTCACACGTCCGAAGAAAGAGACGAGATAGTACTCTGTCTTGAAGACGTTAGGGGTGCTCAGATAGTAGTCCGATGCTGTAGGGAGGGTTCCGTCAGCCTTGTACTTCTCGTTGAAGGTAGAGTTGTAGAAGTGTTGCCAAGAGTAACCGGCCATCGCGTTGAACGAATGCTTGCCGATGGTCTTGTCGTACTGGCCATAGAACTCAAGGGTCTGGTCACGCTTTGTCTGAGTGTAGTTGTTGTGGTAGCCGGAACCCGATTCCTGAGTGTTATGGAAAGACATTTCCGTGCCAGGAGCGACATCAACGGTTCCGTCTGACTTGGACCAGTCGAGACCGAGGTTGAGGTTGACACTGAGATCCTCGAATCCGTGGATCTTATAGTTCAGCTGGGCGTTGCCGATGAAACGTTTGGCGTTGGACTTGTCGATCTTGTCGTTTAGAAGGGCGACAGGGTTCAGCTGAGCCATCGTGTTGCAGTTGTCGATGGTCGTGGTACCCTTGCCGTAGTTCCACCAATAGTAGCCGTTCAGACCGTTCTCGTCATAGACCGGCTGGGTAGGGTCCATACGGACAGCTCCACCGATGGCGTCCTGGTTGGCGAACCTGTTGTCCATATTCATCAACTTACCGTTGAGGTTGATCTGAAGATGGTCGTCAAAGAGGCTCGGATTGAGGTTGAGGGCGACGGTCTCACGCTTGAGGTTGGAAGTCTTGAGGGTACCGTCCTGGTTGTGGTAGCCGAGGGAGACACGGTAAGGCATACGGAAAATGTCGCTTTTGCCTACCCTTCCGGAAACGGCCACGTTGCCGTCGATGGTGTTGCCGAGCTGGTAGATTTCCTTCTGCCAGTTGGTGTTCTCCTTGCCGAGAGCGGCGTAGGCCGCGCCTTCGTCACCGATGTACCATTTCATAAGGTCACGCATCTCGTCACCGGTCAGGACATCAACATACTTGGTGTTCTGGCTTACGGAAGCGGTGAGGTCAGCGCTCACGTGGATGCCCTCGGATCCCTTCGAACCTTTCTTCGTGGTGATCATAATGACACCGTTGGAAGCCCTGGAACCGAAGATAGCGGTTGCGGAGGCATCTTTGAGGACGGTGAAGCTCTCGATGTCGTTAGGGTTGATTGACGAAAGCGCGTCTGAGACTCCGCTGATGCTTGTCTCGGACAGAGGCAGACCATCGACCACGACGAGAGGATTGTTGTTGGCCTTCAAAGAGGAGCCGCCACGGATTCTGATCGTGCTGGCGGAACCCGGGGCACCGTCACCCATAGTGACAACAACACCGGCGGACTTGCCCTGAAGCAGGTCGGAAGGCGATGTCACCATACCCTTGTTCAGCTGGTCAGCCTTCACAGAGGAGATGGATCCCGTCATATCGCTCTTCTTCACGGTACCGTAACCGATCACGACAACATCGTCAAGGAACTCTGTGTCAGTGGCAAGGACAACCTTAACAGGAACGGTGGAAGCCTTGAAAGACTGGGTTGTGTAGCCGATGCAGCTGATGACGACAGTCGCATCCGGACCTGAAACGTTAAGGATGTAGTCTCCGTCAATACCTGTCGAAGTTCCGTTCGAGGTACCCTGCTCCATAACAGTGGCCCCGATGACCGGACCGGCGGCGTCGACTACAACTCCTTTCACCTGATACCCGCTCTGAGCGGATACGGTTGTGCCGACCAGGCAAAACAGCAAGGTCGCCACAGCAGCTATAATCCTTTTCATTTGGAATGTTTGATTTGTTAAACTGCGCATTTAATAAAATAATTATCTTAATTAGGTTATCTCTTCACGGTTATGAGGCGTACACTCAGCGCGCCAAGGACGAGAAGCACACCTGCTGTGATCAACATGTTGGCCTGAACCCCTCCAAGAGCCTTAAGAAGGACTCCTCCGAGAGCGGCGGCAACAATCTGAGGAAGGCAGATTGTACAGTTGAACAGTCCGAGGTAGCTGCCCATGTGCTCCCCGTCAAGAGCGTTTGTCAGAAGGGTGAACGGAAGGGCGAGCATCGCGGCCCAAGCGGTTCCGATCAGGAAATATGACACACAGAGCAGGTACTGGTTGTGGATGAACGCCACCGAAACGAAACCGATGGCTCCGATCAGAAGGCTCACAACATAAGCGAGTTTCAGAGAACGGAACTTAGGCAGCACAATAGCCCACAGTATCGAACCGACGGCCTGAACGGCAAAGACCACACCGACCCAGTTCCCGGCGGCCTGATAGCCTTCGGAGGCGGTGTCTGTGGCGTTCCAGCAATTAGAGGCGATCGCTCCGTTCGAATATGTCCACATGTACATGAACGCGGCCCAGCAGAAGAACTGCACCAGTCCGACTGTCCAGAATGTCTTAGGGGCATGGATCAAGAGCTTGATGAGTCCCGGGTTCTCTTTCGCCTCCTCAGCCTGACGCTTGGGATCAACGGAATGGAATTCGGCATATTCCTGAGGATTCATCTCCTTGACTTTCAGGAAGGTGTAAAGCACACAGACGATGAGGATAGCGGCACCGCACCAGAAGCTCCAGATCACGGACGGCGGAACCTGTCCCTTAGGGGCTATGTTGGCGATGCCGATCCAGGTGAAGAAGATAGGGAAAAGATACCCAACGAGGCTTCCGGCGTTGCACAGAAGCGACTGGATTGAATATGCCTGCGCCTTCTGCTCCTCGCTGACCATGTCACCGACCATCATCTTGAACGGCTGCATGGCGACATTGATTGAAGTGTCTAGGAATATGAGCGAGAACAGTCCGAACCACATCGCTCCGTTCAGTCCGAGAATCAGCCTCGATGAGAAGTTCAGGCTCCCGGCGTTCGGCAGGAAGATCATAACAAGGACGGAGATCAGGGCTCCAATCAGCAGGTAAGGCTTCCTGCGCCCCATCCTGCACCATGTCCTGTCGGACCACTTGCCGATGAGCGGCTGGACAATCATCCCCATCAGAGGAGGGAGGATCCAGAAGAAGCTCAGCTGGTGAGGGTCGGCGCCAAGTGTGGCGAAGATCCTGCTGATGTTCGCGCTCTGAAGGGCGTAGGCTATCTGCACGCCGAAGAACCCGAAGCTGAGATTCCACATCTCCCAGAATGTAAGTTTGCTTTTAGATTGCATTGTCTATGGTAATAATTCCAGTGTCATTTTGCGGTAAAGATAGGCTAAATGCGCAGTTTAATCATTATTAGAAAGACGAACGGTGAGAAAAAAGTGACGAATTGTAAGGTTTTAGTGACGAAATGAACGATATTTTTCTTAAATTGCAACATACTTGGCAAACAAGGCAGATAATCTTTCAAGGGTTGCATGACCACATAGATTTATGACACTGAAGACATCCTCCATAATCCATTGCTTCGCCATTCTCCACGTGGCGACGGCCGTGCTGTGCAGGATGTGCCACTTCGGTGACGAGCTGGCGCTCACGACCCTGACCATTGTCCTGACCGTAATCCTATGCCTGAGGTACCGCCAAAGTGTGGAGTTTTCCTCCATTGTCATAATCATAGCCAACATCCTCGGCTACGTCCTCGGCAACGGAATCGCCGCCCTCGTCGCGATATTCATAGATCATCCGCTGCTCTCCCCAGCCATCGCGACATTCACGACTACGGAGGCCATGGGATGGGGGCTTGTGTTTTTTATGAGACACTTCGCTGACAGAAGCGGGAAAGAGCCGAGGACACGCGGCATCGAGATCAAATGGCTTGCGATAGCCGTAACCATGATTCTGATAGTCAGGATTATAATCTACATATTCAGTTCCACCTTGTTCGAAGGAGGTTCAGTCCTCAAGGCCGTCTCGGCGTTCGTGGACAATTCTTTCATCCTGCTTGTCATGGTTTGTCTCACAATACTCTTTGTGGAGCAGACAAAGGATCTGAACGGGAAGAAATCAACGGCCAGCCACATCATAACAGCGGTGTTATTCCTTACAGGAATCTCTGCACTCTCTGCGACCTTGGTCGGTTCTGGCCTGCCTTTCCATTTTTATATGCCATTCTCAGTGAAGAGTTTCCTGGAGCTTCTGCTGGTCGCCTTCATTGCTGAGATGATGATATATTCAGTGATCTACATGATTGAATATGCCATCACGGCCCGCCGCAACGCCGAGAAGGAGAAAGACCGTGCCGATCTGGCCAAGTTCCAGTATCTCAACCTCAAGCAGCAGGTCAACCCGCACTTCCTCTTTAATTCCTTGAATATTCTGGACGCCCTCGTGCTTGACAGCCAGAACAAGGAGGCGAGCGAGTATATTCATAAATTGGCTGGAATATACCGCTATATGCTTCGCAACGAGGAAGAAAGCATCGTTACACTAAGGGACGAGATGACTTACGTTGAGATGTACCGGGATTTGCTGAAGGTAAGGTTTCAGGAAGGGTTCAAAGTGGATGTCCACATTCCGCCGGAGGATCTGTCCCGGCACGTGATTCCGTGCTCAGTCCAGCTCCTGATCGAGAACGCCACGAAGCACAACGCCGTCTCGCCTTCCAAGCCGCTGAATGTCAGCATCATTTCTGATGGAGAGTCCCTGACAGTGACCAACAACCTTATACCGAAAATCACCGAGGCTCAGTCCAGCGGACTGGGGCTCAATTACATACGTCAACAGTACAAGGATCGTTCCGGCAAGGGGATCGAGATCATCCGCACGGACGAATCCTACACAGTCAAGCTACCTCTATTATGAAAGTCCTTATTATAGAAGATGAGATGATGGCCCGCAGGAGCCTGGAAAAGATGTTGGAGACCAATTTTCCGGACATCGAGGTCGTCGGAGAATGCGCGTCGGTGAGTGAATCCGTCGCCAGGCTCAAGGAAAGGCCCGATGAGGCGGACTTGATATTCATGGATGTGGAACTTTCTGACGGAGAATGTTTTGAGATTTTCCGTCAGGTGACGGTGAAGCCGCGGGTAGTGATGACGACGGCTTACGACAGCTATGCAATCAAGGCGTTCGAGGCTGGTTCCATAGACTATCTTCTCAAGCCGATTGACGTTTCAGCTCTGAAAAGGGCTGTGGAGCGGTGCCGGCAGTTCGCCTCCAGCGAATTGGATGTCGAGAAAATTCTCGGAGCTATCACCCGAAAGGATTCAGGCTCCGGGTACAAAGAACGCTATCTTGTACAATTCAACGATCGGATTGTACCTGTCAAGGCTGACGAAATCGCTTTTTTCTACTCTGAGGACAAGAACAACCACGTCGTGACGCACAGGGGTGCTGTCTATATCGTGGACTCTACGATGGACTCAATCATTACTGAACTTGCCCCTGAGCGTTTTTTCAGGATTTCACGAAGCTGCATATTCGCTAAAGAAGCAGTAGAAAGTGTCACCAAACTTCTGGGAGGAAGATTGCGCGTCACTCCTAAGGTTCATCTTTCTTCAAACCTTGGTCCGGCTCCTGACCTTACAGTCAGCCGTTCCAGAGCGGAGGAGTTCCTCACTTGGCTGGAAAACTGATCTCTGCCACCCGGTCACTTCGACAAGCTCAGTGACCGGAGCAACACGGCCGCTGAGCCTGTCGAAGCGACTATACGCTCACTAACCTTCCAAGCGTGAAATGCCAAAGAATCACCCCGACGGAGACGGAGACATTGAGCGAATGCTTGGTGCCGAACTGCGGAATCTCCAAAGAGAAATCCGAGGCGTCCACTACAGCCTGATCAACCCCGTCAACCTCATTGCCGAAGATCAAGGCATATTTCTTACCTTTATCGAACTCCGGTGAGAAATTCTCAAGGCTGACAGAATTTACTGTCTGCTCAACACTTATTATTATGTAACCCTCTGAACGCAAGCGTCCTACCACATCCAGAGTGCTGTCCGAATGCTCCCAAGGCACACTATCCTCCGCCCCAAGGGCTGATTTGTGGATTTCCGCTGACGGCGGCGCCGCACATATTCCGCAAAGCCAAAGTTTGTCTATCTTGAAAGAATCGCAGGTACGGAACGCAGACCCCACATTGTGCGCGCTGCGGATGTTGTCCAACACCACAACCACCCCGATCTGAGGCAGTTCCTTATACTCCACAGGGGACACCCGACCCATCTCAACACTCAATAACTTTCTGTCTTTCACCATATCATGCATTTATGGTTGCAAATATAGTAAAAATCGTTTTTTAATCTTATCTTTGTGAACCCTCGGCCCATAATGGACGAGTAACACTAACTAAAGAATTTTATGAAACAGGATCTTCAGATTTTTGATCTGATCAGAAATGAAAAGGAAAGGCAGTCTTCCGGACTCGAATTGATTGCATCAGAAAACTACGTAAGCGATTACGTGCTGGAGGCGATGGGATCCATCTGCACCAACAAGTACGCTGAAGGCTACCCTGGCAAGAGGTATTACGGTGGCTGTCAGATCGTTGACCAGATCGAGCAGCTTGCGATTGACCGTCTCTGCAAGATTTATGACGCTGAATATGCCAACGTTCAGCCTCACTCCGGTGCACAGGCCAACATGGCCGTCATCATGGCGTGCCTCAAGCCTGGCGACACATTCATGGGACTGGATCTCTCACAGGGAGGACACTTGACCCACGGCTCACCAGTCAATGCTTCCGGAATTCTCTATCACGCAGTAGCTTACGGCCTGAATGAAGAGACCGGAATGATTGACTACGACAAGATGGAGAGCATCGCCAGAGAATGCAAGCCGAAGCTCATCATCGGTGGAGCGTCTGCATATTCCCGTGAATGGGACTATGAAAGGATGCGCGCCATCGCCGACGAGGTCGGAGCCCTTCTTTGGATTGACATGGCCCACACCGCCGGCCTCATCGCCGCAGGACTTCTCAAGAACCCTGTGAAATACGCCCACATCGTGACCTCGACAACCCACAAGACACTTCGCGGCCCGCGCGGAGGCATCATCTTGATGGGCAAGGACTTCGACAATCCTTGGGGGCTCAAGACTCCTAAGGGCGAGATCAAGAAGATGAGCGCGATCCTCAATTCAAGCGTGTTCCCTGGAGTGCAGGGCGGACCTCTTGAGCATGTGATAGCCGCCAAGGCCGTCGCTTTCTACGAGGCGATGCAGCCTGAATATGTTGACTACCAGAAGCAGGTGATGGCCAACGCAAAGAAGATGGCCGAAGAATTCGTCGCAAGAGGCTACAAGGTAGTTTCCGGAGGAACAGACAACCACCTCATGCTGATCGACCTCAGGACCAAGTTCCCGGATGTGACCGGAAGGATGGCCGAGAAGGAACTTGAGAAGGCGGAGATCACACTCAACAAGAACATGGTTCCGTTCGACACCCGTTCTCCGTTCAAGACATCCGGAGTCAGGATCGGCACACCGGCCATCACATCACGCGGATTTGTTGAGAAGGACATGGTTGACATCGTTGAGCTCATCGACACGGTGCTCACGGCTGTGGCCAAGTACGCTGACGTTGTCAACGGAGTGACCACCGAAGGCGCTGAGGAATATGCCAAGGTTCTTGACACAGTCAAGCACAAGGTTCACAACATGACTGCTGGACGCCCACTCAACAAGTATTAGTAATTCGTCTTCCTGCCACGTCAGGAAATTCAAGATACCAGCGGTGAGACCATCAGGTCCCTCCGCTGTTTTTGTCCACGGTAAGATTGTTTATATTCTTTATTTTCAATATTTTTGCCAATAGTCTTGTCCATAGTCACATTGCTGACAGTTGAAATATTCGCTGTAACTTTGCAGTAGAAAATTATACGGAAAAAGATGAAAACAAAAATTGTACGTGGTATCCAGTTGTTCTGGGCGTATTTCATAGCCTTAGGGGCCGTGGTCGGATTCGGAATGATGATTTACGACCCAAGCGGGGTGACTTTTCAGATGGACCCGCTGCTGCCACAGTTAAGGGAAGCGTTTCCTTTCCTGTCATTCATGTTCGGGAATTTCATCTGCTCAGCATTCGCTCTGATGGCCGTTAACGGAATCCCTAACATGGTCTCAATCTACCTTATTCACAAACACAATGAATATGACGCCTTGAGCGGCCTGGTCTGTGGCGGCATACTCGCGGTGTGGATTCTTGCCGAGTTCTACATCTGGGGCTTCAGCGGACTTTCCGTGGCCTATGGCATCTTCGCCGCATGCCAGATTATCAACGCAGCCATATTCCTGAAATTGAAAAGAAAATGAACATCAGACTTGAACAACCTAAAGACTACCGTGAGGTAGAGAACCTCACAAGAGAAGCATTCTGGAACATTTACTGTCCAGGATGTACTGAACACTATGTGCTTCATAAGTACCGTGAGAACCCGGATTTCATCCATGAATTGGATTTCGTCATGGAAGAGGACGGCAAGATCATCGGACACGTGATGTACTCAAAGGCGGTCATAACACTGGAAGACGGAACAGATTTCCCTGCATGGACTTTCGGGCCGATAAGCATCCATCCGGATTACAAGCGTAAAGGCTACGGGCTCAAATTGTTGAACTATTCGATTGAGAGAGCCAAAGAGTTAGGGATTGGAGTGCTTCTGATGGAAGGCAACATCGAATTTTACAAACATGCCGGATTTGATGTGGCCAGCAAACTGAACATCCACTATCATGGCGAGCCTAAAGAGAGTGTGGCTCCATATTTCCTTGCAAAAGAATTGATTCCGGGGTATCTTCAAGGGATAGAAGGCACCTACAACACCCCTGAGGGTTATTTCGTCGCAGAAGAGAACCCTGACGAGTTTTCCGCCTTCGAGGCCACATTCCCTGCCAAGAAGAAAGCCTTCCGGGAAGGGCAGCTTACTGTCTTTTGCCAAAGCTGCGGAATGCCTCTCGGCAAAGACGAAGACTGTGGCACAAATGCGGACGGAAGCATCAATCATGACTATTGCCGGTACTGCTTCAAGGACGGTAGGTTTCTGCAAGACTGCACAATGGACGAGATGATTGAGCATTGCGCGCAATTCGTGGACGAAGTCAACAAAAACCTGCCATCCCCGATTACCAAAGAACAGTACAAAGATCAGATGCGGCAGTACTTCCCGCTTCTGAAACGGTGGCGAAAAGCTACCCCGTCATCATTCATGCTGAACACCGTCAAATGACGGGAAGGCAAGAGACAGGACGGATCACGAAAGTGAACTCACGCTCCGCTGCTGGGACAAGATACTGGTTCAGCGGCAGAGTGCCCCATGAGTTGATTCCACCCACTCCCATCTGAACCAAGTCAAAGTTGACATAAGTGGTGCCGTTGGCCCGATCGTTCTCGTGAGACTTCGCCTTGAGGTTCAGCGAATGACGTGCCTCACCGTTCTGGGTGTTGGTCTCGTTGGCGCGCTTTGGAGTACCGTTCTCAAGGCAGTCCATATCCCTCATCGAGAACGGAAGGGCGGAAGCGGAGAACTTCTGGCCAGCAGTGACCTCAAGGCCGGTTCCGTTCGGGTCAAGGATGCGGAAATATCTCAGCCCGGTCTTCGTGCCGGATTCCTGGGAGCGCACATAGCCGTAATGGTACTGGTCGTTGACACTCTGAATGTAATGGCCGACAACGGCGGCCGAATTCCTGTCGGAGTAGTTCTCCCAAGGACCCTTGCCGTAGAAATCGACGGTCGAGTAACGTCCAGGCATGGCGAACTTCATTCCGAAACGCATAAGGGCCGGAGCCTTGGCAAGCTTGCCGGCATCCTTCATCCTCTCTGTGGCCTTTATGGACCCGTCAGGGAAGATCTCGTAGAACATCTTCACGATGGCGGCACCGCCTGCGATTGGCTCATATTCAGCGGACACAGACATCAGGCCTACGCCGTCGGTCGCTTTTTCCACAATCAAGGAGCCAGCCTTAAGTTTGTAGGCCGGGTAACGCCAGGTATTGTACATCTCTCGTATCTTTCCGGAACCCATATCGTTCTCGACAGGCGCGCGGGCGAACTCAGGAGTCAAAGGCTCGGAAAGCATCTGGCCCCCGTCAACAGTGTAACCGGTAAGGAATCCTGTGGCTTTGTCGAAAGTAGCCGTCCAGTCGGCGACACGGTCAGTCATAGTGCCCGCGAAGGTGAAGGATCCTGAGAACACATACGCATCGGCTGTCTCGCTCTGAACCAAGGTCCTGCCGTCAACCGAAGCTGAACCGGCCTTGAAGGCGATGCCAGACTTTTCGTCAAGCATAATCTGGTCGTATGCCACCTCGGAACCGGCAGGAAGAACACCGTCAGCGGTCTTGAGGACGTAAGAGACATTAAGGAATATGTCAGCGTCTGCCTGCGGAATGGTCTTGAAGCCGAGATCCACGGTCTCAGTCATCTGCGGAGCGACATTCAGGTTCTCGACGACTCCCGAGGACACGGCCTCACCGTCAACCGTAATGTTCCAAAGCATACGGTACTGGCTCAGATCCTTGAAGAAATATTCATTGAAAACGTTCACCCTTCCCTGCCCTGCAAGGGATGTGTGAATATTCCTGTGCTGGTAGCGTACCTCATAGGCGTGAGGATGCAGGGTTCTGTCGGCGGCTATGACACCGTTGCAGTTGAACGAGCCGTCCGAAGGGTCATATTCATTGAAATCACCTCCGAAAGCGAAGATGTGGTCGGTGCCGCCGTCCTTGGAAGGCCAGCGGAGAGCCTGGTCCACGAAGTCCCAGATGAAGCCGCCCTGGTAGGCAGGATACTTGCGGATGAGATCCCAATATTCCTTGAAATTACCCATGGAGTTCCCCATCGCGTGTGCATATTCGCACTGGATCAATGGCTTGCCGCTCTTGCGGAGTACAATAGCCTCGCACTCCTCTGGGGAAACATACATCGGACAGTGGATGTCTGTGTTCTTTCCGCCGCGCGCCCTTTCGTACTGAACCAGACGTGAAGGATCGTTCTCCTTCATCCATTTGTAGCAAGCGGTGAAATTGTCACCGTCTCCAGCCTCGTTACCAAGGCTCCAGATTATGACGGACGGATGGTTGAAATCCCTGCGAAGCATCCTCTGGTCGCGGATCAAGTGAGCGGCCTTAAAATCAGTTCTGTGTGCTAGCGATTCCTTTCCGTAGCCCATTCCATGAGACTCGATGTTGCCTTCGTCTACAACATAAAGGCCGTACTTGTCGCAGAGGGCGTACCAGCGCGGGTCGTTCGGATAGTGACATGTGCGCACCGCGTTCATATTCAATTCTTTCATGATGCGGATGTCCCTGATCATATCCTCTTCTGAAACCACATAGCCCTTGTCGGCGTTCATCTCGTGCCGGTCCGCCCCTTTGATGAGAACAGGCTGGCCGTTGACAAGCAGCTGGCTGTTCTTTATCTCGACCGTGCGGAAACCGAAATCGATCGAAGTGCTTTCCACTACGTCCTTTTTGTCGGAAGCGCTCACCTTCAATGTGTAAAGGATCGGAACCTCCGCACTCCAGAGTGACGGGTTCGGGACGTTTCCGTTCAGGACCGCCTCACCTTTGACCGGAGAGGCCTCTCTGTAGGCCACCTGTTTTCCGTTCTTGTCAATGACGGCGACGCATACGTTCTTCACGCCCTTGGTCACTTTAGCGCTCACGGTGAAGTTCCCGTCCATGCCGGCGATGACGTTCACGTCCTCGATACGCTCCTTCTCACGGGTATAGACATAGACTCCGCGGGCGATTCCGCTGAGCCTCCAGAAATCCTGGTCCTCAAGGTAGGAGCCGTCGCACCAGCGGAATATCTCAAGGGCGATGAGGTTCTCCCCAGCCTTAACGTACTTTGTGAGGTCGAAACGCGACTCAAGCTTGCTGTCCTCGCTGTAGCCGACCATCTTTCCGTTGACCCAAACGCGCACGTTGGAGGTGGCTGAGCCGATGCAGAGGCAGATCTGCTTCCCGATCCAGGATTTGTCAACATTGAATGTGCGGCGGTACTGCCCGACATAGTTGTGCTCGGTCGGAGGGTAAGGCGGGTTGTTCGTATAATGCCCTCTCCACGCATAGCCGACATTCAGGTAGACCGGATCGTTGTACCCGTTCAGTTCCCACATTCCAGGAACCGGAATCGTGCTCCAGTCCGCATCGTTGTAGTCCACGGCCTCGAAGCCTTTGGTGCGTCCCTCAATGGTCTCGTTCCACTTGAACTTCCAGACTCCGTTAAGAGTCAGAGTCTTCTGCTGGTCCGTCACAAATGTGGCCGCCATCGGCAAACGATTCTCCTCGAACACGTTAGGATCCTGCCACGGTTCCATATTGTTGTTTTTCTCCGCCAGTAGCGGGGTCGCGGCGAATGCTGCCGCAAGAATCAGTAGTAACTTTTTCATATTCACAGAGTAATCTTTTACACAACACTATTCGCGAAGAAGTGCCACAGTGCCGTCCATGGTGGATGCAAGAATGTAGGTGGCGCCCCCTTCGCTCCAGACCTCCATCGGATTCACCAATGAGATGGAAATCTTCCTCGCCCAAAGCCTATGACCGTCCTCAGCATCAAATCCGATGATGTTGCCTTTGTCTGTCGGCATGATCACCTCGTTTCCGATGCGAACAATCGAGGTCGGAGAGATCTCATAGCCGGCTCCCGTCTCAGCACACCAATCCACATCAAGGCTCTCAGCGTCCACGGAAGTGATTGTGTGCCACATGGATTTGCAATAAACTTTCTTCCCGTCCGGAGAGACACCCACCGCCTCCCGGGCTGATTTCTCATAATGCCGGAGTTCCTTCCCTGTCGCGGCGTCAATAGCGTAAAGCCGCCTGTCAGGAACCGATATGAATATCTTCCCGCACGCCTTGACAGGCCACACGGCCGCCGGCGAATACATCCTCGAAGGCTTCCCGCATTTCCACTCCCATTGAAGTGCCCCGGTCTGAGGATCAAGCGAATACATCCTGTTGCCCCAAGAGCCGAACACAACCTGCTCCTTGTCAACAAACGCGCGGCATTCGATGAACCCCTGCACGTCTGAATATGTCCACACCGCCTTTCCTGTCTTCAAATCAAGCGCCCTGAAACAGCCATCCGAAGCCCCGACATAGACTTTGTCATCGAATATCACAGGGCTGCCCAGCACGGATTTCCTTGCGGCATATTTCCAGACAGTCTTTCCATTCTTGGCGTTCAGAGCGTAGACGTGGCCGTCCGTGCAGCCGAAGACCAGATATTTTCCATGAACAGCAGGGGTCGAGAATATCTTGCCGGGAAACTTCTTCGACCATATCCGCTTGCCATCCTTTACACTGATGCAGCGGACATAGCCCGAGGAGGTCGTGTACCAGGCCCTCTTTCCGCTTCTCGCAAAACCTGCCACGATGTTGCTGTCATCCTTAAATTTCCAGACCTCCTTCACAGGACTGTCAGCGTTCACATCGTAACGCATCCATGGGTAGCTGGCCGGAAGTCCGTCGGCATCGTAGGTCACGGTGTCCTTCACCTCCGCAAGCCTCCTTGTGTACCAAGGTTCCATCTGAACCGTTGTGGAACCGTAAAGCCTTCTTTCCGAGACCACCACGCTGTCATTCTGGATCGTGAACACATTATAGCCAGGCTGCCTTCCCGCCGTCAAGGTCGAGCGGTCCAGAACTCCCGGCAGACCGTCATAGTCCAGCGACACGTTTCTGTGCCAATGCCCGCCGACCTCGAAACGTGTGCCGATCCTTTTAAGCTCACGTGTCACATCAAAATAGTTCAGCACCGAAGTGTCCTGAGGGTAATGGTTCACGAATATGGTCTTCTTCCCCGGCTTGAGCCCTTTCAGCCATTCCATGCTCTCCTGCGGAATCAGCGCGGGAGCCATCCTCATGTCCGGACCGCAGTTGCAGCCGATGAAGCGCCAACCCTTGCACTCGAACTCGAAGTTCTCATAGCCAAACACCTTGAGGAAAGTGTTGCAGCCGCTCTCCGACCACTTAGCGTCGTGGTTTCCGGCCACGACATAGTACTTGTACCTGAGCGAGTCCAACATCTGCTTCACAGCGGCTATCTCCTCATCTGTCCCGAAATCCGTCAGGTCACCGCCGATCAGGACGAAATCCAGTCCGTCCAACGTGTTGACATCCTTGACGCAGCGGCTCAGATCATTGACCGATCCGCTGCCGGCCGAATAATGCAAGTCCGTCAGAAAGGCGAACCGGACGGGATCCTCCTGCGCAATGACAGACATTGCAGACAGGAATATGGCCGCCAACAATGCAATTGCTTTTCTTATGTTCATTTCAGCATCATTAATTATCATTATAAATGCCTTCTGCCGCTTCGATGCTTCGACAGGCTCAGCAACCGCCGGCTCAGTGACCGACTAGTTCAGTGACCAACAAGCCCAATTGCCGAATTGTACAAATTTACTTAATTATTATGGATTATTCATTCCCACCCGACGACATATTCCAAAGTTTTCCAACCGTTTTAGGAAATAAATATTTGCGGATAAAAGAAAAAGCATTATCTTTGCAATCCACAACCAATGGTGCTTTGGCCGAGCGGTTAGGCACAGGTCTGCAAAACCTGCTACAGCGGTTCGATTCCGCTAGGCACCTCAGGAAACGCCTTTGACGATTTTAGTCAGAGGCGTTTTGTTATTCACACTCATTTTTTTCATGACCGATCAAATCCCAAAATGCTGAGCAATCTTTTTTGGAAACTATATAGCAGTAGACAAGCATGACATGCAGGCAGTCACTGACGGTTTACGAGTTGGCGACGTCCGCATTTTGTGAATATGGCGGCACGCAAACCTGCCCTGAATACAACGAGAGGCCCGTGAATATGCTGCCTATGCTTTCCAAATTCATAGGCAGCATACTACCAGGCCTCACAATGGCGTAGAAGCATGATTGTATGCCGCTGTTTTGCAAAAGGGCAACACATAGCAGATCATGGAGCGGACTCGGATGGGCACCGATGCTATGTGGCATTTTAGTCGAGTCGTATATAATTGCCTCAGTTTATTGTAAAACGCCGGACAAGAGCCGCCAGAAGGATGAGAGCGGCCATGAGGGTGGAGATGCGGCCGATGAAGTCGCCGTGAATCACGAAGAATGTCTGTCTGTCACTGAGACCGACCTTGCCTTTCAGGACCTCCGGACACCACCAGGATGTTTTGGAAACCACTTTGCCGGACGGATCGATGATGGCGGAGATGCCGGTATTGGCGCTGCGCGCGATCCAGCGGCGGGTCTCGATGGCCCGGAGAGATGCGTAAGACAGATGCTGCCTGTAGCCTGGAGTGTCCCCCCACCATGCGTCGTTGGTGATCACGGTCAAGAGACGGGCTCCTTTACGGACATATTCAGTGCAGTACTCGCCATAAACGGATTCATAGCAGACCGCGCTGCCTACAGGGATCGTCTCCTTTACCACGACAGTCCCGTCCGTAGAATGGGAATATTCATTGAAATGAAGAGGATCTGCCTCGTTTTGGCCGATGCAACGTCCCATCACACCTCCGAGCCAATCGTCTATCCTGCAGAAAATCGCAGGATACGGAGTCATCTCGACGGCGACGACCAGCTTGCTTTTATGGAACACCTCAGGAAAACTGAACGCATCCAGCATCAGGGCTGAGTTGTGCGATTCCATCCAAACCCCATTCCCTGCACGGCGAGCTGTGTATGAAGGCTTCAGAGCTCTCTTCAGATAGGTTCTGGAAGACGCTCCGACAAGAAGATTGGCGTTCGGATGCCCTTTGAGGAATGACGTGAATCTCTGAACGGAAGGACTGGCCGAAGGGTCGTTTGTCACCACGTCTCCGGTAAATGTCTCCGGCCCCACAAGCAACACGGGAACGCTGTCCGGGACATTTTCGAATTGACTGACCAACAATTCATTCTGCTCGGCCTGTGTCATCCCTCCGAACTTGTTGTAAGGGTCGATGTTCGGCTGAGCGATGACAACATCAAGCATCTCGTCACAAGGTTCGGGCTTAAGGAACATGGACACGACCGGAGGGGCGGCAAACAACGCCAATATTCCCAGCAAGGCCGAGGACTTCGCCTTAAAATTGAAAGTACACCAACGCCCGCTCGCCAATGATTCAAGGATGCCGAAGACACTGAGATTCGCCGCCCAGACAAGGAGCGAGCCGCCGAGTGTGCCTGTATATTCATACCACTGGATCCAACCGGTCGTGCGCGCGAAGGCGTTGCCAAGCACAAGCCAAGGCCAGCTGATCTGCGCGTCGGTAAGATACCACCGTTCCCACGCGATCCAAGCGAAAGCGAGGAGTATGTAAGGAAGCGAACCACGAAGCCACTTTCTGCTCCAACGGAACAGTCCGAATATCAACGACATCTGGAAAGAATTGGCGAGAATGGCGAATATTCCTCCGCCCACCGTGGCGTTGCAGACCCAGAAAGTCGTGGCGGCGTTCCATAGCACGAAACACAGGTAGTGGTACCAACAAAAGCCCCTCATCTCATCACCTGTGGCGATATCCTCGGCCCATAGAAGCGGCACAAAGGCTATCAGCGACAGCCATCCCGTCCCAGGAATCAGGAACGGAGCACTGAGCAACGCTGACGACAAGACTGTCAGCAGCAATATTGTCAATTTTCTGGACATAATCTTTACAAAGATAGGCAATCAGTTCCGATTATCAACACTCCGGCGCTAGAACCTGAACTCCAGACCGAATGTGACCACGAAACGGTTGTCATGCGGGACCTTCACCCCGTCTTTCATCTCATAACGGTGTGTCATCCGCCAGAAAGCGTCAATCCTCAGGATTCTGAATATATTCGTGATACCCGCTCCCATCTCGACATACGGGCGGTTCAGTTTTCCCATCTTCTCAGGGAACAGCATCACAGCACCGGATTTCTCATCCCCTATTATTCCGTTGTTCTGCCTCCTTACCGTACCGTAAGCAGCTCTCAATGAAGCCACTTCTCTCCATTGGAGTCTTTTCAGCAAAGGAATCTTTCCGAGGAAGAATCCTTTGAAATTATGTTCCCAGAAGAAAGTTGTCCACAAGTCAGAGGCAAACTCATAGTAGTTCATGCAGTTGAAGGCATTCCTCGAGAACGTGTAGGTTCCGTTGCCCTCATGAATCTTGAGCATCGGGTACGGCACCTTTCCGACTATCGTGCCGGAACTCAGATTGAACTTTGACAGCCCGAGAGGCGGAATCGGAAGAGTGTACTGGATAGACAGCTCCGGGCGGAAGTAGGAATATTCATTCTTCCCGATCCCTTTGGTAGATCCGATGAGGTCAAGCGTCACCACCGGGTACTTCGAATACATGTAATGTTTGTCGAACACCCCTCTGGTGACTATCTCATCCTTCGAGAAACGGAGCTGGAGATGCGCCTGGTTATACCCTACCGAATTGAATATGTCCCCGTCGCGGGAGACCATAGGCACAAACGGATTAGAGAATATCCTCCTGCTCTCCAGCGATATGATCATGTTGAAGTTCTGCGACCATTCTCGCTGCCATGAAAGCGCATAGTCATTCACCATGCTCATTTTCTGGCTGTTGGCCTTGGCCAGCACAGACGACATCAAACTTCCGCTGCCATAGACCGACGGCCCTTTTCCCAACTGCATCGCATCGTGCTTGTACGAGAGCGTCAACTTGCTGGTCGGCTGGTTGTTGAACATGTATTCGAACGTCCCGCCACCTTTGAGCGTCTTGTCCTTGAAGCCGTAGGCGGCATAGCCCATGAATCTGACCTTGCGGCTCAAATCCTTTGTGGTACGGACGCCAAGCTGGATTCTGCCTCCTTCCAAATCATTGAAGCTGAACAGGGATGAATATGGTCCGAAACCGACGTACTTAGTGTTGAGGAAACCGTTGACAAGCATCTCGGCGATGGCGTAAACATCCTTGTACAGCGGGACATTCTTGATGGAATCGACCATGTTGTAGATGCCCCGCTCCTTCTCGCTCAACGGGAACGGACGCACGCTCTGCCAATATTTCTCGTCATTGTTCATGACATCCTTTCCTGCATGGACCTGGGCGTTGATGTCATCCTTATCCTCTTTGAATGTGGTGACGAAATCCGGATTCGAGTAGTCTATCTGGCGGTTGCCAAGGAACGTGACGAGTTTCGATGAGTCGCGCGTGGTCGGTGAGAAATCCACATACATCCGGTCCTGCTTGTAGAACCATGTCGAATCCGCAAGGCGCGAGTTCGCGACATCAATGGTCAAATCCCTGACCCAGTTCACGTTGGAGCCTTTTTTGAGCCTTACATGAATATCCCTGAGGGCATACTCCTCGGCATCGATTGACATCTCGCCGTCAAAGGTCGGTGAGGACACCCACCGAGACGGATGGAAACGTATCTTGTAGGTCTTGCGTCCCTCGACCTGAAGGCTGTCGACAAGATAGTAGTTATAGTAGGTCATGCCCGAAGAAGACAACGGGGACGGGATCTCCACTTGGAATATATTGATGTAGTTGTCGTAGAAGTTGGTCTTCACATACATATTCCCGGTGAACTGCGCAAGCACCGGATCCTTGTCCACCCCGGAGATCCTCGTGGCCTTGATGACCTCCCTGTTGGATGGCGGATCCTTGCGGTGGTAATACTTCGATGTGGTCTCAGAGATCAAGACAGGAAGGAAAGGCATTCCAGACACGACAGATGTGTCCATATAGTCATAGACGAACTTGAAGTCTTTCGGCAGGAAACTGCTGACCATCCGGCTTTCAGGGTTGGTGATATCCAATTCCATCTTGGTATAGACATCACAGCTGTACAACTGACGCTTCTCCGGATTGTTCCGAGGCTTTGCCTCGTCGATCTTTCTAAGTATCGACCGCATGTAACGGTCGTCAGGCTTGACCACGGCGGCGTTCAGTTCATCGACAATCGGTGTCAACGAAAAATTGACCTCATTGAAACTTTGCCGGTTGACTTTCACAACCTGCTCCTTATAGCCTAGGATTGACGCAGACAGCATGGACAATGTGTCTCTGGTCTCCAGAAAGAAATATCCGTCCAAATCCGCCGAGACACCGACCGTCGAGTTAAGGAAATATATTCCCGCGAACGGGATTCCCTCGCCCGTGGAGGCATCAACCACGCGTCCCTTCACCTTCGTCGCCTGCGCACCGGCAATAGTAACGGAAAGGATTGTCAGAATGATGGTTACAGATAAGGTCCTAAGTATGTGTCTGAAACTGGTCGTCATTATTAAATTTTACAAAGCCGGGATCATCGGATCCGGTCTATCTTCAACTGCTGGATCTTGTACCGCCCTCCGCAGTCGCTGACAAAGATCGTGACCTCAAAGACCTCACCGCCGGCATTCAGGAAGCCAAGAGCGTACTTGGAATTGGACCGGGAAGCCGTATGGCGAATCTCGAACGAGCGCGGCGTGTGATTGTCAAAGAAAGCCTTGAGAATCTGTTTTGCCTGGTTCTTGCTCGAATCGTTGGTCGTGGACATGATCGTTATCTCAAGATTGTCGTCAAACCAGGCTGACAGCCTCTCGGCGTCACCATTGCCAAGATACTTGGCTATCGGCACGAACACGTCGTAACTGTCAGCCACAGCGGTGCCGCTGAAGCAGAACAGCATCACGGACAGTGCCGAGAATATCTTAGCAAAGACCTTCATAGCAAGAGAGTCCGTTGCAAATTCCGAGCCATTTTTCTAAAACCTTTTTTGAATAATCGAAGCATCTTCATTATTTTTGTGAATATAAAAGAACTGGTTAGGAGGAATACAACCAATGAAGATTTCTTTGCTGACCGTCGGAAAGACCGACATAGATTGGGTGCGGAAAGGCCTGGAGACATATTCATCCAGACTGTCGCATTATGTGCCGTTCTCAATCTGCGAGATCCCGGAGCTGAAGAACACCTCAGCCCTGACGAAAGCGCAGATCAAGGAAAAAGAGGGCGAACTGATTTTCAAGAGCATCAAACCCACGGACAGGGTCATCCTGCTTGACGAGCGCGGGAAAGAATATCGTTCCATCGAGTTCGCCGATGAAATCAGGAAGATGATGATCGGCGCTGGCAAAGATATTGTATTTGTAATCGGCGGCGCGTACGGTTTCTCCGAGGCGGTCTATGCCAGATGCAACGGAAAGATGTCCCTGTCGAGGATGACTTTCTCGCATCAGATGGTCAGGACCATATTCACGGAGCAGCTTTACAGGGCGTTCACTATAATAAAAGGAGAACCATACCATCACGAATGAGCATCAAGAGGCTTGGCATAAAGAGATTTCTGGCAGGAGGATTTCTGGCGTCCGCGGTTATCCTTCTCGTCTTCTCGCTGTCTGTCAGCAAGCTTCCCGGCAACACGGAAAGGGATGCCGCCAAAGTCAGCAGGGCTGTCAGCAAAAGGATGCACATTCTGGATGAATATATCGGATCGGCGCTCACGGCCGACCGCAGGGTGTGGGCCGGCCATAATGACGTGCCTTCCGACATGGTCATCTACAGATACATCGATGACACTCTCCAGTCGTGGAGCAACCAGTTTCCGGTCAGGAACGACAACATTGCATCAAGGATAGTGTTCCCGAGGTTGTCAAAGCCGGGAGAGAGCATCTATTCCCCGCTCGCGGAAGTCACTTCAGAGCCGTCTTTCGTAAACTATGGCCAGAAATGGTATCTGGTGAAAGCCAAGACTCTGGGAAGCAGGAAAGTGATCGCCGGACTTGAGATCGCCGACTCGATGTCGGAAGAGAGCCCCAACGGGGTGAACAGAAAACTCAGTCTGGGCAGGAACCATACCATTGTCCCGCTGTCGGAAAGCAGCGGCTCAGCCGTGACATTGGACGGAAGGCCTGTGTTCAAGATCGTGTCGAACCCTGTCTCAGGCCAATCGGCGGCAGCCCACTCGATGATGATCTGGCTGGCCATCGTCTGCTTCATAATAGCGTCACTTCTGCATCTGGCCGGGAAAAAAAGCATGAAACGGCTGGCTCTGGTACTCACCGGACTGTTCGCTGTGATTGTGGCAACATATTTCTGGGGAGAGAACATGAAGAACAGCGCGAAACTCTTCTCGCCTACTGTCTATGCGGACGGCCAGCTGTTCAATTCTCTTGGTGCGGTTCTGATTGCGTCTATGCTCATCATGCTCAGCATCGGCTGCACTTTCGTGACCCGAAACGACATATTCAGGCACATCCTCAAAACCAGACGCGTCCGGTTGTCTCTTTGGATCTATGCCACTTGCATATTCCTGCTGACAGCAGGTATAATGGTCTTCGTCCACATGATGTTCAGGAGCGTCATTCTGAACTCCAATATTTCTTTGGAACTTTACAGGCTGAACGATCTCAACA
This sequence comes from uncultured Bacteroidales bacterium, assembly GCA_934698975.1. Classification (GTDB taxonomy): domain Bacteria; phylum Bacteroidota; class Bacteroidia; order Bacteroidales; family UBA932; genus Cryptobacteroides. The sequence goes on from CAKUVR010000002.1 coordinate 102,445, forward strand.
TATTCAGTTTCCTTGTCTATCTGTCCTTGATCAGTCTGCTGATGACCATCCCGTTGCTGGCGCAGATGCTCATGCCAGCCCTAAAGCGTCTGCTCGGGCTCAGGCACGACCTGTTTTCCGCCGGAAGCAGAACTGTCACCGCGGTGCTGTTCGCCGCCTATATGGTGATCATGACCGGGATGCTCGGATTCCGGAAAGAGCAGAACAGGGTCAACGTGTGGGCGAACAGGCTGTCCATCGAAAGAGACATCAGCCTTGAGCTCGAACTCCGCCGCATCGAGGACAAGATCGCTTCTGACCAGTTGATCGCCACGCTTTCGGCCATCCGCAACAGCAACAGCATCATTCTGAACAGAATCATCGAGAGTTATATGCCAAGAGCCTCGCAAGACTACGACATCATGGTGGATCTGTTCCCGGAAAATGTCAAGGACAATGGTGCGATAGCGTATTTCACAGAGATGGTCAGCCGTGGAACAGAGATCTCGGAAGACTCCAGATTCAGGTACATGAGGGACGCCGGCGGCCACAGCCTCTACACAGGCAGTTTCGCGTACTACAACCCTGGCAGCGGTGTCACGATGATGCTCATCCGGATGTCACCCAAATCGAACCGAGAGAACAAGGGCTACGCCCATCTGCTGGGGTATTCGGCCCCGGGGGACGTGCTTATTCCGGCGAGATATTCATACGCGAAGTATTCCGGCAAGGCTTTGGCTTCCTACAAAGGTAACTATTCCTATCCGACAATCGTGGATGAAGACCTTGAGCGTGAGATCGACGAGGCTGTGGACGGGGTGGTGCGGATGAACGGCTACACCCACTTCGTCAACAAGATTTCCGATGACGACCTGATCATCGTGTCCAGACCCAAGACTGAGGACTTCTCCTACATCGTGGCATTCCTTTTCCTGACGTTGGTCTTTTACTTCTGCCTTACCCTCCTGACTCTCACACGTATCCATCCAAGGCACCGTGAGAGCAACTACTACAAGTCCAGGATCAACGCGGCGATGCTTCTTGCGCTTGTCATGACGCTCATCGCACTTGCCAGCGTCAGCGTGCTGTTCGTTTACAGAAGGAACAACGCCAATCTGAAATCCTCGATGGCCGACAAGATCAACTCGCTCCAGACGCTGCTTCAGGCCCGGTGCCGCTATGTCCAAGATTTCAATGATTTCAGCGCACAAGAGGCTTCCGTGATTCTTGAGGACATAAGCAACACGATGAAGTCCGACATCACACTCTACACCACTGGCGGCAAGGAGTTCCGCTCCACCACTCCGGAAGTCTTCGACCGGATGCTTCTCGGCCCAAGGATGAACCCTGACGCATTTGAAAGCATCATCTACAAGAACAAGAGATACTTCATCGGCAAGGAAAGCATCGGAGCCAAACGGACATATTTCCTCTACGCCCCGGTGTTCAACGCGCAAGGCAAGATGATCGCCATCATGTGCTCGCCGTTCACCGACGAGAGTTTCGACTTCAAGTCCGAGGCCGTGCTGCATTCCATCTCTATCGTCACCGTGTTCATGATCCTGCTGCTTCTGGCAAGGTTCATTATGGCCACGGCGGTGGACAAGATGTTCAAGCCTCTCTCCGAAATGGGACGCAAGATGAATGAGGCCAGCATCAACAATCTTGAATATATCGTCTATGAGCGGGACGACGAGGTCGCGCGGCTGGTCAGAGCCTACAACCTTATGGTGCACGATCTCTACAACTCCACAAGGAAACTCACACAAGCGGAAAGGGACAAGGCCTGGGCGACAATGGCTCGTCAGGTCGCCCACGAGATCAAAAACCCTCTGACCCCGATAAAGCTTCAGATTCAAAGGCTTGTCAGAATGAAGAAAAACGGGAATCCGGCCTGGGCCGACAGGTTCGACGAGATTTCCGTGGAGGTTCTCAAGCAGATCGACCTGCTTGCCGACACCGCCAACGAATTTTCGACATTCGCCAAACTATACACGGAGGAGCCCGTGGAGATCAATCTGGACAATCTGCTGAAGGAGGAGGTTGACCTGTTCGACAGCAGGGACAACATCAAGTTCTCCTACATGGGGCTCGACAACGCCACTGTCATGGGGCCAAAACCACAACTCACACGTGTGTTCGTCAACCTGATCAACAACGCCGTCCAAGCCATAGAGAACGCTCAGACTGAGGCTGAAGAAAAAGGAGTCGAGCCATTCCAAGGACGGATCGTGGTGTCTTTGCGCCTGTCCTCCAAAGATGGCTTCTACGACATTGTCTTCGAGGACAACGGGCCTGGAGTCAGCGAGGAGAACCGCTCGAAACTCTTCACGCCTAACTTCACGACCAAGAGCAACGGAACCGGCCTCGGACTGTCAATCTGCAGGAATATTCTTGAAAAATGCAACGGCGAGATCTTCTACTCAAAGTCATTCTCTCTCAAGGGCGCCTGCTTCACCGTCCGCTTCCCTCGGAGGTAAGGAAAAAACCTCCGTACCCGGTTCAAGGCATAGCAATCAAGAGCCCGACCGCCGCTTGATGAACTCTGGTTCAGCCATGCATGGTCCATTGTTATTCACTGCTTGCAGTGAATATGTTCATCAGAAAATCAGCATGGCTGCACTGAATATCAGGGCCGCGGCGAGAATCATGTCGATGATTCTGCCATATTTTTCCGTCAGGCTGTCAAGCGCGGAGCCCGCCACAAGCCACACCAGATTCGCCACCGGACCGGCCAGGGTCAGCAAGACACCCACTTTCGCCAGTTCGATGAATGAACTTGAATATGGCAGGACAAATGTTCCCAAAGCCGTAAGGCAGAACATCCAGACCTTGGCGTTGGTTACCTCTATGACGATTCCTGTCTTGATGGTGCATGATTTCGCCATGTCTTCCTTTGACTGGCCGGACTTTACGACAATCATCACAGCAAGACAGACCATATAAAGAGCTCCGGCGTATGAAAGCCATTTCACGTAAGGGCCAAGCACGTCCCCAAGGAAGTGAGCCACAAGGACAAGAGTCGTGTCGATGAACAAGAAGCCTATCACAAATCCCCACCAGATCCGCATAGCGCGTCTTCTTCCGAAGTGGATTCCGGAATGGAACGCACACAGATTGGAAGGCCCGGGGGTATAACCGAGGGCCAGAATGTAAAGCAGCAATGAGGGCAGCATCTGTGACGGCATATTCAAACTTTCTATTATCCAACTAAATTAATCAGAATATTCAAATAATCCAAATACGCAAAAGAGACCCGCCTTTGTGGCGAGCCTCCTTTGTAGTCCCAATAGGAATCGAACCTATATTTAAGGTTTAGGAAACCTCCGTTCTATCCGTTGAACTATGGGACCATTAGTTTTCTACCGAAGAGACTATTCCGCACTCTTCTCGATGATCTGACGTCCTCTATAGTAACCACACTCTGGGCAGATGTGATGATACATCACAGTTGCGCCACAGTTAGGGCAGGTAGCGAGGGTAGGAACCGGAGCGAAATCATGGGTCCTTCTCTTGTCTCTTCTCTGCTTTGAGACTTTGTGTTTCGGATGTGCCATAGTTAATTATTCTTTAATTTATTATTTCACTTTATCAATCAGATCCTTCAGTGACGCGAACGGCAATGAAGCATCCTTGCCTCGGGAATCACCCCTCTGCTCATCTTCAGAACTCAGAAACTTCACCGCATCCGGATCGCATTCACCTTCAGGATGAACCCTCTGGACCGGAAGCGACAGGCATACATAGTCATAGACTATCTGCCCCAGGTCTAGATCCGCATCCGATTCAGGAAGCCAGACAATTTCCCTCTCGCCTTCCTCAGCGTCACTGCTGTCCGCAGGTTCCTGACCGAACTTGACACTCAGGCGGAATCCGGTCCCGACCGGAAGCCTCAACTCCTCAAGGCACCTGTCACAAGCGACCGTGACATCACCGCACACATCGCAGTCAATCCCGATGAAATGTCCAGACTTCTCCGCGGAAACCTCGACATCCAGATCCGCGGCCAAAATCTCTGAATTCTCAAAATGTTCAAAGAACGTCTTCCCTACCCTCCAACGGAAATCAGTCCGTCCTTGGGCCAATCCATTTATAGGAACTGTCAAAAAACTATCCATCGATCCAGTAAACAGATTTAAGGGTTGCAAAGGTATAAAAAATTTTCCGAATATAAAATCTTTTCGCAAATAGTTTGCCTATTCATCATCTCCGGAGTTGCCGGAACGCTTCCTGTCCATCGGATCAAGAAGAATCTTGCGCATCCTCAGATGGTGCGGAGTCACCTCCACAAGCTCGTCTTCACGAATATATTCAAGCATTTCCTCTAGGGACATCTTCACCGGTGGCGGAAGCACAACCTTGTCATCAGAGCCTGCGGCACGCACGTTGGTGAGTTTCTTTGTCTTGCAGATATTGATGTTGAGATCCCGCTCTCTGGTATGCTCGCCAACCACCTCTCCGCAGTAGATGTCGTCACCCGGATCGATGAAGAACTTGCCTCTGTCCAGAAGTTTGTTCATAGAATATGCGATGGCGGTACCTGTCTCAAGGGAAACGAGCGATCCGTTGGTCCGGTTCTCAATCTCGCCCTTGTAAGGCTGGTACTCCTTGAACCTGTGAGCCATTATGGCCTCACCCTGAGAGGCGGTCAAGAGGTTGCTTCTAAGTCCCATAAGTCCACGTGTCGGGATGTCGAAATTGAGCAGCGTCCTGTCGCCTCTCGGCTCCATGTGAAGAAGCGCGCCCTTCCTGCGGGTGGCAAGTTCGATGGCAGCGCCGACGAACTGCTCAGGAACCTCGATCGAAAGATCCTCGATAGGCTCGCAACGCTGGCCGTTGATGGTCTTGTCCAGCACCTTAGGCTGTCCGACCTGAAGCTCGAAGCCCTCGCGGCGCATCTCCTCGATGAGGACAGAGAGGTGAAGGACTCCACGTCCATAGACAACAAACGAGTCCGCATTCAAACCCGGCTTGACCTTCAGGGCCAGATTCTTCTCCAACTCCTTGTCGAGACGATCCTTGATATGCCTGGAAGTCACAAACTTGCCATCCTTGCCGAAGAACGGGGAATTGTTGATGGTGAAGAGCATGCTCATCGTCGGCTCGTCGATTGAGATCGGAGGAAGAGCCTCCGGATTCTCGCTGTCGGCGATAGTGTCGCCGATTTCGAAGCCGTCGATGCCGACCACCGCGCAGATGTCACCGCACTGCACAGTGTCCACATTGGCCTTTCCAAGCCCGTCGAAAACCATCAGCTGCTTGATCTTGTGCTTCTCGACAACATCATACCTCTTGCAGAGGCTGACCTGCTGGCCGGTCTTGAGCTCACCTCGTGTAAGCTTTCCTACGGCTATACGCCCGACGTATGGAGAATATTCAAGGGAAGTCACCTGGAGCTGAGGAGTCCCCTCGACGACCTTAGGGGCAGGAATTTCCGCCAGTATGGCGTCAAGAAGCGGGGTGATGTCCGATGTCGGGTTCTTCCAATCGTCCGACATCCAGCCTTGCTTGGCGCTTCCGAAAATCGTCTTGAAGTCAAGTTGGTCATCGGTGGCGTTCAGCGAGCACATCAGGTCGAACACTTCCTCCTGAACCTCGTCCGGACGGCAATTCGGCTTGTCAACCTTGTTCACCACCACGATGGGCTTCTTGCCCAGTTCAATGGCCTTCTGAAGCACAAACCTGGTCTGAGGCATGCAGCCCTCGAAGGCGTCCACCAGAAGAAGCACGCCGTCAGCCATGTTCAGTACCCTTTCGACCTCACCTCCGAAGTCACTATGCCCCGGAGTGTCTATAATGTTTATCTTGACACCTTTATAGGTGACAGACACGTTTTTTGCCAGAATGGTGATGCCTCTTTCCCTCTCGATGTCGTTGTTGTCGAGAATCAGCTGGCCCAGATTCTCAGGCTGACGCACCAGGTTAGCCTGGTAGATCATCCTGTCCACAAGTGTCGTCTTGCCGTGATCGACGTGCGCGATGAGCGCGATGTTCCTAATCTCTTGCATATACCGTAAAAAAATCTTGCAAAATTACGGATTTCCAATGGAAAACCGAAGAAATGGATAAATATTTTAGAGTATTTTTTAGAGTAGATAGCTTCTAATATCAAAGTGAAGGCATCATATCTTCGTATCACCCATCACACGCACGTATCAGACCCAAAATAAGAGGACGGCTGTTACCTTTCAGCCGTCCTCTTTATTACGCTCCAGATGAAGGTTTCTTTCTGGCAATCAATTCCCCGAGAGGAATTTTACGCTTTTCAGTCAACCTTCAGAATATTCAGTCATGCTGAAATTACTTGTAGAGGAATCGCTTGATGCTCATCTTAGGAGTCTTCTCGAACGGCTGGTCCACAATCTCGACCTTGGTGATCTGGCTGTAGTTCGGGAGCTGTTTGTCCGAATTGATGCGGATTCTCTCCGGAATATCCGCAATGGCCTCTTGATCAAGGCCAGCCTTGCGAAGAGCCTCCTGATCGAGATATACGAGGGCGACAAGCCTCGCGGAGCGATCAACGACAACAGACTCCTGAACATAAGGCTGACTGTTGACAACAGCCTCTACCTCCTCAGGGTAGATGTTCTGTCCATTGGCCGAAAGGATCATCGACTTGCTGCGGCCTTTGATGTACAGGTTGCCGTCAGCGTCAAACAGGCCAAGGTCTCCGGTACGAAGGAATCCGTCCTCAGTGAAAGCGTTGGCAGACGCCTCAGGGTTCTTGTAATAACCAAGACAGATGTTGTCACCTTTCGCCTGAATCTCTCCGACAATGTGTTGAGGATCATCCGAGTCAATACGCACAGTGGCGCAATCGACAGGTTTCCCGCAGGAGCCGGCGACATATTCAGCGCTCCCGGCGTAGGCCAGCAGAGGGGTCGCCTCTGTCATTCCATAGCCGACAGTGTAAGGAAGGCGTATCTTCTGGAACCATTTCTCGATCTCAGGATTCACAGGCGCGCCACCCATGATGAACTCTCCCACCTCACCGCCGAAAGCATTGATCAGACCCTCACGGATCTTATTGAATATGATTCTGTTGACCCCGGGAATTTTTGTAAGGAACTTGATCAGCGGCTTGTCCAGCATAGGCTTCACCTTGGACTTGAATATTTTTTCCATCACAAGCGGTACCGTGATGAGCTGGTAAGGTTTGACCTCCTGGAATGCCTTCATCAGAGTGCTCGGAGTAGGGGTCTTGCCCAGCCAATAGATCGACGTTCCGTTGCAAAGCGGATAGATGAACTCGGTCACAAGTCCGTACATGTGAGCCATCGGAAGCATCGAAATCATCCTGTTCTTGTCCGAGGTCGGACGGTGAACCTGGCTGAACTCTATCGTGGCGCTGAAGTTCCTGTAGGTCAGCATCACACCCTTAGGGTTTCCGGTCGAGCCGGAAGTGTAGTTGATTACGGCAAGATCATCCCAGTTGTCGGTCGGATAGACGACATCCTCAGGGCCGAATCCGTCAGGATACTTCTCGGCGAGAAGGTTGTCGATATTGTTCCAGATTTCTTCGATCTCAGGCTTGCGGCAGTAAAGGATCTTGAGGTTGTCCACGTCCATCACGACTTTTACCTCCGGCATCTTGGAGATGTCAAGTTTCGCCCATTTGTCAGCGTTGGTCAGAAGGGCCATGCTGTCGGAATGGTTCACAAGGTGCTCCACGCTGTCAGGGGTAAAGTCGGCAAGAATCGGAACGATGACCGCCTCGTAGGTGTTCACGGCCAGATAGGCCATTCCCCAGCGGGCGCTGTTGCGTGCCCAAAGGGCGATGTGCTGTCCTTTCTTGAGGCCGGCCTTGTCGAAGAAGATGTGAAACTTCTCGATAAGCGTCGCCATCTGTGAGTATGTGAACGACTCTCCGCCGATAGTGTTGAGGGCGGATTTGTTCCAGTATTTTCTTGTCGCGTTCTGCAATCGGGTCAAATAGTGGTCCATATTCAAAATCTCAAATTAACTCGGCAAAAATAACTGAAACTCACGGATTCTTCAAAAGAATAAATATTATATTTGTAGAAATCGGTTATTTGTGGCGAAATTATGAAGAAAAAACCAATTGTAGCGCTGATCTACGACTTCGACGGGACACTTTCTCCCGGAAACATGCAGGAGTTCGGATTCATCCAGGCCATCGGCAAGACCCCGGAGGAGTTCTGGCGGATGAGTGACGGGCTAGCCGTCGGGCAAGATGCGAGCAACGTTCTTTCATATATGAAGATGATGTTCGATGAGGCGAAGAAAAACGGCATAAAGCTCCGCCGGAGCGACTTCCGCAAGTTCGGCCGCCACATCCAACTCTTCGACGGAGTCAAGGAATGGTTCGGACTGATCAATGAATATGGCGACTCGCGCGGCGTCCAGATCGAGCACTACATCAACTCCTCCGGCCTCAAGGAGATCATCGAGGGCAGCCCGATCGCCAAGGAGTTCAAGCATATCTTCGCATGTACCTTCATGTACAACAAGGAGGGCGAGGCCGAATGGCCGGGAATCGCGGTTGACTACACGGCCAAGACCCAGTACATATTCAAGATCAACAAGGGTATATTCAGCGCCCACGACAACAAGATGGTCAACGAGAGCATCGCAGAGGACAAGAAGCGGGTCCCCTACCCGCAGATGATCTATTTCGGTGACGGAGAGACCGACATCCCGTGCATGAAGATCGTAAAGATGTTCGGCGGCCACGCTGTAGCCGTCTGCGACGAGAGCAACCCGAAAAAGAAAGCCTTCACGAAAACCCTGCAGCACCAAGGTCGCGTCAATTTCACCGTCCCGGCCAACTACACAAAGGACAGCAAGACCTACAAAGTGGTCTGCGCCATCATAGACAAGATCAAGGCTGACTGCGAGCTCAAAAGGCTGAGCAAGTCATCATTCTGAGTTTCCCGATGCTTCGGAGAACAAAATCTTTACGGCAGACGAGCGTTATGCCTTGCGGTTCCTGGTGCAGCAATACTGTGAGAGGACGATGCCGAGGACAGCGACGAAGACTCCTAGCCACTGAATCATGGAAAGGTGTTCGCGGCCGATGACTTCGGCCACAAGGGCGGTGGCGACGCACATCATGGCGAGGAACACGCTGGACTTGCCGACTCCAAGCCTCTTGATTGCCAATGCCCAAAGAGAAAACGCCAGGCTGGAACAGAGGACAGCCAGACAGAGAATCGGTTCAAGGACTTCCCACGAAATAAGTCTGGAGTCAAAATTCTCGATACCCTTTGTCAGAAAGAACGGCAGGAAATAAATCGAGCCGATCAGGAACTGGTACATCACTATGACCTGCGGCTTGTAGCCATCCGCCAGAAGTTTTGTAAGCGAAGCGTGACCTACTTCCGAGAACACGGCAATCATCAGCAGAATCACTCCGAGAATGAAGTTCTGCGGCACACCTTCCTCTCCCCCTTGGGTCAGGAGCACAAGGCAGATGCCACTCAGGGTCACCGCGATTCCGAAACCATTCAGAAGCGAGAGGCGTTCCTTGAAAAAGAGAGCTCCTGCACCGACTGAGAAGATCGGCACGGAGGCGATGATCATGGCGCTGATGGTCGGCGAACCCGTCTCCTTGATACCGTAAGTCTCACAAAGGAAATAGATAAGCGGCTCGAACAAAGCGAGAAACGCAAATTTCACCAAATCCTTGCGGGCGATGAGGCGGAAAGATTTTGTGAATATGTTGAAAAGGAGAAGTATGACTCCGGCGACAAATATCCTGATCGGGACAAAATAGAAAATCGGAACATCGAGGGCGATCAGCTTGTCGCTCCAGATGTAGGACATTCCCCAAAGCATAATTGCCACAACGGACAATAAATACACAACCGCCTTGTTGTCACATATACTTTTCGCAGCGCTCATAAAAGTCGGAATACGATTAGTTAATTACCTTTCATTTTCACAAAGATAATCAATTTTTTCTTTCAGAAAGAAATAATATTCAAATATTCATTAACATTTCGACATATCCTTAATTATTTCCTTCGGATGGTAAACCATAACACTTTGTTCAGTATGTCGCTTCGACAGGCCCTGCGGCCGAAAGGGAGAGTCCAGCGACAAAACTGTTTACTTTCCGGTCAAAAGACGAAGGGAAATGCGCTTGCGGTCGAGATCGACATCCAGGACGCTGACCTTGACCTTCTGGTGAAGCTTGACTTTCTGGCCACGCATCTGGGAGACATGGATGAGGCCGTTCTCGTGGATGCCTATGTCCACAAAGGCTCCGAAGGCGGTCACGTTGGTGACGATTCCCGGCAGTTCCATTCCCGGTTTCAGGTCATCAATCTCGTGGATGTCATCCGCAAAACTGAACTCCTGCGCACTCTGACGAGGGTCGCGGCCAGGTTTGGCCAATTCTTTAAGAATGTCATTGATCGTAGGGAGACCGAATTCTCCCTCAACATAGGCTGACGGATCTATCTTCCCTATCAAAGCCTCGTTACCAAGCAATTCCTTGGTGCTGACGCCCAGATCTGAAGCCATCCTGTCAACGATGTGATAGCATTCCGGATGAACGGCTGAATTGTCAAGCGGATTCTCAGCGTTCTGGATCCGCAGGAAGCCGGCGCACTGCTCGAAAGCCTTCGGGCCTAGTTTCGGCACCTTGCGCAATTGCGAGCGGGAAGCGAATCCACCGATCGAAGTACGATAGTCCACGATGTTAGAGGCCAGCGCCGGACCGATACCCGAAACATAACTCAAAAGATAAGGGCTGGCGGTGTTGAGATTCACTCCGACACTGTTCACGCAGATGACGACGGTGTTGTCTAGTTTCTCCCGCAGCAGATTCTGATCCACATCGTGCTGGTACTGCCCGACTCCCAATGACTTAGGGTCAATCTTGACCAACTCGGACAGCGGATCCATCAGACGGCGGCCGATCGACACCGCTCCACGGACAGTCACGTCCTCATCAGGAAATTCCTGCCTCGCGACTTCGGAGGCTGAATATATCGACGCTCCGTCCTCGCTGACGGTGAACACCTTGACATTCTCCGGAATGCCGACACGCTTGATGAAATCCTCGGTCTCGCGGGAGGCCGTGCCGTTCCCTATGGCGATGACCTCGATGGCATATTCATCAATCATCGCGGCGACGGCCATTATCGACTTGATCTTCTCGCTCTGAGGAGGATGCGGGAATATTATCTCGTGGTGCAGAAGGTTGCCTTGCTCGTCCAGACAGACAATCTTGCAGCCGTTGCGGAAGCCAGGGTCGATCGCCATAGTCCTTTTCTGGCCGACCGGAGCGGAAAGAAGAAGCTGGGTGAGGTTCTCACCAAAAACATTAATCGACTCTATGTCTGCCTTTTCCTTGGCCTCCTTGACGATTTCGTTGGTCAGGGACGGTTCCAAAAGACGCTTGTAGGAATCATCGACAGCCAAACGGATCTGCTCCGCAAGCTTGGCTCCCGGGTAGCGGTGTTCCTGACAGAAATCGTAGTAGACCTTGTTGCCGCATTTCTCAGGATCGGCATCGAGACCGATAGACAGAAATCCCTCTTTCTCGGCGCGAAGAATCGCCAGCAGGTTATGAGACGGAATCCTCTGCAAAGGCATGGAGAAATTGAAATAGGCCCTGTATTTCGAAGCCTCGGCATTATCCGAAGCTGCCTTGGTGGCCTTGGACTCAATCCTGCGGGTTCTGAATATGTGCCTGAGGTTCTCGCGTACGGTCTGCGACTCGGAAAGACGCTCAGCGATGATGTCACGTGCTCCGGCAAGAGCCTCCTCAACGGAGCCGACCTTGTCACCGACATATTTCCGTGCCTCGGCCTCCGGATCGGCCACCTCAACCTTCCACATCTTGTCAGCCAAAGGCTCCAGACCTTTTTCCTTCGCCATCGTCGCACGGGTTCTGCGCTTCGGCCTGTAAGGCAGGTACAGATCCTCCAACTCACTGGCCACCACGCAGTTCTCTATCCTGGAACGAAGTTCGTCCGTAAGTTTGCCCTGCTCGGAGATCGTGGACAAAATCCCGGCCTTTCTCTTCTCCATCTCGGTGAACACATCGTTCCAGTGCTTGATCTCAGCGACAGCGACATCGTCCAGTCCTCCAGTCTTCTCCTTTCTGTAACGGCTGATGAACGGAATCGTGTTGCCCTCTTCGAAAAGATGGACGCAATTCTCGACCTGCCAATCCTTGACTCCGATTGTGCGGGCTATGTAGTCAATATAGATATTTTTCATATTCAAAGTGTTATAAATAAATCCTGCGAAACAACCTTCAACTAATCCTGCGAGACAACCTTCAGTTCATCTCGGTAGGCCGAGAAAATTTTGGATTTGGAGACGAAGCCGACGTAGGTCCTGTCGCGCCTGACAACCGGAAGGTTCCAGGCCGATGTCTCCTCGAATTTCTTCATCACCGAATCCATCTTCTCATCCTCGTAGACATATTCCTCAGCGCTCCGCATGAAGTTGAAGACATGGAGGGTCTCATATTCATCGGTTCTGAACATGTCCTTGCGTATGTCCTCCAGAGAGACGAACCCTTGGAAGCGGTCCTTTGAGTCAAGAACCGGGAATATGTTTCTGGTGGATTCCGAAATGACTTCGACCAGCCTGCCGAGGGTATCATCAATCTTCACTGTGGAAAAGTCGGTCTCTATCACGTCCGACACCTTCAAAAGGGTAAGCACTGCCTGGTCACTGTCGTGGGTCAGAAGCTCTCCCCTCTGGGCTATACGCTTGGTGTAGATGGAGTATTTCTCCACGATCCTGGTCGTCCCGAAAGAGATTGTCGAAGTAAGGATAAGCGGGATAAACAAGTCGTAACCTCCTGAAATCTCAGCGATAAGGAAGATTGCCGTCATCGGGGCCTGCATCACTCCTGCCATCAGTCCGGCCATCCCCACCAGCACGAAATTCTGTTCCGGGACACTCATCAGAGTTCCGTCAAAGAGCAGGTTCAAGGTTCTGGCCACGACGAAACCGGCGATCGCTCCCACGAAAAGTGTCGGACCGAACGTTCCACCCACTCCCCCGCCGGCGTTCGTCAATGTCATGGAGAAGACTTTCAACAAGAGGATAAGCATGAAAAAGACCGGCACCGACCAAGGGCTGTCCGTCAGAAAAGCCAGAGGTGTCTGGCCGTCCAAGGACAGTTCCTTACCGTTAAGGAGCACACCGAGTGATTCGTACCCTTCACCATAAAGAGGAGGGAACAGGAAAATCAGTATTCCCAACCCAACGGCGCAGATAAGCCATTTGATATATGCGTTATCCATCTTTCCGACCCTGTCCTCAAGTTTCAATGTCGTGCGGATGAAGTAGATTGAGCAAGCTCCGCAGAACAGCCCCAGAATGATGTAGTATGGAATATTCTTGAGCACAAATGGGGTAAGGGTGCACTCGAACGGAGTGGAGGAGCCAAGAAGCGTATAGGAAATCACTGTGGCCGAGACCGTTGACAAGAGCAACGGCATCATGGATGTCATCGAGATGTTGAACAGCAGAATCTCCAGCACGAAGAGAACTCCGGCAAGGGGAGCCTTGAATATTCCGGCCACGGCGGCGGCGGACCCGCACCCCAGCAGGACAGTCATGCTCCTGTAGGACAATCCCATATAACGAGCAAAGTTGGATCCGATGGCGGCTCCCGTGTAGACTATCGGGGCTTCCGCTCCCACCGATCCGCCGAATCCGATGGTGACGGAACTGGCCGCGATCGAGGACCACATATTATGTGGTTTGATTCTAGACTCGTGCCTGGATACAGCCTGAAGGGCTTTCGTGACACCGTGGCCGATCTTGTCCTTGATCACGAACTTGCAGAACAGCATCGCCAGAAGCATTCCTATTCCGGGAAGGACAAGATAATACAAGGCTCCGTCAAGAACTCCTCCGAAAGCGTCACGCAGACCTTCCTGAATCACAGAGATCAATGTTTTGAGCAGCACGGCGGCCAACCCGACCACGATTCCGACGACGAGGCTGAGCACAAGGAGCTGGTTCCTTTCCGACAAGCGGGATATGAGATTCAACTTTGGCATATTCGTACAAAAATAGTTATTTTTGCGATAGTGTAAAACAACAAATATTCTTGAAATGAAAAAAGTCTTAGTGTCGCTGATAAGCGCCTTGGCGGTAGCCCTGCTTGGCGTGATCGGGCTGAACATATTCAAAAACGCCAGTCCGAGGGAAAGGGTGAAGGCTGAAGACGGCAGCAATATAATCGTGGAAGAGTTAAGCTTTTACAAGCACAATGACAAGATTTTCGGGAAAGTTTTCAAACCGGCCGACAAGAACGGTTTCTTTCCTGACTCACTTGGAGCAAGGCCAGTCATCATCTATTTCCATGAACCTTTGAAAACCGCCTTTCCGGATAATCTGGTCAAATCTTTGGTGCAGGAAGGCCTGATAGGCTACACGACCGCATTTCACGAAAACGGGAAGGATGTCGGGTTCATGGTGAAGAAAATCGGCAAAGAAAGATTCGCTGACGCAGAGAGGATAGTCCTCATAGCCGACACGTTCTCTTCCGAGGCTGTAGTGAAGGCCGCCTATAAATTAAAGAAGGCAGTTAACGGGATTGTCCTCATTGAGCCGGAACTAGACGAGAAGGTCTCCCGCATCGTGCCAAAATTGGGTTATGAGGTTCTTACCATCGATTCCGCCGGAAAGACCTCAGCTCGGGCGGCCATACTTGATTATCTTGAACTTAGAGGAATGCTGAAATGAGAAAGACAAGATTCGGAATAGTCGGGACCGGCCGTATCAGCGACTGGGTACTGAAAGGGGCGGTGATGGAGCCACGATTCGAGGCGGCGGCCGTCTGTTCGCGCACCGAGGAGAAAGGAAAGGCGTTCGCACAGGCGCACCGAATAGGCAAGGTTTACACGGACATCGAAAAGATGGCATCCGATCCTGACATCGACGCAATCTACATCGGCACGCCCAACAGCACTCATCATGACCTTGCGATTCTCTGCATGGACCACGGGAAGCATGTGCTGTGCGAGAAGCCGATGGCATCCAACGCAAAGGATGTCAAGGAGATGGCCGCGGCGGCGAAAGCCAATGGAGTGCTT
Organism: uncultured Bacteroidales bacterium; assembly: GCA_934698975.1. GTDB lineage: Bacteria > Bacteroidota > Bacteroidia > Bacteroidales > UBA932 > Cryptobacteroides. Next base: position 117,462 of record CAKUVR010000002.1, read on the forward strand.
CTTATGGAGGCAATGATCTCCACACTGTGCCCTAATTTCGTGGCCGCAAGGGAACATCTTGCCGAAATGGGGACGGTGCGCCATTATTTCGCATCGTTCTGCCAATATTCCTCAAAATATGACCTTGTAAAGAGAATCATAGCCGGGGAGGACGCTTCTCCTGTGCCAAGTTCCTTCAACCCAGACTGTTGCGGAGGGGCGCTGATGGACATAGGAATATACGCGATCTACCCTATGGTATCGTTGTTCGGCCGACCTAAAGGGATCAAGGCCAACGTCACGACCTGCGAGGTGCCGGTGGGGCACGAATGGAAACGAATTGACCTTCAAGGAAGCGTGATCTTTGAATATGAAGGAATGAGTGCCACGATATTATATTCAAAGATAGCGGACTCGCACCTTTGCACGGAGATTTCCAGTGACGGCGGAGTCATTTCGCTGGATCAGATCCACATTTGCCGCCACGCCGAGATGACAAGACGGGGAGCCCCGACTTCAGGAAGAGCCTCAGGCCCGCAGGCAGAGGACATTTCCGTTCCTGTTGACGCCGACGAGTACCTCTGCGAGTTCAGAGAGTTTATCACTGTACTGGAATCAGGACACATAGAATCATCCGTCAACAGCCTGGAGACATCACTCATCACCTCCGAGATCCTCGATGAGATCCGCCGCCAGGGCGGAGTGGTATTCCCTACAGATTGAACGGGTTGGTGAGCCTGTCGAACAAACTTCTTTGTGAAGAGCGCTTCGGCAAACTCAACAACCGGCGAAACTCATTGTCCGCCGAGCCGGTCGAAATAGGTCAGGACATCCTCCCATGTCTTGAAAGCCTCTGAACCGAAATGGATCAATGTGCCCATGAAATCCGAAGCACCATTCTCTTCGGGTTCAGCGTCAATCAGATAGTCTGCCAGAAGAAGATTCTTGTGGTTCGTGATCGTGACTCGGTTCCAGACAGGTACACCGAGGTTGGTCTCGCACCAGGCCACAACCTTCTGGCAGAGTTCTGGAGTGTTGTACGGGACTCCGGCGACAATGTGGACATCATAGCCTACGGCAAGGGCGGCGACAGACTTGGCGAAGCCGCTGGAATGATTGACAATCCTGTCACTCAGCGAGATGAACAACACCGGTTTCTGAACATTCCTTTGTCTGTCGTCAATCCATTGGATCACAGGAAGAACGGAATGGAGGATAGTGTTGTCATTGAGGTAATGCTCGCCGTCGAACCTTATGGCCTGAGGATAATGCTCACAGAAAAGGTCGAATGTGTGGACCAAAGTGTCGTGGACTCCATAAAGTCCGAAAACCTTGTCCTGGTCCTCAACCGCCCGCTCGAAGCAATGCGAACTGACCTCACGGAAATGCTCAAGGAGGGTTTTCGTGACAAGGAACGAAGTCTCTCCATCTTGACGGGGATTGTGATATTCCTGCCTGCCCAACCCGTTGTTTTTCAGCAAGGTGTCAGCTAGTTGAAAGGCAGGGTTCACCAAAATACGATCCACTCCGTAAAGCATCTCGGCGTACATCGCCCCCATCGAGGTTCCGATGACGAGATCCGGCTTTTCCGATGCGAGCATATTCCTTAAAAGTTCCATGGCATCGAAAGGTTCCACCGGAAGATCCGGCGCTATCACCTCCGCCTGGGGCATAAGCAGCCTCAACGTTCTGACGCTTCCGTTCTGGCCGCTGGACGCGAATCCGTGCACATAAAGTATCTTCTTTCCGGCCATCAGGGCCGGACGGGCATATTCATAAAGTTCCATAACAACTCAACTTTCGCTAAAATAACTATAAAAGGCTTTCACCGCAAGCAGTGAAGAGTCAAACACAAAAATAGCAATTTTCATATTCAAATGATTGGACAGACGCTTGAAATTCCTGATTGAAATGGCTATCTTTGAAAGATTGAAAATTAAAATGACACTGACTATGACAGATCTGAAAAAAATAGTTGAACTTTTCGCCATCGAGGGCGAGGTCAATGAGATCAAGCAGTTGGGCAACGGTTTGATCAACGACACGTATAAGGTTGTCACCGAGGGCGACGCGCCGGATTATGTGCTCCAGAGGATCAACAATGCGATCTTCACCGACGTGGATTTGCTCCAGAGCAACATCGAGGCCGTGACCAGACATATCCGCAAGAAACTCGAAGCGGAAGGAGCCGAGGACATCGACCGCAAGGTACTGAGGTTCATCCCTTTGAAGTCAGAGGGAGAGAGGTTGGAGGCACTGATGAGCGACAAGCCAAGGACCTACTGCCTTGAGGACGGGAAGTACTGGAGGGTGTCGGTGTTTATTGACAACGCCTACACCTACGAGACCGTCAATCCGGAATATTCTGAATATGCCGGGGAGGCTTTCGGCAATTTCGAGGCGATGCTCGCCGACATTCCTGACACGCTCGGGGAGACGATTCCGGACTTCCATAACATGGAGCTGAGGCTTAGGCAGTTGGTCGAGGCTGTAAGAGAGGACAAGGCTGGCCGTCTGTGCGCTGATGACAAGACTGCGAAGCAGGAACTCCACAAGATTCTGGAGGACATCGACAAGTATGGGGTCCAGATGTGCAAGGCCGAGCAGCTTCACCGTGAAGGGAAACTTCCTAAAAGAATATGCCACTGCGACACGAAAGTCAACAACATGATGTTCGACAAGGACGGCAAGATCCTGTGTGTCATCGACCTGGACACCGTGATGCCGAGCTATGTGTTCTCGGACTTCGGAGATTTCCTGCGCACGGCAGCCAATCCGGTCGCCGAGGATTCACCTGAGTTGGAAAAGGTTGATTTCGACATGGAGATATTCAAGGCCTTCACTCGTGGTTACATAAAAGGCACAAAGCCGTTCCTGACTCCGATCGAGAGGGAGAACCTACCTTACGCAGCGTGCCTCTTCCCGTTCATGCAGGCTGTCCGCTTCTTCGCTGACTACATAAACGGGGACACCTACTACAAAATCAAGTACCCAGAGCACAACCTCGTCCGCACCCGTAACCAGATGAAACTTTTCCACTCGGCTCTGAGCAAAGTTCAACAAATGACGGAGTTCATCGAATCGGCTGAATAATGAAACGCAGGGATTTTCTCAGGACCGCGGGGCTGGCGACTGCCGGAAGCGGACTTCTCATCGGAACAGGGGGACTTATCACGGGATGCGCAGGCAAGGAGAGCGGCGGTGATATTCCAAAACCATACAAAGTAGGCGGCACGGCAAGGATGAAGCTGAGCTTCGAGCCGTATAAGCTCAAACTGCGGCACACCTTCACCGTGGCGTCATATTCAAGAACCACGACACCGGATGTGCAGGTGAAGATTGAATATGACGGATTCACCGGCTATGGTGAGGCTTCGATGCCGCCGTACCTCGGTCAGACCGTGGAAAGCGTCTGCAATTTCCTGAAAAAGGTCAACCTGGAGCAGTTCAGCGACCCGTTCCAGATTGACGACATACTGACCTACGTGGATGGAATCAACGAGGGAGACTCCGCCGCCAAGGCAGCCGTGGACATAGCCCTGCATGACCTTGTCGGACAGCTGATGGGACAACCATGGTACAGAATCTGGGGGCTCAATGCCGCCAAGGCTCCGAACACCACGTTCACCATCGGAATCGACACTCCGGATGTGGTGCGAGAGAAAACCAAGGAATGCGCTGAACAGTTCAAGATCTTGAAAGTCAAGGTCGGACTCGACAACGACAAGGAGATGATCCAGACCATCCGTGAGATCACCGACCTGCCGCTTGCTGTGGACGCCAATCAGGGCTGGAAGGACAAGGAGAAGGCCTTGGAGATGATCTACTGGCTGAAGGATCACGGGGTTGTGATGGTGGAGCAGCCTATGCCGAAGGAGATGATGGACGAGAACGCATGGCTGACCGAGCGCAGCCCGTTGCCTACTTTCGCCGACGAGGCCATCCAGCGTCTCGCTGACGTTCAGAGAGTCAAGGGGGCCTACACCGGAATCAACATCAAGCTGATGAAGTGCACCGGAATGCGTGAGGCTTGGAAGATGCTGAACTACGCCCGCGCCGAAGGGATGAAGGTGATGGTAGGCTGCATGACAGAGACCTCCTGCGCCGTGACCGCCGCCGCACAGCTCTCCCCCGCCGTGGATTTCGCCGATCTTGACGGAAACCTTCTGATAGCCAACGACCGATTCGAAGGAATGACTGTTGTAGACGGAAAAATAACTCTTCCGGACCGCCCGGGTCTCGGACTCAAACTGCTGTAATGCAATCGCACAGGGCACAAGCCAACCCACCCACAAAGAAGGTCACTATACAAACCTCTTTACTTATTGAGAAATAATTAATATGTTTGTATAATTAAAGTTCCTCCTACACAAGAACAAGGAATAAGGTACGCAGCAAGATTATGTATAAATCAATTGAAATATGTGCCGGAGCAGGTGGTCAGGCTTTGGGGCTTGAAATGGCTGGTTTTTCCCATATTGCTTTGGTTGAATACGAGTCGGACTATTGCACTTGCCTGAAAACCAACAGGCCATCTTGGAATGTCATCTGCGAGGATGTTCATAATTTCGATGGCAGTCAATATTCAGGTCAAATTGATTTGCTGTCCGGAGGTGTACCATGTCCTCCGTTCAGCGTTGCCGGGAAACAACTAGGCGCGGATGACGAGCGTGATTTGTTTCCTCAGATGCTAAGACTGGTTGGCGAAATAAAACCTAAAATAGTCATGATTGAAAATGTGAGAGGTTTCTTGGATGAAAAGTTCAGAGACTATCGGGAGAACATCTTACAACGGTTGTCTGCCCTGAACTATCATATTCACATAAAACTTCTCAACGCCTCAGACTATGGAGTGCCACAATTGAGGCCACGGGTTATTATTGTTGGTGTACGTAATGATCTTATGGATTGTTTTGAATACCCGCCAGTCATTCAAAACGCAAACTTATCTGTAGGTGACACGTTGTCCGACCTTATGTCACAGAATGGGTGGCAAAATTTAAGTAAATGGAAATTAAGCGCAAACAAGATAGCACCGACCCTTGTCGGCGGCAGTAAAAAACATGGTGGACCAGACTTGGGACCGACAAGGGCCAAGAAAGCATGGGCCGAGTTAGGGATTGATGGCAGTGGCATCGCCAACGAGCCTCCTTGTGCCAATTTTGAAGGAATGCCGAGGCTTACTCCTAGAATGCTTGCCAGAATTCAAGGATTTCCAGATAACTGGGATTTTGGGATAAGGAAAACAAAAGCCTGTAGAATGATAGGTAACGCTTTTCCACCACCTGTGGCCAGACAAGTTGGATTACAAATAAAAAAAGTATTGGATCATGAACTCAATCATTGCTGAAGCAAGAAAGAAGTATCATCAAGACCTATTGCAGAATCGTGTCCTTACCATTGACAATCGAGGAATCCCAAGCAATGCAGACAGTTCCTCCAAACTTTCTGTCAAAATCGCACAAGGTATTGCCGAAGAGTTAATCGCCGAAGTCAGAGAAAAGGCTGTCGGCCAAACTGCCGGTGCAAAATTCGAGCAGGTTAATATGCAATTTTTGAATGCTACATTCCCGTTATTGCAAAATTTAAGGCCAGGAAAATGGCATATAATCAAACTAGGTAATGTAAATGCCATTAAAACAAGCAGTTTTGCACAATACGAACATTTGGATTATCTTAACAAGTTAACTCAAGCCGACTCACAACTGGCGGCCTGTATGGGTAACGATTATATGATTTCGCCGGATGTTGTCATTTACCGGGAAACTGAAAGCGATGAAAATATTAACGCAATATCAACATTTGTGGATGAGACAGTTTGCCGTCACGCCGACATCAGACAAATAAACGGAGGTCTGCCAATATTACACGCTTCTATTTCAGCGAAATGGACAATGCGCAGTGATAGGGCACAGAATAGCAGGACTGAAGCTCTCGGGTTGATCAGAAACAGAAAAGGACACCTTCCCCATATCATAGTAGTAACAGGAGAGCCCCTGCCATCAAGACTTGCATCACTGGCATTGGGAACCGGTGACATAGACTGCGTTTATCATTTCGCGCTATACGAACTTTACAATTCCGTTCTTAAATCTGGAGCGGAAGACTCTATCGAATTGCTTGGTATTCTGATAAACGGCAAAAGGCTGAAAGATATAAGCGACCTTCCTTTGGATCTTACAGTATAACTACCTATTTCAGCTGCTGTAATCAATGTAACTGGAATGTAATTATGGAATACCAAGACGCTCCAAGGTACATAAATGTCCATTTATCAAATATTTACACACCAACAACAATATAACTTTTATGTCACGGGAATAGGTTTATAAAGAAATAGTCATGGCAATGAAAAGAAAAGAAATAGTCCTTTGGACATTGGTCGCGATAGCGCTGGCGGCTAACATCTGGCTGCCGAGGCAGATGAGGTACAAATATTCTTGGGACAAGGATCTGGCGCAAAGGCTGGCGACGGAGTTCTGCGCCACAAGGGAGGATGTGAAGGAATATATTCAGAAATATATTCCTAATGTCACTGACGAACAGATCGACAAATGGACCGCTTCCGGAGAATTGGAATCGATGCAGATCGGAAAACGCACGATGTATTTCTCCGCCGCCGCACGCAACCTGTTCAGGATCAATCCGGAATTGGCCGCAATAAAGGCCACGGCAGACAACAAAGAGCAGGATCTGTCAAAGAGCGGAACTTCCTTGACGGGCCACGAAGCCATTGACGCTGTCACAATTCCACAGATCAAAAAGCAGGTGCTGGAGAACATCGCCTCCGGAAAGGGAAACCCGTACTTCGCACTTCCGAAGAGGATGAGGGTGACATTCACCCTCTCGGTCCACGCCAACACATTGCGGCCTGGCCAGACCCTCCGTTGCTGGCTGCCGCTTCCACGTCAGGATGTTCCCCGCCAGACCGATTTCAAATTCATCGAAGCCGGAGTCGATGGCGTGGCATACCCGGTTGAGAAACTGACTTTCTCTGAGCCATGGCACCCACACAGCAGCGTCTACATGGAGGCCAAAACCGTCAAGAACAAACCTACCGTCTTCCACGAGGTCTTTGAATATACCTCTAGCGGCGAGTGGCATCCTATCGATTCATCCAAAGTGTTGGCTTACAACACTTCCGACCCTGACTACAAGGAATATACAGCCGAGCGTGAACAGCACGTGATCTTCACCGACAAGGTCAAGGCCGCCACTGATTCAGTCACAGCCGGCATCGGGAATCCTTACCTTCAGGCCAAGGCGATCTACACATGGATCGACAAGACATTCCCTTGGGCATCAGCCAGGGACTATTCCACGATTGAGAATATTCCTGAATATGTTCTGACGAACCGCCACGGCGACTGCGGTCAGGTGACACTGCTCTTCATCACGATGTGCCGCTACAAAGGCATCCCGGCCAGATGGCAGAGCGGCTTGATGATGCATCCGGGCTCCGGCAACCTGCATGACTGGGGCGAGGTCTATTTTGAGGGCTACGGATGGGTTCCGGTCGATCAGAGCTTCGGAATAACCTCCTACGGCGGCTATTTCTTCCTCGGCGGCATCGAGCCTTACCGGATGATTGTCAACTCCGATTTCGGAGGCAATCTCGATCCGGAGAAGAAGTTCCCTCGCAGCGACACCGTCGATTTCCAACGTGGAGAGGTCGAGTGGGACAAAGGGAACCTCTATTTCACCCAATGGGACTACGATTTCAAGATCGAGTATCTGGATTAGCCCTGCTACAACTTTACTGTGGAGGAATCCCCGTGATAGGCGACCTCCACACCTTTTGAGCCCTTAGGATAGGCGTAAGCGTTCTCCGGCGTGACAAGCACGATGTTGAAAGTACGGTCTTTCAGCATGCCGGGGAACTCACCCTTTCGGTCTCCGATGGTCAGGGTACGGGATGAGTCATCGTAGGTGAACTCTATCGTCGAATATGCTCCTTTCTCGTAGTTGTAGTTCGTGTTCTCGTCCTCGTAAAGGGTGAACGAGCCGTTCTTTCCGGCATAGACATAGAGGTCGATGACATCGGCAGGCTTTTCGTCAGCCCACTGGATCTCCGGGCCGAACGGGATGATTGAGCCTGCACGGACATACAAAGGAATATATTCATAAGGAGCTTCGACCGCGAGAGTCTGCCCTCCGGTGATGAACTTGCCTGTGTAGAAGTCGTACCAGCCCTCGCACTGAGGGAAATAGACGCTGCGGGAGCGGGATTTATATTCAGAGACAGGGCATGGCATCAGAGCCGGACCAAGCATCCACTGGTCGCTGATGTCGGCCACTTTACGGTCGCCCGCGAAATCCATCGGAAGGCCGCGGAGCATGGTGTAGTCTTCGAAATGCACGGCGCCCGTCAATGAATAGAGGTACGGCATCAGACGATAGCGCAACTTCATGTAATAGAGGATGCTTGAATATGTAGGAGTTCCTTCCGGAGCGATATTCCAAAGTTCCCTTCTCGGCCACTGCCCGTGGGTGCGGAACAGCGGGACAAATGTGCCGAACTGATGCCAGCGCGTCTGGAGCTCACGCCATTCATCGAGATCCGGTGTGACCTTGCCGGAGTTGTCGAAAGAGGAAACCGCCGCCATGTACTTGTCCATCACGCTGAATCCTCCGATGTCCATTCCCCAGAACGGAACTCCGCTCATCGAGAAGTTCAGGCCCGCGGCCATCTGGGCGCGCATGTCATTCCAGCACGTACCGATGTCTCCGCTCCATGTGGCTGTCGAATATCTTTGCAGGCCAGCGAAGCCGCTTCTTGTCAGCAGGAACACCCTCTTGTCCGGATCAACACCACGCTGGCCGTTGTAAATCGCGTCTGCGTTGACAAGGGCGTAGGCGTTGAGATACTCTGTGGAAGGACCCAAAGCGGTAGGGGTTGTCAGAGCTTTCTGGTAATCCATTGGCAGACAGTCCCTAAGATTAGGTTCGCTGGCGTCCATCCACCATGCGTCAATCTTCCGTCCGTACTTTGAGTAAAGGCTCTCGTCCATCTGTTTCCAAAACATCTTTCGGCCACCTTCAGAATAGGCGTCGTAGAATGACTCCATGTAGCCAAGCCAGTCCTTCAGACTGTCTTTTTCCGCAAGCGGATAGACATAGCCAGCCTTTTTAAGTTCCTGATAATGATTAGTGTTGACATAGAATTTCGGCCAGACACTGATCATGAAACGCCCGTGCATGGCATGCACGTCATCGAGCATCTTCTCCGGATCAGGGTACCGCGTCTCGTCAAACTCGTGGCTTCCCCACTGGTCATCCTTCCAGTACTGCCAGTCCTGGACGATGTTGTCCACAGGAATATTCCTGCGCCTGAGCTCGGCCAACGTGCCCACAAGATCTTCCTGGGTGCTGTAACGCTCGCGGCTCTGCCAGAACCCAAGCGCCCATTTCGGCATCACCTGAGCCTTTCCGGTGAGGGTTCTGTAGCCGGAGATCACCTCGTCCATGCTGTTTCCGGCGATATAATAATAGTCCAGTTCCGGACTCATCTCCGACCAGAACGAGAAACGGCTCTGCTCGGCCTCGGTCCTTGGCTCAGCCACTCTCAGTCCGATGTACGAGACATCCCCATCCGGCCTCCAGCTGACTTTGATCGGAGTCTTCTCGCCCTTCTTAAGGCTGACAGTGAATTTGTAGGAGTTCGGATTCCATGCCGGTCTCCAACGCTCGGACACTACCTCTTTGCCGTCTATCAAGACGCTCTGGAAGCCAGCGTAATAAAGTATGAAATGATAGTCAGCGTCCTGCGGAGCCTCGATGAAACCTTCGTAGGTCACATCCGCGCCTTTAAGAGGCATTTTCGGAAGATTCGCGATAACCCATTCATTCTCATAGTATAGGGAGTCCTCCTGCCTGACAAGAGGATCGCCAGTGGCTGGAGTATATGTCCCAGTCAACCCACCTTCACGGCCATCCTTACCGTAAAGTCTGAAGGCTTGGTTCAGCTGCATGTAAGGCTTCGGATTTCCCCAGCGGCTCAGAGAATAATTGTCCACCAGAACGCCATAGCCCCTGTTGCTGACCACAAACGGAATGGAGACTTTGGTGTTGTACTGGAACAGTTCCTCGTTGCCGCCCTTATGGTTGAATTCCAAAGATTGGTGCTGGCCAAGGCCGTAGAACGCCTCATCCTGAGGAGAATCAAAAGTGAAGAGCGATGAATATTCATGCCTACCCTCAACAGTGATCGGGGTGAACGACATCGTGTTGCCGCCCAAGATCGTTGAACCATTCTTGTCAGCGAAACTGACCGCACCGTCCCTTAGCCTGACAGAAGCCGTCACTGAGGAAGTGACGACAGAGACCGTGCTATCCGTGGAGGTCACGGTGAATTCCGGCTTTGATTCCGACGGGACAATGATGAGACTTTTCCTGTCTGCGAACCGAGTCTCAGGAGTCGCTGTGACTCTTACAAGATTGTCACCCTTAACCTGAAGCCGCACCAACGCAGGTCCATCGTTATTTCTGTCCGCAACTTGGACAGTAACACCATCCGGATTCTGTTCCCAATTCTGACTTCCACATCCAACAGCCACTGCGAGAGCTACCGTGATTGTAATGATTCTGACTATTTTCATTATGGTTAAAATATTGATTATCAGTAAATATTTCAAACAAATTTAGAAAAATAATCAAGAATGACATAGCTCGTTCTTCAAGTCAGGTAAAAAAAGCGCATCATTTGTCAAGATAATACAGATTTCAAGACAGCGAAAGTCTCGTGACCGCAACTGAGTAAGAGCCGGATGACAAAAAAATGCCGGGCACTTCGACAAGCTCAGTGTCCGGCATATATCATATTCATCCACCACTACTTGCGGCAGGTGTCAGCGATGACTTTCTCGCTGCGGGCGATGAAATCGGATAGGGCCTTGCCTTTGAGGAGTCCGTTGGAAAGGAGGGCGAGGTCGATCACCTGCTTGAGGATGTCGTTGCCGGTGGCATATTCATCAACCACGGCCTGATGGGCATCCTTGATGGCCTGACGCTCGTCGTTGATTCTCTTCTTTTCGTCCTCGGAAGCGTCCTTGCCAGGCTCGGCAGGGAGTTCCTGCATCGGGGTAATCTTGGACTTCGCCTCTGTGACGATGCCGGCCATAACAGGGTTCTCAAGGTTGACGGTGATGTTGAACGACTCCGGCATATTCCCGTAGAAGTTCATTCCTCCGCCCATGGCACTCATCTCGCGGTAACGCCTCATGAACTCGTTGCGGGTGATGATCACCGGAGCGGCGTTCTCGCCGAGGTTGTCGGCCTCCACAAAGTAGTCATTGCCCTTCGGCAGGACGGCCTTGAACATCGCGCTGAGGTCATCCTTGTCGGCCTGAGCCATTTCCGGCTTAACCTTCTCGCTCTTAGGGATAAGGTTGTCGATGGTGTCTGAGTCCACACGGGCGAACCTTGTGTCAGGGATCTTCTGCTCCAGCAGGTTGACATAGTGGGCGTCAAGCTCGCAGTCCATCAGGAGCACATCGTAGCCCTTGTTCTTGGCCGCCTCGATGAAAGCGTACTGCTCGTCGGTGTCGGTGGCGTACAGGTAAACAACCTTCTTATCCTTGTCGGTCTGGTTCTCCGCGATGGCCTTGCGGTAGTCCTCCAGAGAGAAGTACTTGCCATCCGTGTTCTTGAACAGGGCGAACTTAAGTGCCCTCTCGCAGAACTTCTCGTCGGAGAGCATGCCATATTCAATGAACAATTTGAGGTTGTCCCACTTCTTCTCCCAGGCGTCACGCTCATTCTTGAAAATCTCCTCAAGCCTGTCGGCGACCTTCTTGGTGATGTAGGTCGAGATCTTCTTGACATTCTCATCTGCCTGCAGATAGCTTCTGGAGACGTTCAGAGGGATGTCAGGAGAATCGATGACACCGTGAAGAAGCGTCAGGAAGTCAGGAACGATGTTGTCCACATGATCCGTTACGAACATCTGATTGCAGTAGAGCTGGATGTTGTTCTTCTCAATCGCCATCCTGTCCTTGATCTTCGGGAAATAGAGGATACCGGTCAGGTTGAACGGATAGTCCACGTTCAGATGGATGTAGAACAGAGGATCTTCCTTCATCGGGTAGAGGTCCCTGTAGAACTTCATGTAGTCCTCTTCCTTAAGCTCGGAAGGCTTGCGCGTCCACAGCGGCTCGATCTTGTTGATGACATTGTCCTTGTCGGTGTCAACATATTTTCCGTCCTTCCATTCCTGCTCCTTGCCGAAGACGACAGGAACCGGCATGAACTTGCAGTACTTGTCCAGCAGCTGCTGAATCTTGCCCTTGGTGCCATAGTCCTTGGCTGCCTCATCGTCGAGGTAAAGGGTGATGACAGTGCCTCTCTCGTTCTTGTCGCAAGGTCCCATCTCAAACTCCGGATTGCCTTCGCAGCTCCAGATCACACCTTCGGCACCGTCTTTCCATGAAAGGGACTCGATCGTCACCTTCTTGGCGACCATGAAAGCTGAGTAGAAACCCAGTCCAAAATGGCCGATGATGTTCTGGTCCTTGTACTTCTGGAGGAACTCTCCGGCTGAGGAGAACGCGATCTGGTTGATGTACTTGTCAATCTCCTCATCGGTCATACCGATACCGTTATCAATGATTCTCAGTGTCTTGTCCTTCTCGTCAAGCTCAACACGAACCTTGAGGCCGCCCAACTCGCCCTTGAAGTCACCGTTGGAGGCGATCGCCTTCATCTTCTGCGAAGCGTCCACCGCGTTCGCGACCAATTCCCTCAGGAATATCTCGTGATCCGAATAGAGGAACTGCTTGATGACCGGGAATATGTTCTCGGTCGTCACTCCAATCTGTCCTTTGTTTTTTGTTGCCATAATATCTTTTCCTTTTATATTTTACGAATATATTCATTCAGCCTCATCTTCTGATAAGGCCGGTTAACGGATAGTCAAAATATGTTCCAATGTGGGACGACTGACAAATTGTCATTTCACCTCCTTCAAGAACCGCCACAAGGTGTTCCTGTCCACCTTGCAAATCTTGGCGATCTTCCGTTGCGACATCCCCACCGCCATCAATTCCGCGATCAAGGCCCTTTTACTATACAGTTTACGTTTCTCCGGAGCCGTCTTACGTCCTTTAGGGCGGCCTAGAACGATTCCTTCGGCCTTCTTCCTAGCCAACGCCTCCTTGGTTCTCTGGCTGATCAGGTTGCGCTCGATTTCCGCCGACAGTCCGAAAGCGAACGCCAACACCTTGCTCTGAATGTCCTCCCCCAGCCTGTAATTATCCTTAATCGTCCAGACTCTGCACTCCTTTGTCATGCAGATGTTGAGAATCTCCATGATCATAAACAGATTACGCCCCAGTCTGGAAAGTTCCGCGCAGATGATCAGATCATCCTTCCGCACACGCCTAAGCAACGTCCCCAACTCCCTCTTGCTGTAGGATTTGGTTCCGCTGATAGTCTCCTCGATCCACCCATCGATGGACAGGTGTTCCCTCTGACAGAAGTTATTGATTTCAAACCTTTGATTCTCAACAGTCTGCTTGTCGCTGCTGACCCGAATGTAACCGTAATTCATAGTTGTCTACCTCCTCTTTCCTTTCGCCTCACCCGCACCGGAATCCCACGCCCCAGGGAAAGAAAACCGAAGCCGTTCCGATGCCCGGTTTCAAAGATAGGGAATGTCCCCAACAATTCCAAGCCTAACTATTGCCGATATGTGATGAATATGCCAAAATAGTCTCCGTTTGATGCCCGATTGTGCCTCTTAACACTCTACGGCAGCATTTATGACACTTTTTATCGCCCGATAGTGCCGATTGGCACCCTACGAAAGCATCTATGCCTTTAATTGATGCCGAACTAAACCAATAACACAAAAGGGGTGTTTACGTTCAGCGTCAGGGCACCGTCTGCGGATTCACCGGCCCAGATGCCTGGGTGGTCCTCAGCCCCATCGAGCAGAGCATCAAGCGAAAGATCGAAAGCGTGGGGAAACCGCTGAGGGAGTGGGACATAAATATCAACTACGGCATCAAGACCGGCTACTACGAAGCCTTCATAATCACAACCGAAAGGCGGAACGTGATCCTTTCGAACTGTAAGACCGATGAGGAACGCCAAAGAACTGAGGCGATTATAAGGCCGTAAAAATTAGTGAAAAAGAATGAAATTCATTTGATAGAACGAACAATTGATGCAATCACGAGAAATGAAAAAATGGTTCTTGTAAACCACATTCTTTGGCGTCTGTTTGGAATCTGCGATAATAATCCTACCTTTTTACGCGGCCAGAATATTCATTTTATGATTTACTCCTTGCGGATGAAGCGCTTGATGCTCATCTTAGGGTCTTCTCGAACGGCTGATCCACAATCTCGACCTTGTGCTTTAGGAATATACCAAAGCGGCAGAATCAAGTGTCACATGGGGATATTCATAAGAATATTTACTACTTTTGCATCACGGATTTTCATGTTGGATGTCACTTGAAGTCCTTCAAAAACTAAATGCATGAATATGAGACTGCCTGCTGAATGGGAGAGACAGAGCGGGGTGATGCTCACCTGGCCTGACGAGACGACACCTTGGTACGAACCGGAGAAGGTGCAGGAATGCTACGGACGGATCATCTCGGCGATCCAACGTTTCGAGATGGTGCTGCTTGCAACGGCCGACATCGAGGCCGCCACGAAGAGATTGGCCGAACTCGGCGTGGACACCTCTGAGATCAGTTTCCACGAGTGTCAGATCAACGACACATGGGCGCGTGACCACGGCGGAATCGCCGTCTATGGCGACAACGGAGAGAAGTACCTCTACGACTTTGTCTTCAACGGCTGGGGTCTCAAGTTCGCATCCAACTTCGACAACGGAATCACCAAGAAAATATTCTTCGACAGGGCTTTCGCAGACGATGTGATGTGCGTGGACATGCGTCCGTTCGTGCTTGAAGGGGGCAGCATCGACACCGATGGGAACGGAACCCTGATGGCCACCTCGGAATGCCTTTGCAGCGACAACAGAAATGAATATCTCACACAAGAGGAGATTGAAGGTGAACTCAAGCAGGCGTTCGGCCTCAAACGGGTGCTTTGGGTGGACAGCGGCAGTCTTTCAGGTGACGACACCGACAGCCACATCGACATTCTGGCGCGCTTCTGCGACCCGGAGACCATCGCCTACCTGAAAAGCGATGACCCGGAAGACCCTGACCACGAGTCATTAATGAATATGGAAGCGCAGCTTCAGTCCTTCCGTACTCTGGATGGAAAGCCGTACAAACTCGTGCCGCTGCCTAAGCCGGAGCAGATGTTCCTGGACGATTATCCCCTCCCTGCATCCTACGCCAATTTCCTGATAATCAACGGAGCCGTACTCGTGCCGGGCACAGGTTCCAAACTCGATGAGGTTGCACGCCATAGGCTTCAGGAAGTGTTCCCGGACAGGGAGGTCATCATCATCGACTGCCGTCCGCTTCTTTCCGGCCACGGAGGCCTTCACTGCGTCACGATGCAGTTCCCGTCCGGCTGGCTGGAATAACGCCCGTGGTTGCCGTCAAAGGTCACTTTTCGCTCACCTTTACCCTTGAGATAAGTTCAAGAAGCTGAGCCCTGTACCCGTAAGGATCAAAGGATAGTCCAGACTTCACAAGGTCCGACACCATCTGAAGGGTAGCGTCACCCTTATATTCAGAGCCAAGAAGCACCATTCCGTAAGCGGCGACTCCCGAAGCGAACGACAAGTCTGAAGACATCTGACCGTCATTCGCCTTGATGTCAATCGAAAGAGCCTGACTTTCATCAAGCAAGGATTTTTTGTAACGGCAATCGAACTTGCCGCAGATTTCGCCGGCTTTGTAGCTTTCCGTCGGAACAATCTCGTAAAGAGCGGTGATTGTCTGCCCGGCGCCGATCTCACCGGCGTCTTTTGTGTCGTCCTCGAAATCCGTGTTGTTCATCACACGTCTCTCATAACCGATAAGACGATAACTTTCAATGATTTCAGGATCAAATGTAATCTGAACCTTGGTGTCATTGGCGACTGAGACGAACTTGGATCTTTCCTGAACAAACACCTTGGCCATCTCCTCCTCGGAATCAATGTACTGATAGGTTCCGTTACCCTTGATGGAGATTTTCTTCATCATCGCATCATTAAGGTTTCCGGAACCGAAACCACATGCCGTCAGATATATTCCTTTACGGGCGTAGCCTTCCACCAATTCAGCAAGCGCGTCATCATCAGTCACACCCACATTGAAATCACCGTCCGTACCAAGAATGACACGGTTGTTTCCATCAGGAATATAATTGGACAAGGCTTCTTCGTATGCCATCTCTATCGCCTTTCCGCCGGCAGTGTAACCAGACGCTTCAAGTTTTCCGATAGCGGCCTTGATTTTCGATGACTCTCTGACCGGTGTGGATTCAAGCAGTTTGCGGACACTGCCCGAATAGGTCACGATGGAGATTCTGTCTTCCGGCTGGAGATAATCCAGCAACGTCACCAAAGAAGACTTGAGAAGTTCTAGCTTGTCCTTTGAGCTCATCGACCCCGACACATCAACCAAAAAGACGTAGTTAGACTCCGGCAGCTCGCTGTCTGCCAAGGACTTGCCTTTAAGGCCAAGACGCAGCAGCCTGTGTTCTTCATTCCAAGGGCAACGCCCTGTCTCGGCATTGATGCCCACATTGTCATCTCCGGACGGATCAGGATAGGCAAAGGTGAAGTAATTCAAAAACTCTTCCACCCTGACGGACGCTCTTTCGACAGGCCATCCGTTATTGACGTACTTCCTCATTATCGTGTATGAGGCTCCGTCAGCGTCAATGGAGAATGTCGAGACATTCTGGTCTTTTGTCTTGACGAAAGGATTCTCGGCGATTTTGTCGAAACGGTCGCCTCCTGTAGTCTCTTCCGTCGTGCCATCCATCTCAGAGTACGACAAAAAGCCATCATCGCCGGAAATGGCACAGGATGAAATCGCCAAGGATAAAGCGGTAATGGTCACAAGCCTGATCATAGTTTTCATAACATTGCACAATTAAAAGTCACAACATACTAAATCAAGGAGTTGTGAAATCTTGCATTCTACTTGAAAAAAAATCAGAATGAATATGAGAGAGTCAGACCGAAAGTGTGGTAGAGTTTTTTCTCTTTCGGATAAAAATCGTGAAATTCTGTTCCGTTATAACTCAGGGTCCTTACCGAGGAGTACAAGTCTATGTCATTCAGCGAGTAGTTCAGGCCTATGCCAAAATCGTCAAAGGACAGCATCAATGTCCCGCGGCATTGCCAGAAAACGCTGCGGCCGCCCCAACCACGGACGTATTCAGTCTTTGTGTCACCCGTCTCGTTGGACAGAAGCACCTGTCTTCTTGAGAACGGTATGGCGAGGACCGCTCCTGGCTCCACAAGGCATGCGACCTTGCAGCGCCCGAAATCCAGCAGGTCAGGTGTCTTGAATATTCCCGAAAACAAAAACTTCGGAGCCGCCGCGTCTATATTCCATTCATTCTCCTCGCCCGAGACCATGCGCCACTGATCATAGTCGGAATCAGGAATATAGCCGTTCGGCATGTTCTTTCCCAGAAAGCCCACGCCGCATGACACACCCCCGCCAAGGCCAACATATTGATTCAGAAAATGATGCCATGTAACCTCCATCAGGCAGTGTTCGTTGGTGGAGTAACCAATGTTTAACCTGAGCAAATCCGGGGTTCTCGCCGATTCTTTCCTCTGGCTGACTTTCACGTCCACCTCACGGGAACGGCATGCCGTTTCGGCTGACCCAGCGGCCAGAAATAACACCAGCATCAGCCCGAAGGCCAAAAACGGAAAAGATTTCATATACCCCACACGTGAATATTCCTAAATTAAGATTGGTTCGTGTCCGCAGGCCGGCATGTATTTATCGAGAAGGTCGCTGACCTTGATTTTCACGAAGCAGCCCGCCGTGCCGTCTGTGCAGCAGTACCACTGACCTTCCAGAACTTCCTTGTCAATCACAAAGGTGACATCCTTGGCAGAATCCAGACAAGCGCTCAGCACGGTCGTCGCCCCATGCTCGGTACCGGCGATCTCAAGCAGTTTCTCGGCAGAGGCGAAAGACACCCTCGGAATCCCGAGAGCCTGGCCGAAATCCTTGGTCATAAACGGCTTGTCATCACGGGTCACATAGAGGTAGAACTTGGTCTGCTGACGGTTGCAAAGGAATATGCTCTTGACTATCCTGCCTCCGAGTCCGGCATTGATGTTCTGACAGTCCTCCATCGTGATTCCTGGATCGGTGTCAACCCTCTCGAACGGGATTCCCAGTTCCGAGAACATCTCGTAAACCTTCTTCTGCAACGGAGTGGAGAACGTCTCCGGCATCGTGCGCTTTATCTCACTGACGTAAAACATTATTTTCTTATTTCCAGCAAGTTACAGAAAGTTGCCCCTCCATACACACCGGCAACTTTCCGCAACCAACTATACATCAACCATTTGGACTTCACGCTACTTTACCGATTTTCCGAGCAGATAGGCGGAAACAAGGGACGGATGCCCTTCGATCTCGCCCATGTCAGTGACCCCTCCGGCAAAGACTGTCCCGGAAAACCTGGCATGCTCAAAACATGCGATCCAGCCTCCTAGACCTGTGATAGCCTTGGATGGAGCCTCCGCGTTGTCCTCCGAGGCCGAAGACAGGAAGTAGATGTCCCTGAAATGGTAATCGGTGGTGTAAAGCGGATTGGAACGGTCAAGAAGGGTTTTCATCTGGCCGCTCATCTCATAGTAATAAATCGGAGTCGCGAAACAGATCGTGTCTGCCTCGTACATCTTCTGGACAATAGCAGGAGCGTCATCGTCCCCTATGACACATTTCTGGATTTTCTGGCAGACCAGACAGCCCTTGCAGAAACGTATGTCCTTATCCCTGAGAGTGATCTTCTCAACCTCGTTGCCAGCCTCCAAAGCACCTCTTACAAACTCATCAGCCAACGCCTCTGAATTGCTCTTCGGCCTCAGGCTCGTTGAAATCACAAGTACTTTCTTCATATATTCTCAAATAAGATCGCTAATTTACACAGATAATACGGCAATCAGATAAGTGATTTCTAATCAATCAGCATATCAAACTGGTCGCAAGCCCCAGTGCGGTGGGCCAAGTGCTTGGTGCTCGGGGAGATGCCGAAGAGCGGGGAATATGTCTTCACCTTCACGGTCTTGCCGTCCGGCATGAACTCCAGGATTCTCAGCCAGCCGTCTCCACCGTTGCCTTCCCAGCCGCCGCCGGAGATCTGGACGTTGAACATCATCTGATGAACATTCCTGCCGGCCACGTTCTTGTCCTCCCTGTAGGCCACAGCGTCCTCGAAATCGCCCGGTCTGCCTGTGTGCCCGCAGACAACCAGAAACACGTTAGGGGTTACGGACACGAACTTGTCCCAAAAATCCTTTCCGGATGTCTGAGGGGCAATCTTGTAATTTGAATTGGTTGTGTACTCGGCGCTGCGCTGTTTCAGATAGCTGTGAGTCATCGCTATCACCTTATGTTCCTTGTACTTATCACTGCATGCAAGTTCTCTGGCCCAATCCAGTACTTCCGGGCGGGGAGCGAATTCTGTCGTGATGACGAGTATGCCACCCCAGTTCCTGTCGTGGAACTCAAACGCAGCGTTCTCCATGGAGATGTCCCCGTTGCGGTTCGGAAAATCAGCCACGAGGCAATCCCTCCAGCAAGAGTTGCGCTCGAAAGGGAAATATTCCGGAAGCTTTGTACGGCCGTTCTCGGCCTTCTGATAGCCGTAATCGTGGTTTCCTCCTGAGATGATGTACGGGACCCTGCCGTCAAGTCTGGCCATTGAGCGGGAAGCGGACTCCCACATCTCACGGCTGGTCTGGTTGAGCATCTTGCGGTTCATCGTGATGTTCTCGTTCTGCTCCACCATGTCTCCCGTACAGAGCACCGCCTTGATGTTCAGATGATCCACATTGTCCGCGATCCATGCCGTGCAAAGCTCGAAAATCGGCTGGTTGATGTCGTACTTTGTGTACCCCTGCGGATCCCCGAGGACAATCATCGAGAATGAGTTCTCGTTCTCCAGATTCTGACGGTCAGCCCTATGCTGCGCCTGAAGCGGATTTACCCCTATTGCGAGCAAGCCTAAGGCCCAAAAGATCAAGATGTATTTTCTCATACTTTTCAGTGTTAATGATGTTGCAAAGATATACATTTCCAATTTGGAGACCAAACATCAGGGCCTCTTCCTGAAAGTCTGAGGAAATATTCTTAAATTGCGGGAATATGGAAAAGATCAGAATATGGTGCGGAGGCGACACGCCGCTTCCGACGGTTTATATTCATTCTGTGGCCGGGGACGGGCATAATGTCTGGGAGGCTTGCCGACGGATTGGTTGCCCGGACTTCAATCTGGTGTCAGTTTACGATTTCGATTTCGAGGGTGACCTGACTCCGTGGACGGCTCCGGGAGTCCGCAAGGGCCAGCCTCCGTTCAAAGGAAACGCGGAAGATCATCTGACGGACCTGCTGGGCAAGATTGTGCCTTATGCCGAGGCTCAGTTGCCGGCCAAGCCGATCTATAACGCTCTGGCGGGATATTCATTAGCGGGACTTTTCGCCCTCTGGAGCGTCTGGAAGACCGACCGCTTCACCAAAATCGCCTGCGGCTCCGCCTCATTCTGGTACCCTGGTTTTGTTGAATATGCAGCCTCGCATCCGATGATCCGCCGACCGGATTTCGTTTCGCTCTCGCTCGGGGATAACGAAAGCAACACCAAGCATCCTGTGATGAGCCAGGTCGGAAAATGCACCGGCAAGGTCCTTGAGCTCCTTGACGTGGCGGGCATACCTCACTGTTTCGAGATCAACCCCGGCAACCATTTCACGGAACCCGACCTGCGTCTCGCCAAAGCCATCTCCCGGATGCTTGCCGGACAGGATTCCATTAAGACCTGCAATTAGGGTGTTGACCGCTACTCACTGATTCCCAGACAGTTGGAAAACCATGTCCTTCCATCACGACCAGCAAAAGGTCACAATCCACTATAATTCAGCACAATGCATTTCACACAGGTAATCTTCTAACAGGACTTCATAGAAGACCATACCTGCAGAATGCGCTGCAACTGTGAGGAAACATTCACACCTGGAGTGACAACACGCAGTCACTCAGCATGTTGGATTTCCAGGTGCGCGGAGTTTTACACACCGGGAGAGGGCGAGCCAAGGAATTGGTGACGGATATTCATAAACTGATTGCGAGCGACGATGCAAGGAACGGTTCTTGCTGGATTTAGGGAATTGGTTGGTTAGTGCGGCGGGCAATCGCCGTTTTGAATGAATATATTCACAGAAGGCAATTGCCTGCCTGATGGAAAAAGTGAGAGAGAATATGAATAAGACAACAAGAACAGTCATTCTTTCGGGTATGGCGGCTGCCATGCTGATGTCATGCGGGACAGCGAAAAAAAGCGGGCAGAGCGATGCCGGACAAGTTATCATGGGAAATATGGAAGAGATAGACAGCGATTATCTGATTTTGGACGACAGTCAGAGAAATCTTTTGACAAAGAACAACACCTTCGCCCTCAACCTGTTCAATAAGGTGTCAGGCATGGATTCCAAGGTGGTATCGCCGTTGAGCGTGACCGGCCTGATGAGCATTCTGGCCAACGGAGCCGAAGGTGAGACACGTCAGGAGATTCTGAACACTTTGGGATGGAACGGGGCATCCATGGACGAAATCAACGCCCTTTACGGCTATCTCATCAAGAAGGCCGGAAAGCTTGACCCTTCCACAACCGTCAGCATCGCTGACTACATCGCGGTCAACAAGAACAACAAGGTCAAGAATGAATTCGGGCAGACCGTAAGCGATTGGTTCAAGGCCGAGGTCGGAAGTCTTGACTTCACGTCAGGAAAGACAACCGACCTCATAAACGATTGGTGCTCAAAGCATACTGACGGGATGATTCCTAAAATCATCGACAATGTGGATCCGAATGCCGTCGCCTACATCATGAACGCCATCTATTTCAACGGATCATGGACAGACAAGTTTGACGCTAAAGACACTAAATTGGAGCGCTTCAGGGGCTACACCCGAGACATCAAGAAAGTCAAGATGATGCACCGGAACGATGAATATCTCTACACATCAAACAAGACTTATTCCGCCGTCAGGCTTCCTTATGGCAACGGATCATACGCCATGACGGTTCTGCTGCCGAACGAGGACAAGTCGATCGATGACATGATGAAGGTTGTCAACGCCAAGGAGCTCTCGTCTCTTGGCCGCTCGATGGAAAACTGCAAGGTTGACCTCAAGCTGCCTAAGTTCACGACCGAGGTTGAGTTGCCGCTGAACGATGTGATCTCCGCTCTCGGCGCTCCGACAATGTTCCACTCATCAGCCGACTTCAGCCGACTGGCCGACGGGAATATGTTCGTCTCAAAGATGTTGCAGAAAGCCAAGGTTGAGGTCAGTGAAGAGGGCACAAAGGCCGCAGCTGTGACAGCAGCCATCATGACGATGTCGGCCCTCGCCCCTGAGCCTCGCCAGGTAGAGTTCCACGCCGACAGGCCGTTCGTCTATTTCATCAGCGAATCCGGCACCGGTGCCATCTACTTCATCGGACAGTTCACCGGCAGCGAGATCTAAGGATAGATTTCCGCTTCGGCTGAAGCCATCAAAACCAAATCACGCATCCAGAGATTTACGTTTTTCTGATTATCAAATAGTTGGCTACAACGCAAAGCAAACGTCCGCAAGCCGCAAAAAGAAAGAAGTTCTGTCATAATGGAGAAACAGCGGAATATTTTTGTATTTTTGTGAGTTTAATACTGACAGAACAATGGAAGAAGCGAAAAATCCAACGGCCGAGGAGCCGAAAAGACTCAACTTTCTTGAGGAGATCATAGAGGACGACCTGAAGTCCGGAAGAGTGAAAAGCGTGATGACGCGTTTCCCTCCGGAACCTAACGGGTACCTCCATCTCGGACACGCGAAGAGCATCTGCATCAACTTCGGTCTCGCGCAGAAGTACGGCGGCAAGACCAACCTGCGCTTCGACGACACCAACCCGACCAAGGAAGACACTGAATATGTCGACTCGATCAAGGAGGACATCCAGTGGCTCGGATTCCAATGGGAGAAGGAACTTTACGCTTCCGACTATTTCGACCAGCTCTACGCATGGGCCGAGCAGATGATCGAGCGCGGCCAGGCCTACGTCGATGACCAGACCCAGGAGGAGATCAGCAAGGGGCGCGGCACCGTGGATAAGCCTGGCACCGAAAGCCCTTACAGGAACCGCAGCGTGGAGGAGAACCTCCGGCTGTTCAGGGAGATGAAGGCCGGCAAGTACGCCGATGGAGAGAAGGTTCTCCGCGCGAAGATCGACATGGCTTCCCCGAACATGATGTTCCGCGACCCTATTCTTTACAGGATCAAGCACGCCTCGCACCACCGCACGGGCGACAAGTGGTGCATCTACCCGATGTACGACTTCACCCACGGTCAGTGCGACTCCATAGAGCACATCACCCATTCGATCTGCACCCTTGAGTTTGACGTGCACAGGCCTCTTTACGACTGGTTCATCAAGACCCTTGAGATCTGGCCGAGCCATCAGTACGAGTTCGCAAGGCTGAACCTGACATATACCCTGATGAGCAAGAGGAAGCTCCTTGAGCTCGTCCAGAAAGGCCTCGTCTCAGGTTGGGACGACCCTCGTATGCCTACACTCTGCGGAGTGCGCCGCCGTGGCTACACAGCCGAGGCGCTCAAAATGTTCTGCGAGAAGATCGGAGTCTCGAAGCGCGACCAGATGATGGACATCCAGCTTCTGGAATGGTGCGTGCGCCAGGACCTCAACGCAAGAGCCAACAGATACATGGTCGTACAGAAGCCGTTGAAGGTCACCCTGACGAACTGGGAGCCGGGCAAAGTCGAGTGGTTCGACTGCCCTCTCAACCCAGCCGAGCCGGAAGGAGCGACACGCAAGGTTCCGTTCACCGGTGAGTTCTACATCGAGCGTGACGACTTCATGGAGGATGCACCGAAGAAGTTCTTCCGCCTCAAACCAGACGGAGAGGTGCGCCTCAAATACACCTACATCATCAAGTGCGAGGAGGTCATCAAGGACGCTGACGGCAACGTTGTCGAGCTCAAGTGTACCTATGACCCGACCACAAAGCCTGGTGGCGGAGAGTGGAGATCAGTCAAAGGCACCATCCATTGGGTTTCTACTGAATATGCCAAAGAGATCGAGATCCGCAACTACGACCGTCTCTTCGTCAAGGAGGACATGAATTCCATCCCTGAGGACAAGGACTACAAGGACTTCCTCAACCCGGAGTCTCTGACAATCGCGACAGGCTACGCCGAACCTGCCCTTATTGAGGACAACTCCGGAATCGCCGTTCAGTTCGAGCGCACCGGTTACTACCACAAGGATCCGGACAGCACAGCCGACAAGGTCACATTCAATAAGACTACTGCCCTGAAGGACTCCTACAAGCCTGAATAGCAGAGGTATGCATCTGCCTCTTTTCATAGCACGACGGTACTTGTTCGCGAAGAAGTCACACAATGTGATCAACATCATCTCCGCGATCAGTGCCGTCGGCATGGCTATAGGGACAGCGGCTCTGATAATAATCCTGTCGATCTACAACGGTTTCGACGAGCTGGTTAAATCCACCCTCAGCAACGTCGAGCCGGACATACTCATCACTCCCGCCAAAGGCAAGGTCTTCATCCCCGAAGGCGAGGCATTCGACCGAATCAAACAGAGTCCATTAGTCGGGGAATATGATCTCATACTTCAAGAGAATGTGTTCGTGGACTATGACGGGCATCAGGGAATAGCCAAGGCCAAGGGTGTGGACAGCGCCTTCGAGGCAGACTCTCCTCTCGCGGAACACATCACCAACGGGGAGTTCTCGCTGCACAAAGGGCAACTTCCCCAAATGGTTGTCGGCGCGGGCCTGGCCTACAAGATGGGCATGAATCCGGCATTCCTCGCATCTGCGGAACTATATTTCCCTATAAGAGACAGAAACTTTTCGCTTGCAAACCCAGCGGCCTCCATCGAGTCTGTACGGATGCGTCCGGCGGGAATATTCTCGGTCAACCAGCAGATTGACGAAGATCTGATGATTGTGCCGATAGAGGAGATGAGGCGGCTGCTCGGCTACGAGGAGGAGGTCTCGGGAGTTGAAATCAGACTGGCGGAAGGATCGGCGGCGAAAGATGTCAGGGCCGCGATCAAGCATATTCAGAAAGAATTAGGTCCTGATTTCAAGGTATTGGACCGCTTCCGCCAGAACCCTTCGCTCTACAAGATGATGCGCTACGAGAAGGCCGCCATCTACCTCATCCTCATCTTCGTCATCATCATCATCGCCCTGAACATCTTCGGCAGCATCACGATGCTCATCATCGAGAAGAAGGACGACATCGAGACCTACCGCAGTCTCGGAGCCACGGACAAGATGCTCCGACGCACATTCACTCTTGAAGGCTGGCTGATCTCGCTTCTCGGCCTCGCCGCCGGCCTCGTCATCGGCATAGGCTTCTCCCTCGCCCAGCAGCACTTCGGCTTCATCAAGATGCCCGGCAGCTTCCTCGTGAACGCCTATCCGGTCATCCTCCAATGGCAGGATGTCCTCGCCACCGTCGCCGGCGTGGCCATCGTCGGCTACATCATCGCCCTCCTTCCTGTCCGCCGCAACATCCGGTAAATCAGTCGATAAAGCATCTGTCGCCCCACGATAAACTCTATCTAGACAACACCAATAAAATGTGTGCCTTCTCCGGCAACGTGCTGATTGGAACAACAAGGGAAACTTCTTTCATGTATCAGTTATCTGTGGCACACGAAGTGGCACTACCTTCAAAAGGCGATTTCAAAATAGACGGGAAATACCTGTTTGAGTCAGGCGGCAGAAAAAAATCATTTGAGCAGATCAAAGATGAGGGAAAAAGTTATCTTGCGATAGACTCAGTAGAGACTGGCAACGGCAACAGAATTCCCTCTCTGGCTTTTCGGCTTCATCGGACAGAACACCTTTGCCCAAAATCCGGCTTCAGAATGAACTGCATTCAAACTGAAACCGGATGCAATTATCGCAAAGATGAATGGCTACTTTGCTTTCTTGAGGGTGATCTCGTCGGTGACACCGTTGTTGGAGACGACGCGGAAGGTGTCCTCGTCTGTCTTCATGCGGACGGCAGGGAAAGTCCATACAACGCCGCTGGATTCACCTGAGGATGTCAGACGGGTCACCTGGCGGCCATTCTGATAGAGAGTAAGGTACTTGGCGTTGCTGTACACCTTAATGCACAGATCCTTGCCAAACGGGAAACTTTCCAGGCGGCGGGATGTGATGTGGACAGTGGTCTCATCCTTGTTCCAAAGGGATTTGTACAGGTAGAACACATCCTTTTTCGTCTTTCGGTCGCGAGTCACCAGACCCTTGTCATTCATATACTTGCGATCGTTGTTACGAACGAATTTGACCCCGTCCGCAGAATCCATGTAACCTTCCTGACGGTTGGCCACAGGAAAATCAAACAGTATCCAGACCGAAGTGAAGTTAAGCCAAGGCATGGCCTTGATCTGGCGGGCGTATGACTCGTGGAAACGGTTGCCATATTCCTCAAAGTGCCTCGAGTCATCTTCCTTGTCACGGATGGCGTCGGCAGGGTTCCACACCTGACAGTAAGGGTTTACGCCGGCCCCATATTCAGAGACATTGACAGGAACACCCGGTTTCAAGCCACGCACCTTCTTCATCGCATCTGTGAAGCCACTGAAATCATTCGGAGCCCAGTACCAGCCATAATAGATGTTTTGCGAGCAGAAATCACCCTTTAGGTCCTTGTAGCCGTCACGAGCAAGTCTCGAACAATCGGTGAAGCCCACAAAGCGGTCAGGATCAAGCTTCTTGGTGAAATCGTAGAGCCTTTCGGTCTCCCTTACAACTCTTTCCTCATCAAGCGGTCCCTGAAGGTCACTGTTGTTTCCCCAAGAATCCAGTTCGTTCCACATACCCCAGAACGCAATGGAAGGGTGGTTGTAAAGATTGTTCACCATCTCCTTCATCTGATGATGGATATTGTTGAAATAGGCCTGCGTGGCATCCGTTCCACAGACATTCACCCAAGGAATCTCTGTCTGGACGACGATGCCAAGAGAGTCGCAGAGCTGGAACGCGAAATCATTGTGCGGATAATGGGCAAGTCGGAGGAAATTTGCTCCGAGTTCCTTGACAATGCGGTAGTCGCGCCGGTAATCGGCCGGTGTCAGAGCCGAAGCCTTGCCGTCTGCGTCCTGATGCATGGCCACACCACGGAGCGGATAAGGATGTCCGTTCAAAAGGAAGCCCTTCTCCGGATCCATCTCTATCGACCGATACCCCACCTTTGTCTCGGCGATGTCCATCATTCGCTTTCCCCTGAAAAGCTCAACCCTGATCGTGTAAAGGTACGGATCTTTCGTGCCCTCCCAAAGGTGCATGCCGGAAAGGATGAACTCATGGTCGAAGTCATATTCGGAAAAAGCCGCGACAGGAATCTCACGGTCAGCCTGATATCCCAGTCTGCCGTCAGCCTCAAGCAGTTGGACGCGGACCAGAATGTTTGCGTCCTTGCCGCTCGCGTTTATCAGTTTCGCCTTCACATTGGTGACAACCTTTTTCTTGGTGACCACCGGGGTCTCGCAGCGAAGTCTGTACATTCCGTAATCTTCCGGCGAGAAATAGACATCATCCATGACGAGAAGCCAGGCCGGATTATGAAGACCACCGTTCTTATTGAAATCCGAAGTGACCGGAATCATTTCCAAATCCTCAGAGTTGTCGCAAGTCACCTCTATCCTGTTTATTCCCTTGACCAAAGCCTCGGTTATGTCAACGGAAAATGGTGTATAGCCTCCTTTATGGGCAGCGACCTGTTCTCCGTTGACCTTCACCACCGCCGCCTGCGCGGCGCCCTCGAAGAAAAGGTAGTGCGTCTTTTTCAGATCGGTTATCCGCAGATCGCAACGGTAGGTCGCCTTGCCACGGTAATAATAAGGGGAATGGCCGTCTTCGGCGTTATAGGAATGCGGCACCGTCACGGTCTGCCAGGTGGATCCGTCCTTGCTGAATTCCCATTCTTTCAACTGTTCCTGACGGAATCCACGGATCTGAGCCCCCATCGGGAGGACGGAAAAGAGAATCGCCGCGATGACGGCGCAGAATAAATGTCTTTTCATCAAGATGAATGATTTACGCATAATTAGGCAAAGTTAGCAATAATCATCGGAATTTCTTAACTTCGCACCCATAATCAACAATCATTTCATCATATGAACAGGAATTGCTTAAGAAACCAAGACAAAACCGAAGTGGTTCACGACTGGTTCAGAAGTTTCGCTCCGGTATTCATCACTTTCTCCGTCGCGATTGGCTTCATCACAAGGATAATCCTGCTGTTCGTACCTCCTACCGTGGTCGGATTCACTGTTGCCGAGTGGGCGAAGATATTCCTGTTGGGTTCCGTCAACGATATAGCCTTCTCGGTGCTGGCGCTGGCTCCGGCACTTCTGATCCATGCCACGCTGAACGACGCCAAATACAGAAAGCCGCTCAGTGTCATCATAGGAGCAGCGCTGCTCGCCTTCACGTTGTATTCATTCCTGCCTTCCAACATATTCACTGAATATGGCTCCGTCGTTCCTGCGATCGCGCGATCACTATCGGCCCTGCTGCTCTGCGGCTTCTGCCTCAGGCTGTTCATTCCTGGCATCCGGAAGGGCTGGTGCAAGGTCGGGCTGCTGCTCACGATGGGTCTGTATATTCTTCTGATGATAGTCAACGCCGTCTCGGAATGCGTCTTCTGGAACGAGTTCGGCGTACGCTACAACTTCATTGCAGTCGATTACCTTGTCTACACCAACGAGGTGTTCGGGAATATCATGGAGTCATACCCTGTCATACCTATGTTCCTCGGGGTGCTTCTGGTGGCAGTGATCATCTGCTGGAAACTGTTCAGAAATAAAGATTTCAGCAATGCTGGCAACGGTGGGACGATTCCGTTTCTGGCATCCTTCGTCATCTATGCGCTCCTGTTCATGGGAAGTTTCTTCTGGCTGCGGTTCAGCTACCGCAACCTCCAGAGCGGCAACAACTATGCGACAGAGCTTCAGTGCAACGGATGCTGGAACTTCCTTGAAGCCTACAGCAGCAGCACTCTTGAATATGACAGATTCTACCAGATGCTTCCTGCCGATGAGGCCTCGGCACTCAAACTTGCGCTTTGCAATCAGGTCACTGAGCCTGTCGAAGTGACCGGACAGGATGGCTCGGCGGCCACATCGACAGACTCAGTGACCGACGCAAACAGCAACGGAACACAAATAATCCGTGACACCGTTCCACCCATCAAAAAGAACATCGTGGTGATCGCCGTGGAGAGCCTCAGCGCGGACTTCCTATCCGCCTACGGCAACGAAGACGGCATCACCCCGAATCTCGATACACTGATCGAAAAGAGTCTCGTTTTCGACAACCTTTACGCCGCCGGCAACCGTTCCGTGCGCGGCCTCGAGGCCCTTACCCTCTGCCTTCCTCCGAGCGCCGGGGAAAGCCTTATCAAACGGACTGGCAACGTCGGTCTGTTCTCAACAGGGACAGTGCTGAGAGCAAACGGCTACACCACCTCATTCATCTACGGAGGCGACAGTTATTTCGACAACATGCGGACATACTTCTCCGGCAACGGTTTCGAAATCATCGACAAGTCCAGTTACCCGAAAGAGGACATCACGTTCGCCAACATCTGGGGCACCTGCGATGAGGATTCGTACAGAGTGGCTCTGAAAGAGTTCGACAAGAAGGCCGAGAGCGGCACTCAGTTCCACGCTATCATATTCACAATCAGCAATCACCGCCCGTACACATTCCCGGAAGGGAAGATCACCTACGATGGTGAGATAAAGTCGCGCTCCGCCGCCGTGAAGTACACCGATTTCGCCATCGGGCAGTTCCTCGCCCAGGCCTCACGCAAGCCTTGGTTCGCTAACACCGTCTTCGTCATCGTGGCCGACCACTGCGCCTCCAGCGCCGGCAAGACCAGCATCCCGGTGGACAAGTACCACATCCCGGCGATCGTATATTCCCCGGGCTTCATACGCCCTCGAAGGGTGGAGAAACTCTGCTCTCAGATCGACCTGATGCCGACCGTCTTCTCCCTGTTGCACTTCTCCTACGACTCTAAGTTCTACGGCCAGGACATACTCGCTCCTGAATATAACCAAAGAGCCTTCATGGCCACCTATCAGGACCTTGGCTACTACAGTGATGATGTCCTCACCATCCTATCCCCTGTCCGCAGAGTCCAACAGTTCGACGTGACTTTGACCGAGCCGTGGCATCACACCGAGACCGTCAAGGGAACTCCGGTGGACAGCCTTGTGAAAGAGGCCCAAGCCTTTTACCAGACGGTCAATCTCTGTCCTCTAACAAAGGAATAGTAAGTCTTTACTCCCGGACATAGTGTGGCATTCCGGCAGGGATGACGATGGAGATTTCGCAGAGCCCACCTACGACGCCATTCGTTTTCCATGCGCTTTGGAATATGAATTTGTGAACTCCATGCTTTTCGATGGTATAGCAATTCGTGCCACCAGTCTCCAACAGATGCCGTATTATACCGGCTGAGCGTTCCCCATGGCAATCGAAAAGATTCTTCCCGATCAGGCTGCCGTGTTTCTTATACTGTTCCACAGCCGGATCGTTCTGATAAATTATAACACCGTCCCTATCACAGACGGTAATGGAGCAGTTCAGCTCCTTTGCCCAGTCAGGTATCATCATAAAGCGACTTGTTTATCTATGCTAATTTACATACCTTTGTCCTAAAAATGAAACAATGATGAAGAAATATTTTGCACTGTTCATCGTAATTGCACTCATCCCGATGTTCGCAATTTCCTGCAAGACCACAGACGATCCGGAAACATTCTCGATTACCGGAACCGTCTCAGATCCAGATAATGACATGGGACGCTTTATAGGCATAAGCATCAAGTTGCTCGACAAAGTTGGAACAGAGACTCACAACGAGAATCTTGATCTGTACGATGTGCCTTCATCTCAAAAGACTTACTCCTTGAACGATGTCAAGGCTGGAGACTACAAGTTCATAATCGAAAGCCGGAACTACAAGAGGGTAGAAAAGGACGTGACCATAAACAGGAACACCACAATCGATGTTGTCCTTGAGCCCATAATCGCCATCAGTTTTGAACCGGATTGTTTGGAGTTCGGACCAAGAGAAAGCCGAAAGACCATAAGACTGACAAATGAATATTCAGAGCCGGTGCACTTCTACATCAAGGGAAGCGGACCAGCGTTCGAGTTGGGTAACACTGAGATAGCCGACATACTTGAGGGCTTGGAAGGGCTCAGAAGACATAGCTGGACTTG
This sequence comes from uncultured Bacteroidales bacterium, assembly GCA_934698975.1. Taxonomy (GTDB): domain Bacteria; phylum Bacteroidota; class Bacteroidia; order Bacteroidales; family UBA932; genus Cryptobacteroides. The sequence continues at coordinate 148,897 of CAKUVR010000002.1, forward strand.
GGGTGGCAACCTTGAGCCAGGCGAGAGCATGGATGTGCCTGTCAAGGTGTTCCACCGGATTCCCGGTGATAAGGAGTTCACCTTGAACATAGGTACCTACACTTACGGTGAATCTACCGGGCAGCCGCTTCATGTCACCGTGTCAACTACCGATGAATCATTCCTAGCAAATGTGCAGGGTGTCGTACGAGACCGTGAGGGAAATGGTCTGAAGGGGATAGCCGTCTATAACGACAGTTCCAAGGACATCACCATCACCAACGAGAATGGTGAATATTCCTTCGGACTGATTCCGTACCGCAGTTGGGTCAGTGTCAGTGCATATTCAAACAGTCACTATGAACAGACCCTCTTAAAAGAATATGTCATTGACGACATCAATGTCGATTTCACTCTTGACCCGTGTCCCGGCCATCTAACCATAGATCGCAGTGAAATAGATCTCGGAAGCGGCCCGAGAGGAAGCGGAAGCACTGTTGTGGAACTTAACTACAAGACCGATTTGTCCGATTTCATTCAGCTGAGCTGCAACTTGCTGGACCCTACCAAAGTCTATCCTGGTCTTAACATAAGCCCAGCGTCTGGCATGTCCAGACCGGAAGGAAAGATCCGCTTCTCCCTTGACAGAAACGTCACCTCCACCGGAACATTCTCGTTTTATGTAAAACTCAGTGTTAAAGATGCCGGAACTTACATCCTGCCGGTGAAATATTCAGTGATTTGAGGTTTGGGAAATGTTTGCTATCTTTGAACGACAGATAACGAATCGGCCATGTTGTACCCTATCGGAATACAGAGTTTCTCGGAAATCCGCGAAGGCGGTTATGTTTATGTGGACAAGACAGCGGCGATCTACAGTCTCGCGTCAACAGGGAAATATTATTTCCTGAGCCGGCCGCGACGCTTCGGGAAAAGCCTTCTCGTCTCAACGATGGAGGCCTATTTCCGCGGACGGAAGGAGCTTTTCAAGGGGCTCTCGATGGAGACGCTTGAAAAGGACTGGACTGCGTACCCCGTGCTGCATATAGACCTTACGGGCAGCAGGTACACTTCCGTGTCTGATCTTGAGGAGAAACTTGATATGTTTCTATCCAAATGGGAAAGAACCTACGGCAAGAACGGAGACTTCTCCAACCCCGCATCCAGATTCGAGGCCGTCATCGAAGCCGCTTACAGCAAGACCGGCAACAAGGTCGTCATCCTCATCGATGAATATGAGAAGCCGATCATAGACAACATGGACACCCCAGATCTGATGGAAAAATTCCGCCGTGAACTTCAGGGATTCTACAGCGTCATCAAAGGCAAGGACGAATTCATCCGCTTCGCCTTCCTGACAGGTGTCACCAAGCTCGGCAAGATGAGCATATTCAGCGGACTGAACAACCTGAACGACATTTCCATGGATGCGGAGTTCACAGACATCTGCGGAGTGTCTGAAGAAGAGCTCAAGACCTGCTTCGACGGCAGCGTCGCTGAGCTGGCAAAAGCCTGCGGAATGAGCAAGGAGGAGTGTTATGGAAAACTCAGGACAATGTACGACGGGTATCATTTCCGTAAAGGAGCCGCAGGTGTATACAATCCATTCAGCCTTTTGAACACATTAAAAGCCAAGGAATTCCGCATGTACTGGTTCGAGACTGGAACGCCAACGTTCCTCGTCCGATACCTCAGGCAAGGCAGATACAATCTGGAAAACATTGCCAAGAACAAGGTTTCGATAGAGACATTGACCGGCACAAACTATGTGAGTCCAGCACCGATAACCCTTATGTACCAGACCGGCTACCTGACGATAAAGAGCTACGACGAACGTTTCAACGCATACAATCTTGACTATCCGAATAAGGAGGTGAAGGCCGGATTCCTCAACTCCCTCAGCCAGCTTTACGCACCGGCCCTGATTGACGGGGAACTCTCTGTGTACAATTTCGTCGAAGACATCGAGCGCGGAGATGTCCAAGGATTCATGGACAGGTTCACGACGTTCCTCTCCGGCAACGACTACGAGATCCAGGGAGACCTCGAATTGTATTTCCAGAACACGATGTACGTGATGTTCAAGATGATGGGACTGTACGTCAGAGCCGAGTACCACACCTCGAACGGCAGGATAGACATTGTCCTCGACACAGACAATTACATCTACATCATCGAACTGAAACGAGACTCGTCTCCGGAGACCGCACTGAGGCAGATCGAGGAGAAAGGCTACGCCAAGCCGTTCCAAGCAAGCGGAAAGGAGATCGTGGAACTCGGCATCAACTTCTCGTCACAGACCCGCACCATCGACGGCTGGCAAGTGAAAGAGCCTCCGTGTGCGCACCACCAGTAATCAGAGGTCTGAATCTACCTGGTAATCTTGAGGTTGCCGACATTGAGACCCCACTCACCGTCCTGGACGATGGGGACAGGGATGCCGTCTAGATTGTTTTCGTAGTGGGGGGCTTTGAGGAAGGTGTGGGAGTGACCGCCTACAACCAGATCAACGTTGCGGGATCTCTTCACGAGGGTAGGATCAACGTAGGGTTCACCCGTGAAACCTATGTGGGTCAGAGCAATGACCATGTCGCACTTCTTCTCGGTCTTGAGGTACCCGGCCCATTTGTTGACAACCTCTGCGTTCTCAAAGGCAGGAATCTTGTCGGACACCTCCTTGGAGACAAGGGTGGTGATGTCGGGCATTAGACCGATGATACCGATTTTCATTCCGGCTTTCTTCACGATGGTGTAAGGCTTAACGTACTTAGCCAGAGCTACATTAGAGAAATCGTAGTTGGCGCAGACTACTGGGCATTTGATGCTGGACAGGCGACGGGCAAGCTCTTCGACTCCGTTGTCGAACTCGTGATTGCCGAGGGTCACGCAGTCGTACTTCATCGCGTTGATGAGGTCGATCTCGATGTCTCCCCCAAGCACGGAGAAGTATGACGTTCCCTGACTGAAATCTCCTGCATGAAGAAGGAGCACGTTCCTCTTGCCATCTGCTTTCACGACACTGTCTCGGTAGGCCGCGCGTTCGATCACTCCGCCAAGCCCTTTCCGCTCGCCCGCGCGCTCCGGTTCCAAGTGGCTGTGAGTGTCATTGACGTGAAGGATGGTCAACCGCCTCTGGGCCGACGCGTCAATATTCACCAACGCGGCAAGCAAGCATATTCCTAAAATTGTTTTTCTCATTTGTCATCCTCCCTTAATACGGTGATCCAGTGCTGGTTCTCATACTCGATTGGTTTGCCGGCAGCGGTGAGGCTCTGGACGTAAGCGAGCATCGTGTCGTAGAGGTAGCCGTTGCACTTGATGACCTCAACCGCATTGTTGGCCACCTTGTAGCCATCGCCACCGTCCAGAAGAAAGTTCAGGGTAGCGACTCCGTAGATCTTGTCATCATCAAGAGGCTCACCGTTCACGATCGCCGAGACAACCTTGCCATTCTTCACAGTGACGTTCACCCCACCGACAATCTGCAAAGTCGTGGAGGCCATCTGGTCGAGCAACGCGCGCACATCCTGTCCACGCAATGCCACGTAGCACAGATAGTTGCGGAACGGAAACATCGACATGATGTCATCATAGAGCACCTCCCCTGCAGGCATGTCTATCCGGACTCCCCCTCGGTTGGCGAAACCGATGTCAACCCGTTTGCCGGTGCTGTCAGCTGTAGCCCGCATCAATTCGTCAATATACCAGTCGTAGATCTCGCACTCCGGATAGGTCCTGACCATCGCCCTTGTCGAATGGCCTATGACGGTCTTCACCTTGGCCATGGCCGGCTGCGCGTCAAGCATTATCTTGGCGACATCCCTCACAGTGCCTTTACGGAATTTGCGACCGTTAGGTGCATAGTAGGTACAGCCTTTGACCGTGCCCATCGCCTCGTTGACATTCGTCGCGTTTGAAGCCACGACACCGGTACGATGTCCGTCAACAGGATCTGTTGTCCATGTGATAGTCCGTTCCTGAGCGCTGAGACTAAGCCCTCCAGCCAGAAACAGCATGATTATCAGCCGATTTCTCATCACGTTATTGGTAATTTCAGATTATTTCATCCTCAACCACTTCCAAAGATCCTTGAAAGTAGATTTCTTACCGAACATCAAGATGCCAACCTTGTAGATCTTGGCGGAAAGCCAGGCGCAACCAACAAAGGTTACGAGCAGCAGAGCAATTGAAACAACCAACTGCCACATCGGCACTCCATATGGGATTCTGGCCAGCATCACGATCGGCGAGGTGAACGGAATCATGGATCCCCAAACGACCACACTGCTGTCAGGATTCTGGAAAGCCACAAGGATGATGAAATAGGCAATCATCAGAGGAATGGTCAGCGGCATCTGAAGTTGCTGAGAGTCCCCCTCGTTCTCAACCGCGGAGCCCACCGCAGCAAACATCGATGCGTAGAGCAAATAGCCAAGAATGAAGTAGATAAGGAATGAAATAATCAGTTTCACCCAAGGAATATTCACGAGCGTGCCGACAATGACACTCATCTCGTCAGGCTCTCCGGCCGCAACAGCGGTAGTGTCAGCGGCGGAGCCCAGAGTGGCGGTCGCTCCACCAAGGGTCTGCATCTGATCCGGTGTGACACCCATTGTCTGCGCCATCATCTCTGGATTGCCGGCCATTTCGGCGAACATATCCTTGCCCACAAAGGAAGTGGCAATGGAAACCAGCACTCCGGTCAGGATAATCCACAGGAAGAACTGGGTCAACGCCACGAGAGCCACACCGATGATCTTTCCGAACATCAGGTCGATGGCCTTCACGGACGAGATCAGGACCTCAACCACCCTGCTGGTCTTCTCCTCGATGACACTGGACATCACCTGCCCTCCGAACATCATGATGAACATCCAGATTATGATTCCAAGGAGCATGGAGATGATCATGTATATTCCTGACTCTGAAATGGTTTCATTACCTTCATCATCCATGGTGTATTCAGTCACCTTGACGTCGGCCTTAACCTCATCCATGATCTGCGAGAGGTTGTCGATGCCGTACTGCTGCACTCGGTACTCCTCCACCGCGTCATTCGCCTTGTCGGCAAGTCCGGTGGTAAACTCCACACCAAGCGGGTCTTTTGAATATGTCTGCACGGAAACCGTCTTTTTGACTGAATCCAACGGGGACACAACCACAAGGACATCCTTTCCGTACTCCGAAAGACGGGCTTTCACCGAGTCTGGATTCTCGGAGGAATAGTCCGTGAACGTGAGCCTGTCCGTGTCCTGAAGATGGCTCATAACGATGCCGGAACGGTCAACAACAGCGACATCCTGCTTCCTTTCCTTTGTGCCGGCCATGATCACTCCGACCACGATCATTGTGGCCGCGAATATGATCGGAACAAGGATCGTCGTGACAAGAAATGACTTTTTCTTGACGCGGGTGAGATATTCCCTTGCGATGACAGTCTTTATTATTCTGAAATTCATGACTATGCCTCCTCAGTTACAAGTTTTATGAATATGTCGTTCATCCTCGGAATCAGTTCCTTGAACGAGTTGACGACGATGTCCTGCGCCAGCAGAGCCGAAAGAGCGTCATTGGACGAGACATTCTCCCCAAGCGTCAGCACAGCGGTGTGACGACCAGCGTTGTCCTCATCGGAAAGGACTTTGAATATCCCCTCGGCATCATTCACCTTGTCCTCGCCGGTGTAGATCAGCTCGATGTTATTGTTGCCGTACTTATGGCGGATCTCGTTGACTCCTCCGGTTATCACAAGATGGGACTTGTTGATCAAGGCAATGTTGTCGCAGAGTTCCTCCACGGACTCCATGTTATGGGTCGAAAGGATAATTGTGGCTCCCTCGTCCTTCAAACGAAGGATCTCCTTGCGGATCAGTTCGGCGTTCACCGGATCGAAACCGGAGAACGGTTCGTCCAGAATCATAAGTGACGGCTTATGGACAACGGTCGTGATGAACTGAACCTTCTGGGCCATACCCTTGGACAGTTCCTCAACCTTCTTCTTCCACCAATCCTGGATTCCGAAGCGCACAAACCACTCCTTCAACGCCTTACGAGCGTCAGCAGCGCTCATGCCTTTCAACTGAGCCAGATACATTGCCTGGTCTCCAACCTCCATCTTGCGGTAAAGGCCGCGCTCCTCTGGCAGATAACCTATCTTCTCTACATCCGACTGGGTTATCGGACGCCCGTCAAACAAAACTTCTCCTCCGTTCGGAATAGTTATCCGGTTAATGATGCGGATCAATGTCGTCTTTCCGGCTCCGTTAGGGCCGAGCAGACCGAAGATTCCGCCTTTCGGGATGTTCACGCTGACTTTGTCAAGCGCGACTTTCTCTCCGAAATTCTTGCAGATGTTCCTGCACTCGATGATGTTCTCGCTCATAAAGCTTATATAGATAAAATCTTACTGGTCAATTCAACAAGCAATTCTCCCGGCGTGGCCTCCCCGGCATCTCCACCCTTGCCTTTGTAATCATATTCACAAAGAAGGGAAATCACTTCCATCGCCTTGCGGACCGGGTAGTTGGCCACAGCGGTGTCGTATTCCTTCCAAAAGTAGGGGTTCACGCCCTGCAGGGCGGCCGCGACGGCGGTTTTGTCCGGGAAGCGGCTCTTCTCCTTCAATGCGGCGTATTTCAGGATTCTGGCGAAATGGGTATAGAGAGCGCTTACAGCCATAGGCATGGCGAATTTCGCGGCCTCACCGATGCGGGCCGCTATCCGCAAGGCTTTCGGGCCGTTTTTAGCCGACAGTTCCTTGGTCAACTCGAACACGCTGAACTCCCGGCTGATGCCCACATTCCGTTCGATGTCTGAGACAGTTATCTGCATCGTTCCTTCCGGCAGATTTTTCAGCATCTTGTCGGTTTCGACTGCTATGCGTCCCAGGTTTGTGCCAGCGGATTCCGCCAACAAAGCAGCTGCCTCCGGATCAATGGTCAGTCCACGGCCAGAGAAATACTGCGCGATCCACGATGGCATCTCATAGTCTCTCAACGCGTTGGACTCAACCACAATTCCGTTTTTAGAGGCTTGCTTATACAAAGCCTTGCGTTTGTCGGCAGACGCACCACGCATCAGCAAGACCAAAACCGTGGAATCCAAAGGCTTCTCGCAATAGACCGAGAGTTTCTCCAGATCCCGCATCGCCTGGGCGTCCTTGACCACAACAAGCTGCCTTTCGGCCATCATCGGGAAACGCCTCGCAGCAGTGATGACCGTGTCCGCATCCACGTCCGAGCCATAGCAGATTGTCTCATTGAAATCCCTCGAAGCCTCGTCAAGGGCATTCTCGATGACAGCATCGCAGACCATGTCCGTATAGTACGGTTCGTCCCCCATCAGAAGATAGACGGGGGCGAACTGTCCTGACTTGACAGCAGCGATTATCTCACGGCACTGGCTGCCGACATTAACTGTTCCCTTAGCCATTCAAGGCCGCGTTAGTATTTGAAATCAACTGTTTTACGAATATCCTCGGAGGAAGCTCCCACTAGAATCCTGTAGTTGCCCTTCTCGGCTACCCAATCGTGCTTCTGGGCATCGAAATAACTGATGGCGGCCTTGTCCAAAGTGACCTTCACCTCACCCGACTTGCCAGGATCAAGGAATATCTTGCCGAAGCCTTTGAGTTCCTTTACCGGGCGCTCGACAGAGCTTTCAGGAGCGCTGACGTAGATCTGAACAACTTCCGCACCTGACACTGAACCTGTGTTCTTCACCGGAACGGTGACGGTCAGCCCCTTGTCTATCGAACCGGAAGTCTTAGGCTCGCCATATTCAAATGTAGTGTAACTGAGTCCGTAGCCGAACGGGAAAGTCGGCTTGATGGCACTGTGCTCGAACCAACGGTAGCCCACGAATATTCCCTCCGTGTAGGTCTCATCGTAGATGATCTTGTCTTGAATGCCCATCTTGACGGTCTCCTTGCGAGGAATTCCCGGATACTGGATCTCACTTTGAATCGGGTAATCCGCCAAAGTCGCGCCGATTGTGAACGGCAATTTTCCAGAAGGTGTGACATCTCCAGAAAGCACATCGGCAAGAGAGTGTCCGGCCTCGCTTCCAAGGTACCAGTTCTGGACTATTCCCGGAACCTTGCCGACCCACGGCATCGCCACAGCGTTTCCTGAAATATTCACGACCACAAGTTTAGGGTTGGCGGCGGCAAGCGCCTCAATCACGGCGTTCTGTGAATATGGCAACTCGTAGCTCTTCCTGTCTTCTCCTTCACAGTCTTGATGCTCGCTCTTGTTCAAACCTCCGATGAATATCACATAATCAGCATCCTTGGCGGCAGACACCGCGTCAGCGATCAGTTTCTCCGCCGAACGGCTTTCGCTGAGATCCTGCCCCGTCGTCACGCCATCGAACTGACCACCAGCATCGCCAACGTAACCGCGCTCGTAAACCACCTCCGCATCTGAGAATCTTTCTTTGATTCCTTCCAGCGGAGAGACCTCTTTTTTAACTTTCAGTGAGGAACTTCCGCCTCCCACAGTCATCATCTTCACGGCGTTCTCCCCGACAACCAGAATCTTCTTCGCATTCTTTATCGGAAGGATGCCGCCATCGTTCTTGAGAAGCACAATGGACTCGGCTCCGATCTTTCTTGCGGCCGCTATGTGCTCCGGGCTGACAAACGAACCATAAGGACGGTTCTTGTCCATGACTGTTCTGAACATCAGGCGCAAAACTCTGCGAGCCTTGTTGTCAAGTACATCCGAGGTGTACTTGCCCTCATTGAGCCCTTTAAGATATGGCCCTGAAAGATAATAATTCGCATAGGCGTTGGAAGCCGACCAACTTAGTCCGTTGGTGAACGTGCCGAACTCCATGTCCAATCCGTTGTCCACAGCCTGGTCCGTGTCATGGGTTCCGCCCCAGTCACTGATGACCACGCCATCGAATCCCCATTCTCCTTTGAGGATGTCATTCAAGGTGTACTGGTTCTGGCAGCACCACTGATTCTTGTATAGATTGTAAGCTCCCATGATCGCCCACGCTTTTCCCTCCTGGACAGCGGCCTTGAACGCAGGGAGATAGATCTCGTAGAGAGTCCTGTCATCGACGGTCACATTGGTCGTGAAGCGGTTATATTCCTGACTGTTCAAAGCGTAGTGCTTCACGCAGGCGGCCACACCGTTGCTCTGTACACCCTTGACATAGGGCACGACCATGCGGCTTGAAAGGTAAGGATCCTCGCCCATATATTCAAAACTTCTACCATTGAGAGGAGTCCTGCAGATGTTCACGCCAGGTCCGAGGAGCACGTCCTTCTTGCGGTAGCGGGCTTCCTCGCCGATGCTTTTGCCGTAAAGGGCGGACATCTCCGTATTCCATGTTGCCGCCAAGGCCGTCAGAGCCGGGAAGGCCGTGCACGAGTCGTTCGTCCATCCTGCCTGGTTCCATTTGTCCCAGAGGACTTCAGGACGGATCCCATGAGGCCCATCGGTGGTCCAGATCTCAGGGATGCCAAGACGAGGCACTCCCGCCGAGCTGAACTTTGACTGCGCGTGAAGAATCGCAACCTTCTCCTCGGTCGTCATCCTCGAAAGAGCGTCTTCCACCCTTTCCTCAATGGTTTTACTTTCATCAAGAAAGACAGGCCCGCCATTTCCGGCGGCCTGTCTTCCAACTCCTCTTTGCTGACCACACGCGGCGGCGATGCCAGCCACGGCTATCAGACTCAAGATCAATTTCTTTTTCATTCTATGCATCAAATTTCTTTTCTTTTGTCCTTACGATCTTCTCCTTCATCAGATCGACAGCAGCGCTGACCGCATCCTCAAAAGAGGTCGAGTTCCTTTCGATGACAAGATCCTGGCCGTAGGCCCTTGTCTGGATCCTGACATTCTTGTTGTCAGGCTCCTTGAGCAAAGATAAAGTCACCTCCATTCCGTCAAGATGGTCGCTGAATCTGGAAAGTTTCGAGACCTTCTTCTCTACATAGTCGAGCAGTTTCTGATCCGCGTCGAACTTCAGGGATTTTACTCTAATCTCCATTTTTACCTCCGCTTTTTGCCCTTGGATGGGCGTTAACATAAACTTTTTTCAGTTTCTCGATGGTGTTGTGCGTGTAGACCTGCGTCGCTGCCAGCGAGGAGTGACCGAGAAGTTCCTTGATGGAGTTGAGATCCGCACCCTCGTCCAAAAGTTCAGTGGCCAAAGAGTGCCTCAACACGTGCGGAGACTTTCTCCCGGTGATGCTTCCAACCTGTCCAAGAGCCTTCTTTACCGTCCTGTCCACAAACACAGGATAGAGTTTCAGGCCCTTGCAGGTGACCGCCAGCGGCTCGTCCGCCGATCTGGTGCGACCAGCCATCGTTTCAACTGATTGTAAATATAATGAAATTTCCTTACAAAGCGAAGAAACAAGCGGAATTTCTCTCACTTTGTCACCTTTTCCCCTCACGGTCAAAGTCCGCCGCGAGAAATCCACATCCCCTATCCTGAGGCCGATCAGCTCCGCTCGGCGCATCCCAGTGCAATAAAGCATCGACACGATGAGCCTCTCCAATCTTCTTGAATATGCCGCCTCGGAGGCCTTGTCTTGCCCCGTGATCAGGGCCAGGTTCTCCTCGGAAGCGTCACATTCCGTCCCGGCGAAATATTCATTCATAGACTCCTCCCTGTAGAACGCAGGCAGCCTTTTTTCGGATTTCGGTTTTGCCACAGTCCGCACCGGGTTGGCCGTCAGTTTTTTCTCCTTTATCAGAAACCGACAAAAAACCGACAGCACCGACAGATGCAGCTTGACCGTCCTCGGAGAGTCGCCCTTGGCATCCATAAGGAAAACCTCATAACTCCTGATAGTCTGATGATTAAGCGATTCCAACAAAGTCTGGTCACCACCAGCCCCGCAGAATCCGGAGAATTCCCTCAGCACATCCGAGTATATCGTCTGCGTCCTGACTGAATATCTCCGAATGTCCCTGATGTAAGAAATAAATTCTTCTATCAAACTCATGTCCTTATATTCATCAAAAGTGACTGTACCTGCATTTTCCGGTGGCATTCTGTCAGTACATTAATGCCATAATGCCAAAGACTTCCCGGTCCGCTTATTCCACTTTTATCCCACACGCATCGGCCAGTCTCTCGACCGGCTTGTTGCACCATTGGGCGATGACTCCGACGAGGAGGGCGGCGGCGAGAGTTCCTTCACGTACACCGTGAATTCCACCGAGCCAGATGAGCGAGGCGATGCATGCCAGAGCCACAAGCGAGACATCCACAGCGACTTTCGTGACATCAAACCGTGTCTTGAACGCCTTGCAAATCGCAAGCACCAACCCTTCTCCGGCAAGAGTGACCACTCCGGCCACAACCTCGAAACTGACTCCGATTCCGACCAGAACGATGCCCACAAGACACCATACCACCTGCATAAGGTAGTTCGGACAAGGCATATCCGCGATGCACCAGCAGGCGAAATCCGTCATGTACCCGAACGCAAATGCCACCGGCAGCTGCATCAGCTGAACCCAATCGTAATCCTTCCGAAGAAGCGCCATCTGAATCAGAATGAATATGCAGTGCATCACGATCGTCGCCTCCCCGACCGTGAGCGGGCACAGCATACTCGCCACATAAGGCGGGCACGAGATCGGCGAGGTCCCCAGATCCGCCAGAATAGAAAATGCCACCCCGAACGCCACTATCAGCAGCCCGACGCACAGCATCACATATCTCTTGAATACTTCCATAACATTATAGTCAAAAAAGGTAACAAATTTACGAATATTCCCGAAATCGGCAACCACTTGATGCCTTAGACCACTGAGGACCATAGAGTGGAAGAAAAACCATCAGGCCATCGCATTGAACCCATATTCCTTCAAACAAACAAATCAAAACGGCTTCTGAAAAGTGTTTTCATGAAAAAAAATACCGCTGAATCTTTATCTGCTTATTTTTAACGCTTGTCAAAATGCTTATATTAGCGGAAAATTTTGAAATAGATGAGGATAGTGTTTCTGGATGCCGGTACGATGGGAACGTCATCGCTGGCACCGATCGAGAGGACTGGGGAACTGACCGCGTGGCCGAATTCAACTCCGGAGGAGGCCATTGACCGGGTCGGCGACTGCGAAGTAGTGATTGTTAACAAGATAAAGGTGAACGACCGGCTGTTGGATGCGGCCCCGAGACTCAGGCTTGTATGTGAGGCCGGCACAGGCATCAACAACATTGATGTCAATGCCTGTTCCAAGCGTGGAATAGTTGTCAGAAATGTGGCCGGCTATTCCACGGATTCTGTTGTTCAGGAAACTTTCATGCATATTCTTAACCTTCTGGGCAACGGAGCCTATTTTGACAATGTCGTGAAGTCGGGAGCGTATTCACGCAGCGGGTTGTTCACTGATTATTCAAGACCTTTCATCGAGATGGCCGGCAAGACACTAGGAATCATCGGTTTGGGAGCCATAGGCACCAAAGTGGCCAGAATAGGAACCGCGTTCGGTATGAAGGTGGTCTATTATTCCACTTCCGGCACGAACCATAGTTCAGAATATCCTTCAGTGCCCCTGGAGCGTCTCATGCGCAAGTCTGATGTGATTTCTGTCCATGCTCCGTTCAATGAACGTACCGCCGGCCTTGTGGGCGAGGATGAACTTAGGATGATGAAGCCAAAGGCCATCATCGTGAATATGGGGCGTGGCGGCATAGTTGAGGAAACAGCGCTCGCCAAAGTCATCGATGAGGGCGTCATCGGCGGAGCCGCCTTGGATGTCTATTCGGTCGAACCGATTCCTGCGGACCATCCGCTCCTTCATACCAGACATCCGGAGCGTCTAAGCCTGACCCCGCACATAGCCTGGGCCAGCATTGAAGCCCGGGAACGCTTGATTCAATCCATCGCAGACAATATCTCCAAAGGATTTTGAAAATATTTTGAAGATATTTTCCGCAATATTTTTGCTTAAAAGAAAAAAATATTTACCTTTGCAATCCCAAAATAGTTGGGGGCAAAGTTTGGAGAGGTGGTAGAGTGGTCGATTACGGCAGTCTTGAAAACTGTTGAGCTGCGAGGCTCCGGGGGTTCGAATCCCTCCCTCTCCGCTGAAAAATCATCGCAAGTTATTCTGAATAAGGTGCTTGCGATGATTTTTTATACCCATCCACCAATTTTATCCCATCCGTCAAAACATCTACCGTTAAAACAGGATCCCATTTATTGATGAGTCTTCTGTTTTGCCGCTGAAGACTCTCTTTACTTTCCAAACGATTGGATTCTTGGTGATGGAATCAGTGTGGGATGGTATCTTTGCGGGCATATTCAAAGAATGGATTGACAATGGAGAAAGGAAACGGTGAGACTAGGGCCGGTATGGTGAATGTGGAGCTCGCACAAAGCAGCACAGAGACAATGGATTACCTTATCGAGGGATCCGAGAAGGCGGCCCAAGGGAAAGGGCGGAATATCATTCCTGAGGTGGAGAAGGAGCCGCTTTGGAAGGCTTATCTGGAGAAGTTCAAGGATCCGATCATCATCATATTGCTGGTGGCGCTGGGACTCTCGCTGGGAGTGTCGGTGTACGAGATGGCATATTCAGGAAGGGACGCTTCGTGCCTGATAGAACCGCTGGGGGTGCTGGTGGCGATACTTATGGCGACAGGAATCGGGTTTATCTTTGAGGTCAAGGCCGAGAAAGAGTTCAAGATTCTGAACAAGGCCAAGGACGAGAGGCCGGTCAAGGTGCTGCGGCTGAAAAGGGCCGGGGACAAGACTCCACAGACTTATGAGATTCCTAAAAGCGATGTATGTGTCGGTGATGTGGTGGTTCTGGAGAACGGGGACGAGGTCCCGGCGGACGGCATCCTGCTCAGTGACAGGAACCTGACCATCGACGAGTCGAATTTCACGGGAGAACCTTTCACGAAAAAGAAGACGATACCGGAAGCCAATAAAGACAGCACCTATCCGGAAAACTTTCTGCTTCGCGGCACAACGGTGATCGAAGGCAGCGCGACATGCAAGGTAACAGCGGTCGGCACGGAGACCGAAGAGGGGAAGGGAGCGAAAATATTACAGGAAGAACCTGACGTCGAGACCCCGTTGAACGCCCAGCTGAACCAGCTCGCCAAATGGATCACCTACGCCAGCTACATCATCGCGGCGCTGATCGTGGTCGGAAGGATGAGCATTTTCTTCCTCACGAATGACGCGGAGGCATATTCATTCATAGAGATCTTCCGTGTGGCGCTCAATTCGCTGATGATCGCGGTGACGCTGATTGTCGTGGCAGTGCCGGAAGGGCTTCCGATGAGCGTGACGATCAGCCTTGCGCTGAGCATGCGCAAAATGCTCAAAGAAAAGAACTTGATGCGAAAACTCCACGCTTGCGAGACCCTCGGTGCGACCACAGTCATCTGCACGGACAAGACCGGCACGCTGACCAAGAACAAGATGAGCGTGGTGGAATCCGAGTTCTGGGGCGTCGATGAAAGCGTCATCAACGACAGCATAGCCGTGAACTCCACGGCCGCGCTGAACAATTCTGAAAACGGAGAGTCCCTCGCGATCGGCAACCCTACCGAAGGGGCGCTTCTGCTTTGGCTTCAAGGCAATGGAGTTGACTATTCCGAGCGCAGGAACGCCTACCAGATTGTGGATCAGATTGCTTTCTCGACCGAAAGGAAGCGGATGACCACGGATGCCATCGACAGCGCGACAGGCAATGAACATCTCTTCATCAAGGGCGCCCCTGAGCTCCTTCTGGAAACTTCCGACATCATTGCCGGCGGCCAGTCAAAGGAGAGCGTGCTCGCAACACTGGCGGCATGGCAGTCGAAAGGGATGAGAACCTTGGGATTCGCAGTCAGGAATTTGTCCGCTCAAGACTCCAAGGTAACATTCATCGGCATAGTCGGAATAGCCGACCCGATCAGGAAGGATGTGAGGGAGGCTATCGACACTTGTTCCGGCCACGCTGGAGTCAGGGTGATCATGGTTACAGGAGACAACGCTCTTACCGCCAGCGAGATAGCCCGCCAAGCCGGAATCATCAGCAAGTCTGAGAGCGACCCTCTTACAATCACAGGCTCCGAGTTCGCCGCCAAGAGTGATGAATATCTCAAAAAAGAGGTTCTGCCTACCCTACGGGTTCTCTCCCGCGCCCGCCCGGAGGACAAGGTTCGCCTTGTCACCCTGCTTCAGGAAATGGGAGAGGTCGTGGCCGTCACCGGAGACGGGACGAACGACGCTCCGGCCCTGAAAAAGGCTCAGGTCGGCCTTTCAATGGGCGACGGCACCGCAAGGGCGAAAGAGGCCAGCGATGTGACGATCATTGACAACTCGTTCTCCAGCATCAATAAAGGCATCCTGTGGGGACGGTCCTTGTACTTGAATATCAAGCGCTTCATCCTGTTCCAGATGACAATCAACGTCTGCGCCTGCCTGATCGTTCTGCTAGGTGCGTTCATCGGATTGGACTCTCCTTTGACAGTCACACAGATGCTTTGGGTAAATCTGATCATGGACACATTCGCGGCCATGGCTCTGTCCTCGATCCCGCCGGACCGCAAGGTGATGGACGAAAAGCCACGTGACCAGAAAAGCCACATCATCGACCGGAAGATGGCTGTCAAGATAGCCTTTTCAGGAATATTCTTCTTCGCCTTTCTGGCTCTTCTTTGGCAGCTCCTCTGGAGGATGGACATCAGCTCCGTAAGAGATCTTCTCCACTGGAATGTCGTCGGGGAGTTCTTCCGCGGAGCCTTCTCGGCCCACACAAAGGCGCATCTTTCCGGCTACGAGCTGGGAGTGTTCTTCACGACATTCGTAATGCTCCAGTTCTGGAACCTTTTCAACGCCAGATATTTCAAGACTGACGACAGCGTTCTTCAGGATATCCTCGATTTCTTCTTCAACCACAAAAGGTACAAGGAATCCGCCTCCTACGGTTGCCTGATGGTGGCAGGAATAATATTGATCGGCCAGTTCCTGATCGTCAACTGTTTCGGAGCATTCTTCGAGGTCTCTCCCCTCCCTCTTGCAGACTGGGGCTGGATCCTGCTCTGCACCTCCCCGGTACTCATCCTCCCGGATCTATGCCGGTTCATACGTTCTAAAATCGTGAGGTAACCGAACCTGTGGTAGATGAGCTTGCCGAAGCATCTAAGTGCCATGCCTTTACAACAAGCATCCCGTCATAGCAGCATCAGAACCTGTCCGGAAATCACCCGCAGAAACATTTCCATCGGGTATACAGTCGCATAGGCAACGGACGGCTCGTCATCATCAACCGTGGTCAGGGCATAGTTTAGGGCGATAGGGTTGGCCATCGACGCACAGAGCATACCGACATTCTCCGAATAGTCCGTCTTGCAGAATTTGGCGGCGATGAAGCCGACCAAAAGCACCGGGACTACGGCCAAAAGCACACTGATTCCGATCCACAACAAGCCCTCCGGCCTCAAGACCGTCTCGAAAAAGTCTGGGCCGGCGCTGAGTCCAAGACCGGCCAGATAGATTGTCAGACCGAACTGGCGAAGCATCAGATTCGCGCTGTGTGTCGTGTAGGTGGTCAGATGGATGCTCGGCCCGAACGCCCCCATAAGGATACCTATCAGAATCGGTCCTCCCGCGATTCCAAGCCTGATCGGGACACTCATCCCGGGAATGGAAATCGGAAGGCTGCCCAGAATCAAGCCGAGCATAAGCCCGATGAATATGAACAGCAGATTCGGATTGCGTAGTTCTTTTTCTTGATTGCCAAGGACTTCCGCAACTCTGTCTATCGCCTTCTGCTCTCCCACGATCGTCAGTTTGTCTCCGATCTGGAGTCTCAGGTCACGGGACGGAAGCAGGTCGATGCCGGCCCGGTTCACCCTCGTGATGTTGATCCTGTAAGCGTTGCGCAGATGAAGCTCCCCGAGTTTCGCTCCGTTTACACTTGTCTTGGTCACGAAAATATGTCTGGAAACCAGCATCCCGTCCAGATGGTTCCAGTCAATGTCTTTCTTGTTCCAATCCTTCACGACCTTCTCGCCGAACAACTGCTCAGCGGCCCCTGCATCCTTCTCCCGGGTCAGCACAAGCACATGCTCACCTTCCTCAAGAACCGTGTCACCATCCGGAATGATCACCTGCCCACGGCCTTCGCCGGCATATTTCCAAACCCTTGACACAACAATCCTGATGTGGGCGTCCTTCATGATGTCCCGGATGGTCTTGCCAAAGACCGCAGGGTTGCTGACCCTGAACTCCGTGATGAAAGTCTGGTTGTCATGAACATCCTTAGGGCTGCGGTTCTTACGGAATATGGCAGAAAGAACCACGACGCACAAAATGACTCCTATCACACCGAAAGGATAGCCGACAGCGCAGGCCGTGGCCATCTGGTTGGAGACATCCACCGCTCCTGGATCGGTCTGGAGCAAGGTTTGCTGTGCGGCTCCAAGCATTGGAGTGTTGGTCGCCGCACCGGTGAGAAGACCAGTCGCCACCGGCAGCGATATGCCGCATAACTTACTTATTCCCAACGTCATCAAAGTACCGGCCAGAAGCACGGCGAACGCCAGTATATTCAGTTTGATTCCTCCCTTTTTCAGTGAAGGAAAGAAGCTCGGGCCGACCTGCAGGCCAAGGGTGAACACAAAAAGCACAAGACCGAAGTTCTGCGCCAACGCCAACATACGGGGATCGACACTGAGGCCGAAATGCCCGACGATGATTCCGGCGAAAAACACGAACGTCACGCCGAGACTGACACCCTTGATCTTGATTTTATTGCAAAGAAGGCCAACGGCGCAAATCAGCGACAATACAAGAATCGCCTGAATATAAGACGGTTCCGTGAATATCTCGATGAACCAGTTCATAGTTCTTTTTTAATATACAGCGTACAAAGATAGTCAGAAATATTCATTAATTTTGCTTTATGAATATACCCACATCCAAGAATAGGAGGGTTCCCGTCAAGGGAAACAAGGGAAACAAGGGAAACAAGGGAAACAAGGGAAACAAGGGAAACAAGGGAGCGAGAAAGCCATCGCCTGTGAAACGCAAGTCCGGCAAGAAGAAAAAACCTGGAAAAGTAAGTTTGGGAGCATGGACGGCTATCGGGATCGCTGCCGTGATCATGCTTGTCTTTGTTGCCGTGTACAATATCCGTGTAGGCCAGGATGGCTGCGAGACCGGTGCCAAGGTGCCCCCTGGCGACTGGCGCTATGGAATCGACATCTCACATCACAATGCCGACGGTATCGTTTGGGATTCCCTTTTCGTACTTACAGACAAGCATGGCAGAACAATCAGGGACCATCATCAGGCCAAAGACATCCGGCCGGTCAGCTTCGTTTTCATCAAGGCGACGGAAGGAGTGTCGTTGGTCGATAAGGATTTCAGAAAGAACTGGTCAGACGCCGGTCGCTCAGGCTTGAGAAGGGGAGCCTATCATTTCTTCAGAAGTTCCAAGGACGGAGAGGCTCAGGCCAAACTGTTCATCAAAACTGTGGGGGGCCTGAGATTCAAAGATTTGCCTCCGGTTCTGGACATAGAGACAATACATCGTGAAGGATCGAGGGGAAAACTGAACGAAGAGGCTCTCAAATGGCTCAAGATCATAGAAGACCATTACGGCAAAAAACCGATTGTCTATGCCGGGGCATCGTTCGCCAAAGACTATCTCAGCAAGGACATTACCGATAACTATCCGGTCTGGATAGCGCATTATGAGAAGGACAAACCTGATTTTGAGGGATGGACGTGGTGGCAGTTCACCGACAAGGCTGTCGTCAAAGGAGTTCCCGGACTTGTTGACCTCAGCGTCATGAGACGTTGAACTCTGCCGCTTCGACAGGCCCAGCGACCATCAAACCTACAAACTTTCAAATGGTTTCTCAAAATTCCCCGTCCAACGGTACAGATGCGTTCTGGAATATTGCCTGCCCGTCTCGGCGTTCTTGCCCGGCTCAGCGAAATAGAACAGTCCGTTGCCGACAGGGCATATTCCAGTAGCGCCATACTTGAAGTAAAATCCCTCGACAGGCTTATCCTGCGACCCGATCACCTCGTGCTTCGTCTTGTCATAAAGAACCCCGGCCAAAGACCTTTTCACCGGCTTAGCGGCAACATCGAACACAAACATATCATAATTCTTGAATATGCTTTTGCGCCCTTTGTACACTGCCATGAACATCTTCCCCGTCTCCGCGTCATAGGCCAGGTTCTGAACACCCCAGTTCGTGTTGCCCGTGTAAGCGAAATACTTGCTTAATGGCTTCGCTGGACCTTCTCCGTAAAAATCCCCGAACTTCACCTTCCCGGCATATTCATTCAATTTCCCGATGTCGTAGCGGAGCAGCACCTGATGGTTGTTGTCGTTGCGATAAATGTCTCCGTAGATTCCGTAAGCCACATAAAGATAATTCTTTCCACCTTTTTTTCCTAGTTTCGGAGCGATTGTCACTCCGTCAATGCCTGAGCAACCATAGAAGTGCTCGTAATCCTTGTCAGCGAAACCTGTAATGTGGTAATCCCTCGTGGCTTCCCTGACACAGACAATCTTGAATGCATCGTTATTCTCGGAATCCATGCCGGTCTCTGTCACCTTGTCAACATCTATAATCGCTATGTAGAACATAGATTTTCCCTTGGCGAATGATGAAAGTCCCGCGCCGATTACATCATCCTTGCATTCCAACGAGGCGTAGACCTTTCTGTCAGAAGGGTTGAACGTCATCGCTCCGAGATGTCCCTGAATCCTGTCAATCGACCCGATCACATTTCCATTCATGTCAGTCTTGATGAAACTGGTCGTGAAAGAAAAGTACATATTGCCGGCAGCGCTGTCGTAGGCGATTCCCTGGACATGATTCTTTCCGCCCTCGACATAAATCTCTTCCGGCAGACTCTGCTTCGTCTGTGAATATGCGGCCATGGTTCCAGCCACAATCATCAATGCGATCAATGCTATTCTTTTCATATTCAAAAATATTGTTATTCTGTCCCGCCGGTCACTTCGACAAACTCTGTGACCATAATCCGAACTACTTTCTCAGTTCCTCGATCATAGCCCGGGCCACAGCCGCGGAAGCCCCCTCGCCCCCAAGAGCGTCACGAATCTCCTGATAACCGGAAAGCATCACGGAACGATACTCCTCATCCTCGATCATCCTGCGCACCTCGTACAACACGTTGTCCGGCGTGAAAAAGTACTGAAGCAGCTCCCGGAAACAAATCCTGCCGAGGATCAGGTTGCCGAGACTTATGTACCGGATCTTGATGATCATCTTGGCTATCAAGAAATTGATCTCCGCTCCCTTGTAGGCCACAACCTGCGGCGTGCCGATCAACGCGCATTCCAGCGAGGCTGTCCCGGAATTGACCACGGCAGCCTTGGCGTTGCGCATCACCGCATAGCTCTGGCCGAAGACCACGCTGACATATTCACGTCCCCCGATGTACTTGGCATAGTCCGACTCCGACCGCGCGGGAGCGGCGGCCACCACGAAGCGGTAGTCTGAATATTCCGGCAAAGCGTGCAACTTGTCGGCGAACGCCATGAAGGTCGGCATCATAGAGCTGATCTCCCCGTTTCTGGATCCGGCCAGAAGCGCGATCATCGGTTTGTCCGGCAGCCCTGTCTTGGCAAGGAACTCCTCTCTGGTCTCCTTGAAGGCTTCAGAGTTGTCTATGGCGTCAATCAGAGGGTTGCCTTTATAGATAAAGTCAACGCCTTTTCTGGTGAAATACGGAATCTCGAACGGGAACACGATGAACAGCTTGTCCACGAAAGCCTTAAGCTTCTTCACACGGCTTTCCCTTGATGCCCAGACCTTCGGGGCTATGTAGTAGAAGACCTTGAATCCGGCCTTGTGGGCGAACTCCGCCACACGGAAGTTGAATCCCGGGTAGTCGATCAAGATCACCACGTCCGGTTTCCAGCGAAGGATGTCGGACGTGCAGTCCGTGAACCTTTTGGCGAAGGCCCTGGCGTGAATCAGGATTTGGGTGAAGCCAATGACCGCCCCGTCCTTGTAGTCCTTCACGAGGCCGGTTCCCCGCTGGTGCTCATGATAGACGGCATCCATCAGCCCCCCGCCCCAGAAACGGACGTCAGCCTCAGGATTCTCGGCGTAAAGCCCTCTCATTAGATTGGATCCATGAAGATCTCCGGACGCTTCTCCGGCTATGATGTAGTAGCGCATATTGATCCTTGATTGTTCCGCCGGAGCGGAGCCGGCATATTCGTTGGCATATTCATTAAAAGTCCTCGTTGAAGCCAAGACTGTTCAGCCGGGCGATCTCCTCGTGGTCCGAACTGTTGATGTTGTGGGCGACGATGGAGATGTAGCCGTCGGCAAGGATATGATGGTCAGCCAGAATGTCATCAGCCGGAGAATCATCCTTGAATTCCCCGACCATCATGTAGAGCCTCTCCCCCTCCTCAGCCTTCGGAAATGATGAGTGTCCAAGATCCTCGGGCCTGACGCCTCTTTTCGCGAATATCTCAGCGTCCCATGGTTTGAATTCCTTCTCCCAGTGCCCCAATCCCTGATGCCCCACACGGATGCCTTTGACAGCAGAAGCGGGAATATTCGGAAAATTGACATTATAATATATTCCCGACACCGGGTGGTGTTTCCAAAGTTTTCTGAATATGCCGGGTAAATATTCATTGACAACGGAGAAGTCCGCATCAATGCTCATCGTGTCAAGCGAGACTCCGATGCCTAATATTCCGTTCAACGCGGCCTCCTCCGCCGCGCCGAGGGTTCCTGAATAGTTCGCCGCCGTGGCAGCGTTGGATCCATGGTTGATTCCGCAGACCACGACATCCGGCTTATTCGGCCAGAAAATCTCGTCCAGGCCGTACTTCACGCAGCTCGCCGGAGTCGCGTCAAGGTAAGACCACCGCACTCCGTCCTTTTCAGGAAGTTCCTTGTAGGCGATCGCCCGCCCCCCCATCGAGACTGCCATTGACATCCCGGACTGGTGGAATTTCGGCGCGACCGCCGTGATTCTGCCAAATTGACGCATGATGTCAGCCAGCGCATGAATGCCACCGGCCTGATAGCCATCGTCATTTGTCAGCAGTATATTCAGTTCATCAGACATTCCATTAATATTTTAGCCCACAAATATATTAAATTCCGCAATTTTTTAATAATTTTGCATCGCTTTTGCAGTGAAGGCTGCGGTTAGTTTAGTAGATGAAAAAGATTAACAACTTATTTAATATCTAATTAAAATGGTAAAACTTGGTATTAACGGATTTGGCCGTATCGGTCGTATGGTTTTCCGTGCAGCTGTTGAGAATTTCTCAAACGACATCGAGGTTGTAGGTATCAATGACCTTCTCGATCCAGAGTATCTTGCTTACATGCTCAAGTATGACTCAGTTCACGGAGCGTTCAAGGGCGATGTAAAGGTTGAGGACGGACACCTCGTTGTGAACGGCAAGAAGATCCGTGTCACCGCCGAGATGGACCCTGCAAACCTCAAGTGGAACGAGGTTGAGGCTGACGTTGTTGTTGAGTCAACAGGTTTCTTCCTTACTGACGAGACAGCCCGTAAGCACATCCAGGCCGGCGCTAAGAAAGTCATCATGTCAGCTCCTTCAAAGGACGCTACCCCTATGTTCGTCTATGGTGTAAACCACAAGACCTACGCTGGACAGGACATCATCTCCAACGCTTCCTGCACCACCAACTGCCTTGCTCCTATCACCAAGGTTCTCAACGACAAGTTCGGTGTCAAGAGAGGCCTCATGACAACTGTTCACGCTGCCACAGCTACCCAGAAGACCGTTGACGGACCTTCTAAGAAGGACTGGAGAGGTGGTCGTGGAATCCTCGAGAACATCATCCCATCATCAACCGGCGCCGCCAAGGCTGTAGGTAAGGTTCTTCCTGAGCTCAACGGCAAGCTTACCGGTATGTCTCTCCGTGTTCCTACATCCGACGTTTCTTTCGTAGACCTTACCTGCGAGCTCAACACTCCAGCTACCTACGATGAGATCTGCGCCGCCATGAAGGAGGCTTCCGAGGGCGAGCTCAAGGGCGTTCTCGGCTACACCGACGAGCCACTGGTATCCACCGACTTCCGCAACGACTCACGCACTTCAATCTTCGACGTAAAGGCCGGTATCCAGCTCGATCCTACCTTCGTGAAGGTTTGCGCGTGGTACGACAATGAGTGGGGTTATTCAAACAAGGTGCTCGAGATGGCACGCGTTATCGCAAAATAATTTCTATCTTTGCAGATTAGAAAGGCCGGGCCTTTTGGCCTGGCCTTTTTTGATTCAATTTAACATCACATTATCATGAAGAAAGTAGTTTTGACTCTTCTGTGCGGAGCTATGATTTTCTCTGGCTGCGGCACAATGTCCAAGACCGGACAGGGTACACTTCTCGGATCCGGAGCCGGAGCGATCATCGGAGCCGGAATCGGAGCAGCCATCGGTGACGGCAAGGGTGCGGCCATCGGCGCTGCTATCGGAACAGCCGTAGGTGCCGGAACAGGTGCCGTGATCGGCAAGAAGATGGACAAGAAGGCCGCCGAACTTAAGGACCTTGAGAACGCACAAGTTGAGACCGTGCAGGATCAGAACGGTCTCCAGGCCATCAAGGTAACCTTCAACAGTGGCATCCTCTTCCCGACCAACGGCTCGAATCTGTCACAGACCTCCAAAAACGAACTCTCACAGTTCGCCTCCAAGATGAGCGACATGCAGGACACTGACATCACGATCTACGGCCACACCGACAACACCGGTTCCGACGCCGTCAACGAGCGTCTGTCCAACGAGAGAGCCCAGTCTGTCGCCAACTACCTGAAAAACTGCGGCATCGCATCTTCTCGCATGACCACCGAGGGCAAGTCCTACTCAATGCCGGTAGCCGACAACGCCACCAAGGAAGGCCGCGCCCAGAACCGCCGCGTCGATATCTACATCACCGCCAACAAGACGATGATCGAGAAGGCAGAGAACGGCACGCTGTAATATTCACGAATAAATAAAGGCTGGCAAAAAAACGCCCGTCCTTATTACACATACAGCCAAAACCATAGTCACTCCGGCAATCCTCCCCACCAAAGGTGGGTCCCCTCCCTCTTCGGGAGCCAAAGTTGCCTTCATGACTATGGTTTTGGCTGTATCGGTCTTACCAATCGCTAAATTGCGTGCGGTTATTCAGTACTGGCGCGGGCCGAAAATTGAGGTGCCGATGCGGACGATGGTGGCGCCGTGGCGGATGGCGAGGGGCCAGTCGTGGGACATTCCGATGGAGAGTTCGGTGAAATCTGTCAGCTGTGGGTAGTGTGCGTCCAGACTCTGTTTGAAGGACTGGATGCGGGCGAAATCTGACTCAATCACCGCCACGTCATCGGTGTGGGTGGCCATGCCCATCAGGCCATGGATGCGGACATGCTGATAGGAACGTCCGCTGGCATATTCATCAAGGATTGACTCGATTTCTTGTTCGGTCAGGCCTCCTTTGGTAAGTTCGGCTCCGAGATGGAGTTCAAGCAAGACATTGACGGTGCGGGAGTTGACAGAGGCCCAATTGTCTATGAGATCCAGCAGGTGGCGGGAATCCACTGACTCCACCAAGGAGGCGTACGGCAGGACCAGCTTCAGTTTGTTGGTCTGGAGATGGCCGATGAAATGCCACTCGATGTCCTGTGGGAGCTGGAGGGCCTTGGCGGCGAACTCCTGAGGACGGTTCTCACCGAAACGGCGCTGGCCGGCCTGATAGGCGGTCAGGATGTCCGAGAACGGATGAAATTTGGAAACTGCCACCAGTTTAACCCCTGATGGCAGTTCCTTTTTGATGTTGTTAAGATTCTCTTCAATCATTCCGCAAAGAATTATCGGGAATCAGGCATTTGTCTGAATATTCATTGAGCAGGATTAGCGGCGACCTTTCTGCTGCTCCCTCTGCATCTGAGCCTGCATCCTTTGAGCCTCCTCAAGGCGCTGCTGCCACTTGCTCTTAGGCATCTTCTTACCCTCGGTGGCCTTCAACTTGGCGCGGATCTCGTCCGGATTCACGAACCACTTTCTGATCACCCAAGTCTCAAGCATGGTGATGAGGTTGGAGAGCAGATAGTAGTAGCTCAAACCGGCGGAGAGGCTGTTACAGATGAAGAACATCATGATCGGCATCATCCACACGCTCATGAAGCGCATCGATGCCATCTGCGGATCATCGGCTCCCGGCTGAGAGGCGGTCGTGATCTTCGAATAGAAGAACATGGACACGGCCATCAAAAGTGCGAACAATGAAAGGTGGTCGCCGATAAGCGGAATCCTCGTGCCGAAATCAATGATCGAATCGTAGGCACTCAAGTCATCTGCCCAAAGGAAAGACTGCTGGCGCAGCTCGATGGATGCCGGGAAGAAGCGGAACATCGCCCACAGGATCGGGAACTGGAGAAGCATCGGCAGACATCCTCCCATCGGGCTGATTCCGGCTCTCTTGTAAAGATCCATCTGAGCCTGCTGCTTCTTAAGTGCGTCCTCCTGCTTAGGATACTTCTCGCTCAGTTTGTCGATCTCCGGCTTGATGGCCTGCATCTTGGCTGATGAGGAGTATGACTTATAGGAGAACGGAAGCACGACAATCTTGATGAATATGGTCATCAACAGGATGATGATTCCGAAATTGGAGATGAACTTATGCAGAAAGTCGAACAGTGGAATGATCACGAACCTTGTGAACCAACCCACGAGCCAACCTCCCAAAGGAATGATCTTCTCGTACTTCTGATCGTAGGACTTGAGAGTCTTGAAGTGGTTAGGGCCGAAGTAGAACTCGAACGGAACCACAGTCTCGTGCTGCCCCGGCTGGAAATCCATCCTCAGACGAGCCTCGCCTGTCATCAGGTTGTGGCTCTCGTCATCTTCAGGGAAATAGTTCAGGGCAAAATCAGCCGATGCGAACTCCTGCGGAGCCCTCATGATCGCCGAGAAGAACTGCTGCTGGAAAGCGAACCAGGACACCCTGGCATCGACACGCTTCTGCGCGTTGCGTCCCTTGGCGATGGCCTCAGGCTTCTTCTCACCATTGAAATAATAATCAAGCTTGGAGTACTGAACCTCACCTTTGTAGCCCTTCTCCATCCTCGGCATGGTCACGAAATAGTCCACATCGAAAGAGAACACATTCTTAGGAATGACATTCTCCATCCCGACAAACGAGAGATAGTTCTTCACTGAATATGCCCCCTCGGCGATTGTGTACCTCTGCTCGATGTAGCCGCCGTCGGCGAACGGAAGGCGCATCGCAAGCGAGGTGTCCGTCTTCTCGGCGACCACAAAGTTGAAATCAGCCGTGTTGATCGTCTCCCCGGCATAGACCTGAATGTCATAGCGGCTCATCTCCGGCTTGAAGAGATAAAGCTCGTCACCACCGTAAGCGCTATATTCTTTCAACTTGGCCGAATATGGCTGGGCGCCTTTCGTGGTGAAGGCAACCTCGAACTTGTCGTTGGACAAGGTGACGATCTGAGCCTCTCTGTTGTGGGCGGCCTCAAGCAGGGAATCCTTGTATATGCTCACCGGAGCGGCCACCTGGGCCATTGATGTCGTATCGGAGGAGGCCCTCTGCGCTGCCTCCGCGGCGGCTATCGAGTCGGCCTGAATCTGCTTTACCAGCGCTATGGAATCCAACTGCGCCTGATATGCCGCCTGTTTCTGATACTGTTTGTTCTGATAGAAGGTAAAGCCGAACAGGAGCAAGCCTATCAGGACAATACCTGTGATTGTGTTCTTATCCATTCCTGATTACTTCTCTTCTTCGCTCTCCTCTGCCTTGCGGATCTTGGCCTCCAGATCCTTCAACTCCTGCTTCGCCGCATCGATCCTCTCCTGCATCTTCTGGATCAGAGGAGCGGAGTTCTTCGATGACGAGAAGAAACCGATGTTGTTCTCGTAGGTGTCAATGTCCTGCTGAAGCTTGTTGTACTGCTGCACAAGACGGTCCTTCTCACTGAGCGGTTTCCTGGAGAATCCTCCGTTCCTGCCACCGTTGCCTGAGCCCTGTCTCGGAGCCCTCAGCGAGAAGTCCGGGAACTTGGCCTGCATAGCCTCGGTGTAGGCAGTCTGGACGGCATCCTTCTCCTTGAACGGAACGAAGCCTATCCCTTGCCACTTCTCGACGAAGGCGCGGGCCGCCTCACGGTCAGCCGCGGCGTCGCCTGAGAGGACATATTCATTGATCTCCTCGATGAGAGCCTTCTTGGCCTTGAGGTTGCCGTGGAAGTCGTTCTCAGGTTTGGCGTTCTTATCGCGCTCGTTGAAGAACTCGTCGCAGGCGGCGCGGAAACGCTTCCAGAGCTGCTCTGACTTCTTGCGAGGTACGGCGCCGATCTCCTTCCACTGCTTCTGCAATGCGATGAGTGCCTCAGTGGTCTTCTTCCACTCTTTGCTGTCCTTCAGGGCCTCGGCCTGCTCAATCAGTGAGAGTTTCTTCTCCATGTTCTCGTTCATCGAGTCCTTGAACTGGGTGTAATATTCCCTCTTGCGGGTGAAGAACTTGTCGCAGGCGGCGCGGAAGCGGTCGTAGATCTTCTGGTTCTCCTTCTTGGTGGCGAATCCGATGGTCCTCCATGTCTTCTGGATCTCCTCTATCTCGTTGGAAAGAGAGTTCCACTCGTTGGAAGACTTCACTTCCTTCTCTGCTATGGCCTCAACCTGCTCGCAGAGTTTGGTCTTCTCGGCCAGATTCTCCTGCTGCTTCTCTTTCTGCCCTTCAAAATAGGCCTGATATTTCTTGTTTATGACGGCTGTGGCGGCCTTGAAGCGGTCCCAGATGGAATCGCGGTACTCCTTCGCCACAGGGCCAAACTCCTTCCACTGCTCGTGAAGCTTCTGGAGCTCGCGGAAAGCCTCGACAACATTCTCGTTCTCGGAGAGTTTCTCAGCGGCCTGACAGAATCCTTCCTTCGCCTCAAGATTCTTCTTGAAATCAAGATCCCTCAAATCACGGTTGATCTTCACCATGTCGTAGAATTTCTCGACATAGAACTGATAGGTGTCGTTCAGGTCGCGGAACTTCGTGGCCGGAACCGGACCGATCTCCCTCCAGCGGTTCTGAAGATCACGGAAAGCCGGGAATGTGGAGTTCACGTCCTCCTGCTTCTCCACGAGGTTCTTAAGATCCTCGATCACAGCCTGCTTCTGGGCGAAGTTCTCCTCCCTCTGCGCATCCTGCTGGCGGTTATATTCAGCGCGCTCTTTCTTATAGTTGGCATAGACACCCTTGAAAGCGGTCTCCATTGCCTCGAACGGATTGTCCTTAACTTCCTCTATCTGAGCCGCAGGGGTCACCTCGTCAATGACATCCTCCCTTGACGACGGCTCGTCGACCTTCGCTCCAAAGCCGGCCTCGGCCTTCTCCTTTGAGAGTTTCTTGTAGAAAGCAGACTTGATGGCCTCAGCCTCCTTGTACCTCTTCATCCTGTCGTCGGCCTGGGAAAGCTTGTCGAACCTGTCAGACAACTCGGCGAGCGTGAGACTTCCAAGATCAACCGGAATCTCTCCGCCTTCCTCGTTCCCGGCGGCTTCCTCACCACCGTCATTCACGTCAACCACCTCCTGTGGGACTTCCTCGGTCTTGTCAGCGACCGTCTCGACAGCCTCCTGCACCTCTGGATTTTCTACATTCTCATTGAGAGCCTTTGGAGCTTCCTCTACATCTGGGGTCTGGTTAACCTCAGGAATATTACCTTCACTCATAAAGCAGTTAAATTATAAGATTTCTACTTAAGTAATAATTAAAAATTAATTCGCGAATCCTCACCAACTTATTTATTAAAAATTACTAAGCGCAAATATACCTAAAAAAACAATTAAAAAGCCTATTTTTGCAAAAAGGAAAAACAATATTCTATGCGAATTGACATTCTTACAGTCGTTCCGGAACTTCTGGACAGCCCCCTGAGCCACTCCATAGTAGGGCGGGCGATCAAGAAAGGTCTGGTCGAAATACACGTCCACAACATCCGGAAATATGGCCTCGGCCCGCGCGCGACGGTGGATGACTACTGCTACGGCGGAGACGCCGGCATGGTCATGATGATAGAGCCAGTGGAGAAAATGATTGACGAGCTGAAGGCGGAGCGGGAATATGACGAAATCATCTACATGTCCCCGGACGGCGAGCGTCTGACTCAAGGAATATCCAATGAGCTCTCACTGAAGGAGAACCTGATCCTCCTCTGCGGCCATTATAAAGGAATAGACCATCGGATCCGCGAGCATCTGGTGTCCCGGGAGATCTCAGTGGGCGACTATGTGGTCAGCGGCGGTGAGATTCCGGCCGCGCTTCTGGCGGACTCGATTGTGAGGCTGATTCCAGGGGCGCTGAGCGATGAGACCTCGGCCCTCAGCGACAGCTTCCAGGACGGCCTCCTCTCCCCTCCCGTCTACACCAGGCCAGCCGACTACAAAGGCTGGAAGGTTCCCGAGGTCCTGCTGAGCGGCAACCCGAAGCTGATCCGTGAATGGCAGGACGAGCAGGCTTTGGAAAGGACAAAACGTCTCCGGCCGGAACTGCTCGGCAACGCTGGCGGAAAACAGGATTAAGCGATTGTAAAGAGGGAATATTCTGAAAAAATCTTCTAACGAAGAATTACCGGAAGGGATTGATAGTCAACACAAAAGATAGTTATTAACGTAAAACGTTTAAAACTTTTCCGGGAAAAAACTTGCTTAAACGTTTTTTTTGACTACTTTTGTATCACGAAAAATGTGAGAGTATATCACACTCTAACGACTATGACCTTCTTTCAAAATAAGGTAATACACTACTAACTAACCGAAAAAAGTCCGCAGCGATGTGGGCTTTTTTGTTTTCTATGCATATTCCACTCGCCCTTGTAATGGTGCGCGAACCAGTGCCGCCCATCGTGACAACCCCTTTTAACGCAAAATAATACTCATTGACTGTCAACTCGTTGCAAAACACTGCCGGGACGTTCTGGAGGGCAGCGTTTCATAACATATGAATTTTCAGCACATTACAATTTACATCTTGTGGCATCGGCCACTTCAACATGCAATCAGGCCCCACGGCGGACAGAGACCACGCGACTCCAATTTGTGGCGCCTGTCACTTCAACATACAACCGGACTGACATAGAATCGTCAGATCAGAACCATCTGAGATCCTTCACCAGACGACGGACGAGAGTCGGAGCCAGCATCAAGAAAGCGATGATGTAAGGAGTCGAAAGCGCCAATGCCACGAAAGCATCACTCGCTTCGACAAGAAATAACAATGGAATCAGTGCCAGTGCGAGAAGCACGCCCTTGGCCGCCAGCGGTCTTGTCAGCCGGTATATACCCCTGCTCCTTGCCAGCACAGCCATTGAGAATGCCAACGCCAATGTCGACAGGCTTCTGAATAGATTCATAGAGGAAAGCAACAACGGGCTAAACGCCTGTTCATGCCCCGCACGGTCGAACATCATATACGAGCAACTGTCCAGCAGCCTTATTGCAATAACGGACAAGAGGACAATGAGTGCCACCCGCGCCGTTTTCTTCCGGCAAAGCCCGTCACCAATCCAAGTCCGCACGTACATTCCAAAACAGAAGCACACGAAACAGATGAACCCAAGGTACACGTGATGGGAATATTCCAAAACAATGTAGATGAATATGCCAACGCAAAATGCAATGCCCGCGATCAGTCCATTCTTTTTGGACAGGCGTACCAGTCTGGCGAACATCATCCCCAGAACCGACAACCAAGCCATCAGGGCGACGAAAGACAACTTCGGAGAAATAATATTATCAATCAGATAAGGATTAAAGGCACCGATGATCAGTCCCAGCCCGACACAGGCCACAGTCACCAATCCAGCCGCCCTCAAAAACCTCCAACCATATTCGGCGGTCACTCCCGCCCCGGTCAAATTTTCGCACTTTCCCTCGAACTATGATCCCTTACCCGTCAACGAACACCTCCGTCCATCCTCCATCGAGAAGGTACTCTTACTGCAATGCGCGCAGTACTCGAATTTGTCTTCAGTGCTCATTTTCTCACTTTGCAGATGTTCTTGTTTACCGTGTGGCATGATTGTATTTTTTGATTCTAGTTTCTATTGCTTTCCATCGCGCATCCCACGCAGTACATTTGACGCTCGTTTTGAACTCGCATTACCATATTTTGCAGCCAACTCAGTATAATATGAAGCAAGGCTCTGATCGGCTTCTGTTCCTCTTCCATATCTGTAACAACTTGCCAAGTCGTGATATACATCGGCTTTAATATCCTCGTCCATGTATTCGAAATTTGAATTTGCAACCGCCGCACTTAAATATTTGAAGGCTTCAGTATAATTCTTGCCAGAAACGGGAGCGTCTCCTTTGTAATAGACATACCCTAACAGACATTGAGAGTAAGCGTCTCCTTGCTCAGCCGCCTTTGTGAACCATTCAACGGCTTTTGTATAATTCTTCCCTCCTGAAATGTATTCTCCTGAATAGTACTCAAATGCAAGAGAAGACATTGCCGAAGCATAATTCAAGTCCGCGGCCTTCTCTAAATAAGCGAGATACTTATCAGTGTTATATGCTGCACCAGAACCATTCTTATAACAATAGGCAAGTCGATATAGAGCAAGAGCATTGTTTTGATCCGCCGCTTTCTTATACCAAGAGAATGCCGTGTACTCATTCTTGGCGACACCATAGCCGTTCATATAACAATCGCCAAGGCCACATTGTCCCACTGCATTCTCAAGATCAGCCGCCAGCTTATAATATTTATACATCAAAGCATAGTCCTTGCTTGCCCCAATGCCAAATCCATACATATAGGCCAATTGGCACATTGAATAGGCATCTCCGTGGTCGGCGGCATATTTGTACATTTCCAATGCGGTATTATTATTCTCTTCAACGCCAAGGCCATAATAATAAATGTCTCCTATTTTCCCGTATGCATAAGCATTGCCTTGATCCGCGGCAGCCTTCAAATAATGGAATGCTGTTGTATAATTAACCGCAACGCCGTCACCAATTAAATATTCATAGCCAACCATTGCTTGAGCATCGGCGTTTCCCAATTGTGCGGATGCTTTATAATATTCCATAGCCTTTTCGTGGTTGGTTGCGACACGGATACCACTATCGTAGCATATTCCAAGGTATAGGAGTCCTTCAGCGTCATTGTTTTCCGCCGCTTGGCTTATCCAATAGTAGCCGGAACTTTCATCTTTATCAACGGCATATTGTTCCGAGCCACTCAGCAGCAATGCCCCAAGTTCAGATTGAGCCTTACTATATCCTCCTTTCGCCGCAAGCATAAGATTGTCTTTGTAATTCAGAATCGAACCCGTCAAATACTTGTCTTTATAAAGTTGCGCCTTAATCCAATACGCCGCCGAATAGCCCTTGCTTATAGCCTTGTTTGCGTACTCCAACGCTGACACCCAACTTGGGTTTGTTCCTATTCCGTACAGGTAACAATAAGCCGCCATAAACCGTGATGGATTGTGGCCTTTCTTGGCCGCTTTCAAGTACCAGAACAACGCCCTTTCATAATCTTGTGACACACCACCATTTCCGCTCCAAAAACAATCGGCAAGGTTATACATAGCATCTTTATCACCTCTGTTGGCATATTTCGAATACATATAAGCATCTTGCGCATTGGCAGTCACAAATAAAGATGCAACGATTGCCACCAATGAGGCCAACATCTTTGATTTCATAAATATCGTCATTTTAATATACTATCTCAATCTCAATCATAATACCCCATAGCGTCAAGATCTTCAATAATGCTGTTGGCTCCTTTTATTCCGGCAGCCTTGGCTTTTCGCGCATACTTGTCGGCCAGATTGTGTGTTGACGGAGTTTTCAGATAATGCTTGGCTAAAGGCAGATATGCCGGAGCATAGCCATTATCCGCCATTTGTCGAACATACGAATAATTTCCCACTCTGATCGCAGATTGAAGTTTCTTCTCCTGACTTGATTCTTCCGAATCTGTTGTTCCGCCAACAGCGTTTTCCTGCGATAATAAAACTTGATTAGTTTCCGAGGTCACTTCTGTGGTGTAAACTTCACTATATGATTGCTTTTTATTGATACTGCCTGAAGGTTCTTCAATTACTTCGCCAGCCGTAGGTTTGGCCGCAACACCATCGCCATTTTTTCCGATATAGACAATTAAAATGATAGTTAATGCCGCAGCGATAAAACACCAAACAAAAGAAGCAATCCATGTATCAGCATCTATTTTACGATTACCAGACTTATGTATATCAGTTTTTCCTGTTTTCTTTTTATTTTTCTGCTTTTGCTTCGATACTCCACTGTCAGTGGTATTTGAAGTCTTCGTGGTTTCTCTTATTGTCTTTTGTTCTTTTTTGGGAGGCTTTGGCAAAACAGGCTTCCAAGGAATCTGTTCTATATCACCTTGAACGCACTTCGAAGCATAGGCGGCAAGTTGGCTTGAGGTCGGTCTGTCCCACGTGTCCTTTGCAAGGCAGGATTCCACCGTCTGCTTCAAACCTTCGGACCAAGACCCTTTCAGTTCAGGAATCTCCGCGCCCCTCTCAAGCATAATGCCTCCTTGACCACAGAAAGGCAACTCCCCGTTGATGATTTCGTATAGTGTAACGCCGAATGCCCAGATATCGGTAGCTTTGACAGCATCCGGTGCCCTAGTGAAAAGTTCCGGCGCCATATAGCCGACAGTTCCGGAGACATCGCTGGTGGTGTTCATCCTTGTGGAGTTTCGGCGTAGTGTACTTTTCATCTTTGTGCTGACACCGAAATCTGTGATGAGAAAATTGCCTTCCGAATCCGACAGGATATTATCCGGCTTAATGTCTCGATGGAGGATGTTTTTGCCGTGCAGGTATTCCAAGCCGGAGGCCACATCTCTGATAAATCGCCATATAACAGACTCATCTGTACAGCCGATCAATGATTCTGCAGAGCCTGGACAATATGGCATTACGAGAAACGGACGATTGTCCACAACATCGAAATGGTAGGCGTGAAGAAGATTCGGATGATT
Source organism: uncultured Bacteroidales bacterium (assembly GCA_934698975.1). Lineage (GTDB taxonomy): Bacteria > Bacteroidota > Bacteroidia > Bacteroidales > UBA932 > Cryptobacteroides. The sequence goes on from CAKUVR010000002.1 coordinate 182,872, forward strand.
CAGTGTGTATGCGTTCTTGTACTCCGACTTAAATTCATCTATTCCTCTATTGTCGAGGGCAATATAAATCTTAATGGCGACATCAAGATCCGTTTGTTCGTCGTGAGCCAGCCATACATCACCGAAAGCGCCACGCCCTTTCTCTGACAAAAGACGATAACGACCGTTAAACAATTCACCTGCTTGTATATCCATAATCATCTTGTTACTTATTATCTACTTCTGTCAATTCATGATTTGTCTCAGTCAATTTTGGGCCGCCATCCGTAGATGAGCCATCAGCCGCGGAGCCTACAGGACTATCCGTCTTAGATGTTTTTTCGTCCACTGGTTTAACAGGATTGCTTTCCTCAGATGAACCACCACTCGGGTCTTCGACAGAAATACTTCGGGAATTTTCTGAAGGAGTACCGCTGGGCACATCTTCTTCTTTCACACTTTCAACAGGTTCCTTATTATCTTTGCCTGATTTTGATTGCCTTTCACAATATAGTACGGCAGTAATCCCAATCAGACCTATTAATAGAGCGGCAACTATTAACTTCAACACTCTTTTGCTGATTTTCAAGCAGAAGTAATCATCGGAACAATCACTGCTATTTGCCATAGCTTTTTTAGGATCATAATCCGACCCATCCACAACTTCACACAATATTGCCGTGACATTGTCATACCACCCTGCTTTTTCCGCCGCTTTCCATAAGGCCAAACGGCAGCCATTCATGTCCTCACGATTGTTCTTGATCAGCTCTTCCATCTCAGAATCTCTCAAGACGCCGCTTAAACCATCGCTATTGACAAGAATAATATCTCCTTTGAATACAGGAACTGTGGTGCTGTCAGGTTTCGCTTTATGGCACGGATCTCCAAGACTTCTGGTAATCACGTTGTTGTAAGGATGGTCAAAGGCTTCGTCCATTGTGATCTTGCCTTCATCCACAAGTCCTTGCACATAAGAGTGGTCCTTTGAAATCTGTTTAAGGCCTTCGGTGTCCCTATATAAATAAGCCCTGCTGTCTCCACACCAAGTTACAGTCACTTTCCCATCATAAAGCCAAGCCATCACGATGGTGCTTCCCATGCCATCGCATTCCTTATGTACCTTAGCATGCCGCTTTATCGCATTGTCAGCCAACACTACGACCGATTCCATAAAGCGTGCTCTACTCTTTTCAGTCTTCAGTACCGCCTTATCCAGTGTGTCAAAGGCAAAGGATTCCCTAACAACATCAATGGCTATCTCTGAAGCAACCTCTCCTGCGTTCATCCCTCCCATACCATCGGCAACAGCCATCAGGCAGCCATACTTGCCAAGGCATTCTTCTTTATCGACAATAAAAAACTGATTTTTGTCCTGAAATGATAAATCAGAGCAAACGAACATATTGTCCTCATTACCATTTCTTGGGGCATCTATATTACTTTTACCTGCTGAATCGGTATATGCGGCTATTCTGAATTTAATTTTTCTCATATTGTGTTGAGGCTTTTACTTCCGTTTTCTTTTTTGCGAATCTTCTGTCGGAGGTTTCGGATTAGTTTTCAGGGGCGAATCAGTGACTTCCACAAGCCTACGCTCATCCTTTTTCTCTTCACATATATTCTTCAATGAAACGCCTCGCCATCCATCCGCGAATTTTTCCACCAACGCTGCCAGCTTGAATCTGACCACTCCTAACTCCGAATAGTCAGCACTCACAATAATTCCCGAAAGCAATTTCTTTCCCAACAGTTGTTGTGGTTCATTACTGATTACGAGGGAGTCGGAATTGACGTTTTTCTGACGGAATGATTGAAAAGACAATTCTTCACCTTGCCGGTATATCCATACCAGCCAACCATCTTTATTCCCAACTTCATTATCAATAGGCAAACCCTCATTGTTGAACAGGCTGTCAACGACAAAAATTTTCTTTGTCTTACCTATAGAAGTAACGTTCTTGAAAGTTTGACGTCTCGCTTTTTCCCACTCCTTTAACGAAGGATTGTATATTCGAAAACGTGACAGGACCGGTCGATATTTTGGATAATCCGCAATGTTCGGATCCTCTTTCCAAGGTTCAGTGATGACATTGTCAGCGATGTACCCGTTTTTCACTTTTATGCATACAGATTCGGCATAACCGAAATACCCAAGGGAATCCAGATCATACCTCTTTCCTGTTACCGTGTCTTGCAATTGGAATTCTTGACGCACAATGCAAAACGCATTCTTCACAGCCTCTTCAACAATCTGCTGGTTATTGGTTGTCAATTTAATCTGAAAAGACTGCGCCCTAAGCATAAAAGCCGAAGCGACCACAAAAACGATTGATAGTGCAAGCTTCTTTTTCATTTGTATTCCTCCTTATTTTAAAGCTGTAAGCGGGACAATGAATCCTATGTTCCTTCCAGCGCTGGCTGATACCAAACCGATGACCGACAAATCTCCTGTAGCAGATGAGCAAAATACTGGACCACCAGAGTTTCCTTTTTCGTAATTCGTGTCAGTGGTCAAGATAACACCATCCTGCAATCCTTTGGATGCAACGATGGCACTTCCGTAAATAGGGTTTATATTTTTTTCAGACTGCGCCCCCAATCCGAGCGGAAATCCCAATACGGTTAGTTTGGTTCCTCTGTCAAGGTTATCGCATAGATTCGTGTCAAAGGACAATCCTCCGCTCATATCAGTTTGCATATAAGCGTAATCTGTCGCACCGCCTTGCGCGAGAGACAGTTTATACCCATCTTCAGTCCGTCCGTATTGATCAAAAGACCTGTTGCATACGAACTGTTTGCTTGTACATGTGAAGTGGCTTCCTGAAGAGGACACGCAGACATAATGAGCGACGACCGAGCCTCCATTATTGACTACCGCATTAAGTTGCTGCAAAAACTCATTGACACCATTGCCATCTTGCCAATAATTCCAGCCTTCGATTACGTGTCGTGCCGTAACAAACCGACCATTGGAGAGAAGGAATCCCGTCCCCGACCATCCAGGGACATCTTCACCGCATTCCGCAAAGCCTCCGGTTCCGTCTGGCATCTTAATCTCATATCCTCTTACTCTGATAAAATAGACATACGGCAAGCATTTTTCAATGGCAGAATTGTTGACATTTCCGGAAACAGACGGAACAGAACTGGAGGCCAGTTTATTGATGTCTCCTTTTAGTTTTGCTATGTCTTTTTTGCTTTTCTCCAATTTGGAGCTCATATCACTGTTCTGCTTGGACATGGCATCCATAGTATTCTGCATTTTTTCCTTTTCTTCCGTCCAGTGCGCCTCTGCCTGCCTACGGTACTCTTGCTCTGATTTAAGTTCCGAACTGGTCTTGTGCAGTAAAAATCCACCTAAGCAACATACTAAAACCAACGCTGCCACAACCGACCATATAGCCGCCTTGTATGGTCGCAAAGCCTGCTGGCGGAATAAGTTCAACCTTGTTGTGAGTCCAAGACTGCCCACGGTGCCTTTCTTGCCCTCAGGGATGATAAACCCTAACTTGGGACCGTTAGTCGACAATTGAATCTCGTCTCCATTCTGCAGATACCATTCATTCTGAACCTTGCGTCCATTCAAGAATGTAGAGTTCGTGTGGGATAACTGCACCAACTTCCAATTATTTCCATCCTTTACGATTGCGGCATGGCGCCGGCTTACCGTAGTAAAAGATTCGTCAAACCTGACTTGACACCGCGGATCTCTACCGATTTCGATCTGGTCAACGATTATTGGCTGAGATTCGCCAGCTTTATGATACTGACTGGATACTTTATGAACAAGAGTATAATATGTCTTGTTCTCTCCTCCAAACACTGATTTCACGCCAGCTCCTACCGAGCCGGCAAAAGAGCGCCTATACGCTTGCGTAGCTTGTGCCATAATTTATTAATTTTCAATAACCTTCAACTCTTAATTTCACATCGCCTATGGATATTATATCTCTAGGATAGAACTGCATCCCATTTTTATCCACCTCACTGGAATTCACATATGTTCCATTCAACGACTCTTTCCAGGCTCCTGCTGTCCACTGTCCATCTCTTATATACCAACATCCCGTTGTTCTATCTTTTTCGAGTGTACAATGATGTCTGGAAATATAGCGGCTTTGGGCCTCTTTTATAGGAATTGTGTTGACAGTGTCCGTGTCGTTTCGCCCCATTGTGATGAGAGAACGATTCCCTAACAAATCATCCAAATGATAAATTTTGCCATATTCCTCACCTTGCATCACCCTCAAAAGGTAGCCGTTGGGGGCTGATAATATTGAAGAATTCCCCTCGACAGATCTTTCTTTGCCTCCTTTGCTCTCGGGAAGCATTTTTATTATGCTGTCCGCCGTTTGAATCCTTTGCTTAAAGTCTGGTTTCAGACATCCTTCAATAATCGGCTTCCATATCTCAGAATTCTGAACTGAGTCAAGAGCCGCCCTATCCCATATTCCATTTTTACCGTTATAAAGATACTGTGGCAGCGTGTCCGCATTCAGTTCGCCAAAAGGGAGTTTCCCAACCATCAATTCGTACATCATCACTCCGAATGAGAATATATCCGTGGTTGGCAATACTGTAGCCTGCCCACCTCTGGGAGGATTCACTTGCTCCGGTGGCATATATGGGTAAGTTCCGAATATCTGTTGTGGTTTCCCCATAAAGCCTCGCTCGGTCATCCGCTTGTTTTGGTCTCCGGATATCCCGAAATCAGTCAATACAGCGGTATGATCCGCCCTTAACAGAACATTCTCTGGTTTAAGGTCTCTATGAACCTTGCCGCATAAATGCAAGTCAGACAATCCATATAATATTTGACGTCCAACTCGTATATAATCCACAACGTTATGCTCGGAATAACTCTTCAAATCCCCGTTGGGGCAGTACTCCATAAGGATATATGGATTCCCTTTGATTTCCCCACAAGAGTACGAATGAACAAGATAATCAGACTTGATTCGCCCAGTCTCAAACTCCATTGTAAACCTTTCCCGAAGTTTCCTGCAATCTTCGGGAGAAACCGCCCATAGCTTTAACAGTTTGACAGCATAGTTGGTTCCTTGTCTATTCTTAACTTTATAGACTGAGCCAAAAGTCCCCTCACCTAACCGGCTCTCGATGCTAAAATTACCGTCAAACGTTTCCCCTAAGCAGAAGTCGCACCTTTCAGGAACCAGCATTTACTCTACCTTAAAGATAAATTTACGATTACCCAACATTATCACCGTTCCATCCTCTATCACGGTTTTTCTTCCAGCCTGAACAAATGTTGTCCCTTGGCTACTTTTGTCTTCCAGAAACCAAGAACCATTATCGTATGTGATTTCAGCCTGCACCTTTGATGTTATCGTGTTGTTAAACGGATCGGTATTCCCTCTGTTGAGTTGAACGGATTCACCTGCAAAGGACAACTCAACCGGTTCTGTTTTCTCGTTGTCCCAAGCAATAGGTTTCAATGCAAAAGTCTTTCCTACAACCGGGTTCGCCCAAGGATTGACAGTCGCATTATATTTTTGTCCGCTTGCCGGTGGCATCTGAACCTTGGCCTTATCTGGTTTGCATAAATCATGGCCGCAATTCGGACAGAGTTTCACGTCTGGCCGCAAAGGATAGCCGCAATCTGGACAAACAGAACCTTCACTCTCAAATTTTGGTTCGGCAAAAACTTGCTGCTCGGAGATGGTACCTTTCAAGATGGGATCTCTCACAGGCCCTGATTTGGATTCTGGAAGATGGACAAGAGGCGAATTGCATTTCTCACACTTGGAAAGATTTTCTGGGTTTTCCCAGCCACAGTTCATACATCTCATATCATTTGTGTTTATTAGTTCTACAAATACTCGTTCTGATTTTATTTGAGTGCAATAATCGCTATAAACTTTCGCCTAATCAAGTTCATTTCGGTTCATTTTAGGGAAGTTAGGTTAATTATGGTGTTATTTCCATTTTTCATGGAGAAGATGCCAGATTTGCAATGACATACAAAACGTAACGAAAGGCTTGGAAGCCTTATAAAACGAATGGACGGGGAACAGGGATGTGCCCCCCCGATGAAACAGACGTTAGTAAAAATAAGTTTAGGATAGGATTTCGCTTTAATGCAAGCGTTCGGCCTCGAACCGGAGTTTCTGGTCTTTTTCCATCGGTCCACTGACCTTTTGAAGCGCGGCCCTGATGCTATCGGCCATAAGCTTGGCCGTCCCGGCTAAGGCGCTATCGGACTGGCAGTACTTTCTAAGTTCCTCATAGCCAGATAATATACTATCCCACTGCTCTCTACGTGCCTTTTCTATCTTTGAATATGCCTCCAAAAGATCTTCGAAAGTAGCCCCTTCCTCCGTCACTGTCTCTCCTAACCTCTTTCCGCTCCGGTCAAAAAAACCGACGGTCTGTCCGGTAAAGGCCGCAGCGATCTCATCGGAAATGTAGTAGATGTCATCATAGACCGGAGCCAGAATCTCTCTCCCTGAAGTGTCGGCAAGCCCGTATCTGCCGTCCAGCGACACAATCATGGTCCCGTTGAGACAATCGGTTTCAGTGTCGTAGACAGGCATGACGGTCTGCACTTCAGTTCTGGAAGAGCAAGCCATAGCCATCAGAGTCAAAAGCAGGAATATTACTGGTTCTCTATGCATATTAAATCAAACTAACAAATTTACCAATATTTTTGGTATAATACGTACGGAAAAGATTATATTTGGCTTTCAATTAGTGCAATTATGGAGGAGACATCAGCTTTTTTCGGTTCCATCGGAGACTTGTCTGACCGAGAGTCCTGGGATATTCAGAAAATCCACGAATCGCCGGAAAGTTATTCCATACTCAGTCAGGCGAAACTTGACGGCAAGTTGTTGGCTCTGAAGTCATTGAAACCTGAATATATCGGAAATCCCTTTTATGAGGGACTGCTCCGCAAGGAGTACGAGATCAGCCGCTCTTTGAACCACCCATGCATCTGCCAGACCCTTGATTTCATAAATATGCCAGACCTTGGCAACTGCATTGTCACTCAATGGATTGACGGTTGTAGCCTTGCCACTCTCTTGCCGAGCCTGAATAATCGGTCGCTGAACCATCCAATCCGGTCGCTGAGTTTGTCGAAGCGTACCGGACACCGACCACTTCGGTGCTTCGACAAGCTCAGCGACCGAAGAAGTAAGGGACTCTGCAAAAAAATCCTTCTCGAACTCTGCGACGCCCTTGAGTACCTGCACCGCAACCAGATCATCCACCGGGATCTGAAACCCTCCAACATAATGATCACAAAAAACGGCTGGAATGTCAAACTGATTGATTTCGGTCTTTCCGACGCTGAATGGTACACCACTTTCAAGAACCCCGCCGGAACCAAGGACTACATCTCACCGGAGCAGATGGCAGGGAAGAGTTTGGACTGCCGTACGGACATATATTCATTAGGGAAAATAATACAGGCGATGGGAGTATATCCCCGGATAGCCGCCACATGTGCCGCCGAAGACCGTGACAAGCGCTACGCTTCAGTTGAAGAAGTCAGGGCTGCCATTCTCGGAAGTGAGAGACGAAGGCGCCGGATTGCGGTCGCCGTCATAGCATCTGTTTTTGTCATCTTGCTGTCACTCAGCCTGATGAGTTTGGATATCAACGGCGTAAAGGACCGCAGGGCAGTGGATTCCGTATTCGAGGAGATCTCCGCCGAAATCAAGGAAGCCGGCTATTGATCGCTCCCTTCGCTGATGGCATCCACCCTGTTCAGCCCTTCCTGTGTCCCGGCGATGTATGAGAGGGTATATTCACCATTACGCAGAATCCTGGGAATGTACAGCGGGTAGCCGATCATGAACGACTCCGCCTGGAATTTGTCGCCTTCAAGCAGTTTCGAGTTCTCTGATTTTATGACGGTGTAGTTGCTGTCTCCGTCGTAGCGTAGCGTGACAAGCCGATTCGGAGCCCATCCGATGAGCACCTCCGCCCCCTTTTTCAGGTCGATTGTGCAGACCTTCTTCACCGAGAAGAAGTTGGACACATAATGCTCGTCATTCAGAATGCTCTGCTTGAATGTGTTGAAATCTCTTTTGCCGACATATCTGGACAACACGTTGAGGGTTGATATCCTCGGAGTTGGTTTCAAGGTCACATATCCCCACAGCCTTTTCAGGGTTGACGCAGAGATCATTTCGCCGGATTCATGCTCGACCACAACGGACAACGCCTCGAAATCAGCGGATGTGGAAAGCCTCCTTCCATAGCGCTTCTCGACCTCCGCCAGCAGATAATTCAATTCCGGTACTATTTTAGCCATTTCATGAATTTGTTTTGACCGCAAAGATATTCATTTAGTTCATCTTGTTCAAGTCCATTTCGGTTCATTGCTCAGTTTCCAGTCACCCTTTCGAACTCAATGGAAACCCAGAATAAAAATGAACCGCAATGAACTTGATTAGACAAAAATTAAATCGTAATATTGCAGCGAAATTGATTAGTCAATCACTTCATACAAACAACGGATATGAGAAAATCACTGGTCATTAACATACTACTCATCCTGCTTTGCGCTCCGGTGTTCGCACAGAACACCGCAAGCATAAGGAAAGGCAATTCGTACATCTACGCCGATGGCGTGGCGGCGGAGGCAGCCGAGGCTGACAGTCTGGCGCTTGACGCGTTAGTTGGGAAACTCTCGCAGACAGTTGACCTGCCATATTCGCCGGAAATCAGAAAGAGACTGATGTCCACCTACTTGGGAGACCTCAAAAGAGAATGCGGGATGATCTCCACGACGGGAAAGACCACCACTGTCACAAGGTATATTCAAAGAAGCGACGTGGAGCGGATTTTCGATGGCAGGAGGAGAAAGGTCAAGGAGATGCTTCAGATAGCGGCCTCCGCTGATAAGAAATGCCAGATGGACGTGGCGCTGCGTTACTATTCCTGGGCGGAGACTCTGATGCGGAGTCTTCCCTCGCCTGATGTCGTGGAGATCGCCAAGGCTAAAAGCAGGCGCGAGGCGATTCTGAAAGGGTTGAATGTAGAGTTCGATAGGCAGGACATCTACGACAAGGGCATCGTGGAACTGACGTTCACCTTCGAGGGAAAGCCCGTCAAAAACATTGACTATAAATTCTTTGACGGAAAGACTTGGAGCGGTGTGCTGTCAGCCAAGGACGGTAAGGGGTTCGTGGAGGTGAGGCCGGACTCCAAAATCAATCAATACAGGATCAAGTACGAGATCACTCCGGCGCATCTCCAGCATTTGTTCAGGGAGGTGAGCCTCGTCGAGAAGGCGCTGGCTCCTGAGGCAAATGGCACCGACGGCGAAACACAGCCTGCGAATACTCACTCCGATCCGGCAGGAACCACTGAAACCGCACACGAATCATCAGTGCGGAAAATCGATTTCTCCGCCGTCAAAAAGAAAGTGCTGGACGTTGTGGCAAGGGAGGAGTTCCAGAGGGAGCCTGATTCCACGCGCGGAGAATTCGCACCTGTCATCTTTTCTTCCAAATATGAAAAGATTGTGCAAGAGGTTTGCAAAGGCATAACCGACGGAACTGATAAATCGGTCTCTGAATATTTCACCCCGGACGGTTATGATATATTCAACCGCCTCATCCGCTACGGCAACGCCAGGGTACTGAGTTTCGATGACATGACATTCTACGAGTTGGGAAACGAGGTCTATGCGAGGAGCGTCCCGATGGTGTTCTCGTTCAAGGGCAACAGAAGGCAGTTCGTGGAGAATGTAGTGTTCACGTTCAACGAGGACAAAAAAATCTGCAATCTGTCGTTCTCCATAGACAAGGAGACAGTGCAAGGCATTGTCAATCAGAGCAGCTGGAGCAAGGAAGCCAAGATGATCCTCATCAGTTTTCTGGAAAACTACAAGACGGCATACGCTCTGAAGCGGCTGGACTACATCAGTTCAGTTTTCGATGATGACGCTCTTATAATCACAGGACGGGTGCTGCGGAATGTCAAAGGCCCGAACGAGTACAGAAACAACCGCTACGTCACCCTTACCCGCCAGAGCAAGGCGAACTACATCAAGAACCTCGGCAGGGTCTTCGCAAGCCAGGAATATATCAACCTGCAATTCTCCGACTGCGAGGTGATGAAACTCGGCAAGGGAGAGCAGTTGTTCGGCATAAAGATAAGACAGGAATATTTCTCCAAGACATACTCTGACACAGGCTACTTGTTCATCCTCGTGGATCTCCGAGACTACACTAAGCCGGTCATCCATGTAAGGACATGGCAGGATGAGCCGGACAAGGATTTCGGAGTGATCGGACCTTATAACTTTTAGAATATGAAAAGATCAGCAATTTTATTCATTCTTCTGTTCTTGACCGCTAGGGTTTTGGCGCAGACGGATTCTTCCGGGTTTTATGTCCAGTCCTTCAAGAAGTTGGAATGGGATCTGGACGCACGCAGCAACCATCCGATGCTGGACCAGAACAACCGGAAAGCGGCGTTGATCAAGGTCGTGATTCCGGAAGACGGGTTTGACTTCGATGTCGGAGTCATGGGAGTCGTGGGCGTAAGGCAGGAGCACGGGGAGGTCTGGGTGTATGTCCCGGAGGGAGTCCGCAAGATCACGATAAGGCATCAGACCTACGGTGTCATAAGGGACTACGAGTTCGGCTGTCCGATCGAGTCTGCGTCTGTCTATGAGATGAGGCTCCACGTGCCGTTGCGACCGAAAGCCACGGTGGTGGTCAAGGACTCGGTCATAGTCAGGGATTCAATCGTGTATGTCCCTACGCCGGTGTACACGAGGGCTCCACGTAAGAGAGTGAATGCTATACACAAGGGAGTAAAGGCTCCAAGGGAGAGAAAATGGCTCGAAGTGAGCAAACAGACCAAGTGGAGTACGATTGCCTTCACCAAAGTCCCAGATCCATCGATAGGCCTCATGACGGTATGGCACGCGCGCAAATTTGGAGCTTACATCAAGGCTGAAGGTATGCTGAAGCGGTCCAGTGTGGATTACAACGTCTTTGAATCCGACTACATCAACAAAGATGTCATTGACGGAAGAATTACTGACAACTCCGTAATTTGGAATGGACATTTCACACGGTTGTCCATCAGTGCCGGAACAGTGTTCAGATGTACGGATTGGCTGGGTATATGCTGTGGAATCGGATATGGTCAGTATCTTTTTCGATACGATGGATATTGCGTTCATTACGGCAATAGTAATAGTATCGTGCAAAGCAAAGATTACTATGATCTCACAAAAGGTGTTTCCTTAGACCTTGGGGAAGCCGTTATGCATTTCGGACACTTTTCTGCCTTTTTGGGCTGTAACGCACTCATCGATGGTACATATTTTCAGAAGGCCACCTGGAAGTGGCTTTCTTTTGAATTCGGAATCGGCTACTCCTTCTAACTCATGTTCTTACCGTGGCGGTTGCGGTAGGAGAGATGACTGCCGCAATATTTTGGTTTGTTTTCAAGAATGAGATATCATCTTTTTCGTAGGTTTGTATTATGTAACATATGTCGTTTATGCGGAAACTAACTGTCATATTCATACTTCTTGTCATCACTTGTGTGACTCTATGTGCTCAGAACGATTCTTCCGGGTTTTATGTCCAGTCTTTCAAGAAGTTGGAATGGGATCTGGACGCACGCAGCTACCATCCGATGCTGGACCAGAACAACCGGAAAGCGGCGTTGCTCAAGGTCGTGATTCTGGAAGACGGGTTTGACTTCGATGTCGGAGTCATGGGAGTCGTGGGCGTAAGGCAGGAGCACGGGGAGGTCTGGGTGTATGTCCCGGAGGGAGTCCGCAAGATCACAATAAGGCATCAGACCTACGGTGTCATAAGGGACTACGAGTTCGGCTGTCCGATCGAGTCCGCGTCAGTCTATGAGATGAGGCTCCACGTACCGCTGCGGCCGAAAGCCACGGTTATTGTGAAGGACTCGGTCATTGTCAGGGACTCAATCGTTTATGTTCCTACACCGGTGTATACGAAGGCTTCACGGAAAGGCCTTAGAGATTGGTTCGATGTGAAAAAGCGGACAAAGTGGAGCGTGCTTGCCGTCACAAATGTTCCGACCCCATCATTCGGACTCATGGCAGCGTGGCATCCGCACAAGGTCGGGGCATACTACAAGTCGGAAATCAGTCGGAATACGGTAATAGAGGGTAGTGACGAGTATGGTCATTTCTGGCTTAAAAACCATAAAAAACTATCATTCACTATTGGAGGGATATTCAAATGTACTGATTGGCTAGGAATATGCAGTGGAGTAGGCTATGGTGAAGTTGTTGTTCCTCCAGGCAGCATCACTTATAATGGTCAGACAACAAATAGAAAAAAAGTACTCAACGGATTTTCTATCGACTTGGGAGCCATCGTGCGTTTTGGACACATCACCTCCTATCTCGGTGGCAACGCCATCCTTGATTGGAAGGGTACTCCTAATTCTATAAAAAGGCCCAAGGCCTTCCTCGAATTCGGAATCGGCTACTCCTTCTAACACTGTTTCCCATTCGCTATTCCATTTTCATGTTTACTGAATGAAAATATTCATGAATCGTGAAGAAAAATTTGCGGATTGAAAGATTTTGTCTATCTTTGTAATCCCAATGGGGTATTAGCTCAGTTGGTAGAGCGTTTGAATGGCATTCAAAAGGTCAGGAGTTCGATTCTCCTATGCTCCACTTCCCGTTGAACATCAGTTGATTTCAGTGCCTTCTTTCATATATGAAACAGAAGCGAAACGTCATATTCAAGACTCTTGAGAGTTTCCCGAGAGTCGAGTTGGAGGACATCCGCCAGTACTTCGGCGCCGATGTTCCGACGAAAGTCCGCAAGACAGAGTTTGTGGACCGGCTCGGCGCATATATTATCGAAAGGCCCGCTGAATGGCTCGGCAGGATGCTTGAGAGGGATCTGAGGCTTCTCAAGCGTCTGATTGAGGCCGGTCCCGGCGTTCCGGTCTATCTGGACTATCCCGATTTCCCGTCCGTTCTTGAGACAATAAAACTTCTCGGTTCGGACACATCAGACGAAAATTTCAGAGAGGTCTGGATTCCGAAGGATCTCTATGACATCGTGGCTCCCCACATCGACAATGTGCTGAGGGAAGGCAAGGAGAGCGGCCTTTTCGAGACGGAGCAGGCTGCTCTGGGATATCTTTGTCTGTATGGCATCATGACCGTTGACGAGTTCTTCGACAAGATGCTTGACTACTGGGAGTTCTCGGGCAGACACAGCATCGAATATTTCACGAATATGGTCTATGAGAGCCCGGTGATGAAGCTTTGCAGGGTCGATTCCGACGGAGAACGCTATATGTGCGCTCCGAATATATTCGATCCGGAGGAAATCCTCAAGGGAAGGAAGGAATATTCAGCGATAGAGTCGTTGCGCCCTTTCACTCCGCAGGAGGCTCTGAAGGCTGGCGCAGGCTCGCCGTACTTTGTCTATGGTCTTGATTCAAAGGAAGGAATAAGGTTGGTGGAGATGCTTGGCAACCTTGGCTACTCAGGTGAGGATCTGCTCCGCGAGGAGCATGACATCTGGATGAACGCCCAGATGTTCGGCAAGAGTGACACCACCGAAGCCATATTCGCCAGCGTGTCCCGCAAGCAGGAGGACATCGAGTCGTTTGAAGATTATGACGAATGTATGGAAGTCGTGGCCGCCTACGCCAACAGCCTTCCGAAATGGCTTCTCAAGGGTTACTCCTCCAACGAGAAGAACTGTCTGAAAGTCGTGCTGCAGACAGAGGACGACCCGCTTCAGGCCATGATCAAGAAGAACCCCATCCTCGGCCTCTTCGTCCCTCCGACCCCGCTTGACGCCCCCTGCCCCTGCGGCAGTCACCTCTCTTACCGCAACTGCCACGGTAAGAATATGAGTTAGAAGGAGCCGAACGTCCTTGCATCGCTTCGCACTGCGTGCGTATTCATTCCCCCCCCAGCCACTACGCGAGAGCCCCGATGGGGGCACTGGGGAGCGTTCTTTCCCAAACCCCTCGCGTCGCTTCGCTCCTAGAAGGAGTCGCCGATTCCGAATTCGAGAGAAAGCCGCCTCTCGGTGTCCATCTAAAAATATGCATCATCGATGTGTACGCTGAGTTCGAGGAAGGCAGAAAAGTAACCAGCATAATGGCTCCCCAAAAGTGCGGAGCATGTCTTCTCGCGTATGCCAGACTGTATTTCAGAAGAAAAAAGGTAAAATAATGTCGCCTACAAGTGTCCGGCTGCACTCTCGGGAGACGAAAAGTGGGAAAAACGCTTCCCTAGAGTGCACCTTGCACTCTTGAGGAGCAAAAGAGGCCGAAAGTGTTACCAAAGGGATTCGGAACAAGCCTAAAGTACATGGTTACGGTGAATTTTCACCATATAGTGCGATGGACGTGCTTTTCTTCGCAGGATTTCTTAACTTTGTCAGAAAGTCGCCGCTGTATCGTGGTCACGACCGCCGGCGGCAATCTTAAACCAATGAATATAAATGGATAACGGAAAGAAACTGATGACCTTGGCGGCGGCCGCGATGTCGGTCTGCGGGTGCGCCAAGAATGATGTCCAAAAGCCGAACGTGGTGTTCCTGCTGTTCGATGACCTCGGCTACGGAGATCTTGGATGCTACGGACAGGAAAAGATCGAGACGCCGAACATAGACGCTCTGGCGTCGCAGGGCCTGCTCTTCACGGACATGTACACGGCGGCTCCCCTGTCGTCTCCGTCAAGATGCTGTCTTCTTACCGGCAAGCACATGGGACACAGCCAGATACGCAACAACGAAGAGCATTATGTGCCGACAGACAGTCTCGGATGGAACGGCGTGTTCCTGAATCCTGAGGAGCAGGGACAATTCCCGCTGGAGGAAGGCACCAAGACCATCGCCACGATGATGCAGTCTGCCGGCTACAAGACAGCCATGGTCGGGAAATGGGGACTTGGATTCCCTAAGAGCGCGTCCCTACCTAACACGATGGGATTCGACTATTTCTACGGATTCAACTGCCAGGCACTCGCCCACTCCTACTACCCGGTCAAACTATGGGAGAACGGTGTGGAGGTAGAGACAGGCAACGATCTTGTGGTCCAAGGATGCAAGTTCCCGGACAACCTGGACAAATACGATGTGAACAACTACGCCAGATACGGGGGCGAGCACTACAGCTGCGACCTGATGTACGACAAGATGGTCAAGTTCGTGGAGGACAACGCTTCCTCGCCGTTCTTCGTGATGTGGACCACGACCGTGCCTCACAGCGCCGTTCAGGCTCCGCTGGACGAGGTGATGCACTATGTGGACAAGCTCGGGGACGAGGAGCCTTGCACGGATCCGGGGATGTACCTGCCGAACAGGTACCCGCACGCCACCTACGCCGCGATGGTGACCCACATCGACAAGCAGGTGGGAGACCTTGTGCGGAAACTGAAGGATTTGGGAATATGGGAAAACACGATATTCATTGTCACCTCGGACAACGGCCCCGCGAGCAACGGCAACTCGCCGATGGAATATTTCCTAAGCGGCGGTCCGTTCAAATGCGGGAAAGGCTGGGGTAAGTCTTCGCTGCACGAAGGTGGCATCAGGATGCCGTTTGTCCTGCGCTGGGGTGAAGGAAAGCAATGTGAGAGAATCCAGCGCATCTCCAGTTTCGCTGACATCATGCCGACACTCGCCGAGATCGCCGGAGTCGAGGCACCGGAGAACGACGGGGTCTCATTCGCTTCCACGGTTCTTTCACAAACCGCCGGCGGAAAGCGGTACAGTCAAGAAAGCGGCATAAAGGCCGGAGAGCAGAAGGATCATGAATATCTTTACTGGGAGTTTCCTGGGGCGAAAGGATGGGTGGCCGTGCGCATAGGTGACTGGAAAGGCATAGTGCGCAGAGTTCTCAAGGGGAACACCGAGATGGAACTTTATAATCTGAAAGACGACCCTCGTGAGTCAACCGATGTGGCGGCCGAGCATCCGGAGATTGTGAAAGAGATGTGGAAGGCAGTCAAGGAAAGTCACCGGGAGGCCAATCCGGACGTGCCTAAGTTCAACATGGAGATTAATTATCCCGATTAGAGGGTCACTTCGATGCTTCGACAGGCTCAGCAGCCACTGGCTCAGTGACCGATTGGTTCTGTCATCGAGAAAGCGAAAATACAGAAAAAAACTCAGTGACATCCTTACGATGGTCACTGAGCTTGTCGAAGTGGTCGCTGAGCTTGTCGAAGCGTAAAGCGCGAATTCTACTTTTCGTCCTGGAACTTGAGGATCGGCTGGCGTGCGGCCGTGGTCTCGTCCGGACGGGTGATCGGAGCGTTGTGAGGAGCGCTCTTGAGAAGAGCAGGATCCTCGGCGGCCTCAAGGGCGATCTTCTTCATCACCTCGATGAAAGCGTCCAGTGTCTCGATCGACTCCGTCTCCGTAGGCTCGATCATGATGGCCTGATGGAAGAGCAGAGGGAAGTAGATCGTCGGAGCGTGGAAACCGAAGTCAAGAAGCCTCTTGGCGACATCCAATGTGGTCGCGCCTTCTCTCTCGAGGGTTCCGTCAGCGGCCTTCTTCGAGCCGTCGTTCACAAGACCGTCATAGACGAACTCGTGCTTGCACACTGTCGGGATAGGAAGCTTGTAGTACTCCTTTAGGCTCTCCTTGATGTAGTTGGCGCCAAGGGTGGCGTACTTGCCGACTAACTTGACGTTTTCACGGCCGAGTGAAAGGATGTAGGCGTAGGCTCTGAGGATCACGCCGAAGTTGCCCAGAAAACCGGACACCTCACCGGCGGTCTTTCCGCAGCCGCGTGAATTTTTCTCGCTGTCGCTCTTGCCCACACCGGCGCGTCCGCGAACCTTGAACTGGCCATATTCATCCTTGACAACCTTAGGTACAGGCAGGTAAGGGACCAGTTTCTCGCAGACACCCACAGGCCCTGATCCAGGACCGCCGCCACCGTGAGGGGTCGAGAACGACTTGTGCAGATTCAGGTGAAGGATGTCGAATCCCATGTCACCAGGACGGGCAACGCCGATGAGCGGGTTCATGTTCGCTCCATCGTAGTAGAGAAGGCCTCCGCATCCGTGGATGAGGGCGGCGATCTCCTCGATGTCCTTCTCGAAAAGTCCGAGGGTGTTAGGGTTCGTCATCATAATGCCGGCGATATCGTCGCCGAGCAAAGGCTTGAGGTCGTTAACATCCACGAGGCCGTCAGCCTTGGACTTCACGACAACCACCTCCAGACCGCAGACAGCGGCGCTGGCAGGGTTCGTTCCGTGGGCGCTGTCAGGCACGATCACCTTGGTCCTCTTCAGGTCCCCGTTCAGGATGTGGTACTGACGCATGATCATCAGACCGGTCAACTCACCGTGCGCTCCGGCGCAAGGATTGAACGTAAAGTGAGCCATGCCCGTAATCGCGGCCAAAGCCTTGTCCATATTATAGTAAACCTCCAGAGCACCCTGCACCGTGGATGCCGGCTGCAAAGGATGCAGTCCGAGGAAACCCTTCATCCCGGCGATCTCCTCGTTGATCTTAGGGTTGTACTTCATCGTGCAGCTTCCCAGAGGGTAGAATCCGGTGTCCACACCGAAATTCATCTGGGACAGATTGGTGTAGTGGCGTACAACGTCAACCTCACTCACCTGAGGAAGTCCCACGGCATCAGTTCTTCTGAGTGCGGCAGGAATCTCGTCAGTGTTGGAAGTCCACTCGTTCTTTCCGAGCGAATAGCCGACTCTCCCCTCTTTGGAGAGCTCGAATATCAATTTATCGTAATATTTCATATTCCTTAGGCCTCCTTCACCAATGCGACGAGAGCATCGATCTCAGCTTTCGTCCTTCTTTCAGTCGCACAGAAACTTACATAGCCTTCCTCTGTCTCAAGGGCAGCGAAGAATCCACCGTCGTGAAGCTTGATGTGCAGTCTCTCGACAGGCATCAACGGCTTGAGCACGAACTCCTTGAGGAATGGTTTGTCAAACACCTCAGCGAATTTGCCGGTCTTGAGCAGCTCATCGTGAAGATAGTGAGCGGCAGCATAAGAGCGGTCATTGACCTCCTTGAGACCCTTCGGCCCCATAAGCGACATATAGACAGTCACATAGAGAGCCATCAAACTTTCGTTCGAGCAGATGTTGGAAGTGGCCTTCTCGCGGCGGATGTGCTGCTCGCGGGCCTGAAGTGTCAGGCAGAAGCAGCGACGTCCTTCCGTGTCACGGGTCTCACCAACGATTCTTCCAGGAAGTTTGCGGACATATTCCTTTCTGCAAGCCATAAAGCCAACATAAGGACCACCGAAACTCATCGGAATGCCGAGGCTCTGGCCGTCACCGACAGCGATGTCAGCACCCCATTCGGCAGGTGTCTTGAGTACAGCGAGGGCGGAAGGGTCGCAATATTCAATGAATATTCCACCTTCCTCGTGGATAGCCTCCGCGAAGCCGGTCAGGTCCTCGATGATGCCGTAGCGGTTGATCGAAGGAACAATCACCCCGGCGACATCGTTCTTCGCAAGTTCAGCCTTGACACTTTCCAGGCAAGTCTGGCCGTCCTTGCAAGGAACGAGCGTCAATTCGGTGCCATGATAACCGGAATATGTCTGGATCGTCTTGATGACATTCGGAAGCAGGGATGAGGAGACAAGCACACGGGACTTGCGCTTTGTGCATGTCGGCGCCATCCTCACAGCCTCAGCGGCGGCGGTCGGACCGTCGTACATCGAAGCGTTGCTGATGTCAAGCCCTGTCAGTGCGCAAATCATGCTCTGGTACTCGAATATGTACCTGAGGGTTCCCTGAGAGATCTCGGCCTGATAAGGTGTGTAGGCAGTCAGGAACTCTGAACGGGAAGTGATGTAAGGAACGACGGACGGTGTGTAGTGGTCGTAGGCACCCTGGCCAACGAACACCTTCAGCTTCTCGTCCTTCTTGTCCAAAGACTCGAAGAAGTCCCGGACCTCCTGCTCGGACATTGCCTCCGGCAGGTCATATTCACCCTTGAAGATGACATCCTTCGGGACATCGGAATAGAGGTCGTCCAGAGACTTCACCCCTATGCGGTCCAGCATCGCTCGGATATCATCTTCAGTGTGAGGGAAATAAGGGAATGCGGACATACTACTTCTCGGTGTGTGCCTTGTAAGCCTCTGCGTCCATCAGGGCGTCAACCTGTGAAGGGTCGCTCATCTCGACCTTGATGATCCAAGCCTCGTAAGCGTCCTCATTAATCTTTTCAGGAGCGTCCTCAAGGTCTGGATTGACCTCGACAACCTTTCCGGAAACCGGAGAGAGAAGTTCGCTGGAAGCCTTCACGCTCTCCAAAGCGCCGAATTCCTCACCGGCCTCAACCTCGTCGTCAACCTCCGGGAGGTCGGCGTAGGTGATGTCTCCAAGCTCCTTCTGGGCGAAATCAGAAATACCGATGACGGCGATGTTGCCCTCAACCTTTACCCATTCGTGGTCCTCGCTGTAACGGAGGCCTTCTATTACTTTGCTCATAGTGAATCTATTATTTATGAATATATTATCGAACCATATTGCAAACTTTTACTTCTTATAATTCGTCTGATAGAATCTCTTCTTGACAACCTTTCCAGGGAACACCTTCTTGCGGATGCGCACGGAAAGCGGAGCGTCGAGCGCACCGTACTCTCTCTTCACGAGGGCGAAGCAGATGCTCTTGCCAAGGGAGATGCTATGGTAGCCGGTGGTCACAACTCCGACCTCGGTACCGTCCTCAAGCTCGACCGGGTAACCAGCGCGTGGAATGGCCTTGTCCTGAAGTTCAATGCCCACGAGTTTCATCTTTGTGCCGTTGGCCTTCTGGTCTGCGATGGCCTCCTTGCCGATGAACTCGTCCTTGTCCAGTTTGCAGAACATGCTGAAGCCGGCGGCGACAGGTGAGATCTCCGGGGTGAGTTCGTCACCGTACAGAGGCAATCCGGCCTCGAAACGGAGTGTGTCACGGCAGCCAAGTCCGCAAGGTACCACACCTGCATTCAGGAAAGCGTCCCAGTACTTCACGATAAGGCCTGGGGAGGCATAGATCTCGAATCCGTCCTCTCCGGTGTAACCGGTGCGGCTGATGATCACGCGTGTACCGGAATCCTCGAAATCCTTGAATGTGTAGAATGTCAGTTTGGCGGCGTCGGCGGCGAAACCGAGAACCTTCACGAGAGTCTCCTCGGCCTTAGGTCCCTGAAGCGCGATCTGTCCCCACTTGTCGGAATCATTGACCAGCTTCACATCGTAGCCTTCGGCGTGGTCCTTGATCCAAAGGAAATCTTTCTCGATGTTGGCGGCGTTCACGACCAGAAGATAGTGGTCTGCGGTGAACTCCTTGTAAACCAGAAGGTCATCCACGGTGCCACCGTCAGGGTAAAGCATCATCCCGTACAGAACCTGACCAGGAACCATAGGGCGGATGTCATTTGTGAATATGTGGTTGACGAACTTCTCCGCGTCCGGGCCGCTGACGAAGATCTCACCCATGTGAGAGACGTCGAACATACCCACATTGTTGCGGACCGCCAGATGCTCCTCGGTGATCGAAGAGTACTGAATCGGCATGTCGAATCCAGCGAAAGGACTCATCTTGGCTCCGAGAGCCACGTGACTGTCATGCAGACAGGTTACTTTGAGTTGCTCCTCCATAAAATCAATTATCAGTGTTAGTATAATATTCAGATTAAAGCGCGAGCCTCAGCCCGAAAGTGCCTTTGACGTTCTTGGCCGGCATAAAGGATCTGTTGGTTATGCGGCAGGCATCCCAGCGGCTGGCACAGCTGCCTCCGCGGAGGATCCTCGTCCCGCCTTCCACGGCGCCGGTAGGATTGATCTGGGCGTCTTTTGAATATTCCCCCGCACGGTCGTAGCACCATTCCCAAACGTTGCCGCTCATGTCGTATATTCCAAGTTCATTGGCCTTGCAGGTCTTGACATCCTTGGATTTTGACTTCGCGTTGTCCACGAACCACATGGCATCGTAGGCGTTGGAACCGCTGAAGCCGTAGTGACGGGACTTCTGGCCACCTCTGGCGGCATATTCCCATTCGGCCTCGGTAGGAAGGCGGAATTTGCGTCCGGTCAAGGCATTGAGCCTGCTGATGAAAGTCTGGCAGTTGTACCATGAGACATTTCCGACAGGTTTCAGAGAATCTTCTAAATCGTTAAGATAAGGCACTGAACCCATCACGGCGTTCCAAAGGGCGACGGTCACCTCGGTCTCCCCTATCTCGAAATCGTCAAGGGTGACAGAGTGGGCAGGCTGCTCGTTCTCAGGAACAGAGAAGGCTATCTGTGGCGCGTCATAGTCGTTGAATCCCATCGAGAATGTGCCGCCAACGACCTTTATCATTTTGAATGTGACACCGCCTACAGTAAAGACCTCCGGCTTGGTGTCCGAAATGTCCACTTTCTCCCTGTCAACCACCGTACCGTTGACAGGTCCGAGAATCGCGTCAGTCAAGACATCTTCGGTGGGCTGCACAAGTCTGAAACCGACCTTGGCACGCTTCGTATGGCTTTCCACCTCTATCCTTTCCAGTACGGTGCGGACAACCTTTCCGTCCTTTTCCGCAGGGCCTTCAGGATTGATGGCCAGTTCCATCGGTTTGAAATATTCATTGCCAGTGGAGCCCTCTGCCACAGCGTCATAACTGTCAAGGCACCACTCAGCCACAGACGTGAAATCCTTCCCGCTCTGAACCCTCTGGGCATATTCCCACTGAGCCTCGGTCGGAAGAATGAATATCTTGCCGGTGGCCTTGTTCAGTTTGCCGAGGAACTTGACGGCATCAACCCAAGACACCATATCAACCGGAGCGTCAGGATTCTGCACCGAACTCGGATTGCTGCCCATGACAGCCGTCCAAAGAGCCTGTGAGACAGGTTTGGCGCTGATGACAAATCCGTCGAGAGCCACCTCGTGAGGAATCCCGTTGGTGACCTTCCTGCGGTTGTCAGCGGAAAGGCCCATAGTGTAGTGTCCGGCCGGAATCTTGACCATATCAAACGTGACGTCCCCGACGGTATATTCCATCTGATAGTCAACGCCCTGAGGCTTCTGAACCGTTGTCTTGCATGCCGTGGCAGACAATGCCGCCGCCAAAACGGCAATCATGTTTAAGAATTTATTCATTTTCTGTAATATTCTTAAAAATCACAATCTCAAATGTAATCAAAAACTTTCAATTTGAAAACACCGTCAACGAATGTTGCGGATTTTCCTGCGAAGGTTCTCCGGAAGGAGTCCGGCCAGATGTTCCCTGGCGCTCTGAGGCACGAATATTCTTTTCAAGGAAGCACCGTAAAACGCATCGTCTCCGATGAACTCAAGACCGGCAGGGAGGACGATCTCCTCCAACGATTCGCAGGCCAGAAACGCACCCGCGCCGATAGCCTTCAGTCCCTTGTTGAACTTCACCTTGTCCAGCGAGAAGCATTCTTCGAACGCCCCGTCTCCGATGGCGACCAACCCGGCCGGACAACTTACCGAGCGAAGTTCCCAACAGCCGAAGAAAGCGCCGTCCCCTATGAATATCAAGTCTTTAGGCAAACGTATGCTTTTCAGCCAGCCGCACTCGCGAAAAGCCTCGCGGCCGATGTGCGTGACACTTTGAGGCAGGAATATCTTGTCCAGGAACGAGGCTCTTTCCTCTTCGGGAATATCCTCGCCGATCTTCCTGTCCTCGGCCATATATGGCTGAAAGGCGAAGGCACCGTCGCAGATGATTTCAGTGCCATCCTTGACGTGCACCTCACTTGGATAATTCTCCGCATCCAGAAGTTTTGTTCCGTCGGATGAGTAATTGCAACAATTGTCATTGTCCCAGACATCACATCCGCGGTCCTTTTCAGAGGCCGACGTGTCAAGTCTGAGAGCCTGTAGCCAGTCTTGCATATCAGGAAAATATTATGTCAGAAAGACTTCAAAAAGTCGAGATCTTTTTTGAGCATTATCTTTGGCTCCATCAAAGCGACCTTTTGGAACAGTTTGAACTGGTTGGCCTTGGAAAGATAGACCTTGTCCTCGTGCTTTCCCTTGCGCCACCATTTGTAGAAACCGACAGGGTCATTCTCGAAAGGAATCCTGGCCAGAATCTCTGATGTGTAGCCCGGGAAGTCGATTGTCAGACCAAGCCCCATGAACTGCTTGTAGTACTGCTGGTCAGCCCTGCGGAGCTTGCTCATCAAAGGGTTGTAGACCTCGAATACATCGACCTGCATCGTCTTCTCACGGACAATCATCCTGTGAATCCTGACAGGGTCGTAGTTCAGCCACGAACCGACCCTCAATGTCTTTGGCCCCTCATCAGTGTCAAGGGTCAATTCATCCATTGAATAATAAACCTTCTCGGGGTCGAGAGGATAGACAGGATCGGTCTCCGCCATAGCAAACTATTTTAATGATGTAACAAGCAAAGATAGACAAAAAAGTCTAGAAATGAAATTTCTTGTGCTTCAGCCACAGGCCATAGACCTCGCTGACGTTGCCGGCAGTGACGAAAGACTTGATGCCCTCACGTTTGAGATATTCCATAAGATTGGAGAATTCTTCCTGAGTGAGAAGTGACTGAACCTCATAGCCTTTCTCGCCTGTGTAGCCACCGATCACCTCATAGAGGCTGCATCCCCTGCCAAGCTGGTCGATGATGAAGCGGCGTATCTTGTCATAGTCATGCGAGACGATGCAGACCCTTTTGCGCTTGTTCAGGCTGGCAGTGAAGTAATCCACGACCAAGCCGTTGATCCATGTGCCTATAAGCCCGATGATCACCATCTTGAATGGATTGATGGCGAAAGCCGTGCAGCAGATGACGGCCCCTGCCACGGAAACAGAGGCACCTATGTCGAAATGGAAATATTTGTTGACTATCTTCGCAAGAATGTCAAGTCCTCCTGTGGAAGCGTTGATGTTGAACAATATCGCCTGAGAGACACTGAGAAGCAGGACGAAACAGCAGAGGTCGAACCAAATGTCGCCCATCACCGATGTCGTGCCTGGCTCTATAAGGTTTTGGTAAGGCATCACCCATGCCCAGAAATCCATCAACGGACCGAGAATCATCGCGGTGTAGACAGTTTTGGCGCCGAACTCCTCTCCGATGAGAAACCAGGCCAGAACCAGAAGTATCGCATTGATGATCACCACAAAGAGCGAAACTTTGATCTGAACTCCGAAAAAGGCCTCGCATATTCCCGAAAGGACTATGGAAAGACCGGATATGGTTCCGATGATCAGTTTGCTAGGCACAAGGAAATAATAGACGGCAGCGGCGGCGACCAACATGCCAAGGGTCATGATCACGACATCCTTCCAGAATTTGCCGGTCGCGACCAATCCGGCGATCTTTTGAATCTTTTCGTTCATTGTTAAAGTCAAACCAAAAACAGGCCGCAAAGTTAGGATTATTTTCCTATATTTGGCTTCTTGTTGCAGACTAATAACCATATTTTTATGAATAAACTGATAAAAAAATCCTGTATTCTTCTGGCCACCTGCGCCATGTTGGCTTCTTGCGGCACCTCCAGTGGCAAATCTTCCGGTCAAGAAGACTATCCCTCCATTGCATGGAGCGATGAAGATATTGCAGCCGTAGCCTTTCTGGGCACCTACCAGAAAGAGGATGCCCTAAGAAGTTCCCGACTGTTCGACAGATTTTCCCAATCTTACGGACTTGCGGATATTCCGTCTGTGAAGACAAACGGAGATGAATGGTATCTCGTCATCCCACGTCACACAGATGCGGAAGTCAAGGTCAGTGCCGCCGAAATCGGAGAAGACGGCAGTTTGAAGGAGAGTTCGCGGCTCTGCGATAGGAGCGGAAAGCCATTCCTGCTCAAATGCAATGTCTCCGACCTGCACGGCAACATCATCATCCACATCACGGACAAGGATGGCAGGACCTTGGACTACACCCCTTCCCTAAGCCTTGAGAATGGTTCACTGGCACTGGCTGACAATGTGTTGGACATCACCGGAAAGTTGAAGCCGGTCAAGCCTCAGCCCAAAGCCCACTACAGTCTGCATGAGTTTATGGTTCAGGAAGCCGGCTTCCCTGAAATCAATGCCTTCATACATGACGGGAAGGCTTTTGTCTGTCTGTCTCAAAGCGTTGATGAATGTCCTGCCGGTGAATATGAGATCGAGGGACTCTCCGGGAAGTGCCACGGTCTGTTCATCAGCGACATCGGTCAGGACATCAACCCTGTTGTCTGTCTGGCGATGGAGAACGGAGGGTTGGAGATTCTAAGTGTTTTCAACTCCACACGGAACGGGGACTTCCGAAGCAGCGGTCTTCTTGACGGATTCAAGGATATCGAGGCATTCAAGGACAGCACTGTGACAGACATGTATGATGGTGAAATAGCAGGGGCATACGTCACAATCTTCGCCTTTGACAAAGACGGAAAAGGCAAGGAGATAGAACTCAACACGACAGCGACCACAGAAATCTCGTTCCTTTCCACAGTAGAGGGCGAAAGAATCACCGAACACAAGCTGTTCCTGTCGCCGGACTGGAAGATCAGATACTCAACCGGCTGGTCAGGAGGAGACCCTATCGAGGAGTGCCTAGGACGAATCCGCCCGCTAAAAATCGACTATGACAACAATATATTTGAATATTCCTACGAAATCTCAGAGCGTCTTGTCTATGGTCAGGACGACGTGGCGAATGTGGAAAAGACAAACATGAAAGGTTCATTCAGAATGTACGAAGACAACAACGGTTTCGTCGTGACCCGCCTGTCCGGCCCTCTGACATTTGGATCCAATGACGAGGACGGGGTGTTCTAAAGCCTTTATTATTTTGATCACCAACTATCCGTCCTGAACGGAACGACAGGAAAGCCGCGCCTTCCGGTGAGGTTTCCGATCTGGAAGTCCCGGAAGCAGTAACGAACCGCCACCGGAGCGGGAACCTTATCGCTCTTAACGACCAGATTCTTCCAACCGGCCCCTTTGCGAACCTCGGCGGGATAGAACACCCGGTCCTCTCCGGCCACCTCGAATCCGACAATCTCCCTCCAAGGACTGAACCCGTTCTCGTCATTGTAGAACGAAATTTCTATTTCATTCCCACGAATTTCGTAATCCTTGAAACGTGGCCCCTCAAATGGGATGTAGCCCATTCCATACGTCTGGTTTAGAGCCAGGTAGGATAGGCGCTGACCAACCTCTTTCTTCTTGCAAGGGTGGATCTGGTCATATTCATAAGGATAGACAAGGTCGTTGGTCGTGACGATCCCGCTGTTCGGGATCAGCTCCACAGCCTTGCGCTGCGCCTCACGTATTCTCGCGCCAGAAGTGCCGTCACCACCATAGGCGTACGGAGCCAGCTCAACCTCATAGAACGGAAGATCACCCTGTCCCCAGAGATCTCTCCAGACTTTCACCATGGTGGCCAGCCTTTGGGCATAATATTGCGGGAATCCGGCGTTTGTCTCCCCCTGATACCAAAGGAATCCCTTCAGGGTGTAATTGCGGATCGGATACAGCATTCCGTTGTACATGATGATAGGACTGTGATAGTGATACCAGCCGCCAGGCTCCCTCTTTGAAGCGTACTGCCCTGACGGCAATGTGTTCTCAGGGTATGAATATACCACTTCCTTAGGCAACCAGCTTTCCACAGCCGAACCGCCCCAATTGCAGGAAACCAATCCCACCGGGACATCCAAGACAGCGTTAAGCATCTTCGCGAAATGCCAGCCCACGGCGGTGAACCAGCCGGCGGTCTCCGGCGAGCTGACCTGCCATGTTCCTTCCACAGTCTCCTGCGGGGTCTCGGCGCCTGTCTTAGGAATCTTCACAAGGCGGATCTTGTCCCGGTACTGTCCCGACAAGGCGACCTCTTCTAGAGCCCCTTCCACAGGACACGAGCCGAAGCCGTCCAACGGCATCTCCATGTTGGACTGTCCTCCGCAAAGCCAAACCTCACCAACAAGAATGTCCGAGAGAGTCACTGAGCCATCCTTGTCCGAAATTGTTATCGAATATGGGGTATAGCCCGCCGCCGGTGTCTTGACGGAAAGTTTCCAATTGCCTTCCCTGTCGCTTTTCACTGAATATTCCTCCTCGCTCCAAGTAGTTTTGACGGACACCTTGGAGGAAGGAGCGGCCTTGCCCCAAAGGTTGGCGTCAGACTTCTGCTGGAGGACCAGATGGTCGCTGAGGATCTGAGGAAGCTGGACTTTGGCCTCTGATGTGGCGGTACCGACCATTCCGGCCAACAAGACCGCCATGATTGTTCTTGGGAATCTGTGGTTCATATTCTGATTATTATATTTTTCCTGTTTTGTGGTTGTCACGGAGACCTCGTAAGCGGTGGCCTTCTGACGCATGCACAAAGATATTAATAATGTCAGAACTTCCGAAGTTCTCCGTCTCAGATTGAGAAATCTGCATCAATATTGGTTATATTTGTATTACTTATGAGGATAGATTTCTGTTGGAAGAAGTCATGTGCCAAGGCACATGACTGATGGGAAACCCATATGATGTCCTCATTGATGAGGACCGCAGCGGCGGTTACCGTCAACATCATAACCCTCCGGTCACAGAGGTTGTCGATGTTACCGGGCCTGTCGGAGCAAGGTTGAAATCCAGAGAGCCACTAACCTGAATTTTGCACGTTACCAAAATTCAGAACAGCGGCTCTCTGGATTTTCTGAAGGTTATTCATTAACGTCACTAAGGGTGTAATTAGCAAACAACTCGTTTTCAGCCTATTACGAAACGCTGCCAGTCATTATGGAAGGGCAGCGATCCGTAATTACCTGAACTCCAACTAATAACCCAACACGTATTCAAGGTCTTACAGTCGCAAGCCATCAAGGAGAGCGACATAGCTTTCAATGCCGTTTGCGATTTCATCCAAACGGATATATTCATTGGCGGAGTGGGAGCGTGCGGAGTCGCCGGGACCGATCTTGAGGGTCGGGAACCGGCAAAGCGCCTGATTACTGGTGGTCGGGGAGCCGAACGGTTCGAGGCCAAGAGAGAGGCCGCGGACGACAGCCGGATGCTCCAGCGGAAGATGCGAGCTTCCGATTCTGGTGGAGCGCTCCTTGACTTCGCACGAGACTGAGGATTTGATCATTTCAAGGAGTTCCGGATTGGTGTACATCCCGTTCGGGCGCACGTCCACCACGAACGTACACTTGTCTGGAACGACGTTGTGCTGGGTTCCCGCATTGATCTGCGTGACGGACATCTTGACCGGGCCAAGAAAATCAGACTCGCGGTCAAAGCGATGGCTTCTGAACCATTGGATGTCATCCAAAGCCTTGTAGATGGCGTTTATGCCTTCATTTCTGGCGGCATGGCCACTTTTTCCATGAGCAGTGCAGTCAAGCACCATCAGCCCCCGCTCAGCGACAGCCATACGCATTCCTGTCGGCTCACCAATCACCCCGAAATCGACACGGCCCAACTCCGGCAGGATCAAGTCCAATCCACCCTTCCCGCTCACCTCCTCCTCGGCTGTAGCGGAAAAGATCAACCTATACGGTTGCTCTTTCTTTATCAGCCTTGAATATGTCTCCAAAAGCGCCACAAGAGAGCCACCGTCATCATTGCTTCCGAGACCGTACAGACATCCATCCTCTATGGCCGGTGCGAATGGATCCCGTGAGTAGCCCGAGGCTGGCTTCACAGTGTCGATGTGGGCGTTCAGCAGAACGGTCGGCCTCCCGTCCACCGGACCAGACTCAACCCAAAGATTGTTACCCAATCTCCTGACATCGAAGCCGTTGTCTTTCATCCATCCTTCCAAAAAATCAGCCACCTTGCCCTCCTCCCTGCTTACGGAAGGTATCCGGATCATATTCATTAAAAGTTCAATCGCGTCCATATATTCTAAATCTTTATCCATTAATATTTTAACGCATTGTCTATAGTCGAGTCCCACCAAAGAGAACAAGTCAACTAAAAGATCCTCAATCCATTACGCAGCACTCATTGATACTCAATGAGTGACACGCAACATATTGACAATCACCTAAATAAACCTTTATCTCCAGCATAATCCCACCGAAGAGAATCATCTTAAATACAGTGTGACAAACAGTTACACGTCACCCATTGAGTATCAGCTGGTGGAGAGTAACTTATTCATCATCAGCAAAAAAGACTTAATCCTTTAGGACAAATTGGCCAAAGATAATGCCATATTTAACTAATTATCAATATATTACATTTCACTAACACCTAAAGTCACCGGCACCCAACGATGCAAATGTACAACAAAAGCTTAGGTATTTAGATAACGATAACAATAATTTTAGGACGATTCGTTTTTTTAAGGATTACTTAACGCTTACTTAGCACAGTTTTGTGTACATTTGCACCTATGGATTTGGGAACACTTAACATACAGCAGAGGGAGGCGGTGACCTCTACGGAAGGAAGGGTGCGGGTCGTGGCCGGAGCGGGTTCCGGGAAAACCAAGGCGCTCACCTACAGGTACGCCTACATTGTCAACGAACTGGGTGTGGACCCGGCCAACATCCTGTGTCTCACCTTCACGAACAAGGCGGCGCAGGAGATGAAAAGCAGAATCACGCAACTAGTGCCGCCGGGCTATACCAACGACTTTGTCTGCACGATTCACGGATTCTGTGTCCGGTTCCTCCGCGAGGAGATTCACCGGCTCGGCTATCCGAAGAACTTCCAGATTCTGGACGAGGAGGACATGAAGTCCCTGGCCAGACAGGTGCTGACTGAGAATAACACGGAACGGAGCGTGAAGACCGTCCGGCAGCTTCTTGAGGCTCTTGCGGGAACCAAGGCGGCGGAACCTTATGTCCAGCAGTACCTTGTACCGGCATCGCCGGTCACAGGCAGGACAGACCTTCCTCTCAGCGTCCAGCTTTTGTACAAGCAGAAAGACAAGTTGGCCCTTGACTACGATGACCTCATAGAGTTCACCAGACATATTCTTCAGACATATTCAGAAGTGAAGGAGAAGTGGCAGGAAAGGATGAATTATGTGATGCTGGACGAGGCGCAGGATTGCAACGCCGGGGATTGGGAGATTGTCGAGACATTGTCTGAAAAATGTGGAAACCTGTTCATCGTAGGGGATCCAGACCAGTCGATCTATGAATGGAGAGGGGCGAAGCCGGACAGGTTTCTGGCCTTCCGGGCGGACAAGGACATCATTCTGGACGAGAACTACAGATCCACTCCTGGGATTCTCAATGTGGCCAACTCCATCATTGTCAACAATAAGAACAGAATAGACAAGCAGATGTTCACCCGCAGGGGCGAAGGTGAGAAGATCATTCATTTCCACGCCACTGACGAGCGTCAGGAAGCCCAATGGGTATGTCAGGAAATCCTTCGGAGAATAGACGGTGGTGAGGCGGCATATTCAGATTTCGCGGTGCTGTTCCGCGCAGCGCATCTTTCCAGATTCATCGAACAGGCGCTCATCCGTGCGAACATCCCTTACGTGATGTGGGGCGGAGTGAGGTTCTTTGAGAGGATGGAGATAAAGGACTGCATCAGTTATCTGAGGCTTGTCGCATCGGACGACGACCTTGCTTTCGAGCGGATAATCAACACTCCGTCCAGGAAGGTCGGCAAGACAACCCTCGAACTGATAACCGCTTATGCATCTCAGGAGGGAACGACTCTCTACCAAGCGTTGAAGAACCATCTCGATGACAAGAAGCTGAACCGTGACGCGATTCACGAGTTCGTGGCGCTGATCGAGGAATGCCGCTCAAGGGCATATTCAATGGGAGTCTGCGCGATGCTTGAATATATTCTTGAAAAGACCGGCCTGAAGCAGGAATATCGCGACGACAATGACGAGCAGCGCCTGGAGAACATCACGGAACTGGTTGATTCCATAAGACTTTACGAGAGCGAACACACTGAGTGGGAGCAGCTTCCGCTCTACGACTATCTTCAAGACATCGCCCTCTACACCAACGCAGACTACAGAAAGGAGACTAACAAGGTCCGACTCATGACCATTCATCAGAGCAAGGGGCTGGAGTTCCCGTACGTCTTCATCATCGGGTTGAGCGACGGGATATTCCCGAACGCCAGAAGCATCCGTGAGCGCAAGAGGACAGCTCTTGAGGAGGAGCGGAGGCTGATGTATGTCGCGGCGACGAGGGCCGAGAAGTGCCTGTTCCTGACCGAATCTGAAGGTTATGATGTTCAGGCTCAGCAGCAGAAGTTGCCGTCAAGGTTCATCGCTGAGATCAAGCGCGACCTCTTCGTCACGGAAGGTGCCATGGATGAGACTCTTTGGCGTAGGCTTCAGGAGCAGATCGCCAACGAGAATCTGGAGGAGACGGACGACAGACCTGAAGACGTGGACAGAGCCGACAGTATCACCGTCGGAGACACCGTGTTCCACAAAATTTTCGGCCAAGGCGAAGTCCTTGAAATCACCGACACCGGCTCCTGCAAGGTCCGCTTCACCGATGGCAAGATCCGTTACCTCCGCGACACGTTCCTGAGCTGCCTCGCACTATAAATGTAAAAAGTCACTACATCGAGTCGTTTCTTGCAAATCATAAAATCAAATCTTAAATTTGCAAGAAATCAGTGTGTGTTCTAAGAAGAAGCCATCAGTGTAGTTATCCGCCCCCAGTAACTGTTTGATGGAATGCTGATAAAAACCGAGGGGTGAAGCGGAGAGCCTTACGGCTCAGAGTCGCTAATGACCACAGAAATCACCCTAAAGACGTCTGTAGTGACTCCGCACTCTCTCAACCTTGCCGAAACGTACTCGCTTGTAGGCTCGTACCCTGACAATTCTGATAATCCCCACCTCAATGGCGACTATCACAAGATGTTGGCTTGTTCTCATTTGGCTAAATGATATAATAATGAAAAAGTTGAGAGAACAGCCGTCCTTGTTTTGTAGTACCCCCTCGGTATGTGACAATAAAAACAAAAAGCAAGCATCCCTTTTAGGGAAAAGATGCTTGCTTTTACTTTCCTTTTTCCAAATATCATTAGCCATTGCAAATCTAAGAATGTTTTTTCATTTTGTCAAGAGAATTCGAAAGAAAGAATGATATTCTTTGGTCACTCTCTTGATTATTGTGGTGTCTTTGGGAAGATTCACTCTGAAATTGTTTCTTTCTTGTGTGGCTGGAGTGAAAATCGAAGATTTTTATGTAAGTTTGTGGCTGCAATAGTTCGAAAGAGCATTGTGGAAATATAATAACTAGCATTTGCTATTTATTCGGTACTTCAGAAACGTAGGAAATTTCTAAGCAATGGCCGAATAAGTCGGTGAATGTCTGCGCTTTGCGTGGACGGACTTATTCATCATTGCGGTCTCCTACGGCCCTGAAGTGTGAATGTAGAACGTTCACGCTTTATTTTTGTGGCCGTAGGTTACCGCTTTCCCGAATAAGACGCAAATGCCCAACGAAAGCGCAGAATGGCCACCCAGATCAAGTCCAAGGAACGGGTGTCGGCTCACGGCGAGGTGTTCACTAACCCTCGCGAGGTGAACTCGATGCTCGACCTTGTGAAGCCGGAGACGGAGCGGATAGACTCACGTTTCCTAGAACCGGCTTGCGGTGACGGCAACTTTCTCATCGAGATTCTCCGGCGCAAACTCGCTGTCTGCGAGGCCCGCGTAAAAAACAGGCAATACACCCAACTCCAGTACGAACACGATGCCGTCTGGGCCGTCTCCAGCATCTATGGCATCGAAATCCTTGAAGACAACGCCTCGGCCTGTCGTGAGAGACTCCTGAATTACTTCACGGAGCAGTACACTCGGCTGTTCAAATCCAA
>CAKUVR010000003.1:0-185414 GCA_934698975.1 uncultured Bacteroidales bacterium
GGCAAGGTGATGAACGCCACCCGTCTGGCCCTCGCCGGCGCCGCCAGCGGCCTGGGAATCGCCGACATAATCGTCCGCATCGGCAAGTCCGAGACCCTCGCCCGCATCGCTTACGCCACCTCCCGTCTGGCATAATCAAGTCGAACCGGCTATATTCCCTCAATGAGGGATGATTTTCCCTCATTTTTTCCCTCATTGAGGGAAATTTGCTATCTTTGTGTGGAAGTTATACAAATTCATACAGTTATGATTGACACACAACTTAATGAATATATGAAGGAGATGCTGCTGAAAACTCCCACGGAGTTTCATCGGTATCTTTATCATGATATTCCCTGGGAGGCACAACTTGTCGGAATCACAGGTGCCAGAGGAATAGGAAAGTCCACGATGATCAGGCAGTATATTCTTGAAAATAAGGATAAGGGACAATTTCTTTATGTCTCGGCTGACCACACGTATTTCTCAGACCACAAGTTGGTTGATCTGGCGGACGAGTTTGTCAAGGATGGGGGAACGCATCTGTTCATTGATGAGGTTCATAAGTATAATGACTGGTCACGGGAGCTGAAGCAGATTTATGATGTTCATTCGGATTTGCACGTGGTATTCACCGGTTCTTCTATTTTGGATATCGAGGACGGTGCCGCGGATCTGAGCCGTCGCGCGCTTGTCTATCCTATGAGCGGACTTTCGTTCAGAGAGTATCTGAAACTCTTCCACAAAATTGACACACAAACATATTCATTGGAAGAGATACTTGCCGGAAAGGGAGAGGTTCCAGGTGTCGAGCATCCGTTGCCATATTTCCGTGAATATTTGAAGAAGGGCTATTATCCTTTTTCGGGTGAGATAGGATTCGAGATGCGTCTGCAGCAGGTTGTGTCGCGGACGATTGAGTCGGACATCGCACAGCACGCCAACCTGAAGGCTTCCACCGCCCGCAAGTTGAAGAAGATGCTTGCCATCATAGCTTCGCTGGCACCTTACAAGCCGAGCATGGAGAAATTAGCGGTGGAGATAGGGGTGAGCAAGAACAATGTTCCTGAATATCTGATATATCTGGAGAAGACCGGTCTTATCGGCCAGCTGAGAGATGAGACCGGGGGACTCCGTGGACTTGGCAAAGTCGAGAAAGTCTATATCGATAATCCGAATCTGATGTATGCACTGTCCGGAAACTCTGTTGACATCGGTAATGTCAGGGAGACATTTTTCTATAGTCAGACTAAAGTCCGTAACGATGTGATCTCCTCAAAGGAATCTGATTTCGTGATTGGTAATAACACTTTTGAGATCGGTGGCCGAAAGAAAGGACAAAAACAGATAGAGGGAATAAACGGTGGTATAATTGTGAAAGATGACATTGAATATGCCAACGGCAACGTCATTCCGCTCTGGCACTTCGGACTCAATTATTAGAAGTTGTTTTGTCCAAAATTGTTTGTGTAATGGATAAAAAATGCCATTTTTATCCATTATAAGTGATTTATTGGATAGGATAGCGCGTTAGGTTGTAGGGGAAACCTAGCGTAGGGTTTTTCACTGATGGTTAAATTTGTAAAAATATAACAATTAGATTTATGGCAAAGGGTTTCGGGAACACGTGGTGGGGGAGCAGGTGGCTGCTGTCGTTGACGCACATTGACTATGAGAACAGGATTCCGCGCGGGGCGACGTACGCACGGGCGGGGGCTGTGCGGGAGATCAAGGTCAAAGGGAACGTCATCAGTGCAAAGGTCAGCGGACGAAGGCCACGGCCATATTCAGTCACCATCATTGTGCCACCGTTCTTCCCGGAGGATGTGGAGAAACTCCTTCAGGGGATTATGGAGAGGCCGGACATAGTCTCTAAACTACTTAAACACGAGCTGGATCCGGCGGTTATGGACATCGCTTCGGAGTGCGGACTCAGGATATTCCCGGAAAAATGGACTGACTTCAAGATGCAGTGCAGCTGTCCGGACTGGGCTGTGCCGTGCAAGCATCTGGCGGCGGTCATCTATATGATGAGCCGTGAGATTGACAACAACCCTTTTCTTGTGTTCACAATCCACAATGTGGACTTGCTTGAGGAGTTAAAGAAACGTGGTGTGACGGTGGACGAGGCTGCGAAGGTTGCCGCAGTGCCGTCAATCAAAGATGTTATTGAATTCCGGAAATCCGCCAAGGAGGCATGCAAGGTTGCTCCTGAATTTCATAGGGTTAACTTCTCGCATCTGTCGGACAGGCTGGATGTCCTCCTGATGCTGCTTCCGTCGGATCCCACATTCGATCTTAACGGTGACTTCAAGGAGCAATATTCATCACAGATGCGGAAAATCAGTGGCAACGCACTCAAATTCTTCGAGGGAAAACTCACACCGGAGAGGCTTTTCCCGCCTCTGACGCTTTCCGATGAATATCCTGAATATGCCTTGTCGGGAGATTCCTCCGTGGTCCTGGAGTCCGATCTACTTCTGAATTGGAATATGATCTATTCGCTTGATGGAAAGGAGTTTGCTGAAGCGGACGAGAATGCCGTCCTGCGTGAGATAGTCGGCGTCAATCCGGATTTCATTCCGGACTATTCACCTAGTGTGGCT
Organism: uncultured Bacteroidales bacterium; assembly: GCA_934698975.1. Classification (GTDB taxonomy): domain Bacteria; phylum Bacteroidota; class Bacteroidia; order Bacteroidales; family UBA932; genus Cryptobacteroides. The sequence goes on from CAKUVR010000003.1 coordinate 2,586, forward strand.
GCTTTGCATCAAGGTTTTTTGGCTTCTATGCACTTGATGGCCAACGGAGACATCGCACCGCAGGTGGTCCGGTTGACGGATGGAAATTATGCCGTGAGGTGGATCCCTTGTACTGTGGACACTGAGGTTACATCACTGCTGGAGTCTTTGGATGCCATCATTCCAGACACAATGATCCGGTTCAAGGTCGGGAAGTCCGCCAAATACGTGAAGAACAAGGCTGAAATTTTGGTCTCGTACCTTTTGGACAAACTCGTTCCGGAGCTCAGCCTTGCTACGCACAGACCGCTTACGGGCCTATTCTTTGACAATGAGCGCTATGCCTTTGACCAACCGGGCGAGCGGGAAATTCCCGGAAGTGTCTCCGCTTGGTTGTCATCATATTCAATACGCCAGTCCCGTTTCGTGCCGGTGCTGACGGTTGATGAGAATGTGGACGGGATGTTCTATGTGAATCTCGGTGTCGAGGATGCCGAGGCTCCGGAGAAATGGATAACCTCATTGTCTGATGTTCTGACCAATGACGAGTTTGCGAGGACACGGTTTGCGATTCTGAAAGCGTTCACTGATCTCTCGGTCATCATTCCCGAGGTGGAACGCTATATCGCACGAAAGGCGAAATCGGCGCTGAGATATTCATTGGATGAGTTCGTGCCACTTTTATTGAGGATTATTCCTGCGATCAAACTGCTGGGTGTCAAAGTGTTCCTTCCTAAGTCGCTGGAGAATCTTATCAGACCGAAACCGACGCTTAAACTAAAGAAGAAGTCGGAAAGTTCGCCGTCTTGCTTTCGTCTCGCCGACCTGTTTGAGTTCGAATGGGAAGTGGCTTTGGGCGATGAGGTAGTCTCGGCGGAGGACTTTCACAGACTTCTCGGTCAGGCTGGTAAACTGTTGAGATTCAAGGGACAGTATATCTATACCTCTCCTGAGGATCTGGAAAAGGTCAACAAGGCTATCGCCGGAATGGGGAACGTCAGTCCAGGCGAGATGCTTCAGGCTGCCATACTCGGCGAATATGATTCCGCTCCGATAGTTCTTTCAGATGAGGCCAAGGAACTTGTTGAGAGGTTCACCAAAGAAGAGGAGATCCCTGTGCCTGACGGTGTCAATGCCGAGTTGCGCCCTTACCAGAAACGGGGATATTCTTGGCTTTACAGAAATCTGCGGGTAGGGTTCGGTTCCATCTTGGCGGATGATATGGGACTTGGCAAGACGCTTCAGACCATCACTTTGCTGCAAAGGATGAAGGATGATGGTGTGCTTAAGGAGAAACCTGCTCTCGTGGTCGTGCCGACGGGACTTCTTTCCAACTGGCAGGCGGAGATTTCACGGTTCGCGCCGGAACTGACCTCGTTCATCTATCACGGCACCGGCAGGCAGGGCCCTGAGCGGCGGGTGGACATCCTGCTCACGACCTACGGAGTGCTCCGGTCGGATTTGAAGATATTCACAAAAGTCAAGTGGAGCGTGATGGTGATCGACGAGGCGCAGAACATCAAGAACCCGGCGGCGATCCAGAGCAAGGCTGTCCGCTCCGTGCCGGCGGACACGAAAATCGCGCTCAGCGGCACCCCTGTCGAGAACCGCCTGACCGAGTTCTGGAGCATAATGGACTATGCCAACAGCGGTTACCTCGGCACTCTCAAATCCTTCAAGAGTGAATATGCCAATCCGATCCAGCTGTACAACGATGAAGAGTGCGCCGCGAGATTCCGCAAGGTGACCTCACCGTTCATGATGCGAAGGATGAAGACCGACAAGACCGTCATCAGCGACCTACCGGACAAGGTGGAGATCAATGAATATTCCGCCTTGTCACCGGAGCAGGCTGCCTTGTACCATAAGACTTTGGATGCGGCGATGGCTGAGATCGAGGGCAAGGACACATCCGACAGCACAGCCTTGTTTGAAAGGCAAGGGCTTATCCTCCAGATGATTCTGGCGTTGAAGCAGATTTGCAACCATCCGGCGCAGTACCTTAAGAACGGGAATATCTCTCCGTCGCTTTCCGGCAAGGTGGAGATGCTGCTCGACCGGCTGGACGGAGTCGTGGATGCTGGAGAGAAGGTGCAGGTTTTCACCCAGTTCAGGGAGATGGGCGAGATGCTCGTGAAGTTTGTCGCCGACCGCACGGGCAAGGCTCCGATGTTCTATCACGGAGGGTGTTCGGTCAAGCAGCGCAACGAGATGGTGTCCCGTTTCCAGAACGGAAAGGAGGACAAGGTGTTCATCCTGTCACTGAAGGCCGCCGGAACCGGCTTGAACCTGACCGCCGCCTCGCATGTGATTCATTTTGACCTCTGGTGGAACCCTGCCGTTGAGGCCCAGGCCACCGACCGTGCCTACCGTATCGGCCAGAACAAGAACGTGATGGTTCACCGTTTCATCACCAAGGACACCTTCGAGGAAAAGATAGATGCGATGATCCAGCGCAAGAAGCACCTTGCCGAGATGACCGTCTCCACCGGCGAAAGCTGGATCGGCAAACTCAGCAACAAGGAACTCCACGACATCTTCGGGTAGTCCTTTTTTCAAAAGGTGGAAGTGGAATCCCCTTCCTCTAGCTTTGGGGTCAGATAAACATCGCGTCCAGGGGCGTCATTGCGCATCATGTCAACCAGCATATTGAATGCCTCCTCGGCGGTTTCTCTGGTGTTTTGGCTCAACTGGGTTATTGTGGGTGTCACTATCCTGTAGGTTTCCCCCCCGTCGAATCCGATGACGGCCAGATCCTCGGGAATCCTCAGTCCCAGACGTTTGATGGATTTGCTCACACTGAGAGCCAGATAGCCACGCGGTACGAAGATCGCGTCGGCGCCGCGCTTCACAGCCTGCCGCACGGTTTCATCCAGCGCCGGGATGTCTTTTTCGTCCACATAACTGACTTTCGCGATGTTCCCGAAACCCATCTCGGACATCACTTTCAAGTAGCTTCTCTCGCGCATGTTCAGCGTTGAAAGTTTGATGTCGTTGGAAATCATCTCCAGATGCCGGTAGCCATTGTCCAGAAGGTGCTTCACACCCATACGTATGGCTCTGTCGTTGTCCAGAAGCACCCTGCCGACATTCTCAAGGTCAGGGAGGTCTCTGTTCATCAGCACGACTTTGATTCCCAATGACATGGCCTTGATCAATTCTTCCTCGCATCCGTCGCAAGGGCTCAACAGAAGGCCTTTCACCCCATCGGCATGGAATACATCTATCAACCGTCCTATCTTGTCTATCCTGTCATCTGAACTTCCGAAGAGGACTGTGTAGCCGTTGTCGTACGCTATGTTCTCGATGTGTCTGGAAATGTCTGAGAAATAATGGTTCGCCAGGTCAGGAGTGATCACTCCGATGGTTTTCTTGTAGCCGATGCGCAGGGCTGAGGCTGCTTTGTTCGGCGTGTAGTTCAGGCGCTTGACCACTTCCATGATGGTCTGAGCTGTCTTGGGATTCACCCCACTCCGGCCGTTAAGGGTCATTGACACGAGCCCGACCGAGACTCCGGCTTCACGGGCAATGTCTTTTATGGTGATTTTGTCCATTTCTATCAGTTCAAGGTAATCCTTTTAATTGTCTCAGTTCATATCAAGCGCTTGCTGAGGCAATGGTTTCCTGGTTACCTGAACACAAAAATAATAAAATTCCGTCATAAAATTTTGAAACGATTCAACTTTTGCATATCTTTGCAGGGTATTTGAATCGTTTCAAATAATACCTGCATGAATTCAGAGCACACAATAGAGATTGCCAACCCTGCGCAAGTTGTTGGAAACTACGATGTTGCTGTCTGCGGAGGAGGCCCCGCCGGCTTTATCGCGGCCATTGCCGCCGCTAGGGAAGGAGCCAGGACGGCGATAGTGGAACAATACGGATTTTTCGGAGGTATGGCCACAGCGGGGTTCGTGAACCCTATAAGTGTCTTCTCTTACAACGGTGAACAGGTCACAGGTGGCATTCCATGGGAATTCGTCAACAGACTCAAGGACTTTGGAGGAGCGGAGATTGAAAGCCCGCTGGCCAATGTGGCCTTCGAGCCGGAAAGTTACAAGCTGATAGCCCAGAGAATGGTTCTGGAAGCTGGAGTGGACATATTCATGCACTCCTATCTGAGAGATTGCGTGAAGGACGGGGACCGTGTGACCCACGTCGTGTTCGACAACAAGAACGGAGCGGAAGCCATCGGAGCGAGGATATTCATTGACTGCACCGGCGACGCGGATCTCGCCTTCATGGCCGGAATGCCGATGCTGGAGTCAGGGAACCGCCCGCTGCAGCCGCTGTCCACATATTTCATCATGGGAGGAGTCAATCTTGACACACCTATGATGAGGGAGGCCATCCACCACAACAGGCAAGGAGTCAACTGCCATTGTCTGCCGGTGAGGGAAAAACTGATGGCGAGGAAGGAGGAATTGAATATTCCTGAATTCGGCGGTCCTTGGTTCTGCTCGACATTGCGTCCCGGCGTGATTTCGGTGAACATCACCAGAACCGCCGGCAACGCTTGCGACAACCGTGAATATTCCCATGCCGAGTGCCGTCTCAGAGAGGACGCTTTCCGCATGGCCGCCATACTGAAAGAAAACGTGGAGGAGTTCAAGGACAGTTATTTGATTTCTGTGTCAACGCAGGCCGGAGTCAGAGAGACCAGACGGATAAAAGGCACGCACATTCTCACGGGCGAGGAATATCTGAATGCGACTCATTTCGAGGACAGCATCTCACGGGGCGCGCACCCTATCGACATACACGTAGCCAATGGAGAGAAGCAGAACATCACGTTCCTCAAGAACCCGGGCTACGTGCCGTACAGATCCCTGATTGCCGATGGCTTTCCGAACCTTATGGTCGCCGGACGGTGCATAAGTGCGGACAAGACAGCGTTCGCCTCGATACGTGTCCAGACGAGCTGCATGGACATGGGACAGGCCGCCGGAGTCGCTGCGGCACAATGCTCGTCCGCAGGGAAGGATGTGCAGAACGTGAATATTCAAGATTTGACATCACGCCTCCGCGAAATCGGATCCTGCATATAAAAGAAACCACAGGGGGAACACTTAACTAATGACAAATGGGAACACTTGACTATCTGGTCATACTGGCATACTTCCTTGGGCTTATAGCCGTGAGCGTCATAATGTCAAGGAAGATAAAGAGTTCTGAGGACATGTTCATCGCCGGAAGGAACTCTTCATGGTGGCTTTCGGGGATATCCTCGTACATGACGATATTCTCCGCAAGCACTTTTGTGGTCTGGGGAGGTGTCGCCTACAAGTCAGGATTGGTTGCTGTCGTGGTCGCCACAGGCTTGGGGTTCGCTTCCCTGATCGTCGGGAAATGGATTTCCGGCAAATGGAGAAGCCTGAGGATCAAGTCGCCCGGCGAATTTCTGACGGTGCGTTTCGGTCATAGATCCGTGAGCTTCTACACGATTTCCGGAATCGTGGCCAGATCCGTTCACACCGCCGTGGCCCTCTACGCCGTCGCTGTCGTGATGTGTGCCCTCATCAAGGTGCCTGACGGAAATATTCTGGCTTCGACCGGAATGCCGGGCGACACCGCGGCCGGTTATCTCAGCATCTGGTGGGCATTGCTCATACTCGGAGCCATAGCGTTGATATACACCGTTATGGGTGGTTTTCTGGCAGTCCTTATGACCGACGTTATCCAGTTCGGTGTACTGCTTTCTGTTGTCGTGTTCATGATTCCGCTTTCATTACATGCGGTCGGCGGAGCCGGAAATTTCATCGAGAGCGCCTCGCAGATTCCTGGTTTCTTCTCCGGTTCGTCCGAAACCTACACCTGGGGTTGGCTTCTGCTTTGGGTGTTCCTGAACGTGGGCATGATAGGTGGCGACTGGCCATTCGTGCAGCGCTACATCAGCGTGCCTACCAAAAAGGACGCGCGCAAGAGCACGTATCTAATCGGCCTGTTGTATTTTCTGACCCCGGTCATCTGGTATCTGCCAACGATGATCTACAGGGTGATGGAACCGGGTATGGCTATGGATTTCGACGCGGCCATGATGACCTACAACGGAGAGCACGCCTACGTGAACATGAGCAAGATGGTGCTGATGAGCGGCATGGTCGGCATGATGCTGGCGGCCATGCTCTCTGCCACGCTCAGCAATGTCTCCGGTATCCTGAACGTCTATGCGAACGTTTTCACCTACGACATCTGGAAGCACAAGGACAAAAACAGGAATGCTGACGAACGGACGCTCATAAAGGTCGGGCGCACGTTCACGGTGGTCTTCGGGCTGGCGATCATCGTGCTGTCGATGCTTATACCGTTCGCGGGCGGAGCCGAAAAGGTTGTGGTCACCCTGCTGACCATGATAATGTGCCCGCTCTACATACCATCCATCTGGGGTCTGTTCTCCAGAAGGCTTACCGGCAACCAGCTCATAGCCGCCATGCTGGCGACGTGGGCCATCGGCATCACGGCAAAGCTTGTGATACCGGCTTCCGTGATGAGCCAGAGCCTTATAGAATCTATCTCCGGCTGCGTTCTGCCGGTGGTGATTCTGGCGGGAATGGAACTTTGGTCCAGAGCGAAAGGACTTACAGACAAAGGTTACGATGCAATCTGTGAATATACTGACCCACACGCCGACAAGGAACCTGACGAGCGCGCCAAGAAAGCCGTCAAGGCATATTCACATATGGCGGCCACCTGCTTCTGCCTGACCTTGCTCGCCATCGCGGCGCTGCTTCTGGGCAAACTGCTCGCCGGAGACGCCAAGACTTTGGAAGTAAAGAATATAGTGATAGGTTTCATCGCTGCGATCTGCATTCTAGACGGAAGTTACGCAGCGTACAGAATTATAGAGCATAAGAAATATGAAAAGTAAGTTTCTTGCAACAGCGGCGCTTTTATGTTGCACTGCGACCTTCGCCCAGAACATTGATTGCAGCCTGTTCATGAGCAAAAGGGGCAGCGTAAGGCCTCAGCAGGGAATGGAAATATTCGGTAATCGGATCTTCTCCTGCGAAGACGGGGGACACGTCAATGTGTATGAATTCAAAGAGGCTCCTGAGGGTGCGGATCCGGTGGCCGGCTTCGAACTGGCATCCTCCAGAAAGGACAACCATGTCAACAATGTGGAGTTCGGCCCGCAGCGGGCCAAAGGGTCTCGATTCCCTTTATTGTACATCAGCAACGGCAAGGTGGGCAGTGAAATCGAGTGGCTGTGCTATGTCGAGCGGATCAACTACCGGAAAGGGGTATATTCATCCGAGATAGTCCAGACGATTAAACTTGACGGGACAAACTGGGAATCAAAAGGTTACGCTCCAATATTCGGAGCTCCGAGCTGGCTCATCGACCGGGAAAGGAAATTCCTCTGGGTGTTCTCCGCGATCAAGCGCACCACCTTCAAGGTCACGCCGGATCCGGCCGAGAACCGTTATATCGCCACCAAGTTCCGCATTCCTTCACTCAAGGAAGGTTCTAAGGTTGAGCTCGGCGTCGATGACATCCTCGACCAGGTGACCTTCCCGTTCAACGCATGGTTCACCCAGGCGGGCTGCATGAGCGACGGAAAGATTTACTACGGTTTCGGAATAGGCGACTACGACCCTCACAGGCCGTCGGTCATCAGCATCTACAACACAGACAGCGGCAAAATAGAGGCGACATGGAATATGAACGCACAGATTCCGTGTGAGATCGAAGACCTCGTCCTCAAAGACGGCCGCCTCTATGTCAACTGCAACAACAATCCCAAACGGACTGAAAAGGATCCTCCGATATACGTGATCAAACTTTAACAAATGCCGGAATTCAGACATCAAAAACATATAATTAATGAACAGAAGAGATTTTCTCAAGAGCAGCGGTGTCATCGCCGCGGCTGCCACGCTTCCGTCGGTGATGACCGCATGCGGTAACGAAGCGGGCAGGCTGTCCGGGATGAAGAACATTCCAGACGCTTACGACACTGACCTGCTTGTTGTCGGCGGAGGTCCTGCAGGCGCCTGCGCGGCCATCGCGGCGGCAAGGATGGGGGTCAAGACCATCATAATGGACAGCGGCAACTGCTTGGGCGGCATGGCCACGAAAGGTCTCGTCGGGCCGTTCATGACCTGCTACGACCGCTATGGCGAGCAGATGATCATCAAAGGCATCTTCGGCGAGATTGTAGGCAGGCTTGTAGAGAAGAACTGGGCTATCCACCCGGAACACGTCAGATGGGAAAGCCCTTACACGGCCTGGATAAAGGCAGGGCACGATCATGTCACTCCTTTTGATCCCGAGGGGCTGAAAGTCATTCTCGAAAACATGTGCGGAGAAGCCGGTGTGAAAATCCTCTACCACACCAATTTTGTTGAGACGATAATGAACGGCAACTCGGCCGCCGGAGCGGTCGTGCTTCAGAAGCAGGGCCTTAGAAAGATCCACGCGCGCATGGTCATTGACGCAACCGGTGACGGCGATGTCGCTGTCAGCGCAGGTTCTCCATTCTCGATGGGATGCAAGGAGAGAGGCGGAAAGATCCAGCCGGCCAGTCTCTTTCTCAGGATAAACAATGTGGATTCCGAGAAACTTGAGGCCGATGTCTACAAGCACCTGCCCGAGTTCAAGAGGGTCAACAACGTCAGCTACCGTGCCCTCCACTGGTGTGTGGCGCAGGCCGAGGCCAACGGCGAATGGGACATAGACCGCAAAAGTGTGAATCTCTTCAAGAGTGTCGGACATGATGAGTGGGTGATCAACAGCACCCGCGTCAAGAACATCGACTCGACAGATTCCGAAAGCCTCACAGGTGGCGAGATTGAAGGACGCCGTCAGGTGCAGGAGCTGATGAACTTCTTCCATAAATATGTGGCTGGATGCGAGAACGCCACGCTCATGTGTTCCGCCTCGACACTGGGGATCAGGGAGTCGCGCCACATCGAGGGTGAATATATTCTTAAAGCCGAGGATCTCGTCAACGGTGTCGTGCCGGAGGACAGCATCCTTCTTGCCTCCAATTCAGTTGACGTGCATGGTGGCGGTTCCACTTCAAACTCTTCGGTTTACACCACGATCAACGCGCCTTGGTACGGAGTGCCATACCGTTGCCTCCTTCCGCTGGGCGCAGAGAACCTTCTGGTTGCCGGAAGATGTCTCTCGGCCAATTCCGACGCCGCCGGAGCTGTCCGCGTCATGCCTCCGGTGATGGCCATGGGTCATGCGGCCGGAGTCGCCGCCGCCCTCGCCCTGAATGGCGGAACATCTCCGCGCAAACTGGACGCCGAAGACATCAGGGCCGAACTCAAGAAACAAAAAGCATTCTTATAAACATAAAATAATCCGATAGTTATGAATCTAAGAAAACTCACCGCAGGTATAGTGGCCGTGCTGGCCATCGCAGCCTGCAAGGATGAGACTCCTTACATGGAGCTTTCCCAAAAGAAGTTCACGATCGGTGAAGAGGGGGGCAGAATCAACGTGGAGTTGAAAGCCAACGTCTACTACCGTGTCGTGAACGAGAACGATTTCGTGACAATCTCAGCTGAAGGAAGTGACGCGGAGACATCGAACTACGTCATCGATGTGAAAGTCAACGAGAGCATTGACGCTCGCAAGGCCCGCATCAAATTCATCGGTGACCGTGTCACTCCACTTGCCCTTGACATCACCCAGAAAGGCAAAGTGCCTGTGGGTGTTGACGTAAACGAACTGAGTGTAAGTTTCTCGGCCACCTCGGCGGAATTCAAAGTTCTGGGCGACAAGGAATGGACGGCCACCTGCGACAATCCGGATTTCGTCCTGAGCAAGACCTCGGGCGTGGGTGAATCCAAGGTTGAGGTCACGTTCCCGGCCAACACCAAGGAGGCTCCGGTGACGGCTGTGGTCACGGTCACCATCAATGGCGAAGACTACACTCTTACAATCACACAAGAGGCCGCTCCGGCCAAAGAAAGGACTGACCTCGGTGCGGATGGAACTTCCAACTGCTACATAGTCAGCAAACCAGGCTACTACAAGTTCAAGGCTACGGTTCGTGGCAACGGAATGCTTCCTGAGAGTTGCAACGGTGAGATCAGCGCATCCATCACCCCAGACCACGCCGACGTTCTCTGGTGCACCTACAACACCATGACCGCACCTGCATCGGCGGCCGAAATCATCCCGGCTGTGGCTTTGAAAGGTGAATATATCGAATTCGAGACACCTATGAACGATCTCATCCCGGCCAATGCGGTCATCGCAGCCTATGCGGCTGACAACAGCATACTCTGGACATGGCACATCTGGTTCACAGACGAACCTTCTGTCTCCGACCTGGGAGGGGCGGCATGGATGGACCGCAACCTCGGTGCGACGTGCCCGAACATCGCAGGTGACACCCGCAGCGGTGGATTCCTCTATCAGTGGGGCAGAAAAGACCCGATGCGCGGAGCCGGAAACAAATCAGCCGATTTCATCGCCACCTTCCCTGAACTCACAGAAGATCAGGCCGAAGTCAAGGTGGACGAGACAACCGGAACCATAGCTGCCAGCATCAAGAACCCAAGGCCGTTCATCAACACCTTCCCTGACGGTGCCGGTCCTAAGGATTGGATCTTCACGGCAGACCACAACGACAGATGGCAGGATGAGAAGAAGACCATTTTCGACCCGTGTCCGGCGGGCTACAAGGTTCCAAGCAACGTCCAGTGGTGTGCGTTCGCCGAAGCCGGAGGGCTTCCTTCTGCTTCAACGAAATACAGTAAGAATCCTACTGTCAAGGCGGCATACCAGCCAGAGAGTCTTCAGTTTGCCACAACTGTGTGGAGCCTTCCTATCGCCGGCATGCTCAGCTACAACAACGGCTGTGCGCTCACCGATTTCGGTGTGGCCGCAAGGTACGAAAGCAGCACCGCGGAAGCGACTCCTTCCTCACTCTATCTAAATGCGAACGCTTCGGCCAGCAACTTCAGCAACAAGGCCACGCGCGGTCACGCCGGCGCGGTCCGCTGTGTAAAAGAATAAAAATATTGAATATGAAGAATAAGATTATCAGCATATTATGCGCGATGGCGATTAGCCTTTCGGCTTTTGCCCAAACCAATGTCAAGGGTGTCGTGACAGACAAGAACGGGGAGGCTGTCGTAGGTGCCATGGTTCTTAACAAGGACAACGGCAAATGGGCAGTGACAGATGCGTCCGGAGCGTTTGAGCTCGAAGGTGCGGAGAAAGGCCAGAATCTTGAGGTCACATGTATGGGTTATGCCGACTTTTCCGTCAGCTACAAGGGAGAAGCCACTCTGAACATCACACTTCAGGACGACACACTTCAACTTGAGGAAACCGTGGTCATCGGCTATGGATCAGTCAAGAAAAAGGATCTCACAGGTTCGGTAGGTGTGCTGAACAGTCAGTTGATCGAACAGCAGAGTACAGTCCAGCTCTCACAGAGCCTTCAGGGCACCATCCCTGGTCTGCAGGTCACAAGATCCAGCTCAATGCCTGGAGCCAGCGCATCTCTCCAGATTCGTGGCGTGACAAGCATCAACGGATCGTCTCCGCTCATCCTCGTGGATGGAATGGCCGTGAGCAGCATCGACAATGTCGCCAGCGATGATGTCGAGCAGATCACAGTCCTCAAGGATGCGGCTTCCGCCTCCATCTACGGAGCGCGCGCCGCGGCAGGTGTGATCCTCATCACCACGAAGTCGGCGAAAGAAGGACAGCTCTCCATCGACTACAAGGGGGAATATTCAATGGTGACGGCGACCGAATGGGCAGACTACCTCAACGATCCGTACAACTACATGACCATGTTCAACGAGTACAAATGGAACGATGCCGGTTGCCCGGAAGGAGCTGACTATCAAGTCTACACCAAGGATCTGATCGAGAACTACGCCCAGAAAAACGCCTACGACCCGATCGAGTACCCTGATTACGACTGGAAATCAGCCATCATCAAGAACTTCGCCAGCGCCCACAGCCACAACGTGACCCTTTCCTACGGCAACAAGGTCGTCAAGACACGTGCCTCAGTGGGCTACCAAAGCACCGACGCTCTCTACGAAGGATCCAACTACGAGAGGTTCAACGCGCGCATAAGAAACAGCATCAACCTCACCAAGAGGCTCAGCGCCGACATTGACTTCGCTTTCAGGCACAGCGTGAAGACCGACCCTACCGTAACCCCGCTTCAGGCGGCGAACATGTATCCGAACGTTTATCTTGGACTTTACCCTGACGGCAGAGTCGGACCAGGCAAAACCGGATCGAACACTCTCGGCATCCTCAAGGAAGGCGGAAACAAGACCAACCGCGGTGACTACATCAACGCAAGGTTCGCTCTCACCTGGAAACCTGTTGAAGATCTCAGCATCACGGGAAGCTACAAGCCGACATGGCAGATGACCAAGACCAAGACCTTCAGCAAGGCCGTGCCATACTATGACGCCTACGACACCGACATCATTCTCGGCTACCTGAGCGGTCATGCCACCAACGACTTGAACGAGGTACGCAACGACGCGAACTCCTACGAACTCTCGTTCATAGCCAACTACGACAAACGCTTCGCCGAATCCCACAATTTCAACGCGATGCTTGGTTACGAGGAATATTACTACTACCACGAAGCGTTGGAGGCGTCAAGCACAAGCATGGCTCTCGGAGACTTCCCTTACCTCGATCTTGCCAACAAGGACAATCTGGGAGTTAAAGGCAATGCCTATGAGAATGGTTACCGTTCAGTGTTCGGCCGTGTGATGTACAACTACAAGAACCGTTACTACGTTCAGGCCAACCTCCGCGCTGACGGGTCGAGCCGCTTCGCGAAAGGCCACAGATGGGGCTGGTTTCCTTCCGCATCCATCGGCTGGGTGGTTTCAAACGAGAGTTGGATGCAGGATGTCGATCCTGTCACTTACATGAAACTCCGCGCGTCCATCGGTACCCTTGGTAACGAAAGGATCGGAAACTATCCTTGGCAGACCAGCGTTTCATTCAACAACGCCCTCTTTGTGGACAGCACAGGAAAGGTCGTCACTTCACAGATGACAGCGGCCCAAGTGGATCTCGCGGTCAAGGACATAACTTGGGAGACCACATGGACCTACGACCTTGGATTCGACATGAACTTCCTGCGCGACAGGCTCAGCCTCAGTGCGGACTACTACTACAAAGAGACCAAGGACATGCTTCTGAGCGTTGAGATTCCTGGCTTCACCGGCTACGGCAACCCGACCAAGAATGTCGGTACCATGCACACCAACGGATGGGAGGTGAAGATCGACTGGCGTGACAAGGTGGGTGACTTTACCTACGGAGCCGGCTTCAACATCTCCGATGCGAAATCCATCATGGGCGACCTCGGCGGGAAGGTGGTTCTCGGAAACACCATCATAAAGGAGGGTGAGGAATATCATGCCTGGTACGGCTACAAATCCAATGGTATAATCCGCAGCCAAGAGCAACTGGCCAACGCTGCGAATCAGCTCATCAAGACTGTGGGCCAAGGTGACATCGAATACATCGATCTTGGAGGCAACAAGTACACAGACGCTGACGGAGTTGAACACAACGACCCGGACGGCAAGATCTCCGCTGACTACGACAAGACCATCCTCGGAAGCTCACTACCTCATTTCATATTCGGAGGTTACCTGAATCTCGGCTGGAAAGGTCTGAATCTCGGTGTGATGTTCAATGGTGTTGGCAAGCAGAATGTCAGGGTGGCCGAGTATATGGTGCGTCCTTTCGCCGCCCAGTGGCTTTCTGCTCCTTCAATATTGAAGAATAAAGACGGCTCGCGCAACTACTGGAGCGTCTACAACACAGAAGAGGAGAACGCCAGGGCAAAGTACCCTCGCCTGAGCTACACCAGCGCAGAAAAAAACAACTACCAGATGTCCGACTTCTGGCTGATGAACGGTGCCTATTTCCGCGTCAAGAACATCAACCTCAGCTACACGGTTCCTTCCGAGCCTCTCAAGAAGGCCAACATCAAGGGACTGAGATTCTACCTCAATGTTGACGACCCGTTCTGCTTCGACAACTATCTCAAGGGATGGGATCCTGAGCAGACAACCAATTCCTACATCGCAAGAACTTTCACTCTCGGTGTTGACATCAAATTCTAATGAATATGAAAAAGTACGTATATACAATAGCGGCCGCTTTGCTGACCCTGTGCTTCGTTTCTTCCTGCGTGGATCTCAATATGAATCCGCCATCCGAAGCGTCAAGCGAAAACTGGTATAAAAACGCCGACCAGATCACAATGTCTCTCAACGATCTCTATCGCAAGGCTTTCTACGGAATAGAGTCTGAGTACTGGACCGACAGGAGAACCGACGACTGGTCACAGAGGGACTACACCTACGAACTTGTCAACGGTAGCGCCACTTCCGCGACAGCGACATTTGAGACCTACTGGGACAACACTTACAAGGCCATAAGCCGCGCCATCCGTGTGATTGAATCAATCGAAAGGCTTGGTGACGGCGACACTTACACGGCTCTCAAGGCAGAGGCCTGTTTCTTCAGGGCCTACATGTACGCCCGTATGGTGATCTGCTGGGGGGACGCTCCGTTCTACACCAACTCAATCACTGTCGAAGAAGCCTACAACATGGGCCGCACAGACAAAGAGACCATCAAGAAACAGGTGATGGAGGATTTCGACACCGCCATAGCCGGTCTTCCCGAGCAGAATGCCAACGGTGGAATCATCCGTGTCGACAAGGGAACAGCAATGGCCTGCAAGGCAAGAGTGGCTCTGACATGGGGCGACTACGAGACATGCGCCGAACTTTGCAAAGAGATTATGGACATGAAGATCTACAGCCTCTACGAGGATTACGGCCAGCTTTTCAGAGAGAAGGCCTACACCTGCGAGACGATCTGGGCTCTGCCTAACTCATACGCCTACGAACAGACCCAGGCCATAAAATCTTTCGTCAGCCGTACTGCCGGAGGAAACGCAACGGCCCAGCCGTCATGGGACCTGCTCGCCGCGTACGAATGCACTGACGGAAAAGTCATCGACGAATCCCCTCTGTTCGATCCGCACGACCCTTTCAAGAACAGGGATCCACGTTGCGCCGAGACGTTCGTTGTTCCGGGAACAACCATCTACGGGGTTGTCTTTGACCCACATCCTGACGCAAAGACCGTCCTCAAGGATGGTGTGGAAGTCGAGAACATGGACAACAAGACCTCGAAGAACCCCTACGCTGCCTTTAATGGCTGCTGCCTCCGTAAAGGCGCCCAGACGGAATGGAGAGAGGGCCAGTACAACGAGAACCCTCAGATCATCATCCGCTACGCCGACGTGCTGCTGATGTATGCGGAGTCTCTCATCGAACTGAACAGGATTGATGACAACGTCCTCAACGCCATCAACGATGTCCGAGCCAGAGCCTATGGTGTGAAACGTGACGACACAAGCGCCTATCCTGCGGTCACGACCAAGGACCAGACCGAGCTCCGCCGCATCCTCCGCAGGGAGCGCCGTGTGGAATTCGCCTGGGAGGGCAGACGCTTCTTCGACCTCAAGAGATGGGGCTGGCTTGAAAAGGCTTACAGTCATCACTACTATGGTCTGCTCAACGCCCAGAACATCAAGAAATACATCACTGACGGCAATTGGTTCTGGCCATACACTCCAGACATCGATGAGGACGGATTCGCTGACTTTACCAAGATGGAGAATGAGAAACTTATCGTCAGGTACGGTCTGCACCAGTATGACTCTAAATGCGAGCTCTTCCCTATCCCGAACTCAGAGATGCTGATCAACAAGAATCTTGTACAGAACCAAGGCTATTAACAGGTTATGTCTGTTGACGAAATACTATTAAGAAGCCGTTTCACCCCCCTGCGCGACATACTCTGCTACGATGTGTTCGACAGGGGGTTCAACGGTTGGATGACCCTGATGCCCAACTTCACGGAGCATCCGGACTTTGATGTGCCGCCAACCCTTGTTGACAAGACCCAGTGGCCTCCGGTTATGCTCAGCAGCGCAACATTCCGCTACCCAGGCACGCATGGAGCGATGTCCGGCACATACAGCCTGAAGCTCTCCACTCGTCCGGTGGCGGCTCCTTACACCGAAAAGCCCGCTCCGGGAAGCCTCGGACACGCCATCAAGAGACTGTCATTCCGACGCCCCGGTTCGAGATATCTCCAGATTGAGTGCTGGTTCAGCTACACAGCGGAGCAGGACAAGGTTGATGACGCGGACAGGCCGCAGCCAGGCCTTCACGAGAGTTCCATACGCGATTTCGGAATGGGTTTCGACATTCAGGAAGGTGGACGGCGCTATCATGTCGGAATGCGTTATCTCAACGCCGTTGACGGGAACATGATTCAGAAATGGCAGATAGAGAACGCCTCCGAAGGTACCGACAAGGACTGGGCCTTCGGTTTGGACGGAGACTGGTGCGTGAGGGGCGTGGATCCATGGTGGTTCGGACGGCGTTATCCTGACGGCAGCCACGACGGGTTCCAGTGGGTGCCTGACGGTCATCAGAAACTCATCTACAATGAGACTGACTGCAAACTGAACTGGCAGTATATGCGCCTTCTGGTGGACACCCGGAAACGTGAGTACACCGAAATGCAGTGTCAGGACCGTATTTGGGACCTGCGTGGCACACCCTGCCACTGTGTTGATGCCTATGGCAGGATTGACAACATCATAAATCCGCTTTTCTGGGTAGGAACCGACACCGCGCGCCGGGTGTTCCTCTATGTTGACTCTGTGGTTATATCGCAAGAATGAAGACTTTCAACGACTCACATCTCGAAGTGAAGAAACGGTTCGACGGAAAATTCGAGACTCATCCCTACGAAGCCGGATGGGCTGACGAGGCCATATTCTTCATCATGGTGGAAGACACCGAACAATGCAGTGGCAATATGTCTGGAAGCGAACCTTGCCTGAAAGCCCATGTCCAACTGTCTCAGGACGGTGTCAACTGGGCTGATGACAACACTCCAGAGGCAATCATCCGGGGCAATGGTCTGCACATGGTCAAAGTCGCCCCCAACTTCGGGAACTACATCAGACTCCGTGCTGAAGTCATCGGAGGCAGCATGCGGCTCAATCTTCACATCGCCTGCAAAGGCTGATGCTGAAACAGATAATCATAAACATCAGTGAATATATGAACAGAAAATCACTTATAATTCCTGTCATCGCCATAGTGGCGGTGGTCTCGTCTTGCGGGGAAAAAGAACCGCAGAAACCAACCATAGTACAGCCGGGTGAAGGCGAAACCACAACCACGCCCATAAAAACAGGAGAGGTCATCCCGGCATGGCAGGAGGGCGAGATGGACATTCATTTCATAAACACGACGACCGGTGAGTCCGCTTTCGTCATCATGCCCGACGGCACGCAGCTTCTGATTGACGCGGCCAGTTCTCTCGTCAAGACAAACTCTGACGGGAACACAACCAACACTGGAATCCGCAGCCGCTGGGACCCGACGGCAACGGGCACTCGAGGGTCACAGATCATCGGGAACTATCTGAAGAAATGCATGGCATGGACCGGCAACAATACGATTGACTATGTGGTGATGTCGCATCTGCACAACGACCACATGGGAGACTGTGATTCATCGCTTCCGATGTCTTCCAAAGGTTCATACAGGCTTAACGGGCTGACCGATATTCTGGACGATTTCAATGTCAGCCGCATCATTGACAGAGGGTGGCCGGATTTCGATTACCCGTTTGACATGCTGAATCTTGCCAGCAACAAGGCTACGATCCAGAACTATGTAAAGGCTGTCAAGTGGCACGTCGCGAACTCTGGATTGAAGGCTGAGATCTTCAAGGCCGGCTCCGCCAGCCAGATCGCCCCGAAGTCATCCAAGTACGATGTCAGAATCCGGAACATTGCGGTCAACGGTGAGATCTGGACCGGAAACGGAACAGAGACCAAGATGACATTCCCGGAGAAAAAAGACATCCAAGTCGCAAATCCGGCAAAGGTGACAGGGACTGACAAGTGCCCTGCAGAGAACATCTGCAGCGCCGTCATGAGGATTTCCTACGGCAAGTTCGACTATTTCGCCGGCGCTGACCTCCAGTACAACAACCGTTCTAATTTCGCATGGAAAGACGCCGAGCTGCCTTGCGCCAAGGCCGCCGGAATGGTCGAGGTGATGAAGGCCGACCACCACGGATCCACGGCCACCAATCAGGCTGCCGCCTTGAAAGTGCTTAACCCACAGGCCATCATCGTCAACTCTTGGGTGGACTGCCATCCGCGCACGAGCATCATCTCCGAGATGGAAAGCACGTTGCCTGGTGTCAACATATTCATCACTAACTTCTGGCAGGGAGACCGCCCGGCCGGTGTGGATGACAAGGTTACCCCTAAAGAAGCTGCCAGTGTGGTAGGTTATGACGGAAACATCGTCGTCCGCGTTGTGGACGGTGGAAACAAATACTACATCATCACAACCACAGACTCAGACGGCAAGATGACGGTAAAGAACGTCTCCGGCCCTTACGCTAGCAGGTAAAGCGAAACGTTTGTCCGGCCATAAGTCTTCTGGCCGGACAAACGAACGATTAAACACATTTTGTCCGGTGAAAGCCCCCTTTCACCGGACATTTTCTATATTCCACCCGCTCTTCTCCGGTGAAAACTATCCTTGTTCCTTTTCCGAACGGTCAGCGCGCTTGATCGCCGGCACTCGTTCAAGTTCGGCGATGTTCTGTCCGTGCTCGACGGCCAGCGCCGGTTTCTTGTCCGAATCGAAATGGAAACGCTTGACGTTGTCGGAAGTGTTGTAGCCGATGATCTTCACCTTGCCGGTGAAATTGATGTCGTCTTCGGGCTCTGGAAGTGGCTGCCTTTCGAACTTGAAGTCTTTGCCGATGAGAATCATATTACCGAAGTCGGCCTTGGCGATCTTTCTCAAGTCATTGACCTTGAATCCAGTGGCTATCGCGGTGATTTGAATCTTGTCCCCGATGTCGGGATCTGTCATCCAGACGAGACCTGTCTTGAACTTCTTTACGTTCCCTGTATATTCAGCGATTTTGCTGTTGATGTCGGAAAGGTCGTCCATCGTGAGGCCGTTGTCATTCTTCCCGCAGGTGATGTTTATGAGCAGACTCTTTGCCGTCTTCAGGTCGAAGTCATTCAGAAGAGGGGACTGCAGCGCACCTTTCACCGCATCATCAATCCTGTTTTTTCCGGTGCCGGTGCCGCAACCCATCAGGGCCATCCCGCTGTTGATCATCATGGTCTTGATGTCCTCGAAATCCACATTGATGTGGCCTTCGCGGCTGATGATCTCCACGATGCCTTTGACGGCGGTTGAGAGAACCTCGTCCGCCTTCGGGAATGCCTCATGCACAAGAAGGCTGCCATAGAAATCGTAGAGTTTCTCGTTGTTGATGATCAGAAGACTGTCCACATTCTTCACCAGCTCGTGTATGCCGTCTATGGCGCGGGACATCGCGTTCTCTCCCTCGTTCTCAAACGGCAGGGTGACCACGCCGACTGTCAGAATGCCCTTGTCCTTGGCCATCTTAGCGATGATTGGCGCTGCTCCTGTGCCTGTGCCCCCACCCATTCCTGCGGTGATGAAGAGCATCTGCGTGTCATCCCCGAGCACCACCTTCTCGATCTGGTCTTGGGCTTCAAGCGCGGCGTTGCGCCCTTTGGTCGGATCGGTTCCGGCTCCAAGGGCGTTTTTGCCGATGTGGATCTTGGTCGGGACGGGACTTCCGTCAAGTGCTTGGCTGTCAGTATTGCAGACAATGAAACTGCAACCTTCCACCTTTTCCCTGAACATGTGGTTCACGGCGTTGCAGCCACCTCCGCCCACACCGATGACCTTGATCATCGATTGTATAGGTGTCATTGCAGGGCTGCTTTCAGCCAGATCTATGTCAAAATTAGCAATAATGTCTCCCATAACCTTCTGTTCGTTAAACCTCCTCATTGTTCATTTCGTCGTACAATCCTCCGACAGTCTCGCCGACCTTGCCAAGAATATGCTTTGTCCAACTGAACAGCTTGCGCCGCCCCTTCTTTCCATTTTTACCTGCGCGCTTCCTGTCCTCATATTCCTTGACCTCTTCGTCGGTTGGCTTGTCGAACACTCCGGGGCCGTCCTCTTCGCCCAATCCGGCCGCGACGGAAGCCTCTATCGCATCATGCTTGGTTGGAGAATATGGATCATATTCAGTCTCATCGATTTTATCGTGTGGCTCTTCCCTTGTGGTATCCATCCCTGCCGTGGTATTCTCTTTCCCGGTCGTGCCCTCATTCTCCTCAGGTCTGATTCTCTCTGCTTCCTTTTCGATCATCTCCTGTTCCTGTGCGGCCGCTTCCTGTTTCTGCCCGGCAACCACCGTTTCATTTGTGTCAGCATTCATTACGCTCTCCGGTGCGGCCGGCCTGGCCACCCTGACAGGCACGTTGTTGATGCAGTTCAGAGAGCGGTCGCTTTTCGCTGACAGAATCATGCCCATTGATGTGGCGGCGCTGGTTTCGCTGGTCTCTGGGCACCCCTCGCAGGAAAAGAACCTCCTCGGTCTGCCGATTTTCACTGAATATCCTGACAAAGCCTTGATGAAGTTGGCGCAGTTCACCAGTTCCGCTCCGCCTCCTGTCACGACAACACCGGCTCTGAGTATATCCTCGGAAGCGTAGCCACTTTCCTGAATCTTGAACAGGAGAGCCTCTATGATTTCCTTCATCCTTGCCGTGATGATTTCGGAGATGTATTTCACCGAAACCTGCGCGGTGGCGTTTCCGTCCTCGTCTACAATCTGGATTGTCTTTTCTCCGAGCGAGGACAGTTTGTTAGGCATGCACGCTCCGTATGCCTTCTTGATGTTCTCAGCAAGTTCGAAGGAAAAGTTGCACTCAGACTTTATGTCGTTCGTCACGCTGTTGCCGCCGAAAGGGATGGCGGCGTAGAACCGCATGATTTTGTCTTTGAAAATTGTCACGGAACTTACCCCGGCTCCGATATCGATCAGCGCCACACCGTTTTCCATCTGTTCGGACTTGAGGACGGCGCGCGCTGTGATGCCCGGAGTGAAATATTTCTTGGCTATCGCTATTCTGATGTCATTGAACACATTGTCGATGTTCGATGAATATCTCCGGTTCCCGATAAACACCTTGAAATTGCCTTCGAGTGTCTCGGCGGCCATGCCCACGATGTCGTTCTCAGGCTCGCTGAAGCTGTCCTCGGTTGAGAATGACTGGGCCACGGCTCCATAAATAACCTCTTTGGCGGAATCTTCCAGCGGGTATGATTCCAGCGCCATGGATTTCAGATCTTTGATTTCGCTTTCCTGGATCAGGTCATCAGGGTCAGGCCTTTTTATGCTAGCCGACGCCGTTTCCTGACGCACGTACCAGCGCGGCAATCCGACTACTACCTGCTGGATATTGATCCTTAAAGCCTGCTGTGCCTCGCTGATGGCCGTCTTCAGCACGGATTTGACTTTCCCCGGATTGAGGACATAACTATAGCTTATGCCAAGCGATGGTGATTCCTTGTAATAGACCACCTCGACATTTTGGCCCTGGATTCTGGCCACGCAGACGGCCAGTTTTGATGTGCCCAGATCAACGGATGCTATGTATCTCTCTTCCATATTCAATTCTCTTTCTCTATTTTCTGCAGACAATCTGCCCGTTGTACTTAACATTCACTGTCGAATAGGATTCAGTTCCCTTGTGAGGCAGGATTGATGTGTAGTAGCGGCTGATCCGGTCGAACTTCCGCCCGAAGTCCTCGGGAAGCCCGAAGATGAACCTTTCCTTTCCCTTTCGCGGGATCATGACCAGATCGCCGTTTTCCATGACTGTGATCTGACAGATGTTCTCCGCCCATGTCCCTGAATCCTGCATATAGTTGACCATGGCTATCACTCCGGCCAGCCATTTCCTTTCCGCTTCGGTCTTTGGCTCACCCTTGTAGCCTCTTTCGATGTTGAGAGGGACCGCTCCGTCGATGACAGGCACCATCGACGTGTAGTTACGCTGGAGAGGAAACAGGAATCCTCTCTCGTCGGCGTAGTAGCCGTTGTTGTCCTTCTGGAATCTCACCACAGGCTCCCTCTGGCGGATTCTGACATTCAGGTAGCCGTCAGGGGTGGTGTAGGCCTCCGCCTTAAGGATGGCGCTTTTCCCGTCCAGAATCTCCTCGATCTTCATCAGGTTCACGCTGTCGAGTCTCTGTCCGACACAGGCACCGTAACTTTTGCTCAGATAGCCTTCCACATCCTTGGCGGTCACGAAGTTGAAATCATCCGTGAACTCCACCTTGACACCGGCGCAGGTGAGCTGCCCGATCCGCTTCTTGTTCATGCCATGGATGACGATGCAGATCAGGCCGAGCAGACAGAACGCCACGGCCGCGAGGGTTATCTTGAGTCCTTTCTTCATTTCTTCAGTCTCTTTTCCAGAAGGTCTGTTATCGGAACAATGAACCTGTCGATGTTGCCTGCCCCGAATGTCGCCAGAACATCAACCGGCTCATTCTCAAGGTATGCCATCAACTCTTCTTTTTTCAGAAGCACCTTCTCGGGGGCGGTCACCTTGTCGATTATGATTTCGGAAGTGACTCCCGGGATAGGCTCCTCCCTCGCCGGGTAGATGTCCAGCAGGATCAGTTTGTCCACCTTGCTCAAAGCGGCGGCGAAATCATCGGCGAAATCCCTCGTCCTGGTGAAAAGATGCGGCTGGAATATGGCTGTGATCTTTCTGCCCGGGAATATTCCCCTCATGGAAGATATGGCCGAGGCTAATTCCTTTGGGTGGTGGGCGTAGTCGTCGATGTAGGACAGATGCGGGGTGTTGAGGTGAACCTCAAGTCTGCGCTTCACTCCTGAATATGTTCCTATGGCTTCCTTGATGGCCTCCGGGGCGACCCCGTGACAGAGACAGACGGCAGCAGCGGCCACGCTGTTCTCCACGTTGACCCACCCAGGAATGCCGACTCGTATGTTCTCGATCACGCCTCCTGGGTAAACCAGATCGAAGATGTAATGCCCGACCTCGTCCGGCTTGGCGTTGGCGGCATAGTAATCCGCCGAAGGATTGTCATAACTGTAGCTCTGGATCCTGGCCTTGGTGTCGGCGGGAGTGATGTCCAGACCGTATTTCACGATCAATGTGCGGCTTACCTGAGAGGCGAAGGCTTTGAAGGCTTTCTGATATTCCTCAAGTGTGCCGTAGATGTCCAGATGGTCGGCGTCCATGGCCGTGATCGCGGCTATCGCAGGATGCAGCTGAAGGAACGAACGGTCGAACTCATCGGCCTCGGCGACGATTGTCGGCGTGTGGCTGATCAGCAGATTCGTGCCGTAGTTCTTGGATATTCCGCCCAGAAAAGCCGAGCAGCCTTTCCCGCTTTCGGTCAGGATGTGCGCGACCAGAGTGCTGGTGGTCGTCTTTCCGTGCGTTCCGGCCACTGCCAGGCAGGTCTGTCCCTCCGCCAGCTCGCCCAGCATCCGTGACCTCTTCACCAGTGTGTAGCCATGCTCTTTGACATAGACAAGTTCCTGAAGGTCAGCCGGTATGGCTGGAGTATAGACGACAAGCGTCGACGCCACGTCCTTTGGAATGTAATCCGGATCGTCCTTGTAGTGGACATCGATTCCTTCCTTCTCAAGGGCATGGGTCAAATCCGAAGGAGTCCTGTCGTAGCCTGCGACCGGATACCCCTTGAACTTGTAGTACCTTGCGATGGCACTCATGCCTATGCCACCGATTCCTATGAAATAAATCTTTGAATATTTGGACATTTCTAATGTTTGATCAATTTATAAACCTCTTCGGCGATCTTTCCCGCCGCGTCAGGCAGAGCCATCTTTCCCGCATTCTCCTCAAGCGAGGCGATTCTGTCCGGATTCTTCAGCAGTTCCAGAGCCGTAGGAATCATCTTCTCCATCGCTTCGGAATCCTTGACGATCACAGCCGCGTCTTTCTTCACCAGAGCCATCGCATTGTGAGTCTGGTGATCCTCAGCCACATTGGGAGACGGGATGAATATCACGGCTTTATGGGCGGCGCATAATTCCGACACCGAACTGGCTCCGGAGCGCGAGATCACGACATCCGCCGCGGCGTAGGCGAGTTCCATCCTTCCGATGAAGTCAGAGTAATGAATATGCCGGAGCGCCTCAGGGTTCTTTTCCCTCTGCTCCTTCATGAATTCATCCACACCCGGCTTATAGTATTTTCCGCACTGCCACAGAACATCCACTCCGTCCAGCCCCGGACATCCGTCTGAGATCCATTTCCTCATGCACTGGTTGAAACGGCTGCTCCCGAGACTTCCTCCCACAATGAATATGTGCTTTCTGGCAGGATTGAGGCCATATTCCTTGACCCCTTTGGCCTTCATCTCCGGAGTGGCGGGAACGATGATGCTTCTGATAGGATTTCCCGTCATGACTATCTTGCCGGCGGGAAAGAACCTCTCCATTCCTTCGTAGGCGACACAGATGCACTGCACCCTGCTCCCGAGTTTCTTGTTGGTCAGTCCCGCAAACCCGTTCTGTTCCTGGATGAGAGCCGGAATATGCATTCCTGTCGCCGCCCAGAGCAGGGGAGCGCTGGCGTATCCTCCGACCCCGATGGCGACCTGAGGCTTGAACTCCTTTATGATCCTTTTTGCCTTGAGCACACTGGCGACCACTTTGAACGGCACGCAGAGGTCGTTGAGAATATTCTTGAGGCTCAATTGTCTTTGCAGTCCGACAATCGGCAGCCCGACAATCCTGTAGCCGGCGGCGGGAACCTTCTCCATCTCCATCTTGCCCTCCGCACCTACAAACAGAATCTCAGTCTCCGGATTCAACTCCTTCAGTTTGTTCGCGATCGAGACGGCCGGGAAGATGTGCCCCCCGGTGCCGCCTCCGCTTATTATGACTCTCAATGCTTTATGCTCCATGATACTATTCATTGTTATGGTCATCAGTCCCGTAGTCAGGGATGTCATTCTCGTGCACCGGCACGCCGCCTTCGTCCTCCAGTGTGGCAAAATCTTCAGTAACTCCACTTTCCATCCTGTCCAGGTCATCCAGCCCGCCGCTCACCTCGTCCTTTATCACCCTGTCAACCAGAGGGGTCGCCTTGGCTGCCTCCCTGTCAATCTTCCTCTTTGCCATCTTGCTGATTGACAGTATGATTCCGAACGCAAGGCTGAACATCAGGAAAGAAGAGCTTCCGTGGCTGATCATCGGAAGTGTCTGCCCTGTGAGCGGACCCATGTCGCAGTTGACGGCGATGTGCATCATGGCCTGCCCGGTAATGAGCAGCACGAGGCCGGCCACCGCTGTCTTGGCGAAGTGGTTGTCGCAGTTTCTAACTATAATCGAACCTCTGGCCAAAAGGCTGATGTAGAGGATGATGATGAATATTCCCCCGAGCATTCCGTATTCCTCCACCACGAAACTGAACATATAGTCCTCGAACATGATCGGGACCACATATCTCTGTGTGCTTCGTCCCGGCCCCTTGCCGAAGAACCCGCCTTCGTGGATCGCTATCTTCGCGCTGAGAGGTTGTTTGACATCGTCGTACGCATCTTGGAACGCCTTGCTGTTCCGTGGATTGTCTCTCATTATGTCCAGTTTGGACTCGATGCTTTCTTCGGTGATTCTGTTGAGGGCGGAGTCCAGATGCGGGAACGGTTTGTGACCTGCCTCGAAACAGGTGTTTATTCCTATTAAGCAAAGCAGAAAGACAGCGGCGACACCAATAGGCTTGATCAGTTCTTTCATGCTGATTCCACCGATCAGGATGGTCGCGAACATTATCGCGCCTATGAACACTGTGCTGGACAGGCTTCCCACCATGATGCAGAGGCAGACACTGAATATCGGGAAATAGATGTAGGCTATCTTCTTGACAATCGGCTTTTTCCAGAAATCGTGTTTTTCCCCCAGCTTGTTGGCTATCCCGAAGGAGTCATTACGGAACGCATTGACCGCCCAGGAAAGGTACATGACCATCGCGACCTTGACTATTTCAAAGACGTGGATCTGCACACCGAAAACCTCCAGCGTTCTCCAGGCAGAGTTGATTTTCTGTGCTGTAACGAATCCGATCTGCAGTTCCTCTCCGCCTGTTCTACGGCACACAAGCGATCCTGCCAAAAGCAGGAGAAGAGGCGCTATCGAGACAATGTAGCCGAGCTGCGAGAAAATCCTGAACACACCGATTTTAGGTATCGCATAGCAGATTATGATGACGGCCAGCCCCCCTGCTGACAAGATCAACTGTTCCCGGACAATCGCCATTCTGCTGATGTGCTGCTGGAGCGCCAGCAGGGATGTGGACGAGAATATGGCCACGATGGAGAACAAGATGAGCAGGATGACGATCATCCACACGACCTTGTCTCCTTCGAAGGAATCCACGAAGTTCCAGAGAGTGTTCTTTTTCTTTGCTTCCTCTGCCATATTCATTGGATTTTTAGAGTCTTCTCACGGCTTCCTTGAACTTTTCGCCGCGGTCCTCGTAGCAGGTGAAGAGGTCGAAGCTGGCGCAGCACGGGCTGAGCAGCACGACATCTCCGGCCTTGGCGAATCCGCTGGCAGCCTTGACGGCCTCCTCCGCCGATTTCGTGTCCACAATCCTGTCTTGCCCGACTATGTCCTCGAAAGCTTCGTGGAACTTGTGGTTGTCAAGCCCCATGCAGACAATCGCCTTGACTTTCTCCTTGACCAACGGTTTGAGGACCTCGTAGTCGTTGCCCTTGTCGGTGCCGCCTACAATCCACACTATAGGTTTCCTTTGGCATTCAAGCGCATACCATGCAGCGTCTACATTCGTGGCCTTGGAGTCGTTGATGTAAAGCACGTCCTTGATGCTCAGGACAGGCTCAAGCCTGTGCTCGATAGGCTGGAACGTGGCCAAAGCCTCACGAATGGTCTTGTTGTCTATTCCCGAGGCCTTCGCGGCGAGCGCGGCGGCCATTGAGTTGTAGATGTTGTGCTTGCCGCCAAGAGCGAGTTCTTTCAGGAATATGTCGCATTCATCCTCGCCGTACTTCACGACGATCTTGTCATCCTTGAGGTACGCGCCTTGCTTCACCTCTGTCTTCTGGGTGAACGGCAGACGCTTGGCTGAAAGGATGATCTTGTTAAGATGCTCGATTGTGATTTCGTCGTCGGAGTCGAAGATGAAGCAGTCTTCAGGCCTGAGGTTCTGCGTGATACGGAACTTGGCCTTCACGTAGTTCTCCATCTGGTAGTCGTAGCGGTCCAGATGGTCGGGCGTGATGTTGGTGATGATGGCGATGTCAGGACGGAATTCGTAGCAGTTGTCCAGTTGGAAACTGCTGATTTCCAAAACATAATAGTCGAAGTGCTCTGTCGCCACCTGATAGGCGTAGCTCTTGCCTATGTTGCCGCCGAGGCCGACGTTGAGCCCGGCGTTCTGAAGCAGGTAGTAGATCAGGGATGTGGTTGTTGTCTTGCCGTTGCTTCCTGTTATGCAGATTTTCTTCGCCTTGTCGTACCGGCCGGCGAACTCGATTTCGGAGATGATGTGGATTCCTTTCGCCTCGATCTTCTTTATTATCGGCGCGGTGCTCGGGATTCCCGGACTCTTGACCACCTCGTCAGCGTTCAGGATGAGGTCTTCCGTGTGGTGTCCTTCTTCGAAACTGATCTCCCATTTGCGGAGTTCGTCCGCAAAGTGCCCGGAAATCTTTCCGTAGTCGGAAAGGAACACATCGAATCCTTTCACCTTGGCCAGGACAGCGGCTCCGACACCGCTTTCTCCACCTCCCAAAACAACAATTCTGCTCATATACCAATCTCCTTATTTATCTTATTTTCAACAATGCCAGCGTGGCTACCGCCAGAATGACCCCGATCAGCCAGAACCTGGTCACTATCTTTGCTTCGGGAATAGCGTGCAACGGTCTGGTTATCAATGCCGGAATCCCTTCTTTTTGATAGTGGTGGTGCAGAGGTGTCATCTTGAATATCCTTCTGCCCTCGCCGTATCTTTTTTTCGTGTATTTGAAATAGAACCTTTGCATTATCACTGAAAGTGACTCGACCAGAAATATTCCGCAAAGGATCGGAAGCAGCAGCTCCTTTCTCATAAGGACAGCGCTCACTCCGATGATGCCTCCGATCGTGAGGCTGCCTGTGTCACCCATGAATACCTGCGCCGGGTAAGAGTTGTACCAGAGGAAGCCCATCAGCGCGCCCACGAAGGCTGACATGAATATGGCTATCTCCCCGCTTCCTGGGATATACATGATGTTCAGATAGTTGGAGTTGACCAGATTGCCTCCCAGCCATGCCAGGATGCCGAGAACCACCCCGACTATCGCGCTGGTCCCTGCGGCGAGACCGTCCATTCCGTCCGTGAGATTCGTGCCGTTGGAGCATGCCATTATGACAACCACGATCATCAGCACGTAGATCGCCCACTTGCAGTACCAGCCCCACCTGCCTTTGAAAGGGGAAAGCCATTTGTAGTCGAACTCATGGTCCTTGACGAACGGGAGTGTGGTCTTGGTGCTCTTTATGACATTCTTCATCTTCCATCCCGAGTCCTGAGCCACGAGCGTTTCCGTGTCCACGTTCAGGGCTTCTGAATCGCCTTGCTTGACCACGTTGGCTTCGCCGGCCACCACGGAGACCTTCTCTCTGATCACGATTTCGTCGCTGAAGCAGACCGCCAGCCCGATGATGAGTCCGAGCGCTAGCTGGGAAACCAGTTTGGCTTTCGGATGGAGGCCTTCCTTGTTGTGCTTGAAGACCTTTATGTAGTCATCGGTGAAGCCAAGGGCTCCGCACCATAAGGTGGTCAGGAGGAGAAGTTGAGTGTAGATATTCCTCAGGTTGCAGAACAGCAGGACTGGAACCACGATGGCAAGGATGATGATGATTCCGCCCATCGTCGGTGTGCCTTTCTTCTGCATCTGCCCTTCCAGTCCGAGATCCCTGATAGTCTCGCCGATCTGCTTCCGCTGGAGCCATCTGATGATCTTGCGTCCGGCGAAGAAAGAGATGAACATCGCGGTCACGCTGGTCAGCATCGCCCTGAATGACAGGTAACTGAAAAGCCCCTGCCCCGGAATGTCATATTGCCTGAGATATTCAAAAAGATGGTAGATCATCGCTTTTCCCTCCTATTCGCCGCTTATGCTGTTGAACACTTCGGCAACCACCTTGCGCTCGTCGAAATGGCGGTGCTCGGTTTCGATTATCTGGTATGTCTCATGACCTTTGCCCGCGAGCAGGATGACCGCTCCGTCCTTGGCGAACATTATCGCCGCTCGTATGGCCTCTTTCCTGTCGGCTATGAAGATGGCCTTGGCCAGTCCTTGGGCGCTGAAACCCTTCCGGATGTCGTTCATGATGTCCTCGGTGCTCTCCGTGCGGCTGTTGTCTGAGGTCACGACAATCCTGTCGGCTAACCTTTCGGAGATCGCCGCCATTTCAGGTCTCTTGGTCTTGTCCCGGTCGCCTCCGCATCCGAACAGGCAGATGAGTTCCTTGCCGTCATCGATGTCCTTGAGTGTCTTGAGCACGTTTTCCAGCGCGTCGGGAGTGTGTGCGTAGTCGATGACGACGGAGATGTTCCTTGGGCCTCTGATGACTTCCAGACGTCCCGGCGCCGATTCCAGTTTGCTGATGGCTATCAGGGTCTCTTCAGGGTCAGCCCCTACTGCCATCGCGGCGCTGTAGACCGCGAGGATGTTGTAGGCGTTGTGCTGCCCGATGAGACGGGTCCATGTCTCGCGTCCGTCAATTTTCAAGAGCATTCCCTCGAAGGTTTCCTCAATGATGCGGCACGTGTGGTCCGCGATGCTTCTGCAGGAATATCTCACCACTTTCGCCTTGGTGTTCTGGACCATGACCTCGCCGTTCTTGTCGTCGATGTTGGTGATTGCCGTGGCAGTGGCCGGAAGATTGTCGAAGAACATCTTCTTGCAGCGGAGATATTCAGCGAAAGTCTTGTGGTAGTCGAGGTGGTCGTGGGTGAGGTTCGAGAATATCCCGACCTTGAAGTCAAGCCCCGCCACACGTTCCTGCTCCACGCCGATCGAGCTGACCTCCATGAAGCAGAACTCGCATCCGGCATCCGCCATCTCGCTCATAAGCCGGTTGATGGTGATCGGGTCGGCTGTCGTGTTGGCTGTCTCCAGACGCTTGGTCCCTACATAGTTGGCGATGGTGGAAAGCAGCCCGCAATTGTAACCTTCCGCCATGAAGAGGCGGTAGAGGAGAGTCACCGTGGTGGTCTTACCATTTGTTCCCGTGATACCTACAAGGGTGAGTTTTCCGGAAGGGTTGCCGAAGAAATCAGCGGCCATCATCGCGACCGCATGGCGTGAGTTTCCTACCTTCACGAGGGTCGGGGCGCTGCCTGAATATTCAGAAAACGTCTCTTGAAGAGCCTCTTCGTCCTCGTACACGATCGCCGAGGCGCCGGATGCGACCGCTTTTCCGATGTAGGCGTGCCCGTCGCTGTCATGACCTTTGACAGCGATGAACATGGCTCCGGGAGTGACTTTCCGGGAGTCGTTGCAGATGTCTGTGATCTCGATCTCACGGCTTCCCCGTACCTCGATAACCCCTGCGTTTCTTATGATGCTTTCCAGTCTCATTTCAAAGTGAACGTTATTGTTGAACCATCGGCGACTTTGGTCCCGGCCTTAGGACTTTGTGATGTGACGTGTCCTGTCCCTGAATATGAACACCTCAACCCGCTGTTCTCTATGACGAACATAGCGTCCTTGAGTCCCAGCCCCATGATGTCGGGCACAACCGGATTCTTTATGTCCGGCCGCACTGTCAGTTCTTTTCCTGTCTCCATCACCGGAACTTTCCCTGCGCCCGCTATTTCCTCTCCCCACTCAGGATCGAGGGTGTAGATTGTGTCCACAATCTCGCGCATCGCCGCCGCCGGACCCACGCCGCCGTACAGGCTGCCTTTTATCAGGCATGAGTTCATGCAGATTATGGCGCTGTACTTAGGGTTGTCCGCAGGGAAGAAGCCGACGAAAGTGGCCAGATTATGATAGCTGCCGTCAGCTGTCAAGGAGTTGTCTTCCGGATCCCTTCCATATTTCTCGATTTCCTCTTTTGAGAGGGACTGCCTTGCGGTTCCGGTCTTTCCGGCCACGGTCAGTTTCGCTCCCTTTAGCCTATAGGCGGTTCCTTCGGAGGTCACGGCCTTCAGAGCCCTCAGCAGAGTGTCCGCTGTGGCTCTTGAGCAAATGGAAGCGTTCAGAACGCTGGGACCCTTCTTGGTCTTCACCGCACCGTCTTTCTCGATGCTCTCGACCAGATACGGCTTCATCATCCGGCCTTTGTTGGCGATGGCGTTGTAGAACGTAAGGGTGTGCAGCGGAGTTTCTCTGACCGAGTAGCCTATGGCTACGGAGCCCAGATCCGTCGAACTCCAACTCTTTGAGTCAGGAGACGGAAGGACAGGCTCCCGCAGTCCTTCGAGGTCAAAGTCGAACGCCTGCCCGAGTTTGTACATGTACAGTTTGTCCATGAACCTCTTGGGGTCGTCGGAGTAGTTGTTTATCGCAAGGTAGCGGAACACATAGTTGGATGAGATCTCGAAACCATGCAGGATGGAAATGTTGTCGTAGCCATTGAGATGTACGTCTCTTTTGAAGCCTGAAAGCTCACCGTTGTTCTTGGGAATCTCATCGTCCAAGGATTTGATGTAGCCATCCTCAAGTGCGGTCATCAATGTCGTGGTTTTGAACACGGAGCCGGGATTGGCGCCGTAGCCGATCGCCATGTTATAGACTTCGTTCAGACTGCTGTCCTTGGGATTCTTTGTCAGGTTCACCATGGCGCGGATGGCTCCGGTCTTCACGTCCATGAACACGGCGCATCCGTCAGCGATCTGGATGTTGGCTGACATCTGCTTTCTCATGGCCTTGTCGACAATGTCCTGAAGGGTTATGTCAAGAGTCGTCCTCACGTCAAGGCCGTTCATCGGCTTGACGTATGTGCTGTCGTAGTTCTGGATTTTCCCCTTGTTGTCGGTAGGCCTGAGCCAGATTTCTCCTTCCTTGCCGTGAAGGACATAATCATATTTTCCTTCGATGCCTATATGACTGCGTCCTTTTTCATCCGCCTTTTGATTCCGGTTGTCCTTGACGTAACCGATGGTTCTTCTGGCCAGTGTCCCGTACGGGTACTGCCTGGAGTCCCTTTTCTCGACTATGACTCCGCCCTTGAACCGGCCTTCATTCATCAGCGGCAGCCTCTGCAGACGCAGAAGGGTTCCTCTGTCGATGTCGCCGGTCAGTTTCATGTACCTGACACCTTCCCTTCTTCCTGTGACTATCCTTCTGTAATATTCACCGGCATCGCCACCTGTCTCGGCGGCCAGGCCTTTTGTGAAAGCCTTAGCTTTCGCGAGCCAGTTGCTCTCCAGGCTGTCCGGCTTGCCGCGGAACTCGTCTTTGCGGACCGTGCAGTCCATCGCCAGCCTGTACATCGGCGTCGATATCGCCAGAATCTTTCCGTCATAGCCGATGATGGCTCCCCGCTCCGGTTCGATGACACTTCTTGTGCTTGGAGGGAGGAAGAATCTCGCGATGTCCTCGTCCGGTTTCCAAAACCACTGGATGTAGGCCATCCTGCCAATGATGACCACGCCGATGAACAGTACAAGCGCATAGAAGCGGTACAGAATCATGCCGATTCTGTCCCGTTCCTTCTTTGTGGTGTTTTGTTTCGGTGCAGCCATAATGTCTTTATTTCAGTCTGTCGGCCGGCTTTTCCGGCATGGTCAACTTTGATCCCGACGCTTTCAGCATCTCTTGGACCGTGCTCATTTTTGAGAGACTTTCAATCTCCACGGTCTTCTGGGCGTGATATATTTCCACATCCATGAGGGCCTTCCTGTTTTCCTCCACGTGTGTCATCGTCTTCTCTATCCTGAGACTCAGCCAAATGCTGACCCAGAAGAGGAAGAACGTGTAGATGATGTGTATGAAATAGCGGCTGACATGCAGTCTCAGCAGCAATTCTCCCTTGAGTGTCGCCAGAGCCGCGTTCTTGAGCCACGACCAGATGTCGCTGAACTTCCATTTCCTCAATTCCGTCATGCCTCTCGCCCTCCTTCAATCTTTTCGGCCACCCTCAGTTTCGCGCTCCTCGCCCTGGTGTTGGCGGTTATCTCGCCCTCCCGAGGCAGGATGGGCTTGCGGTTCACGGCTTTCAGCGGAGCGTGAATATTTCCGAACACATCCTTCTCCTCCTTGCCGTCAGCCCTGCCGGTCCTGATGAAGTTCTTCACCATCCTGTCCTCCAAAGAGTGGTAGGTGATCACAACCAGCCTGCCGCCCGGTCTGAGGGTGTCCGCAGCTCCTTCGAGGAATTTCTCAAGGGAGCGCATCTCGTGGTTGACTTCTATCCTGATGGCTTGATAGACTTTTGCAAGATATTTGTGCTCAGCGAATTTCGGAAGAGCGGCCTTGATGGCCCCATCGAGCTCACCGGTGGTGCCGATGCTGCCCTTGTCCCTCGCGGAAACGATCAGCTGGGCAACCTTGCGGGCGTTGTCCACTTCGCCGTAGATTCGGAGAATCCTTTCGAGATCTTCTTGTGAATATTCATTGACCACATCGGCGGCTGTCTTCCCGCCCTCGCGGTTCATTCTCATGTCCAGGGGGGCATCGTAGCGGAAGGAGAAACCTCGCTCCGCCGTGTCGAACTGGTGGGATGAGACTCCGAGGTCGGCCAGAATGCCGTCCAGGCCGCCTGTGAGCTTTCCCCTGAGCGTCTCGTCCGTGGTCTCGTGCGCCTTGTTGAGCACGAAATTGTGTATGAACCGGAAATCGGCCCGCACCATCGTCAGGCGGTGGTCGTCTATCCTGTTGCTGATGGCGTCGCTGTCACGATCGAAGGCGATGACGTGACCGTCTTCGTTCAAGCGTGAAAGTAGTTCGGCGGTGTGACCACCGCCTCCGAATGTGACATCGGCGTAAGTTCCTGACGGATTGGTGACAAGGGCGGATATGCTCTCGTCAAGCATCACTGGTGTGTGGTATTCTGACATCGTCCGGCCCTCCTATCTCTCCTGAGACAGCTGCCCGGCGATGTTCAAGAATTCTTCGTTTGAGATTCCGCTGGCCTCGAATCTCTCTTTGGCCCAGATCTCGATCTTGTAATCGTTGCCCGAGAAGACTACCTCTTTCGTTACACCAATTGATTCCAGAAGCTTCTTGGGAATCGAGATGCGTCCGAGCTTCGCGTCTGGTTCGACGATCGCCCGGTCGCGCATGTACTCTCTCCAGAAAGCGGCGTGAGCACGATTAAAGAAATTCAACTTTGATTTGACCTCCTCGGACTGGCGTTCCCACTCCTCAAAGGTGTACATCTCAAGGCATTCCTCGAAGATGTCCTTCTTTATGACAAACCTCTGATCACCCTCGGAAGGCATCAACGACTTGAACGGCGAAGGGAAAACCACTCTCCCTTTGTCGTCGATCTTGCCTGAATATTCTCCGATGAATGTAATCATAAGTTATCGTCTTTCACGCTTGGTCACAAAGTTAGAAATATTTTTCCATTTTATTCCACCTATTTCCAAATTTTTCCACAATGATTTCAACAACGCCCTTGTGCACCCCTGTGCCCCCTGTTGTCATTTTGTCGCTATCAAGTCTCTCGCTTCGTTGTTGATGCCGCCCCGCATGTTTTTCCCTCCCGTTCCAATGCATCGACATTGTGTCCCGCTCCGCCCTTCTGTGTTGCCGTCCGCTCCGCCCTTCTGCGTTGCCGCCCGCTCCACTCCTCTGTGTTGCCGCTTCGTCCTCCCTATTGTCTGAAGCCTCTCTCTCCCATGGCCATCCCACCCTCCCCGGTGTGCGAAACTCCTCACACCTGGAATCCGATCCCGTTGCTTGTCAGTCGTTTGCGCTCCCATGTGTGCGTGAAAAATCACACCCAAGAGTCTCCATCCCCGTTTCCTCCCTCCGTGTGACTACCTTGCCCTTCCCGGTGTGCGAAATTCTTCACATCTGGGAACGGATTCGGTTGGCTGTCAGCCCTTTGCGCTCCCAGGTGTGCGTGAGAAGTCACACCTGAGAGCCTCCATCCCCGTTTCATCCCTCCGTGTGACTACCTAGCCCTTCCCGGTGTGCGAAATTCTTCACATCTGGGAACGGATTCGGTTGCCTGTCAGCCCTTTGCGTTTTCAGGTGTGCGTGAGAAGTCACACCTGAGAGCCTCCATCCCCGTTTCATCCCTCTGCGTGGCCACCTCGTCCTCCCAAGTGTGCGAAACACCTTACACCTAGAACTTGAAATGACTGTTGGGTAACGAATTACGATTCTAAGTGTGTTTTATCTGTGGAAAAGTTAGGGAATATGATTTTTTTGCCATAACTTGGCGATGCAAAGAGAGAATGATTGTTACGGAATCAAGACTTCTTAATGTTAACTTAAACTAAATGAAGCATTTATGGTTGCGGAGAGAGATTTGGACGACAGAAAGACTGACCAAGGACAATGGAAAGAAAATGAGCAGGTAAAGACGCAGGCTGATAGGCAGGTCGGAGGGCAAGTTGGAAGGCAGGTCGATAGGCAGGTCGGAGGGCAAGTTGGAAGGCAGGCTGTTAGGCAAGCGGAAAAACAATTGAGAGTGCAAGAGGCCGTGCGGGTGAATGAAATGAAAGTACGGCAGGAAGGCCAAGAGGAACCAGGGTGGTTCCACATCTGCTCACAGGGCCTGGAAGGTGTGGACTTGTTCCCTGACGATAATGCTTTTATTGTGGGGGTGAATAAATTCGCGACTGCATTCAAATTGTTTGACGAAGATGTCGAGGTCGTGATTCTCGTGCTTGTCTCGACACATTTCCATTCATTGGCTTGGGGGCGCAGATCGGATGTGGCCCGGTGTGCGGAAAGATTTAAGAGGACGATAAGCATGTACTATTCACACCGCTTCGGAACTTCTAAGGTCATGTGCAGAGTGCGAGTCAAGGTTGAAAAGGTGGATTCAGAAGAATATCTCAAGAATGTCATCGGGTATATTCTTAACAATCCTCGCAAGCATCGGGAGACAAACAATCCTTTCTCATACCCGTGGAGTTCCATTCTTGAATATTTCGACAAAGACGGCCATTCCACAGTCATGCGTCCAAGAATTGTTGACATTCCTCCGTGGCGTAAATCGAAAATCATTGGTACAAATCGTCAGGTTCCGGATACCTGGAAACTCTTTGCCAACGGGATGGTGACATTCAATTCCTTCATTTCCACGGATCGTCTGGAATCAACTGTCAAAACAATCGGCTCGCTTTCCTATCTGGTGAACAAAGCAGATCTGAACGCCAACCAAGGAGAGGCCGTCCGCTATCCTGATAACGACCGGGAGGTCCGTGGTGTTGTCGCGCAAATATGCCCGATTCTGTTCCCGGGTTCAGTCGCTCGTTTTGACGAATCGGAACTTGCCCCTGTCAGAAACACAGGTTATTGCCTGAAAGAAATGCGCAAAACAATTTGCTCGATGGCTGAAGACATGCTCGGTAAGCTGGACTCCAACCAGATCGTAAGGCTGAGAGAGGTTCTTTCATGCCGTTACGGATTTCCGTTGAAGATAGTTGACCGTGTGCTTCATTCCTATACCCCTTAAAGGAGTTGCTTTCGTATGATAGTTAGATTATAATATGCGTTGATTGACATTAGCCTTATTGCGTTGATGTTCAAATTATCATCGGTAAGTGATGATTGTCATGTGAATTATTTGTTTATTAATGATTTAGGTGATAGTGTCGTCAGCGGTTATATAATCGCTCAAAAGTAGTTGCCTCCAAAGCCGCTGACTTGGGACTAAGAAGCTGTTTTGATTTATTTGAAATGTTCTTTGAGGTGAAAAAATCTTCATTTTCTTCCCGCTTCTTCAGTCAGATAGCACCGCTATCCTCCTTGGAAGAAGCGGTCAAACCTGAAGTTTTTCACTCTCAACCCAGCGCCCGAACCGAGTGCAATCGAACTTGTTCGGATTGCCGAGGTGAGTAGCAGGGAAAGAGCTTGCTCTTAAACTTCAAAAAACAAATCAAAACAGCTTCTAAGCGACCGAAGGGGAGTGGAGGACACTGTCCGGACGTGTCTCTGCTGGCCAGAACATCTATTGCAATTGGCGCGACTGTAAGTAGGCGATGATACTTGATGAGGAGGCGTCCTCCCGTACCTGTCCGGGAACTGCCACGTGACTGGGGATATAACGAAAAGTGCCACGAGTGGAGGATTGCTATCGCAAGCCAAGTCCGGGAGCTGTCAGGTGATTGAGGATATAACAAAAAGGGGTGACAAAAAAGTCACCCCTTCCCGCAAATATATTAATGGAAAAACTAGAAATTTCCCTTGTCGGCGTTGTCCCACCAGACGCGGGTTCCGCCTTGGTCGCCGGAATGGCCGGTCTTGCTGGAGTTCTCCTTGTTGAGGAGTTCGATTCCAGTCTTGAGGCCTTCTGCGTTGGTGTCACCGGCGTTGCTGCTGTAGATCTGGCGGCGCACGCCTTCCTCTGTAGTGACGGCACCGTTGCTCTCATTGACGTAGGCAGGGAAGAGAACCGGATAGCCGGTACGCCTCTGCTCAGCCCAAGCCTCTGTTGAGAGAGGGAAGAGAGCGATGTACTTCTGGGTCATGATGCGGGCGAGCTTGTCCTCGTTGGACGCGCCGTTGTCCCACTTCACACAAAGTTTGTTGAGGGCAGGGGTGTTGAGTTTTGTGTCGAACGGATCCACGAAGTCGATCTGGGTTGAGGTTCCGTTGATATAGTCCTCGACAGCGTCTTTTCCATATTCAGTGATATCGGCGTACTTGCCCTTGTAGGCAAGTTCGTTGGCCATGGAGACACGGATGCCTTCCTCGTAGAGGGACTTCACGTCGCCGCTTGTCCAACCCCTGAGGGCAGCCTCGGCGAGAAGGAAGTATGACTCAGCCTGCTTGAAGATAGGAAGCGGAGCGGTGTAGATGCCCTTTTGGTTGTCTTTGTCCACCCAGGATGAGAGGTTGCCCCAGTTGTTCGGCTTGCCTGGCAGACCGCTGGCGAAACGGATTCCGTAGTAGCCGGAATTCTTCTCGACCTTTGTGCCGTCAGTCGTGGTGAACTCACCCTGATTCTTGCCCATGTACAGAGGCTGGCGAGGATCCTTGAGGCCTGACATCAATGTAACGAGGTTGGCGTTGAATCCGCAGTCGCCCCAGGCGAACATCAGCCAGAGCTCGTTCTCAAGGCTCTTGTCGATCATGATGTCCTTGCCTCCGTTGGCCAGAGTGTTGGCGGCGGCGGCTTTGGCGATTGCAGGGAGGTCGTATCCGGTGGCCTTCATCTCACTCTCTCTCTTGGAGAGACGGAGGGCAATGCGCAGCTTCATCGTATTGGCGACTTTCTTCCACATCTCGAAATCTCCACCGCACCAGATGTCGAATGTGCCGAGTCCGGCTTTCTCGTCGTCCGTGGCCTTGTTGAATCCGTCAAGAGCCTTCTCGATGTCGTCGAGCATGGCCTGGTAAAGCTGCTGCTGACTGTCGAACGGGAAGTAAGACTCGTACTCTCCGGAGAGGATGGAACTGTGGGCCAGAGGACCATAGACATCGGTCGTCATCATGAGGCTGTAGGCCTGAACGATGCGCATCACACCCGCAAGGGCCGGCTCGTTCTTGCCGTCAAGAGTCTCGATGAGACGCCTTGTGTTGTTGAACACGTGGAGATAGTGGTTTTCGTACATGCCGCCTGAGTGGCCTCTGTTCTCGCCCATGTCACCATTGGAGAAGTTTCCGTTCGGAGTCATGAAGTAACCGCTGTAGAAATCCACTGTGAGGTTTGTCCAGAACTGGAACATATTCTGCTGAGGAGGGTAGCAGTACTGCATAGGCTCAGAGCACTGAGAAGAGAGTGGAAGGTCGCCCGGATTCACCTGCACATCGCTGGTGTTCATCTTCTCGAAGTCGCCTGTACATGCTGCGATTCCGAGTCCGAACAAAGCCGCTACTGAATATTTGAAAATATTTTTCATTGTCATTGAGATGTTTAGAAGTTGAGTTTAAGATTCAGACCGAAGCTGCGTGAGGTAGGGAGGGCGAACATGTCGATTCCCTGCCATCCGTTGCCGGTACCTGCGGAAACGTCAGGATCACAAGGTGCGTCCTTGTAGAAGAAGAACAGGTTGCGTCCGATGATGGAGGCTGTCACGTTCTTTCCGTTTCCAAGAAGGTTGCGGAATGTGTAGCCGAAGCTGAGTTCGCGAAGACGCACGTTGGTCGCGCTGTAAACATAGTTCTCGTTGGCGTAAGGAGAGTTGAAGTTGCTTGCGCCTGTGGTCTCGTACCAGGCCCTTGGATCGAATGAGACTCCATCCACGGTGATCGAGCCTGCATCGCGGGCGTCACCTGACCTCTTGGAAACTCCCCATCCGTCAAGGGTGGCCTCTGTCATGGAGATGACCTTGCCTCCGAATCTGGCGTCGATGAGCATCGAGAGCGTGAAGTTCTTGTAGCGGAATGTGTTGTTCCAGCCGGCGTAGACCTTGGAGTTCATGTTACCCGCGTACTTGAGCTGATCGTTGTTGTCGTCGCCGAGGACAGGCTCGCCCTTCTCGTTCTTCTTGAGGTTGCCGTTCTCGTCCTTGAGGAGTTGGCGGACATAGAGGTCACCGTAGGAACCGCCTTCGGTAAGGATGATCTTGGCTCCTCCGAAGTTGGAGAGTGTCAGGCCGTTAGGAAGGTCGTCAACGAGTTCCACAATCTTGTTGTCGTTGTAGGAGAAGTTGACTCCGGTTTCCCAGCTGAAGTCATTGCTGAACTGCTCGTACCAGCTGGCGGTGAGTTCGATACCCTGGTTCTGCACATTACCGGCGTTCACGTAACGGTTGCGCAGTCCGGATTCGTAAGGAGAAGCCACGGAGAAGAATTGGTTCTTCGTGTTGGTCTTGTACCATGTGGCGGAGACGTTGAGCCTGTTGTTGAAGAATGTACCGTCGAGACCGGCCTCGATGGAGTGTGTCATCTCAGGTTTGAGAGTCCTGAACGGAGCGCTGTCCGGAGCGGAGATGGAACCCTGGCTGCCAAGGCTGTAGAGCAGGTTGGTCATGTAGACAGGAACGTCGTTACCCACGATGGAGTAGCTGGCGCGCACTTTCAGGAGGTCAACCTTAGGGCCGAGGTCGGCGAACTTGTTCAGCAGGAAGCTGGCTCCCACTGAAGGATAGAAGAAGGACACCTTGTCGGTGAAGGCGAGTGTGGATGACCAGTCGTTACGTGCGGTCACGTCGATGAAGAGACCATCCTTGTAGCCGAACTGTGCGGTGGCGAACACGGCGTTCAGACGCTTCTCTGTGTTCCAGTGGTCACCTTTGCCGACGGATGACATATTCCCGTAATAATTGTTAGGAGTGAATATGTTAGGGTAGTAAACGTTACCGTTGCCAGGTGATGTGAACTGCGTGCCTTCCGCCCAAAGACCGACTGTGCCGGTCTTGCTGTGGGTGAAGCTGGAGCCGGCTGTCACAGAGAGTGAGAAGGTGTCGTTCCAGTTGTGGTTGTAGCCGAGGAGAACATCCCCGTACATCTGGTCGCTGAAATAGCGGTTGTCCTTCATTCTGCCCATAGGGTAGAGGTTGGCGATACTTGAGGCGTAGGCGTTGTGCACGAAGTGCTCCTCTCCTCTTTCATAGCGGAGACGGCCCTGGACGTAGAGGTCTTTGAATATGTCCCATCTCACACTGCCGCCGAATTCGTAACGGTTGCGGTCGGTGACAGGCTTCTGCCTGTTGAGAGTCCAGTAAGGGTTGCTGTACTGCTGGAGACCTGTGTTTGTCCAGTTCTGCACGTTGCAGCTGCGGGCCGCGTCATAGACTTCATAATTGTCTTTGTAGTAGTCCCAGTCCTCGCCTCTAGGGAAGAGGTAGACACCTGTAAGAGGGTTCCAGAG
The DNA here is from genome assembly GCA_934698975.1 of uncultured Bacteroidales bacterium. Lineage (GTDB taxonomy): Bacteria > Bacteroidota > Bacteroidia > Bacteroidales > UBA932 > Cryptobacteroides. The sequence goes on from CAKUVR010000003.1 coordinate 43,464, forward strand.
GAATCCGGCAGCCGCCTGATTCTCAATGTGCTGGTTGTTGAACTTGGCGCTCGCCTCGATCTTCACGTTCTCCAGGACGGTGAAGTTTACCTTCGTGTTGAAGTTATGGCTTCTGTACTCGTTCTCAGGAGTCATGCCCTCCGAGTACACATTGCCGTAGGAGAAATAGGCTCCGAAGGTGTCGTTGCCTCCTGAGATGGCGATCGAGTTGTTGGCTGTGAATCCTGTGCGGTAGAACTTCTTGGCGTAGTTCGGAGCCTTTGAGGAAAGTTTGCTTCCCCAGCTGTAGGTCCCGTTGTCAGAGACACCGTACGTGTTCTGGAACTCAGGAAGGACCATAGGGCTTTCAGCTGTGGTGTTGCTGGAAACCGTGATGTTCACCCGGCCCTCGGCGGCTGACTTTGTGGTGATCATGATGGCACCGTTGGCTGCCACCGCACCGTAAAGAGCTGCGGCAGAAGCACCTTTCAGGAGCGTGATGGACTTGATGTCGTCAGGGTTGATTGTGGACATCACGTCACCGCCATCCCTTTCTCCACCGTAATTGGAGGCTACCTGTGAGGATGTGATGTTCTGCATCACAGGCACACCGTCCACAACGATGAGAGGCTGGTTGCTTCCGTTGATGGACTTGTTTCCACGGAAGAGGATCTTGGATGATCCGCCGGCTCCTGTTGAGTTCGGAGTGATGACAAGACCTGCGCTCTTACCTTGGAGGGAGTTGATCATGCTGATGCTCTTGATGTCGTTGACATCCTTTCCTCCAACAGTCTCGGCGGCGTAGGTGAGGCTTTCGGACGGGCGCTCCACACCCATCGCGGTCACGGTCACACCCTTGAGTGCCATGGCCTCTTCCTTGAGAACGATCTCCATGGTGGACTGGCCATTCCAAACGATTTCCTTCGTCTCGTAACCGATGATGGAAACAGTGATCACATCATTGGCTTTAAGATTGTTGAGCTTGAAGTTACCGTTGATGTCAGTGGTTTCTCCCGTTGATCCACCTTTGACAAAAACAGCGGCGCCGATGACTGGGCCATTGGCGTCCTTGACTGTACCGCTGACGGATCCGGCCCTGTTCTGGGCGAAAGCCGCGGCAGAGAACGATACAAACAGAGCGACAGCAGCCACAACAGCCGCCATTCCTCTGAAGATCGAAGACTTGATTTTGTTTAACATAATTTTTTAATATTGGTTTTGTTGTGTGTTGTTGTCATTAATTACGTTGGTTTACAAGTGGTCTTTTCTTCTGTACAATAGGTCCGCCAAGCGTGCCGGTCAGCCGTGGAGCGGCACAGATATATCTCGAAGAAGACCTCCGCATATTTATTCATAATGCGAATATCGGTATCATTTTGTAAATATACAAGAGTTTTTCTTACGGGATTAAAACCATAGTGCTGATTTTGCATTAAGAATCGTAAATGTTAAAGTCGGTGACGTAGTGGCTTTTGCATTGAATATGTGAGCGATATGTGAACATCTATAGATAAGGATCGCTGAAAGACATCGCAGGGGGCGATTTCCTGCTCATTTGAAAATGTGATCATAAACCAGACTTGGTGAAAAGAAAACGTACCGGCCGTGCGGGACGGTCGGTACGTTACTGTGTGATGGTGATTTCCCCGAATTTCTGGAAGGGCGGGAAGGCTACCTCTTGATGGTTTCGATCTGTTTGTCGATGAGGTGGAGGTCGATGGCGCAGTTGAGGCTGGTCTTCAGTGCTCCGTACCAACCACCGGCTTCCATCATCGTGGCGGTCTGCACCTTGATGAAATCAACACCTGGCAGATGAACCGGTTTGCCGTCCTTGTCAACGGCCCAGTCGATGTCGAATGAGGAATTGACTTCATCCTTAGGGTCGGAATTGCTGACATAGCCGTAGTCGTACCATTGGGTCGCTCCAGGGAACATGCCGTTCATCTGTGTGTTGCTTGGCAATTGGGTGACCCCTGTGAATGTGATGGTCTTGCCTTCATCGCCTTCTCTCAGCCAGAAAGGCCATGACGGGATTGTGTTCGGCATTGAACCGCTTGATAGAGCCCCCGGAACTCCATTGATAGTGTAAGTGATGTAGTCCTTCACCTCTTTTCCCATGCTGACGGTCGTGAGGAAATTGTCTGGGCGGTTGTAAGTGACGGTGAGGTTTGACAGGGTCGTTGTCTTGCCATATTCACTGCCGGCGATCTCGTACCACTCGTCCTCGTCAGGCTGTCCGTTCTGGTTGGCGTCGAATGCGACGAAGACAACACCTGGAGCCGGGTATGATGTCTTGCTGGCGAAGCTGCCGATGCGGAAGTCACGCAGACCGTTGACATTCATCACCGTGTGGTCAAACCTGAACACGATGTAGCCTCCCAGCGGTCCAAGGGCTATACCTGTGTTGGAGGCGCTGAAATCCTTGTTGAGTTTCTCGCAGGCCTTCTCCATCGCGGATTTCTTTGTGTCGGTCTTCCCGAATGGATTGCTTACTCCGACAGAGGAATACGGAGCTGGCTCAAGATCGAAGACCTCGGACAGGAATGGTGAATATGCCTCTTTCTCTGTCTCGACGTTAACCTTGGAGGATCTGGACATAGAGATCCCGCTGTCATCGGTGACGGTCAACGAGACTTCATATTCACCGGTCTCAAGTTTGATGAAATTCAGGGTGCTTCCGTTTCCGGCTGAGGTGGCATCGGAGTCTTCAGGGCCTTTGACTGTCCATGCGAAGACCGGATTCTTGTCGAAGCCGGTGATTTCAGGAACGATGCTCAAAACCTTGCAGCGAGGAGTGGTGTAACTTCCGGCGAGGGACATCGAATATTCATACCCGGCCTGTGTGATGTTGATTGTCAGTTCCTTGCCGCTTTCTGCCTGAAGGATGGTGACGCTGCCCGGGTCGCGTGTCTGGGTTGTGCTGTTCTCCGCCACATTGATGACCAATGCGGTCTGCTCGATTGTGGCCGGTGCCCATTCCGGGGCGGATTTGACCTCGTAGGCCACGTTTGTGGTGCTGCTTCCGGCTGTCTTTGTGGATGTCACCAGTATTGTCTGAGCGCATCCTTCGGCCGGAGCCGCGATGGCGCTGTCCTCTGCCTTGACAGAGAACTCGTAGGTGACTTTCGGCTCTTTGTCATCGTCGCAGGCGACAAAGCCCGGGCAGACTGCCGCCATGATCAGCAGCGTTTTGATTGTTGAATGTCTCATAATGCTACGTTTGTGATTTGTGAATAATCGTGGAATTTGTGTATGGGAATGATGCTGGAATATTCTTTGGTCAGAATTTCACACACCTTACCGCATACCCGTCGCTGCGGACTCCCACGTCCATCTTGACGACCGCCGACTTTTCGTACGGAGAGATGTAGACGGACAGCTGGTAGGCGTTTCCGATGCCCGTCGGAGCCGTGCCGGACCAGATGTTGGCAGCGAATCCGGAGTTTTTCAGGCAGCCTCCGCCGTTCCTGTAGCGCAGACCGTTGTAAGGAATCACGCCAAGAGGCGAGTAATCGGTCGTGACTTTGTCCAGACCGTTCCAGATGAACTTCCCGTTCTTGTCGTAAGGCACCTGCCACCCTTCCGGACAAGGATCGAACGGAGTCTTCGTACGGTTCGCTCCGCACCAAAGCGTGTCACATTTCCTGACGACCACGGGCTCATCGCAGCAAAACCAATCGTGATACGAACTTTCTCCGAGCAGAACCTCCATCGGCTTCATCACAGACTTCGCGAATCCCGTTGTGGAAAGGTCGTGGCCAGACTTCACGGAACGGATTCCGCTTCCTCCTGACCGGGACCCTTCGGTCAGCACGTTGCCGGCGGCATCATAGATCGGCTTGCTGTCGAAATATTCATAGTCAGTGCTGTTGTCGCCCCTGAATTTATGGTCGCCAGGGAACGGATCCTTGCGCCCCCACTGGTACATCAGCCCGCATGCCGCCAACGAATCGGCCGTGCTGTTCCCGATCACCCAACCGTCGTTCACGGCTCCAAGATTGCGGTCCATGAATATGTAGTCGGCGACACCGTCCCCGTTGTTGTCCCATGGATATGTCTTGCCGTAGGAAACCTGTTCACTGTCAGGATTATACCTTGTAATCCACACGTGCCAGCTCCAGCGGATCTCCCCGCCGATCCGAAGTCCGATGACGGCGTTGCCGATCTTGTCAGAGGTCGAGACGACCATTGTGGAGGCTTCCGGCGAGTTCCCCTCGATAAGTCCGACATTGGTGATGAGACCGGGAGCGTCCTGCCACAGCAGTTCCGGCTCCGCTTTCTGTCCTGCGAGATCAACGTTCCCAAGCAGATCCGTGTAAAGCGCCCACATAGCGTAAGCCTTTTTCACCGGAATGTCAACCGACGCCCCGGGGCGGATCATATAGCAGTTCGGTGAATATGCCGCCTTGACATACTCCTCGTTCTGATCCGGTTCCGGTTCCGGCTCAGGTGTCGGAATAGGCTCCGGCTCCGGATAGACATTCGGGTTGTCATCGTTGTGATAGACGCACGAAACGCAACAGGCCGTGGCGACTAAAAATGTCAGTATATTCTTGAATATCATCGCAAAAGTTGTTGTCATTGATGCTGCCCTGGCCGAACCCGCACGTGAAGGTCACGCGCCGAGAAGATTTCCGTGGAGGTCTCGCCGAGCCATCCGCAGTACTGGTTGAGCCCGGTGTAGACCCTGATGAAATCCACTCCTTGAAGGTGGACCGGCTCACGGGTGTCTGGATCGACGGCCCAGTCGATGTCAAAGCCGTTCATCCAGCCTCCGTCCCCGTCGGTGTCGTTGTTCGGATAGTTGTCGGCGTAGGCCCCGTACTTGAACATATATTGAAGGTAGTACGTCCCGTTTCCCGAAACGTCCTCGGCGTTCTTGGGAAGCAATGTCCCACTGAAAGTCATCTCGACCTCCGGCAGCCATTTCGGCCAGTAATCCTGGTCGTGGAACTTGTTCTTGTAGACATAGTCAGTCCGCCCGGCGTTGTCCTCCCACTTGACATATTCAATGTCAGTCAGGGTCCCGTCCGCTCCCGGAACCGCGGTGTGGTCTGCGGAAGGACGGAGGTAAGTTATTGAATATCCAAACCTTGCGGCATCGTTTGTGTACCATGGATTCTTGTCGATCTCATACCATTTGTCATCCGGCTTCCCGTTCTGGTTCTCGTCGAACATAACCATCACGATTCCCGGCTCGCAGCTTCCTGCGTCAAGTCCGTCGTGAGCGGCGCTGCGGAAGGCGTTGCCGTCTATGCGGAAATCCTGCTCGCCCGGAGAGTTGACAACCGTGTGGTCGAACCCGAAAGTGACATAGCCTCCGTAGGCCCCGAGAGAGACTCCGGCTCCGTAACTGCCTGCCAATGACTCCTCAGCCTTCTGAATCATAGTCTTTTCGGTGTCGCCGTCCTGATAGACAGGCATCTCATTGACGAACTGTCCCGGAGCCGGCCTATATTCGTAGACATGAGCGATGTACGGGTTGTACTCGACCTCCTCGTTGACCACGTGGATCGTCATCGGATGCACGATCGGATTCACGGGATCGTCAATGGTGAAAGTGACCTCATAGACTCCCGGATAGCGCGTCAGGAACATGCAGTCCTTGCTCTCGCACAGCAGCGAGTCGGCCCCCGATGCCGTCTTGACCGTCCAGCGGTACCGCTCGCCGGTATAGGCCGGCCGCAGGGCCAGAGTCTGCATCCTCGCGACCTTGTACACGTCATCCAGCCCGAGGCTCACGTACGGAACCTCGACCTTGCATGCCGCAAGAAGCAGAATTATCAGTGAATATGCAGCCAAACGTCTCATTCAGAACTCTTTTTGCGATCCAGAAACACCATGTGTGCGGGAATATCCCCGGTCCTCACACTCCATTTGTGCACCCCTTCTTTCGAGTAGCAATGCAGCACCCCGCTCGAAACGTAATTCTTCGCGTCGGTTATGAATATGTCTCCGTTCTTTGGGTGTATGGCCAATCCGTAGGGAATCACGATGTTGCGCTCGGTTCCGTCAGTGATGAAACTGCGTGAGACCACACGCTTTTGCCTCACGTCGATGATGGCGTAGGTCACCGTGTTCTTGGAAGTCTGGTTGCTGTACTCGACACTGTAGACGTAGAGCGAATCGCCGTGCAGGACCATGTTGGACGCGGGAATATTCATTGCCTCCGCAACCCTGTAGCGTCCGCCCGATGGCTCCAGCCGGTAGAGGTTGGAAGAAATGTCGTCGTAATTACCTCTGGACGAGACCCAAAGGTTGCCGTAGGCATCGGCCTTGATCCTGCTGAGATTGATCGCCACATCAATCTTGTAGACCTGCCGCATCGACTCCAGCTCTACCACAGAGACTGTTGAATCGTAGTTCGGCGCCCTGTAGCCCCCGGAGTTCGCCACGTAGGCATATTCATCCACAATCGCCAGCTCGTCAGGCTGGTAGCCGACGGTGGCCTCTCCGACAACCTTGTAGTCCTTGAGATCCACCTTGAAGACAGCACCTTTCCGCGCGTTCGGGTCCATCGCCACCGGACCGACGTAGGAGGAGACGTAGGCATATTTCCCCCTGAACCTGATGTAGCGGCAGTTCGGGATGTCTATCTGTGTGATTCTCTTTGTCGTGTAAGCGTCCATCACCTCGACCTTGTGCGAGCAGTTTATGACGGCGAACAGCTTCCCGTCGTATATCTGGATGTCGTTGCCCACATCTCCGAGTTCCTTCACCACATCCGGATTCTTCTCGGCGTAGATTCCTCTCGCATAGACGGCCGTCCTGTAGTCCAGATAGTCCAGGTCGGCCTTGTTGCTGCCCATGTTCCCCTCGTTGAGAAGGTACATCCCGATCGGATCCGCATCCGGTTCCGGCTCAAGGTCAAGCACGTCATATTCAGTCGGATTGACAAGCTCTATCTTCCGGCACCCCGGTGAGAGTGCCAGAAGGATGGCGGACGCCAACGGAAATATATTCTTGAATATGCTCATTTACAATTCAATGCTTGCGGTGAACCTGAAATTTGTCTTCGGCATCGGGTAGTTCAGCACCACGTCGTAGTCCTGGCCGAAAAGGTTGTTGATCTCGGCGGTGAGCTTGAGTGTGCGGGTACGGATGACGAAAGATTTCTGGAGAGAGAGGTCGCTGGTGTACCATGGCTGGGTGTGGTTGCGGGGGATGTTCTCCTGCTGGTTGTAGCGCTCGCCGGTGTAGATGAAGCTGTAGTTCAGCCCCCAGCCTTTGTAAAATAGCGACAGTACGGCCGAGCCGCTGTGCCAAGGAATATACGGAATCTGATCCCGGTAATATGTGTCCGCGGGGTCCGTGACGTCTATAGCTTCCTGGTAGGTGTACTGAAGCCTGGCCGTGGCCTCCACCTCGCCGAACGCCCAGACGGTGTTCAGAGCCACGTCCACACCTTTGATGTCCACCTCCCCGAGGTTCAGCATTGTCCAGCGGAACTGCTGGCCTTTCGGGTAGGCTATGATCTTGTCCGTGATGTGGTTGTAGTAAGCGTCCACGGAAGCGTCAACCGCGCGCAGAACGGGCATATTCCTGAAATCCTTGGTGTATTTCAGACCGACGTTGAACTGCTCGGCATATTCCGGTTTCAGGAAGGCGTTGCCCATGTCCGTGTAGTAGAGGTCGTTGAACGTCGGCATCCGGAACATCCGTTTGTAGAACGCCCGGAGTGACAGGTCCTGTCTGCGGAACGGCTTGTAGGAGAGGAAGAACGCCGGGGTGGCCACCGCCTTGTCCGGCCGCGCCTCGAACCGCTTCACCTTCTCGTGCACGAAGTAGCCCAGCACGCTGGCCTGCCCTTTGAACCGCCCCCACTCGAACGCCGTGGCGAGCGCGGCCATCTGGGTGTAGCGGGTAGGGTAGGGGAACGTTCCGTCGCTTTCGGTCGGCATGTAGAATGTCGCGTCGAGGGTGTTCCACTGGAAGTCATAGGAGAATGACACCTCCCAGTTGTCGAGAATATTATAAAGGTTGGCGCACGAGGCGTACAACTCCTTCTGCCTGTAGGTGTTCTTGGTCTGGATCAGTTTCGCGTCCTGGTTCTCGTAGTGGGTGTAGTCGGCGGCGTACTTGGCGTTGACCAGCGACCTGAACTTAGGTGTCCACCTGTTGGTGAAAGTGCCTTGGATGAACGAGTTGGTGTCCCAAAGCCTTTCGCCGTTCCGGAACACGTTGTTCACGATCGCCCCCGGAATGCCCCTCTCGGAGTTGTATGAATATGCCCGTACGGTCCAACGTCCCTCGTCCATGACTCCATGCAGCGCGGCCTCAAGCCTTGTGGCGTTGATGTCTCCGTTGTGGCGCACGGCCGTGGTGTCGTAGACGATCTCTCCGAGTGTGTTGCGGCGGCGGTAGCGGAACTTGTACTTGCCTGTGGCGTTGACCCATTCCCCGCTGAACGAGGCGCTTACGGCGTCCGAGATCTTGTACTCGCTTCGGATGGACGGATTGATGAGCCCGAAGGATCCCGTCTTCATCGTCGCCTTGAAGTTCGCGTTCCGGCCCTTCTCGAAACGAGGTCTGCGGGTGGTGATGTAGATCGTTCCCGAAGCCCCGAAGTCCTTGGCTGACTGGAATATGTCGCTTTTCTGCCCGTTGTAGAGCGAGATCTCCTCCACGTCATCGAGCGAGAAACGCCCAAGGTCCACCTGTCCGTTCTGGGCGTTGCCGAGCTGGATTCCGTCATAGAAGACGGCCATGTGGTTCGTGCCCATGGACCGGATGTTCACGGTCTTGAGTCCGCCGACTCCGCCGTAGTCTTTCAGCTGGACGCCGGAGAAATACCTGATCGCGTCCGCGACCGAGAAACTGTTCAGCCTTTGAAGTTCCTCTTCCTTAAGGGTCTGCGCCGGGATGACCTCACGGTATCTGTATTCCGCCGGAGCGCCGATGATCACAGCCTCCCTAATCACCTGGACGCTGTCCAAAGGCATGTCTTTCCGATGAACCGATGTGGTGTCGCCGGAAGTCTGTGCAAAAGCCACTGACCCGCATCCCAGGAGGCAGGCCGAGACTATGAGACGGTATATTCGTTTCATAAAATTTCTGTCCGGCCGCCGCCCGTGCTCCCGCAGGCAAGGCCGTAATGTTTCGCGAAGGCAGGTCTTCTGACTTGTTCCTGACGCGGCGCCTTCCCGGCATGAGGATGGTGATATTCACCAACTTCCAGCCAGTGGCGTAAGAAAGCCGCGTCATTTTGGACTGTTTAGAGAACAGCCGCTCCTGACCGTAAACTGTGTCAGGACGGAACTCACAGCAGCGGGTACTGTCCCGGACTCTCACCGGATTCCCTTTTGATCTTTGGCCTCAATTCCGATCCAAAGAACCTTCACGCGGCAAAGATAGCAATCCTTGAAGTCTTTGTCAAATCTGCGGTCACTTATTTTTGCCGCTCTCCAAAAAACGAAACAGCTTCCACATAAGGCAATTTTTCGTAAATTTGTGGTCATGAAAAAGTATGTTCTTTCGGCAGTGCTGACACTGCTTTGCGCCACGATGCTTCCGGCGCAGACCAAAATCATGTCCCACAGAGGATTCTACGCCCATCCGGGTTCTTTTGAAAACACATTGACGAGCCTTGCCGGCGCTCAGAAGCTGGGCGTGGAGAGCGTCGAACTGGATGTTCACCTCACCACGGACGATTCGCTCGTGATCCTTCACGGCCCTGCGATCCCACGGACAAAGTACAAGGATATTCAGAAACTTGACTACGCCACGGTGAAGGGCTGCACCCTTCCGAACGGCGACCATATTCCTTCCTTAAGGGAGTATTTCACGCAGGCGAAGGAAACATCCGCGCTGAAGCTGTTCCTTGAGTTGAAGTCCCATCCGACGCCGGCGAGGGAGACTCAGCTGGCGGAGAAGGTCATCGCCCTCTGCGATGAGATGAATATGTACGATCAGGTTTGCTTCATCTCTTTCAGCGAGCATCTCTGCGACGAGGTTCTTCGCCTTCATCCTGGCGCAGAGGTGATTCCGATCACGTCCAGAAAGACATATTCAGTGAAAGAACTCAAGGACAGGGGATATGCCGGTGTGTCCTATAATTATAATGTCGTGATGAACGCCGCGCATTATCTGGATGATGTCCATGCGGCAGGACTTCAGACGGTTCTCTGGCCTGTGAACAGCTATGATTTGGCTGATTTCGCGATGAGACACGGAGTCACCTACGTCTCCACCGACCAGCCACAGGGAATGAAGCGCCTGATGGACTCCATCCGCGAGCTGAGATGGAAGCAGGAGAAGAAATTGATCTGCTTTGATCTGGACGGAACGCTCACTCAGCACAAGACCCAACTGACGGCCGCCAACAAGGCAGTTCTGGACACCTTGGCAAAACGCTACGAGATCATCATGGCGGGGGCCGGCAACTGCGAGAGGATCTACAAGCAGATGGGTGAATATCCTATCACGATTCTCGGCAACTATGGCATGATGGAAAGCCATATCGTGGATGGTAAGTTCCAGATTGTCAGGGAGGACAAGGCTCCGGCGGACAAGAAATTCTTCGAGAAGAACTGTAATTATCTGCGCAAGAAATATGGCTACACCGATTTCAAGGGGGAGTCTTTGGAATATCACGGGTCTGGCATGGTGACTTTCGGTCTGCTTGGCACCAAGGCTGACAAGGCAGACAAACTGGCGTTTGATCCGGACAAGATGCGCAGACGTGCCATGTTCCCGGAACTTCAAGAGATCTTCAAGGACTACTCAGTGTTCATCGGCGGCACGACATCATTCGACATCACTCCGAAGCAGTATAACAAGCTGGACGCAGTGCTGCGTTATGCGGCCGAGCATGGCTACTCGTTTGACCAGATCTTGTTCGTCGGCGATGACTTCGCGGACGGCGGCAACGACAGCCAGATCCGTCTCGGTGGCATGGATTATATCCGGATTGATGATTATACGAGATTACCTGAAAAAATGGAATTTCTATTCTAGAAACTCCAATTTGCCTCTATGATGCATTAAACCGATAAAGTCAAAAAAAATCATTGAGTTTAAGAATTGATTTCATAACTTGCGCCATCAAAATTTTTCAAGGATGATTTTGGAAGCACACACATACCGACAGCAGCAGTTCCAGCAGGGATTTCAGAGCCAGAACGTTCAGGCGCTGAACGCTTTCGTGTGTGCCGGTCTTCCAGCCTGACGGCATATTCATGGCAAAAAGGATATTATGATTTAAATATTGAAGGCTGGTCCCTCGTGGATCAGCCTTCTTCCTTTTTGAAGCGGCTTTGAGTTTATGGTTTTGATTACACAATATATAGTTTAAGGAAATACACACCTTTAACAAATAGACAAATTATGAGCATTGACAGATTTGATCTGGTGAAGGAATCCTTCGAGAAGAAGGCTGTTCCGGCTGAACGCCCTGAGGGCAAGACCTCCGACTACTACGGAGAACTGGTCTTTGACCGTCCAAAGATGCACAAGTACTTGGACGCCAAGACTCTGAATGCGCTTCTTGACTGCATCGACAACGGCAAGCCACTTGACAGAGAGACCGCCGACGGGGTCGCCAGGGGAATGAAAGAGTGGGCGATGGAGCACCACGTGACCCACGTGACACACTGGTTCCAGCCTCTGACAGAGGGAACCGCGGAGAAGCACGACTCTCTTATCGACTACGACGGCAAGGGAGGAGTCATCGAGACCTTTGACGGCAAGTCACTCGCACAGCAGGAACCTGACGCCTCCTCTTTCCCTAACGGAGGCATCCGCGCCACATTCGAGGCCAGAGGCTACACGGCCTGGGATCCGACATCCCCGGTGTTCATCATGGATGACACACTCTGCATCCCGACCGTCTTCATCGCCTACACCGGCGAGGCCTTGGACTACAAAACACCTCTTAAGAAGGCTCTCAAGGCCGTTTCTGATGCGGCCATTCCTATCTGCCGCCTCTTTGACAAATCTGTCACGAAGGTATATTCCTACCTTGGATGGGAGCAGGAATATTTCCTTGTCGATGAATCCCTCTATGCCGCGAGACCGGACCTGATGATTACCGGCCGTACCCTGATGGGACACAGCTCATCCAAGAACCAGCAGTTGGACGACCACTATTTCGGAGCCATCCCTACCCGTGTCGCCGAGTTCATGCGTGACCTTGAGATCGCCGGTCACCGCCTTGGAATTCCGCTCAAGACCAGGCACAACGAGGTCGCACCAAACCAGTTCGAACTCGCTCCGATCTTCGGGGAAACCAATCTGGCCAATGACCAGAACCAGATCGTGATGAACCTGATGAACAAGATCGCCCGCAAGCACGGTTTCGTGGTTCTTCTTCACGAGAAGCCTTTCGATGGGGTTAACGGCTCGGGCAAGCACAACAACTGGTCGCTCGGAACCGACACGGGCACAATGCTTCTGGCTCCGGGCAAGGATGCGAAGGGCAACCTTCAGTTCGTCACTTTCTTCGTGAATGTGCTGGCAGCCGTTCAGAAGCACAACGCTCTGCTCAAGGCCTCCATCGCCACCGCCACGAACGCCCATCGTCTCGGCGCCAATGAGGCTCCGCCAGCAATCGTGTCCGCATTCCTTGGCAAGACAATGACGGATGTGCTTCACAAACTGCTTGAGGTTCCGTCAGACACCCCGATCGAGATTGCCGGCAAGAAAGGCAAGAGTGTTGGTCTGGTTGAGATTCCGGAGATATTCGTTGACAACACAGACCGCAACAGAACCTCTCCGTTCGCCTTCACAGGCAACCGTTTCGAGTTCCGCGCCGTAGGCTCGCTGGCAAACTGCGCCGGTGCCATGACTACTCTCAATGCCGCTGTGGCTGAGCAGCTTATCGCGTTCAAGAAAGATCTTGACAAGGAACTTGCCAGCGGCAAGGTCTTGAATGTGGCCATTTTGGACACGTTGAAACCGATAATCTCATCAATCATCGATGTCGTCTGCTTCGATGGCAACGGCTACACCGATGAGTGGAAGGTTGAGGCAAAGAGGCGTGGACTTGATGTTGAGACCAGCGTCCCGGAGATGATAAAACAGTTCACCGACCCCGCGTCAGTGAATATGTTCAAGGAGACGGGAGTATATTCAGAGAAAGAACTCCAGGCCCGCAACGAGGTGAAGTGGGAGACTTACAGCAAGATGATCCAGATCGAGTCCCGCGTGATGGCGAGGATGGCGATCAACCACATCATTCCTGCCGCTCTTGAATATAAGTCCAAGCTTCTGAAGGAGGTTTCTTTGAGCAAGGACGTCTTCGGTGGAACGGACGAGTGCAAGGAGGAGATTTACCTCATCAAGAGCATTTCCAAATATGTCGACCAGATCCGTGAGAAGGCGACTGCGATGGTTGAGGCCCGCAAGAAGGCCAATGTCCTTGAGGATGAATATGCCAAAGCCGTCGCTTACCACGAGATAGCCGAGAGTTTCTCCGCGCTCCGCCGTCCGATCGACAAACTCGAAGAAATCGTCGATAACCGCACCTGGCCTCTCCCTAAGTACCGCGAGCTGCTGTTCATCAGTTAGTTTCCTGGACATCAGCCCTTCCGGCCGCTGGGCTTGTCGAAGTGGCCTTCAAGAGATAATGCCAAACAAAGTCTCCATCCAAAATTTTGCACGTTACCAAAATTTTGGATGGAGACTTTGCTTTGGCTATGTGAGGCTTCGCTGGAATCCTCGGGCGTTGATTGTATGTCCATCCTGAATAATCTCAATTCCCATCTATGGAAAGGGCACTCCTAATGTGGAGGGTGGTGCAATATTAACATCTGATAATGAATGTCTTAGAATATTATCTTTGGCTAGATTCACCTGAAGACCGATGTCTATTCCATTGAAAATCATCGCCTTGACCAACACTCGTTGATTTTGAGTCGGTGGCGGATAAGTATCTGACCGTCAATAAAATAAAGATTGTCTTGATGTCGAATATCGCACCAGGACAATGCTTAATATGTTTATAATTAACTATTTATGTGCCACGGGTTTCAGCCGTATTCTTATTTCACATTCGCCTTTATGTCTTTCTTCGCGGCGGCGACATTCTGGTCCTTGTCAAACATTGGGCTGTATTTCCCTCTTGGAATGTCATTGAATATGTATGCATTTGCTTTTCTGGCCGCAACAATATGATCTGTGGTCGCTGTGACAATAGCGGATGCCGCAAGATCTATTAATGCACCAAATACTCCACCTCCGCTGGTGTTCTGCGACAAATCCAGATGAAGGTCGCACGTCCTGTCAAAGATGATTTCATTTGTCTTTGCGGATTTGATGAAATACCGGATTTTTGTGTCAATTCCGAAGCCGCTCTTTGTCCATTTGTCTATCTGTGAGAACACCACCGCATCGGCACCGAAATACTGTGCGAATTTGTCAAGCGGGGCATCGACGAACATCTCGGCGTCGTAGGCGCTTTCGGATTTGAGAATATCCATCGCAAGATGGGGCGAAATCACATAATACCCAGCTTCCGCCAGTGGTTTGCTTATGGAAGTATAGAGCAGATCCTTGGCCTCAACGTTAGCTGTATTGTTGATAGGTGGCATTACAAGAATGGTGACCGGCTTGCTCTCGTACATCTTGGGGTACTGGGCCAGCCTTGTCGTTGTGGAGCAAGAAGTCGCTGCAATGATTAGCAGAATTGTATAGAGAAATTTTTTCATTGCTTATCTTGAACTTAACTTTTTAACCAATGGTCCGATAAATGTTGCTGATTCCGGGTAGTACTCGATTTCCTTCTCAAACATTTCTTTGCCGTGCTCTATAAAATAAGAGTTAAGATCCTTGTCTTTGAATACTCTCATTTGTGCCTTGGTCGCGTGTTCTGTGAATGTCTGAAGAACTTCCGGTTGCATCAGGAGGTAGCCATATTCCGCACATATCCCTGGGGCAGGAACCTTGCGGGTACCTCCTGGATTGGAGGTCATATCCTCATACAGGACAATCAGTTTGCAAAGTGTCTCGGGTGACTGCTTGTCATAATTTTGATAAGTCAAGTTCTCGTATGGAGTGACTCCACCGCTGGGATTCCCTCCCCAATTGTACATAAGCGTCGGAGCGCACGATGACAACAGGATGATCGTGGTTATGAACAATACTATTCTTTTCATAGGTTAATCACTTTATTTTCACCGGCTGAGACGAAGATACGCTTTTTGAACAGTTCGTCGTTGCCTGCTCTCACAACCACGCTGTGCTGTCCAGGTTCAATCCTGATTGTGTTGAGAGCTGTGTTCTTTATGTTCATTCCAGGCTTATATTCTTTTGTCTTGACCGTCTGTATGTTATGGTCTTTGCCATCAATCGTGACAGTGATATCGCGCCTGACATTGTCTGTAAAAACCAGACCGGCGGCATCCTCCTTGCCGGATGTGACTGAATATGAGCCGACTCCGCAGCCGGACAAAAACAACAATGCGGTTAGAATCATCGTAAGAGTTAGGATTATCCTTTTCATTTCTTATCCTCCATAATATAATAATCTTCGGAAATATTGGCAACGTTAAGATCCTCCCCAGAGTAACTACAGAATGAAATCTCGGTTTCCGGAGTGTCCCCTATAGATGAGATGACAGTGACTTCCCCTACTTTGGTCCCAGGGAGTTCTATCATCATTCCTGTCTGAGGATTCTTCACTGATTTCCCTTTTTTGTAAACGTTGAACCTGTCATTGGCCGCAATTCCTTGGGATGCACCACCGGAAATGATGTATGTACCGTCCTCTACAGACAGAATATACGAGCGCCAAGGCTTGTCCATACATTTGTTTATGATATTTTCAACCAACTGGGAGATGGCGGCGGAGATGGCTTTGTCGCTGAGTGTCGCGTCATAACCAGCCTTGCCTCCAACGCCAAGAGTTTCCTTAGTAGTTGTCTCGGCATAGCCTTTTGCTTCATCCGAATATATGATCAGACCTGTCGCTGATTCTACAAGACGGATGCTTACGCCGGCCTCTACGGTTTGAGTCTTGGTTGAAGAAAACACTTTCTGCTGTCCCTCGTTCTTGCGGCCGAACTCTGTTATTGAACCGAGGATGATGTAATCGGCACCGATTTTCTTCATATCAGCTCCGGCTTCCGCTACAAGGAGGTCAAGGTCTTCCCGTTCCAAGAGGATGAACTTACCGCTTGAAGCCAACTTCGATGAAAGAATATCAAGGGCTTGTTTCCTCATAGGATCATTTTCCTTGTCATAGAAGAGTCCCTTTGCATACTGGGTCTCATTTGAGAATCTGCCGATGGCGACTTTCCTTTTAATAGTGCGTTGCTCGTCCTGGGCACTCAGCGGCAGTGCAACACAAAGTGATAACAGGAAGATTAATAAATGCTTAACTTTCATTATTGTGAATATTTTTAAGTTAGTTATGATGTAATTAGTCAGGCGTAATTTTATTACGTGAATCTTATTTTGACAATTTTACGGAAATATTTGCAGATATGCAACATCTGTAAATATGAATATAGTGACTACAGGATGCGAAAATGTATGTGGCTAAGTGCTTTAAATCTATAAACCTAATTTCAGTTGGAGGAATATTCTTGGATGATCTCATCAACCAGAAAGGCGTCACTCATATTTTGAAGACCATTTCTTGAGTCGTTGAGGTAACAGTAGGTCTTTGAATTATAGAAAATGGCCATCGCATTTTCCTCGGGAATATTCAGCCTTTTCGCTAAAAGTGAGATGACTCTGGCATATTTCATTTGAAGCAGGGTCTCATTTATCAAAGGATTTCCACTCATAGTTTTACGTTGAGGCTATGGCTGGCTATGTAGGTTTGGATCTCATCAAGAATGTAATCCTTGCTTTGAGTATGCAGGGATTCGTAACTTGGAAAAAGGAACCCGGAGATCGCTCCTATGCTGTTCAATTTGTTGAATATTGTAGAACCAGACACGCCTAAGCGATCCGCAAGATTCTCGATGCAGAACACCACAAATTCCGTTGCCCGTTCTTTTTTGCTCATAATCTTTCAATTTCCGCAAACTTAATCATTATTATGGAAATTAGCAATCGGATTCATCTCGCTGCTTCTTGCGTCAGCGCAAGGTTGGATCACAGGCGACATTTGCTAATCGAGCGTTATGACCTTGTATTTCGGCACCAGAGTCTTCATTATGCCCCAGCCGATGAGGTAGGCGGTGGCGCAGACGCAGAAGATGATGAAGTAACCGGCCGGTTTTCCTGTGAATCCGAGGAAGGGCAGATTGACCTGCTCGGAGTACACGAAGAGTTCTCCGGCGACTTTCTGGAGAAACATTGAGCCGAGTCCTCCGGCCATGCCGCCGATTCCGGTGATGGTGGCGATGCTGGACTTAGGGAACATATCCCCGACAGTTGAGAATATGTTCGCTGACCAAGACTGGTGTGCGGCAGCGCCGATGCCGATCAGAATGACCGGGAACCAAGGCGAGATCCTTCCCAAAGGCTGGGCAAGCAGGACAACCAGCGGCAGGAACGCGAAGATCAGCATTGCTTTCATCCTGGCTGCATACGGGTCGAACGCCTCACCTTTTTTCATCGCCTTGTTGATGAATATGGTAGGGAGTTTTCCACCATAGATGGAAAGCATCGTGATGGCGTAGAGTGTGAATATCAATGCCATACCCATCGGGTCGCTGGTCTTGATGCCGAACTGGGTGTTCAGGTAGGACGGGGTCCAGAAGAGGAAGAACCACCAGACACCATCGGTCATAAACTTGCCGACTGCGAACGCCCACGTCTGCTTGAATTTCAGGCATTCCTTGAAGCCGAGCTTCCTTCCGGTTCCGTAGTCGTCCGCCTTCTCGTTGTCAAGTTCCTTGTCCTGCTCAATGTAGGCCAGTTCTTCCTTGCTCACATGCTTGGAAGTCTCAGGCCTGTCATAGAGGAAAACCCAGAATCCCATCCAGATGAAGCCCAGGGCTCCGATGATTATGAATGCTACTTCCCATCCGAAGTTCTTGGCCAGGATTGGGATGGTGAGCGGGGCGAACAGCGCTCCTATAGAAGCACCGGCGTTGAATATGGACGTGGCGAAGGCTCTGTCTTTCTTCGGGAAATATTCAGCGGTGGTCTTGATCGCCGCAGGGAAGTTGCCCGCCTCGCCGAGAGCCAGTATGCTTCTGGCCACAAGGAAGCAGTACATGCTTATCGTGGAGATGAGCACGGCTGTGTCACCGGTCGCCTGAACCAGTTCCGCGGCCGTGTGCAGTCCGACAATATGCTCTGTCACGACCCCGCAGAGGGCATGTGCGCAGGCGCCTGCCGACCAGACACCGATTGACCAAAGGTAGCCTTTCTTGGTGCCCATCCAATCGACAAAACGTCCTGCGAACAGCATGCAGATAGCATAGATGATCGAGAACAGGGACGTGATCGTGCCGTAGTGCGATTCGTTCCAATGAAACTCCGGCTTGATGAACTCGTCCCAAGTGAGGGACAGCACCTGCCTGTCAAGATAATTCACGGCCGTTGCGACGAATAGCATCGCACAGATCACCCATCTGAAATTGGTTTTAGTCTTACTTATCATTTTTTTTGTTGCCGAAAACGTTTTTGCAAAGATATAGGCTTTTTGCAAATACGATAGTGTAGTTGGGGAAATATTATCAAAAAATCGAGTCCGGAATCATTTTTTTCGGAGTCCGGCAGGGAAAACGGTTCTTGGGCAGGTAGTCTGAAGGCTGGCTGATTCGGCAGGTTGCAACGGAAGTCCTACAGCAGCGGAGCGAACAGGCGCATGAAACTTTCGAGGATGCGTGAGTACCACGGACGCGCGTTCCATTCTTCCAGAGTCAGTTCATGGCATTGCCTGAGGTCGTACTTGAATATTCCTTTGTTCATCAGGGCGGCTTGCTCATCGTAGATGTAGGCGTTGACCTCATAGTTGATGGCAAAACTGCGGAAATCCAGATTGGCCGACCCGATGCTGGAGAGGTAGTCGTCGCAGACAAAGGTCTTTGCGTGGATGAATTCCCCCTTGCGCAGGAATATTCTCACGCCGGCTTGCAGGGCCTCTTCGTAGTAGGCTCGGTTGGCCGGTCGCATCAAAAGGTTGTCGGCCACTTCAGGGAGCATGAGACGGACATCGACGCCGCAAAGCGCGGCTGTTTTAAGGGCATCCATAACGGGTTCTGTAGGAACAAAATACGGAGTCTGGAGATAGATGTACTTCTTGGCGTGCTGTAGAGCCCACTCGTAGCTCATCTGGAGGATAGGAAGCGGCAGGTCTGGTTCGTCCGGGACTATCTGCATCAGCTTGCCCTTCAGGATCGGATGTGTGGCGTGGAAGTCGATCTCCGAATCTGCATCTCCGGTCGCTGAGCCTGTGTTTCCGGTCGCTGAACCTGTCGAAGCGACGTTGTCCGAGATGTCTCTTTTCTGCACGGTCACTTCGGCATGCTCAGTGACCGGCTTCTTGGCCATCGGATAGAAATCGATCATCGGCTTGTCTATCGTTCCACCGCCGGTCAACCACGAGTCCAGAAACGTGTATTGGAGCACTGCCACGGCATCGCCGGCCATGCGCAGGTGCGTGTCCCTCCATTGGCGGAAATAGTGGTCGTTGATGTTCATCCCTCCCGTGTATCCGATCTTTCCGTCAATAACAACTATCTTCCTGTGGTTCCTGTAGTTGAGCTTCGTGGCAAAGTCCAGCACGTGCATTCTCGGGTTGGTGAATTTGACGACATCGACACCGGCTTTCCTCATATTGTTGTAGTAGGCTGACGCTATCGGGAAATTGGCTATGTTCTCATATAGGAAACGTACCTTGATCCCTTCTCGTGCCTTCTGCATCAGCAGCCGCTTGATCTCCTTGCTGCCCTTGTCGTTGCCGAAGTGGAAATATTCAATGTGGATGGATTCCTTTGCCGCCAGAATATCCTCACGCAGCAGGTCGAACTTCCGTTGTCCGCTTGTGATGATCTCCACGTCGTTGCCGGATGTGACGGAGGGGTAACTATCCGCCCCGAGAAGCCTTGCCAAAGGCCGGAACTCCTCTTTGACTGCAGAGACATTGTCATGTCCGAAAAGAATTCTGTTCAGTTCCGGTGTTGTTCCCGCCTCGAAGATATCCCTGTACCTCTGATGCCTCCGGTTGAAGATCCAGTGGTGCCGGTAATTGATTCCGAACATGAAGTAAAGAACCAGGCCGACCACGGGAAGCACGGCTATGATCAGCAGCCAGGCGAACTTCCTCCCCGAATCCCCCTTGTCTACCAATATGACTGTGAAGACGCTGAGTATCAGGAGGAAATAGAAAACTGAGAGAACCCACTGCATAAGACAATCCTAAACAGGCTCGCCGATAAGTGTCGCGGAAGTGCAGGAAAGCACTTTGACATCCACATAGTCTCCAGCCTTGTGTCCTCTGCCCGGGAACACGCACATCTTGTTGCTTCCCGAGCGTCCGCAAAGTTCCTCCGGGTTCTTTTTTGACGGCCCTTCCACAAGAACCCTGAACGTCTTGCCGATGTCGTTCCGGTTGCTCTTGAGGCTCAGTTCGTTTTGCAGCGCGATGATCTCGTTCAGCCGTCTTGTCTTGACATCAAGCGGCACGTCGTCAGGGTAGTGCCTTGCGGCGAGAGTCCCGGGCCTTTCGGAATAGTAGAACATGTAGGCATAGTCGAAACCCACCTTGCGGAACAGCTCAAGTGTCTGCTGATGATCCTCTTCGGTCTCGGAGCAGAATCCGGCGATCACATCGGTGGTGATTCCGCAGTCCGGCAGGACCTCCCGGATTTTAGCCACACGCTCAAGGTACCATTCTGATGTGTAGCGCCGTCTCATCTTTTCCAGAAGCCTGTCGCTGCCCGACTGCACTGGCAGATGAATATGGTTGCAGATGTTGTCGTGCCTCGCCATTGTCTCTATCAACTCGTCGCTGATGTCCTTTGGATGGTTGGTGGCGAAACGCACCCTCAGCTCGGGACTGATCCCGGCCACCATCTCCAAAAGCTTCGGAAAGTCGCACGTCTCGCCGTCGGCCGGTTTCCAGTTGTAGGAATCCACGTTCTGCCCCAGCAGGGTCACTTCCTTGTACCCTTTGCCGAAGACATCACGCGCTTCATTCACAATTGTCTGCGGGTCTCTGCTTCTTTCCGCACCCCTGGTGTATGGCACGACGCAGTACGAGCAGACATTGTTGCATCCTCTCATGATGGAGATGAACGCTGAGACCCCGTTCCTGTCGGTCCTGACCGGCACGATGTCGGCGTAGGTCTCCTCATGGGAAAGCATCACGTTGATCTGTGGCTTGTCAGGAGCTATGTCCCTGAGCAATGCCGGAAGCGTCCTGTAGGAATCGGGACCGGCCACAAGGTCCACCTTGTGTGTGTCCAGAAGCTTGTCCTTCAGCCTTTCGGCCATGCATCCGACAATTCCCACGACCATACCCGGTCTCTTTTCCTTCTGCTTGTGGAACACCTCTATGCGACCCCATATCCTTTGCTCGGCGTTGTCCCTGACGGAGCAGGTGTTGGCGAGAATCACATCCGCGTCGTCCATTGACTCGGTGCGTTCGTAACCTTCTTTCCCGAGAATCGAGAAAATCACCTCAGAGTCGCCGACATTCATCTGGCAACCGTAGGTTTCTATGTATATTCTTTTCATTGCGTATTATGAACTGTCTTATGCAAAGATATGGATTTTTCACTATCTTTGTAGAAACAGTGTACAAAATGAAGACATTCAAGAGAACAATATTTGGCATTTTTGTCGCTTTGCTGGCCTGCGCCATACTTTCCGGGTGTTCCGGATTGAGAAAGGTCAAGGACATAAAGGTGACCTCGTGTGGCCTTGAGTCATATTCATTGAAAGGCCTGCGCTCGATTGACGCGGTGCTTGCCGTGGGAATCGACAACCCTACGTTCGCGTTCAAGGTGATGGATGTGAACGGTACCGTGAAGTACAACGGAGAGGATTTCGCAAGCTACACGGCCGACACGATAAGCGTGGACAAGAAATGCTCGAAGGTCTATGATCTGCCTTGCACCGCGACCTTGAACGATGGCGTGAGCCTCATGAAACTGATGCAGATTGTAAAGAAGGGAAGTCTGGAAGGGTTCACAACTGATGTGACGGCGACCGTCAAACTCAAAAGCGGTGCGGGAACCACTTTGAAATTCAAGAATATAGACCTTAACAAAATGGCTGAATAGATTTATGGATATTTTGGTTCGTAAAATTATTACACTCTCATTGATAGTCCTTGCCTCCGTCTCTCAGGCATTAGCGCAAGGTGCTTCCGAGAAGCGTGATTCCGTCATTTACAGGCAGAGCGCGGCGATGGACTCCACATTGGTGGGAAAGAATATATTCAATCTCCTTTCCGGCTATGGGGAGAGTGATCCAAAGGTGACGGTGCATCAGTCCCAACGGATTCTGAACGCTTTTGAGTCTCATCTGGCCACTAATCCTTCAAGGACTTACACCGGCTTCAGAGTCAGGATATTCAATGACAACAAGCAGACTTCCAGAAATGATTCCGAGGCGGCTTTGGCTCGCTTTAAGGGAATGTTCCCCGGTGTTTCGGCCTATCGGACATATTCCAATCCATTCTTCAGGGTCACGGTCGGTGATTTCCGCACAAAGTCCGAGGCCATGCAGCTTCTTCAGCAGGTCAAGGGAACTTTCCCGACTGCATTCATCGTAAAGGAAACAATCGGTTATCCAGTGGTTGACCGGTTTCATTCCTACACTGTAGAGACCGTTAATCAGGAATAAGTTATGCTCAAGCAAGGACTAGAACTCAAACAGACTCAGAAACTTTCACCGCTTCAGATCCAGACGATCAAACTCATCGAGTTGCCGATTCAGGAACTGGAGCAGAAGGTCAAGGCTGAATTGGAGGACAATCCGGTGCTTGACGATTCTCCGTCTCCGGAAAAGAGCGAGGACAATGACGAGCCAAAGGACATCTCGATTGACGAGATTGACGAGAATGATCCGATTCCTGCCTACAAACTTCATGTGAACAATTACGGGAAGGACGAGCGGCCTCAGTACAACACGTTTTCCGTCAAGGAGAGTTTCACCCAGAGCCTGATGGAGCAGCTCGGCTACCGCAACCTGTCGAAGCATGACCACGATGTGGCCGCTTTCATCATCGGTAGCCTGGACAGTGACGGCTACCTTCGCAGGGACATTGACAGCATAGTGGATGACCTCGCTTTCAGAGCTAACATCGAGTCCTCCCCGGAGGAGGTTCTGAAAATGTTGAAGGTGATCCAGGAATTCGAACCGGCCGGAGTGGGAGCCAGAGATCTGCGTGAGTGCCTTCTCCTTCAGTTGAGGGCTCAGGAGCAGACGAAGACCGTGCGGACAGCAGAAACCATCCTCACGGACTATTTCGCTGAGTTTTCCAATAGGCATTTCCAGAAGATCATCACGAAACTCGGATTGAGCGAGGAGGAGATGAAGGCGGTCATGGCTAAGATCGTCAAATTGAATCCGGCTCCCGGAGGTCAGATAGATGATTCCTATAATGATCAGGCTCAGCAGATTGTGCCGGATTTCGTGTTGGATATCGTGAATGGGGAACTGAAATTGTCAATGCCTCGCTTCAATATTCCTGAGATTCGTGTGAACCGCAAGTACGCCGATCTGCTTGCCGAGGCGCAAGGGTCTTCTGACAGGCAGAAGAAAGAGGCCGCGACGTTCGTGAAACAGAAGCTGGATTCGGCAAAATGGTTTGTCGAGGCTCTGAAGCAGCGATATAACACTCTTGAGAGCACGATGAAGGCCATCATCGACTACCAGCATGATTATTTTATGGATGGGGATGAGTCTCATCTCAAGCCTATGGTTCTGAAGGACATAGCGGAGAGGACAGGCTTTGACATCTCGACGATTTCCAGAGTTGTCAACAGCAAGTACATCGAGACGCATTTTGGAATATATCCGCTGAAATATTTCTTCTCCGAGGGACTTGAGAACCAGGATGGTGAGGAGGTTTCCACTCGTGAACTAAAGAAGGCTTTGCGGGAGTGTGTGGATGCGGAAAACAAGCGTAAGCCGTTGACTGACGATCAGTTGGTCGCCGAGATGAACAAGCGCGGCTATAAGGTGGCGCGCCGCACGATAGCCAAGTACCGTGACCAGCTCGACATCCCTAAGGCCCGTCTCCGCAAGGAACTGTAACAGAAAAGGAGCCGCTGATGTGGCTCCTTTTTCATATTCAAGGAATATAAACTACAACTTCGCGCCGAAGGCGAGGTCACCGGCGTCTCCCAGACCAGGGACGATGTAGGAGTGGCTGGTCAGTTCTTCGTCAACAGCGGCGGTCCAAAGGGTCGTGTTCTCCGGAAGGTGTTTCTGGAGGAACTCGATGGCGTAGATGCTGGCGATAGGGCAGACGAAGTGCGTGTGGGCCGGCTCTCCGCCTTCCTGAACAAGTTTGCGGTAGCCGATCTCGATTGACGAGCCTGTCGCAAGCATGGTGTCCGCGATGATCAGAGTCTTTCCTGTCAGGTCAGGGCATGTGCAGTACTCCACGTTGATGTGGAACTCGTCTCCCTTGTCATATTTCCTGAAAGCCGCGATGAAAGCGTTCTCAGCGTTGTCGAAAACGTCAAGGACACCTTTGTGAAGAGGCAGACCGGCGCGCAGGATGGTGGAAACCACAATCTTTGCGTCGCAGGTACGCACTCTTGCAGTGGCAAGCGGAGTGGTGACATCCTTCGGGCTGTAATCCAGCACCTTGCTGATCTCGTAGGCAAAGATATGCCCCAACCTTTCAAGGTTGTAACGGAAACGGAGGCTGTCTTTCTGAACGGTTTTGTCACGCATCTGCGCAACGATGTTGTTGAGGACCGAATCGGTCTCGCCAAGATTGATGACTTTCATTGGTTTCTCGAAATTGATTTTCGAAAACCAAAAGTAGGGATTTATTTTCAGACCAGCAAATTTTTTCGTTACTCCAATGCCGTCTCCAGTGCCGCCATTGTCACCTTGTCGTCGGCGAAACTGAAGTAACAATCGTCGCAGACGATGATGTGGTCAAGCAGCGCGATGTCGAAGGTGTTCGCGGCCTTTTTCATTCGTTCTGTCTCCGTCAGGTCGCTTTGCCCCGGCCTTGGGTTGCCGGACGGGTGATTGTGCACCATTATCATACCGCTAGCTCGCTTGTCCAGAGCCATCCTTACCACCAGCTTTGGATCGACCACCGTGGAAGAAATACCTCCCAGGCTTATCATCTCCTTGTGGATGATGTAGTTGGCCCTGTTCAGAAGAATGATCCAGAATTCTTCGTGGTCCAGACCTTTGAGACGTGGGAGCATCATTCTGAACACGAATTCGGCATTTGTCAAGGGAACCTTCTCTATCCCGGGGTCTTCAAGACAGCATCTTTTCCCTAGTTCGAAGGCGGCGGCTATGGCCGTGTACCTGACGCTGCCGATTCCGCCAATCTCTTTCATCCTTGCCGCATCCATTCCGGCGATGTTGGACAGTTTGCCTTCACCTTCGGCCAACAGCCTGTTGGCGACCTCAATCACATTTTCCTTTTGGGTTCCTGACCCGATCAGAATGGCGAGCAGTTCGGCGTTGCTCATCGCTCCCGCTCCTTTGGACAGCATCTTTTCCCGTGGCCTTTCGTCCACACAGATTTCTTTGAGTTTCATAGTTTGTTGTCATTTATCGCGGACATCCGGGAATATTCCGGATATTCCTAGGCGGCCGCTGTGTTCACTGGCGGCAAGATAGGCATAGTAAACAGAAAAAAAGTCAAGAAACATAAATGTCTCCTGACTTTTTTCTGTTTTTTATGAAAATTTCTGTTTTTTATTTCCTTTCCAGAACTTTTCTGGCGGCCTCGACGATGTGTGGAGCGTCGATTCCGTAAGCGGCGAGAAGCTCGGACGGGGTTCCGCTCTGGCCGAACTCGTCACGTCCGTTGACATATTCAATCGGCTTGGGGGAAGTGGCGGCGAGAACTCCGGCTATCAGTTCGCCAAGACCTCCGGCCATGTTGTGCTCCTCGGCGACGACCACGGCTCCGGTTTTGATGGCGGAGGCGATGATTGTCTTGGTGTCAAGTGGCTTGATGGTGGCGATGTCGATGACCTCGGCGCAGATGCCTTCCGCCTCAAGAGTCTCGGCGGCCTGAAGAGCCTCCCAAACCATGTGTCCGGTGGCGAAGATAGTAACATCCTTGCCTTCGTTCAGAATGTAAGCCTTCCCGATCTCGAACGGTTCGTCCGGGGTGAAATCGGCGACTTTCGGACGTCCGAAACGCAGGTAGACCGGGCCGTCGTATTTGGCGGCTGCGATTGTCGCATTCTTGGTCTGCGTCCAGTCGCAAGGGTTCAGAACAACCATGTCAGGAAGGGCGCGCATGAGGGCGATGTCTTCCATTGTCTGGTGTGTGGCTCCGTCCTCGCCGAGGGTGATTCCGGCGTGTGACGAAGCGATCTTGACATTGGTCTTGCCGTAGCATACCTCCATTCTGATCTGGTCGTAGACACGGCCTGTGACGAATTCGGCAAACGATCCGGCGAACGGAATCTTGCCGGCGAGAGCCATTCCGGAGGCCACGCCTATCATGTTGGACTCGGCGATTCCGCACTCATAGTATCTTTCAGGGAACTCGGCCGCAAAAGCGTCCATCTTGAGTGAGCCCTTGAGGTCGGCGGTCAAAGCCACGACCCTTGAGTCTGCCTTTCCGGCTTCAAGAAGGCCGGCTCCAAAACCACTGCGGGTGTCCTTCTTTCCTCTGTCGGTATATTTTTTCATGATATTCCTGAATTAAAAGTCTCCTAATGTCTCCTCAAGCTGGCTCAAAGCGTTCCGGCACTGCTCCTCTGAAGGCACGCTGCCGTGCCATTTGTGGGTGCCCGCCATGAAATCAACCCCGTGTCCCATCTCTGTCTTGAACAGGATCATCTTCGGCTTGCCGTTTCCGGCTCCCGCCTTTGCCTGCGCGAACGCCTCAAGGATCTTGTCCATGTCATGACCGTCGGCGATGATGACTTCCCATCCGAAAGCCTTCCATTTGGCCTCAAGGTCTCCAAGACCTGCCACTTCCTCAGTGGTGCCGTCGATCTGCTGGCCGTTCCAGTCTGTCATGGCGATTAAGTTGTCGGCCTTGTGGTGGGCTGCGAACATCGCCGCCTCCCAGATCTGTCCTTCCTCGGTCTCACCGTCTCCGCAGAGGACGAAGACGGTGTGGGGGTCGTTGTCGGCTTTCTTCGCCAGAGCCGCACCTACGGCGACTGAAAGTCCTTGTCCGAGGGACCCTGCCGCCTGGGCCACACCCGGAAGACCTTTCCTGACTGAAGGATGACCCTGAAGGCGGCTTCCGAATTTGCGGAATGTGCCGAGTTCGGATGTAGGGAAGTAACCTGCTCTGGAAAGAATAGAATAGTACATTGGAGTCAGGTGTCCGGCTGAGAGGATGAACATGTCCTGATCCTTCGCCGCGCGTGTCCAGGTCGCAGGATTCTGGTCCATGACATTGAAGTACAGGGCTGTCATGAAGTCAGCGCTGCTCATGGATCCGCCCGGATGGCCGGAGTTGGCCTTGACGACCATTCTGATGATGTCCCTCCTTACTTGGGAGGCAATCTTTTTCAGATCTTCTGTTGACTGCATTTTCTATTTGATATTTTGAATTTGAAATATGCTAATTCGTTTATAGGCTACAAATATAATCCTTTTTTATGTCAGGAAGAAATTTTAACTTTGTGTGTATAAGATACCGTTTTTTGATTGTTAGAAGGAACGGCTTCTGAATTGGAGAATTTACAATCATTATAATTAATGGCACACGTAATCATCATGCCCAAACAAGGGCAATCCGTAGAAAGCTGCATTGTCACAGAATTCAAGAAAAAGGTGGGAGACAAGGTCTCCGTAGGCGATGTTCTTTTCAGTTATGAGACCGACAAGGCGTCATTTGACGAAGCCTCGAAAGTCGAAGGCACCGTCCTGGCCTGCTTCTTCAACGATAACGACGAGATTCCTTGCCTGACCAACGTCATGGTCATCGGCGAACCAGGAGAATCTTTCTCTGAATATGCTCCTTCGGGGGCTTCAGCGGTCACAGAGTCTGCAGCATCGGTCACTGAGCCTGTCGAAGTGACCGGTACTCAGAGCCAACCGGAGAATATCGCTTCGACAGGCTCGGCGACCGAGCCACTTGCCGATGCTCCGGTCTCTCCAAGAGCCCGCAGACTCGCCTCAGAAAAAGGTGTGGACACCGCACAGATCTCTGGCACAGGCCCTCACGGCCGCATAATCGAGCGTGACGTGATCGCTGCACAGGGCGCTCATAAGTCAGGACTCGCCAAGGCCATGATGGCTGACGGAGGTCTCCAGGCTCCGGTGGCAGGTTCCGGAATCGGCGGAATGGTCAAGGGCTCCGACCTCAAGGTCTGGAAACCTACCCACACCGAGAATCTTGCCGGAGAAGGTGAAGAGTTCAAGGTCGAGAAGATGTCCAACATGCGCAAGCTCATCGCCAAGTCGATGTACAACTCCCTCCAGAACACGGCCCAGCTCACCCACATGCTCGGAGCTGATGCACGTCGCATTCAGGCTCTCCGCAAGAAAGCGAAAAAAGCCCTTGAGGAAGGAAGGATCGACGCCAACATCACGATCAACGACTTCGTCTGCTATGCTGTCATCAAGGCTCTGAAGAAATTCCCGAAGGTCAACTCTCACTGTCTCGGAGACGCTATGAGGATATTCAATGTCGTCAATCTTGGTTGCGCGGTTGACACCGAGCGAGGCCTGATGGTCCCTTGCGTCAAGCATGCCGAGGACTTGAATATCATAGGATTGAGCAAGGCTCTGAAGAAGGTGGCCGAGGACTGCAAGAAAGGTTCGATCAATCCTGATCTGCTTTCCGCCGAAGGTGCCTCGTTCACGGTTTCCAACCTTGGAGGCTTCGGAGTGGAATGGTTCACGCCTGTCATCAACGTGCCTCAGAGCGCGATCCTCGGAGTCGGCGCGATCGTTCCTCGCCCGAAGGATCTGGGAGCCGGAGTCTATGCCTTCGTCCCTTATCTCGGCCTGTCCCTGACCTACGACCACAGGGCTCTTGACGGCGGAGAGGCTACCCGTTTCCTCAAGCAGGTGGCGGTTGAGATCGAAAACCTTGAAGTTGAATTTTAATTGAATATAAATATGTACGATTTAGCGGTAATAGGTGGCGGCCCAGGTGGTTACGTGGCCGCTGAAAGAGCCGGTGCCGCCGGCCTTAAGGTTGTTCTGTTTGAAAGGAAATCACTTGGCGGAGTCTGCCTCAACGAGGGTTGCATCCCGACCAAGACTCTTCTTTACAGCGCGAAGGTCTATAACTATGCCCTCACCGGGGATCACTACGGTGTCTATGTCAAGGAGCCTACATTTGACTATTCGAAGATCGTGGCCCGCAAGAACAAGGTCGTAAAGAAACTTGTCGGAGGTGTGAAGTTGGCGATGAAGTCTAATAATGTCGAGGTTGTGGCCGCTGAGGCCATGATTCAGGGTCGTGACGCGGAAGGCATCAAGATAACAGCAGCTGACCAGACCTACGCGGCCCGCAACATCCTCATCTGCACAGGTTCTGAGGCCGCTGTGCCTCCGTTTCCAGGCCTTAAGGAGGCCGGTGACGTGATTGTCACCAACCGTGAGATCCTAGCGCTCAATGAGCGTCCTTCGGAGCTCGTTGTCATCGGCGGTGGTGTCATCGGAATGGAGTTCGCCGCATTCTACAGCACTCTCGGCACGAAAGTTACCGTGGTCGAGATGCTTCCGAAGATTCTCGGACCTCTTGACGATGAGATCAGCGCAATGCTCCAGAAGATCTACGCTAAGCGCGGCGTGAATTTCTGCCTCAAGTGCAAGGTCACCGGCATCGAGGGCAACACCGTTGTCTATGAGGATCCAGAGGGCAACACCCAGAGAGTCAGCGGGGACAAGATCCTCGTGTCTGTGGGCCGCCGCGCCAACATCAGCGGCTTCGGCCTTGAGAACCTCGGCGTGGAGATGCTCCTGAACCGTGGCGGAAAGCCTTGCGGAATCAAGGTGGACAGCAAGATGCGCACGAATATTCCTGGAGTCTACGCAGCGGGTGACGTCACTGGCTTCTCGATGCTGGCCCACACCGCGAGCAGAGAGGGCGAGGTCGCGGTCAACAATATTCTTGGGAAAGAAGACCACATGCGCTATGACGCCATCCCTGGAATCGTTTACACCAACCCTGAGGTCGCCGGAGTCGGGCTCACCGAAGAGCAGGCCAAGGCTTCCGGGAAGGAATATTCAGTTGTAAAGCTCCCTATGGCCTATGCCGGTCGCTTCGTTGCTGAGAATGAGGGAGGTGAGGGAATATGCAAGATCATCGTCGGCAAGAAGTACCACGAGGTCCTCGGTGTGCACATGCTCGGCAATCCTTGCTCCGAGATCATCCACAGCGCATGCATCGCCATCGAGTCGGAGATGACCCTTGAGCAGCTCAAGGAGGTTGTCTTCCCGCACCCGACCGTTTCAGAAATCATAAAAGAGACAGCTTTCGCGCTGAAATAGCATTTCTGCCAAGGTGGTATCATCAAAGTGTTACAAAGGAATATAAACAATTAATACTATACTAATATGCCAAAAGCGCTATACATCGATCCTAACGAGACCCTGCGTCCGAAGGATCACGAGCTTGAGCTTCCGAAGATTCCTGTGATGACATACAGCAAGACCGTC
The DNA here is from genome assembly GCA_934698975.1 of uncultured Bacteroidales bacterium. GTDB lineage: Bacteria > Bacteroidota > Bacteroidia > Bacteroidales > UBA932 > Cryptobacteroides. The sequence continues at coordinate 74,085 of CAKUVR010000003.1, forward strand.
AAGGAAGAACTTAAGGAAGGCAATTTCACAAAGGAGGATTTGCTCCGCATATACCGCGACATGTCTTACATCCGCGAGTTCGAGACCATGCTGAATCTGGTCAAGACCACTGGTGGCTACAACGGAGTCGCTTACAATAACCCTGGCCCCGCCCACCTTTCAGCCGGTCAGGAGGCCGCCGCTGTCGGTATGGCCTACTGTCTTGACACCGATGACTTCATCTTCGGCTCGCACCGTTCACACGGTGAGATCCTTGCCAAGGGTCTGCGTTCCATCCAGATTCTCCCTGATGAGGAACTGAAGAAGGTCATGGAGGAGTTCTGGGGCGGTGCTACCCTCAATGTGGCCAAGAAGGCTTACGAGGGGAAGGATGTCAAGGAACTCGGAATCCGTTTTCTGCTCTATGGAGCGATGGCCGAGATCTTCGCCCGCACGACCGGTTTCAACAAGGGCTTGGGCGGATCGATGCACACATTCTTCACTCCTTTCGGAATATACCCGAACAATGCCATCGTGGGCGGTTCCGGTTCGATTGCTGTGGGAGCCGCTCTGTATAAGAAGGTTAACCGCAAGAAGGGCATTGTTGTCGCCAACCTCGGAGACGGTGCGATGGCCCGCGGACCTGTCCTTGAGGGCATGACATTCGCCTCCATGGATCAGTTCAACACTCTATGGGAAGGCGACATGAAGGGCGGACTGCCGGTCCTCTTCAACGTGATGGACAACCAGTACGCCATGGGTGGCCAGACAAAGGGCGAGACGATGGGTTACGTGTTCCCTGCGCGTCTTGGCGCCGGTTTCAAGGCCGACGCGATGGATGCCGAAAGGGTGGACGGTTACAATCCTCTCGCCGTCATCGACGCTTTCAACCGCAAAAAGGCCTATCTGCTTGAGAAGAAAGGCCCTGCGCTTCTGGACGTTGTCACCTACCGTTACAGTGGACACTCGCCGAGCGACCAGTCATCTTACCGTACAAAGGAGGAAATCGAGGCCTGGGAGAAGGAAGACTGCATCTTCGCTTTCGGTGAGAAGCTGAAGGAGGCCGGTGTGGCTGATCAGGCTACCCTTGACATAATCCGCAAGGAGGTGGACGCCAACATATTCGATTGCTACAAGCTTGCGATTGACACCGATCTTTCTCCGAGAATGGATCTCGTGAAGGAGAGCGAGCTTCTGGGTGACATGATGTTCTCAAACCAGAGCATCGACTCACTCAGCGACGCCAAACCTGACGTGAATGGGCCGCTGGAGGAGAATCCTCGCGTTAAGCAGATAGCAGGCAAGTCCAGGTTCTACCTCGACAAAGACGGCAAGCCTGCCAGCAAGATGAAGACCTACAACATCAGGGACGGAATATTCGAGGCTGTGGCTGACCGTTTCTACAAGGATGCCTCTTTGGTGGCTTACGGTGAGGAAAACCGTGAGTGGGGTGGCGCTTTCGCTGTCTATAGAGGACTGACCGAGGCTCTGCCGTATCACCGTCTGTTCAACTCTCCGATCGCCGAGGCCGCCATCATCGGAACCGCCATCGGTTACGCCATGTGCGGAGGCCGTGTGATCCCGGAGATCATGTACTGCGACTTCCTCGGCTGCTGCGGAGACGAGATATTCAATCAGCTTCCTAAGTGGCAGGCCATGTCAGGCAACATCCTGAAGATGCCGGTTGTGGTTCGTGTGTCCGTAGGTTCTAAGTACGGTGCCCAGCACTCTCAGGACTGGACCTCGCTGTGCTGCCATATTCCTGGACTCAAGGTCTGCTTCCCAGTCACTCCGTATGACGCTAAGGGTTTGATGAACGCCGCTCTTCAGGGCACGGACCCTGTCATATTCTTTGAAAGTCAGAGGATTTACGACAAGGGAGAGATGTTCCACGAAGGAGGTGTGCCTGAGGAATATTATGAGATTCCGATCGGTGAGCCTGATGTCAAGAGGGCTGGAAAGGACATAACTTTCCTGACCATCGGAGCCACCTTGTACCGCGCCCTTGAGGCCGCTGACATCCTGAAGGAAAAGTATGGGATGGAGGCTGAGGTCATCGATGCCCGCTCTCTCGTGCCGTTCAACTACGACAAGGTGCTTGAGTCCGTGAAGAAGACCGGCCGCATCGTCATCGCGGGTGACGGCTGCGCCCGTGGCTCGTACCTCAATGACATCGCTGCCAACATCACCGAGATGGCCTTCGATGACCTTGATGCCGCTCCGGTAGTGCTTGGCTCACGCAACTGGATCACCCCTTGCCACGAGCTTGAGGAGGCGTTCTTTCCTCAGCCGTCTTGGTTCCTGGATGCCATCAACGAGAAGATCGTCCCTCTGAAGGACTATGTTCCGGTCAGCAACCAGACCACGGCAGAGCAGATCATCCGCGCTAAGAAGGGAGTGTAAAAGGAGACGACCATGCTTACTAAAGCCGTTAGATTATATGGTAAGGAAGACCTTCGTCTCGAGGAGTTTGAACTCCCCGAGATGAAGGATGACGAGATCCTCGCGAAGGTTGTCAGCGACAGCCTTTGCATGTCTTCTTACAAGTCTTCCCATCAAGGTTCTGACCACAAGAGAGTTCCAGGTGACATCGCCGATAACCCCACGATTATCGGCCACGAGTTCGCCGGAGAGATCATCGAGGTCGGCGCCAAGTGGAAAGATCAGTTCAAGCCGGGTGACAAGTTCTCCATCCAGCCAGCCCTCAACTATGAGGACGGCCCTGCCGGACTGCTGTCCGCCCCGGGATATTCCTATCGCTACGCCGGCGGTGACGCGACCTATATCCTCATCCCGTCCGAAGTTATGGAGATGGGGTGCCTTCTGCATTACAATGGCCCGGGATTCTATCCTGCGTCATTGAGCGAGCCCCTTGCCTGTGTGATCGGTGCGATGCACGCCTGCTACCACACGCATCCAGGTTCGTACGTTCATCAGATGGAGATCAAGGACGGAGGCAAGATGGCCCTTCTGGCCGGTGTCGGCCCGATGGGGCTTGCGATGATCAATTATGTGCTTCGCCGTGAGGACAGAAGACCGTCTTTGTTTGTCGTGACGGACATTGACCAAGCCCGCCTTGACCGTGCTGCGGAGCTCTACACCAAGGAGTTCGCCGCCTCACGCGGAATTGACCTGCGTTATGTGAACACGGGTTTGGTGGAGAATCCGGTCGAGACTCTGCGTGAGATTTCCGGTGGCACCGGCTACGATGAGGTCATCGTGATGGCTCCGGTTCCCGCAGTCGTCGAGCAGGGTGACGACATCCTCGGCCATGATGGCTGCCTGAATTTCTTCTCAGGCCCGGGTCGTTCCGATTTCAAGGCTCCGTTCAACTTCTACAACGTCCACTACGCGTCCACCCATGTGGTAGGCACCAGCGGCGGCAACACCGAGGACATGAAGGAAGCCCTCAAAATGATGGGCGAAGGCCTTGATCCGGCCGGTTTGGTGACCCACATCGGCGGTCTCAACGTAGTCCCTGAGACCACGCTGAACCTTCCGTCGATCAAAGGCGGCAAGAAGCTCATTTACACCCACGTGGAGATGCCGCTGACCGCCATCTCCGACTTCGGGGAGAAAGGCAAGACCAACCCGGTCTATGCCGAACTCGACCGCTTATGCAAAGCTCATAACGGCCTCTGGAACCTCGAGGCAGAGGAATATCTCCTCTCACACGCCGCCGAGTTGAGCAAGTAACAATTTTCTGAATATCCTACCGTCCCGGACTCTTTCGGTCGCTGAGCCTGTCGAAGCGCCTGATTTGTCCGGGATAGTTAGTATTGTTTTATGTCGCCGTTATCGTATGGTGGTTAAGCTATGGACAAACGTCTCTGATGACAGCGGAAAAAAGGCAAATGGCAGATTTTGCACGTTACCAAAATCAGCCATTTGATTTTTCCGCTGTCAAGTGTTACTTTATTGCTCGCCGAGACAATCTCCGCAAAAGGTGCTGTCAAATCCGAAAATATTCTTACCTTTGTAACGTTTTGGTGCAGATGCCCAAAACATACATATTGATGAAAGTGTTTTCGCACTATCCTTCAAAGAAAATCTGGCAGTTTTCAATGACAGAAGGGAAGACGACAGCACCGTCATCTGTATCCGCTTGCGTGTATTCTACACCCAACGATACAGGTGTGGGGATTGTTTCAGTCTATTTTCTGTCAGGTTTTGCCAGAACCTTCTTTGAGATAGACGAAATCGGCTCCACACTTTTTGTATTGGTATAATCCCCAGTTGAAGCCGTGGGGTACGAGTGGACGAAAGAATGAAAATTCTATTTCAAAATGCCTAGCTTAACTTTCCCTCCCTGTTTGGAGAGAGAGTAAATGCTGTTATTAATGAATATGCTGGCAAGGATAACTTGGGAATAAAGTTCATATCCGAACAGGAGGACAAACTCTCAATATTTGTCAATGTATTCAAAGAGTCTCCATTCTCTTTCAGTTATCCTTTAAGATCCATCGGTTATTGTGAAAGACTGATTGCGGAATACAACTTGACAACCGAAGAGCAAATCGCTTGCATATTTCACGAGATTGGTCATGTCGTAATCTGGCATAGCCTGGCTATCGGTGAGTCTATTCCACTCGAAGATGCGGAGGCCTTCTGCGACACAATAGCAGCCAAAGCCGGATTTGCACTGCCTTTGGCAACCGCATTGATAAAGATGAGGGATGCAATCTGCAATAAAGGTGGAGAAGACATGGATCTATCAAAACGGAAATCGTTTGATGACCGTATCGGCAATCTTGCGTATTGTTTGCACCTTTACAGACCGGAATGGACCTGTGGAAGATACAATGCGAATAGGCATTGCGCTCTGATGTACAATCTTATTCGTGGGGTTGTGAACTACTTTGACGAGTTATCAGCAGATGTGATAGGCTACATTCTTTCCGTTCCCAGAAACGGAGAATTATCCATTGACGCTATAATCAAAAAGACAAACCTCCCATTTGACATTATTTTGAATTTCATAGACCAGTTGCGGAACGTGGGACTCGTGACCTTGCATATTCCTGACAAAGAGGAGATCAGAAATTATAGGGTCAGTGTTGGTGAATGGAGGCGGAGACAACAATTATCGGACAACAGAAGCACTCAGGAAAAACTTCCTTACGATATAAGCAACGCTGAAATGCAGTATAATGAAGCGGTAGAGGGAGATTCTCAGGTGACATCGGTTATGTTTGAACTGACCTACAACTGTAGCGAGAAGTGCATACACTGCTACAATCCCGGTGCTACAAGGAATGATTCTGAGAAGAGCGGCAGGAACAGGGAAGAGTTGACCTTGAATGAATATAAAAGAGTAATTGATGAGTTGTGTGAATTGGGACTCTACAAGGTATGTCTTAGCGGTGGTGATCCTTTCTCGAAGCCGATAATATGGGACATCATTGACTACTTGTGGCAAAAGGAGATCGCATTCGATATATTCACAAACGGCCAGCGAGTGTTTAATGATGTAGATAGGCTGCTGAGTTATTATCCGCGTTTGATAGGTGTGTCGATTTATAGCCAGGTTGAAGAAGTTCACGATAGGATAACCCGTGTGCCTGGATCACTGCGCAAGTCGATTAAGTTTGTCGAGAAGTTATCCGAGTATGGGATGGCAATGAACCTTAAATGCGTCATAATGCAGCCAAACCTAAAGACTTACAGAAGTGTTAAGGAGTTGGCGGCCAAGTATGGAGCGGTTCCGCAATTCGAGGTCTGCGTGTCTCCGTCGAACGAAGGAGATATGTGCGCACCGAGAAACCTCCGACTGACTGAAGATCAACTATATGTGGTGCTTAGGGACGATAATATTCCTCTTTATGTTGGTCCGGAAGCCCCTGGTTTTGGTGGACAACCAAGGCTTATGACAGTTAACGCTTGCGGGGCGGGAGATTCCACGTTCTGCATAACTCCGGAAGGTAATGTGCAGGTTTGTTGTTCATTTCCTGCCTCTTTAGGGAATGTCAAGGAACAATCGATCTCTGAGATCTTGGCTGGAGAACAACTGCGCAAATGGCAGAAAACCACCTTGGAATCCTATGCGGATTGTGGCAGACACGATTACTGTGACTACTGCAATCTCTGTCCGGGAAATAACTATGTCGAAAACGGAACTCCTCTCAAGGCGGCCGAGAGTAACTGTTTCATCGCCAAGACAAGATATAATCTTGCTCAGAAGATGATGGGAGGATATGATCCATTGAATGGGCAGTCTCTTGATGATGCGATCGCGGGGTTGGAAGTTGATGTTGAGCCTCTGGCAAAAGAAGAAACAAGAAATTTCAGAAATAAAAAGTTTGAGGTGGAATAACCTCAAGAGGTCAGGTAATGGACCCGGTAAATCATTTGTAACCTATTAAAACAAAGGAATATGTTGACAATCAAAACATCTTCTGACGTGTGCTCGATGAGCGGATGCACAAAAATGTTTGAAGGCTCTTGCGGCATCATGTACAGGAACGGCTAATCAAGCCATTGAACATTGGAGAGCCGATAACGGTTTCGGCTCTCCTTAAAACAAACAACAACTTTAAAGTAAATCATTATGGACGAAGAATTTGCGAAGTTGAGATGGGAATACTCGTTAAATGGCACAACAGAAGACCGAAAAGTTGAAATCACAAAGGAGATGTATGGTAATCTCATAAAGAGGAATGGAGGATCAAATAGGTTTTCAGACAGACTTGCAATAAATGCGATTGATTCCACGGTCGAGGAACTATATGAGGCGGACGGCATATTGAACAAACAGGGAGCGACACGAAAAATGGAAGACGCTTCTGATGCTGCAAGAAAGTCGGCTTTTGAAAAGAATATATATTCTCCTGATAATCAATATCCTCTAAAATAAGTGAGTGGCAATGATACCTTTTAAGGCTAAAAGATATGGCTTCCGTCAGATCAAAAGCAATGACTGTGACTATCAGCCACAGCCGTTGCTGCTTGACACGAATGGTGATGTTACCATTGTGAACATCAGTCCGCATTCTCACGGAAGGAGCTTTATTGTAGGCCAGACAAGTGATGGCAGATTTGTCGTGAGTAAAGGTAACGGCTTTTCTTACACGGACTATACCTTTATGAATACTGGAGAAATGGGGAATGACACTTGGGGACTATTGTTGGGAACCGATGCGATAAGGGATTTCAATCTGTGCAATGATGTGGCAGCCTTAGGCATCAAAACCAACCGGATGGAATATGTTCTGGAACTGGAATGTGAGGCTGTCTTACCGAACGGTAAACGCATCCACCCATATCTGATTCAGTACGATGTCGAGTGTCCGTACCGGATTTCCGATTCTCGTTTTATGCCGCCGGTCAAGTTGGCAGAGGAGACCCTCAAATGGGAGAAGTATAATGACAATCAATACGATCAAAACCATAGACACATGATCGCAGCCTACGTCTTGATAAGAAATCTAAGAATTCTTCACGACAACGGTGTCTTGCACAATGCCATCTCCTCTCAAAACTTCACATGGGCTTTGGAACTGCTTGACTTTGAGCTGGCTCATTCTCCGAATCATCCTTATACTGAAGAAGATAATCTCCGTCACGTCCCTGATCTTTACGACCGGGAGGTGCTCCAGACCTACAACATCATCGTTGAAATAGCCCAAATATTATCCGAACAAATCAATTATAGAGCGATAAATGATTTGTTTGGGCATTATGGTTTTGATCTTAAAAAATACAATGTTATCATTTCAAAATAATACTATATGGCTTTTATATTTATAGTCCTTATGGCTATCATAGTAATTTATCTGGTTACAAATTATAGTAATAAGGAGAAGAAGATAGAATATGTTCCCTCCACACCGCAACCAAAGCAGAAAGAAACAATTATTGATGCGTTAAAGATTCATCCGTTTGTCCAAGAGAGCATTAAGCCAGAGGGGAAATTCTACCCTAAGACATTGCCATTCCTTCAGGGCAAAATCGAAACCTTGACTCACGACCAGAAAAGGGCGTGCATTAACCAATTTGTTATTTTGGAGATGGAAGCCGCAAAACAAACGGCTGTATCCAACGCCGAGGCTATCGGGATGGCTTGTTTGATTGTCGGGAATTGGTTCGGGCATGGTTATGATTACATCAGCTATCTATTATATAGAGCGGAAGAGACTGAGCTGCTTATCGACAACATAGATTCGATAGCGGATGAAAGAACAAAGGAATATCTTCTTTGTGTTTCGTGTGAAATCGCTGAGTTTGCGAAAGACAAAGCAAAGGCAATAGATTTAGCCACCACTCCATTCAAGGTGAAGAATTGGAGCAAGGCCAAAGTTTTTGAACTGGTAAGAAAAGCCGGAGCTGATAAGAATCAGGGAGATGTCACTGAAAGCGCTGAGGATTATCTGAATGCTTTTGCCGATTATTTTCAGACACCAGATTCTGTTGAAGGTTGGAATATGACGATAACAGTCAATCCTGACAACCGCAGTGAACTGCTTTATTATAAGAACAATGTGCAAAAGAATTTGGTCCAGCCGCATTGCGGAGTGATTCTTCAATTGGTTTTCGCTCAATCTCAGGAGCCGCAGCTTTGGGTTCTCGGGACAAAGGGATTGCAAGCCTATGAGAATGGCCAGTTCGTGGATATCCTTAAATGCTACGACGGCCAGGACATCGTCAAAGGTGCTGACAACCCGATGATAGATGTCGCGGATACGGTGAGAGGCGCCATATATGGTTTCTATCGGAATGGTGAGAAAGTCTTGATCAAGCTAGCAACGACAAACTCGGTTCAGACAATTTAATGATATGTTTAACTGATTTAATAATAACTCATTATGAAATTTGATCATGAAACCATTCAACGCAATTATCAGATGGCGGTTGAATATGTTAAGACCCATTACCCTGATGTGTCTTTGGTGGACTCATACGGTCAAGTGTGGAACAAAGTGTATTACTTCGATGCCGTAACACAAATGGAATACGAAATCAAAGGAGGCAATCTGTTTTATACTGTGAAAAATGGGAATTTACTATTGGGCAGGAACACTAATGGGGATGATTTTAGAAATCCTGTTATCAATGTGATCGAACACCCATCAGATGTTGACATCATAACATTCTTAGGGAAAGGTTGGTACAGTATGAAACGCTCTTGCGAACATTTAATGCGACGTTATGATTTTGCCATAAATTTCGACCCCGAGCAGGAAGGAGAATGTTAGAGATATCGCAAACAAAAAAAATTGTAAGTATGGAAAAGCAGAAAATACATTTGATTGTGAAACGTGACGAGGTAAATGCCGCGGATGCCCTTGATGTGAACGTGATGATGCATCTTGAGGAAGAGGCCTTATCGTTAAACGAAGTATATCCTCAAGTTGAGTTCATCGTCTCGGTTATCGAATAGCGAACTTGATGACGTTGGAAGTGTGAGGCGTGAATGCAATAGTCACCAGCCTCAACATTCTCAACGTCTCCGTCGGACTGACGTTCTAACCAATCGGAATGAATATGATGAGACAATTATTGACTTTATCGGTGGCCGCCCTTGCGGCCATCGTCCTCTCTTCTTGCGGCAAGGAGAATCCTGAAAGTTCCAACGGCATCATCGGGACTTGGCAAAACCACAAGATTGAATATGTGTTTAACGGGGAGAAGATCGGTTCTGAGGATTTGTCAGAAGTGAACTATCCGAAGATGACTTTCGGAAAGGATGGCTATCTGGAGGCTATGGCAGGAATAGAGGGAGAAGACGCTGAACTTCCGATCTCGATTCCATATTACTATTCTTCAAAGGATAAAACTCTGACATTGACATTTATGGTCTTCAAGTATGTGATGACGGTGGAGAAACTGACATCTACAGATTTGGTTCTGACCCTTGACTATGCCAAAAACAGCGCGCTCTTTGGGGGCAGTACCGTCGGGAAGGCCGTGGACACTTACAAAGGCGTGCAAATCTACCAATATGAAGATGATGGGATCAGTGTCGGTTTCTGCTATAAGGCCAATGGCAAGGTTATCCCGTGCGACAAGGTGTCCGAAGACGACATCGACGGCACTTTCACTGGAGACATAAACGGCTACTGCGACAAGTCCACCGCTTATTTCAGGAGGGTGAAGTAAGGAACGAGCATCACCGTTTGTATATTCATGTCGCTTCGACAAGCTCAGCGACCATAGGTTTGGCTCGGCTGTCTGGCTGTCGTTTGTCCGGGGAAACGCTTGCATAGCCGGATAAACCGGCAGCGAAATGAGTTTTGTCCGGTGAGAGTGGGGATTTACCGGACAAAATGATACTGAATGAGAGAACTTCTCCGCTCCTGGGGGCGGTGTCAGGAGGCCATGGCCATTCACCTGGATAGGGCGTGCGAAGCGTGTAGGCCACAGTGGCCTCCTGGCACCGGTTTTCCCCTGATCCGAAAAAACTGATTCCTTGATATTTTTTGATTGCTATTTTTAGTTTGTGAAAAATGCCGTTTGAAATCCATTCTCTCGTGCAGGATGCGGACAATCAGGATGTTGCCTTGCGGACGGATCGTGTAGAAGATTATGTGATGCCCACAGTGGAGTCCATACAGGTCAGGCATGATTTCATCATACTTCGTGGTCTTAATTTATTGAGGGCGAACCTGGATGCGTGATTCCAAAATGGAATGCGGCGGACGCGTTATGCCTTGACCTCCCAATGGCCGCCTTTGTCGGGGCCGATGCGGCGAAGGAGGCCGGCGGCTTTCAGGTTGGCGAGATGTTTCTCGACGGCTTTCGGGGATATTCCGATTCTTCGGGCCAGAGTGGCAGCGCTGAGAGAACCGTCCTTTGACAGCATATCCAGGATTATCTCCCTACTTTTCGGCTTTTTCCCATTGCGGGCGGAATAAGCCGGGCTTTCCTCTTCGAGCAGGCCAGTTGATTGCAGGTAGTTGTCAATGTCCCGGCGGAGCACCTTTGCCGTGGTGCGGAACATAAACTCTCTGAATATATTCAAGTCTTCGCTTTCACGAGCGGTGATGAGCGATTTGATGTAATCCTCCTTGTCTTCCTTTAATATGATTGAAGGTATCAATCCAAACTCAAATTGAAGTTGGTTCATCAGCAGTCGGGCCATCCTGCCGTTCCCGTCGGCCCAAGGATGGATGGTGACCAACTCGAAATGAACATCGAAACTTATTGAATATAACTGATTAAGATCCTTGCCCTTACTGCCTCGCCTCGCTTCGTTGATCCGATCGCACAACTCTGCCAGTTTTGCGGGAACCTTGCTGTAATTCATGTAGGATTTCCCACCGAACCCTGCTGTGACATTTAGTAGGCGCAGTTGCCCCCTTGCGGAAGAGAAGTCTCCTAATGCGGTTTGGTACTCTTTTCCGGTGTTCTTCATTACCAATGATGAGAGCTCCGTCAGCATTTCTGTCGTTATCGGTGAATGCGCTCTGGCATATTCAATTGACTTCTCATAGGCTGCCTTTAGGTCGAGATTCATGTTCTGTTCCTCAATGCTTTTGCCTTTGATGCTGATCCCTTGGTCGAACATAATCTGGTTCTCGATCTCGGTGATTGTCGAGCCCTCTATCGCGGTGGAATGCGTGATGAGGGAGTACAGATAGAACTTATCGTAATCTATCTGTTTGCCGATGCCCAGCCTCCGATATTCATAGATGATATTTTCAAGTTCAGTCGCCATATGTTTCTCCCTACTTTTTCTGCGAATATAGCGATTTTCCCCCTATTATTATATTTTCCTCCCTACTTTTCGGTTTGATGACAACAATATATAGTCTGTAGTCAAGTCGCCAAGGCCAGTTATTCGAAGAGGCAATCCATCGTGAGGTCATTCTGGACAAGGTTCCTATACTTATTGTGGGACACCCCGAATGTGGTTATGAAGGCGAGGTGCAATGCCTTTCGGGTGCCGGACACTGTTCTGAACGCCGATAGCTTTGATTCAAGTGCTTTGGCGTAAGAACCGTCTATTACAAAAATGTCTTTTGAATATTTCATCTCACAGACTGTGACAACATTGTCTCCTCTGTCAATCAGAAGGTCGATCTGTGCTCCTGCGTGCGCTTCTGTCTGAGATGTCTTCCAGGATGCCACGTTAGACAGGATACCGGATATCCCCAACTCTTTTTTGATTTGCGGAATATGCTGGAGGCAGACCCTTTCGAATGCCAACCCTGCCCAAGTGTTGTGCTCGCTTGTCAGGTAAGTGTGCGACCAGTAGTTCTCATCTGAGAATCTGTCCTTGAGAATGCAATGGTAATAGAACAATGTGTAATTGTCTATCAATTGATAGACAGCATCTTTCTCCTTCTTGCCAAATGACGTGTAGTGTCTGATGAAACCGCATTCCTCAAGATCCTCCAGAATGGCCTTGAATGTGCCGCCGTCCTCGATTCCTGTCTTTGTCAGAATTTCCTGACGAGTCAATCCGGCTTTCTTACCATTAAGAGACTCAATTACTTTGATGAATTTTTCCGGTCTGTTGAAAAGCACCTGATACAGAGCCCCGAACTCATCTTTCAGTTTGGCGTTTTCCGCAAAGAACAGCTCGTCCACATTCTGAGCCACACTCAGCCCCCGCCTGAGAAAACTCCAATAATAAGGGATTCCTCCCAGAATCATATACATCTCCAACACGTCCTTACGAACCATTGAAAGCCCGGCTGCGGATGCGTACTGCTCACATTCTGATAACGTGAAAGGTGCGACTTTGATCTTTTCGGTAATCCTGCCTCGAAGGCCGTCCTTGTTCTTCAAAATCTTTTTTGTAATCCAAGATGTGGCACTTCCGCACACAATCAACACGATGTCTTTCTGTGGCCTTGCCGTGGCCCACCCATTCCAGAAGTGCTCCAAGGCACTGACCATTTTAGACTTTGGAGTGTCCATCCATGGAAGCTCATCAATGAATATCACCTTTTTGCCGGCAGGTGCGGATTCTATCAACAGTTTAAGTTTATCGAAGGCCTCGAACCATGTTTTGGGAACGGAACACTGACCTAATCCGGCATTCCTGAGGGAATCCCTGAATGCTGAAAGTTGATTTCTCAAGTCACCTTTGGCGACTCCAGTATGCTGGAACGTAAACTGATAGTTGAATGCCTCGCGGATCATATATGTTTTGCCTACACGCCGTCTGCCATAGACAGCGCAAAACTGAGAATCGTTCTTTTCCAACAGTCCCCAAAGGGTGCGGCATTCCTTTTTACGTCCGATAATCATAATCGCTAAAATATAGTTTCCGCTGCAAATATAATAAAAATATGCCTATAGCCAGCGGAATCTTGTAGATTTTACCCACATTCCGCTAGATATAGCGATGCTTTTGGCCTATTGCATATTAAAGAATCTTTTTGCGGATTTCGGGGTGAAACAAAAAATGGCTGACCGGGAACGGCCAACCGTTGTCATATTCATTGAAGAGTGAATGCTACTTGCGCTGGGCCTCGTAGTCGGCCTTGACCTGCTCAAGGAGTTTGTCGGCTTTGGCGTAGCCATCGGCAGGGGCTTTCCAGATGATGGCGAAGAGGATCACGCCGACGATGCCGAGGGCGATGGCTACCTCGAAGACCGAGTTCCAGCCGAATTTGTCGGCGAGGGCTCCAAATACGAGGCCGGAGATGGCGGTGCTGGCGTAGCCGAGGATGCCGGCCATACCGTTGGCGGAGGAGGCGACACGCTTGGTGGCCTGGTTGGACAGGCATATTCCTATAAGAGCTTGAGGCATGTAGATGAAGAAGCTGGCCATTATGATCAGGGCCACTGACAGGCCGGCCATCTCCTTAGGGGTGAGCCAGAAGAGGATGAAGCAGGCGGTTGCGCTGGCCAGGCCGATCAAGCAGGTCCTATGGGCCTTGCTGCCGAAGAACTTGTCCGTTGCCCAGCCGGCCAGAAGAGTTCCTACGATGCCGAGCACCTCGGTGATGCCCACTACTGTTGAGGCGGTCTGGATGCTGAGGCCTCTGTCTTGAGTTAGGAAGGTCGCTCCCCAGTCCAGAATCGTGAAACGTATGATGTAGATGAAGAAGTTCGATGTGGCGAGAATCCAGACGATAGGGTTCTTGAACACCATCTCCTTGACAAATCTCTTGTAGGCGAAATCGGTGAACTCCTTTGGCTCCGTGACAACTTCCTTGACAGGGGCGTTGTCGTCAATCTCTTCGGGATCAGGCAGACCGACAGAGGCTGGGGTGTCCTTGAGGCCGAAGAGAACCAGAACGGCTCCGGCTATGGCCAGAAGCGCTGGCACAAAGAAGCACCACTGCCAAGCCGAATAGGAGAAGTGGTTCAGGATGAATGTTCCGCAGAGGAACGCCACAAGGCTGGCTCCGATTGAGTGCGAGCTGTTCCAGATTGCCTGTTTGGTGGCAAGCTCGGAAGGCTTGATCCAGTGAGCCATGAGGCTTCCGCATGGAGGGAATCCCATTCCCTGGGTGTAACCGTTTATCAGCCAAAGGCTTCCAATGAAGGCGACCATTCCCATTGTGGCCTTGCCCTCACCGTCCATGAAATTGAAAAGGCCATTCATCTCAGGACTGAGGCCTATGAATATATTCACGAGAGCGGAGAGGAAAAGTCCCGCTGCCATCATCTTCTTGCGGCTGACGCGGTCGGCGATGAAGCCGTTGATGAACCTTGAGAGGCCGTAGATGATTCCGTGCAGGGTCAGGAACAGCCCAAGCTTGACTTTGCTGATTCCAAGCTCCGCCTCAAGGGCCGGCATCGTGATGCTGAAATTCTTTCTAACGAAATAGAATAGGGCGTAGCCGATCATCAGGATGATGAGGGTTCTCCACTGCCAGTAGTTGTACTTCTTCTTGATTGATTGATCCATTTTCTTTGCGTTTTTAAAAACGGAGGACACAAAGATACAAAAAACGGCATTCTTAATGAAGAAATTGTTATTTTTGTAAGATGTGAATATTAACGGTTGCTTTCGGCAGACTCAGAAAGCGAACAATAAAGAAAAATGAATATGACAGAAAACTATAACAAGTCTCTCACAGCAGAGCAGAAAGCGAAACTCCGCCGGATCAAGCATCTGGCCTTGGATATGGATGGCACCATCTACATGGAGAACAACATCTTTCCTTTCACCGTCGAGGTGCTCGACACAATGAAAAGGAACGGGGTGGGATATTCATTCCTCACCAACAATCCAACGAAGTCGGTGGAGGATTACCTCAAGAAACTCGCCGGAATGGGGATTCCCGCCGATGAGGGTAACATGTACACGACCCCGATCGCCACGATAGACTACATCAAGAAGAATTTCCCTAACGTGAGGAAACTCTTCATGTTGGGCACTCCGAGCATGATCGGTCAGTTTGAGAAAGCCGGGTTCATTTCCTGCGCCGACGATCCCGATGACGTTCCTGATATGCTGATCGTGGCCTTCGACACCACGCTGGTATATTCACGCCTCTGCCGCGCGACCTGGTGGGCTAAGCAGGGCATTCCGTATATGGCGACCAACCCAGATTGGGTCTGCCCGACCGATGCAAGGACCATCCTGGTGGACTGCGGCTCGCTGCAGAAGTGCATTGAGGCGGCTTCCGGCAGAAGACCAGACAAAGTGATGGGCAAGCCGGATCCTACGATGCTCGACGGCATCCGTGACCGTAACGGCTTGAAGGCGGACGAGATAGCAATGGTCGGCGACAGGATCTACACGGACATAGCGATGGGACACAACGCCGGAGCCGTCAGCGTACTCGTGCTCTCAGGTGAGACGACCCTTGAGACCGCTTTGAAGGTTGCCGAGGATGCGCGGACCAATCTTCATCCGGAGCACTATCCGGCCGACTTTATCGTCCGTGACCTCAAGGAACTCGGCGACCTGATTCTCGAGAGCCACAAGGACTGACCTGTCGAGTTACCGATGAAAGTCCTTTTCATCCACGGACTTGCTTCCTCCGGAGCCTACAAGATGGCGTCCTCCCTGCGGATTCTTCTGAAGGGAAGCGAGGTCATCGCCCCGGATGTTCCCATCGAACCGCGCGAGGCTCTGGACCATCTTAAAGGAATATGCTGGGACGAATGCCCTGACCTTATCGTGGGCCTTTCCCTCGGTGGATTCTGGGCGCAGAAACTCCGTGGCTACCGAAAGATACTCGTCAACCCGGACTTCCACATCTCCCTACTCCTCCGCACGATGATAGGGGAGCGTGAATATCTCTCCCCGCGCCGCGACGGAGCCTTGACGTTCACCGTCACCGATGCTTTGTGCGATGAATATGCCCGTTTGGAAGCCACTGAGTTTGACGTACTTTCTCCCGATGAGATCGCCTTGACAACAGGCATATTCGCTGACCGTGACGAGATGGTGAACTGCAAGGACGAGTTCGAAAGATTCTACCCCGGCAGGGCGCGTTCCTACCCTGGAACCCACCTCCCGAATTACCCTGAAATAAAGAAATATATCCTGCCTGTAATCGAGAGCGGCCTATAGCCTTGGCTGCCTCTGTACTTGGATGACCGTAATTAATGTGCAATGAAATATCTGATCAACAACTCCACCGACCCGTACTTCAACCTTGCGTTCGATGAATATTGCCTTGAGAACATTCCGTCCGAGGAACCGTATTTCTTCCTCTGGAGGAACCGTCCTGCCGTAATCATCGGCCTGAACCAGAACGCCTACAGCGAGGTGAATCTGGACTATCTCAATTCGCACGGAATCACGCTGGCCCGCCGGGTCACCGGTGGCGGAGCCGTCTATCACGATCTCCAGAACATGAACTACACGATCATCGGAAGGAACCCGTCCCCGCAGCCGATGGTGGATGCCCTGCGCAGCCTTGGCGTGCCAGCTGAGCTGACAGGCCGCAACGACATATTCGTTGATGGAAGAAAGGTCTCAGGCTATGCCCGCCGCGTCTCCCATAATCAGGAGATCATCCACGGCACGCTGATGTACGACGTTGATCTTGACACCCTTGTCAAAGTCCTCGACACTCCGACCTCAAAGATGCAGGCCAAAGGAATATCCTCGGTCAAGAGCCGGGTGGCGAACCTGAAGGAGTACCTCCCTCAGTTCAAGTCTCTGGATGAGCTACAGGCAGCTCTCCAGGAAATCCTTTCCGCCGGAGACGGCCAGATGCCACTCTCGGACGAGCAGATCGCGGAGGTCCGCAAGCAGACCGATGAGAAGTTCTCCACTTGGGATTTCATTTACGGTCACTCCCACGAGGCCGACTTCCACTGCAAAGCCAAACTCTCCTGTGGCACAGTCGAAGCCAACCTCCGTGTGGACCACGGCCTGATCACCCGTCTTGACTTCACCGGTGATTTCCTCTTCGACACCCCCGCTGATGTGTTGACCGCCAAGATGATCGGCCTCCGTTACGATCAGCCAGACGTGAAGTCCTTCCTTGCCTCCCAACCCATCGATACCTACTTCCGTGGCGCCACCGCAGACGAGCTCGCAAGCCTCCTCTTCAAGCCGACCGCCGAGTAACCCATGAATCTCCGTGGAGCCTAAAGCATTAATAATGTGTTGAATCAAAGAACCTCCTCCTGCCTCCATCTGGTATGTGGGGGCTCTTTTTTTCAGCTTGATTCTCAACCGAAAGCCCTCCACGGCGGCGGCAATCTCCCAAAACGCTCCCGTCACCCTCGTTTTGGACCTCGACGGCAGCAAAATCGCCCAATAATGCTGCCGTTGCCCTCCGATTATCCCTCTTCGGTAACGAAAACCACTCAAAACGTTGCCGCTGCCCTCCGCACGTCCCTTTCCGGCGACGAAATGCCTTCAAAACGTTACTGCGTAGTGACTTTTGCACGTCTTGTCAACGATGATTCCTTTATGCATCATATCCGAGATAATCTCACTTTATCTCGCTTCAATAACGAGATAAAGAGAGATTATCTCGGACTTTTAGTAATTCTGCAAATAAATCAAGTATGAATGGCCGATGGAGCGCACTATGGAATCGTGGATGATGAGGTTGACTCGAATGACCTGTTCGCATGACAACTTCCGTGACCAGTATGCCTTACTCGAACAGGTCACCGCAGATCCGCCAGATGGTTTCGGTGGAGTAGTGCTCGTGGATGGTTTTCTTTGAATATGTTGATTTGTTGCTCCGGTCGGCTCCGCTGTCTATCAGCAGCTTGAAGATGCGGCGGAGGTCATCGGTCATCTCTGGGGTGATGGGGAGGGAGTCGTACAGCCGCCCTGTCTCCGGGTTCACTATTGGGCAGAGTTTGTTGGCTTCACCGATGGCTTCCATCAGAGAGTTGCGGCCGTCGTAGTCGGTTTTGTTCACGTCTGCGCCAAGTTCAATCATTCGTTTCAGAAAGTTGAACGACAAATCAGCCTCCTCCTTGCTGTGGACCCAGCGAAATTCACCCGTCTGTTGGTCTTGGACATATCTCCGGGCGTTCCGCACGGCCGAACAGACAGCGTCAAACAGCACCGGATACCCCACACGACTCCCGTACAGTTTATATTCAGGACCGGCCATATAATTGACATCCGCCCCGTTCTCCAGCAGAAACCAGGCGATCTCCCTGTGCCACCCCGTGTTGAGCGACACCTGAAGCGGCGACATCCCCATCGTCTCCGCCGGTTTCTTCGGCGCAATCGCGCGAGCCAGCTCATGATGTTCTTCAATCGCCAGTTTGACGGATTCAAAATCATTGCTTTTGATCGCGTTGAATATGTCCGTTGCCTTTTTCTTCTTGTTTGTGGTGACTTCCTCTGCCATATTCATGTGGTTTTATCGATTATAAAGTTAAAAACAATTTTTGAGTTTGCAGATGATTATGCCGCATTGAATGATAGTATGCGCTCAAAGTATAGTCGCTAAGAATCTTGGGCGGCGAAAAAGGCGGGAAATGCTGCTGAAGGGTGCAGGAAAACTACACCATTCCGAGGTCGGAGAAGAGGCAGCGGTAGGCGGCGGCTTTCTTTTCGAGGGAGAGGGGATAGGCACGGGATGAGGATGGCATGCGGTAGAGACGCATGGGACGATTCTCAAAGAGGAATTCGGAATATTCTCCCGTAGCCGGTGCATTGATCCCGAACGTTTGACAGAGGGTGTCGGTGGCCTTCTCACCAGTCGTGACAATGGCTTTGCATTGAGGAATTTCCCTTAACATAGCCGGAATGTCGGTAGGGATGACGACTTCCAAGAACTTGTCTGAGGCGTTGTCCTTCAGGCGGCGGACGGCTGTGGCGGTGTCGTACATCGCTATGCCGGTCTCGGTGCAGAAATCCACTATGTCCTCCAGTTTGAACTTCTTGGCGGCAACGTCCACGAAACGGTTCTTGTCACCAAAGAAAATCAGGCCAAGGATCCGCCACATGTCGTTGATGAAGTTCGGGTAATAGAACTCTATGCTCCAACGTTTGGATTGCGGTGGGAAACTGCCCAGCATCAGTACTTTGGCGTTCTTCGGCAGGAACGGCTCGAAAGGATGCCGCTCGACGGGAGGCAAAGAAGTCGCTTCGGCAGACTCAGCGACCGGGGAGGACAGATCTGAGACCGATGAAGCGACTAAAATTTCTCCGGACACAGCGCTTGTGGTTCGGCAATGCTCACCAACCATCGAAGTGCCCGGAGAAAGGGTTTTCAAATTTTTGTGAATATTCATTACTTGGCAGCGTCGGCGGAACCTTCGACAAAGGCGACGATCTCACCTTTGGCTACCTTGTCCCCCTGCTTTCCGAGAGTGGCCACGATGCGACCGTCAACAGCGGGAACGAGCTCCTCCATTCCGTAATATGTCTGCACGAATCCGATGCCCTCGCCGGCCTTGACCTCGGTTCCGGCTACCGGAGCGGCTGAATCGTCCTCCACATCGACCTGCCAGAGAAGCTGACCTTTGGCCGGAGCCTGGACAGGAACGGCGTGAGGATAACGCTTGGCATATTCATCGACATCGAACTTCGGCATCTCGACAATCGGCCGCACCACCTCGATAGGGGCGTTCGCCTTGGCCTTGAGGTCGGCCAGCTCGGCGTTGAAACGCTGCTTGGCGATGCCGCTCTTGTAGTCCCTGTACTGGCGCTCGTGCATCGCGAACTCGAAGAGCTCCTCCTCGTCCTGGCCTTCGTCCCAGCCCTCGTCCTTCATCATCTGGCGGAACTTAGGCAACTCGTCCGGGTACATCTCCTGAGGGTCTCCTGTGTAGAACTCAAGACCTTTCTGCTTGGCCAGATCCACGATTTCCGGGGCAAGTTCGCCAGGAAGACGGCCCATCTTGCCGAGGATCATATTCCAAGTGTCCTTGTCGATGGTGGTCCAGCGAGGCTTGCCGTTCAGAAGGTTCAGCAGATTCATCAGCGCCGTGTTCTTCGTGTACTGGCTGAACGGGGTCACGAGTGGCGGGTAGCCGAGGCGTGGCCAGACATATTCAACCTCCTGGAACAGTTTGACCATCAAGGTGTCAAGACTGATTTCCGGACGTCCATGAGCCCTCTCGGCGGCATTGATTGCGCCCTGGAAGCCCTTGAGGTCGGCCATCATCGAGCCCATCATTCCGCCAGGCAGGCCGCAACCTACGAGCAGCGAGCTCATCTTGGCGTTGGAAGGGTTGATCCAGTAGCCGAGGAAGTCGTCGATGAACTTCTGCGTGAGACGTCGCACTTCCATGTAAGCGTCCATATTCAAATCTTTCACAAGGAATCCGTCGGCCTTCAGCATCTCCCTGATCGTGATGACATCCGGGTGGACCTTGCCCCATGAGAGCGGCTCAACCGCCACGTCAAGGTAGTCGGCTCCGGCGCGTGCCACCTCCAGCATTGACGCCGGGGCGAAACCAGGACCTGAGTGGCCGTGGTACTGTACCAGAATGTTAGGGTATTTCTTCTTTATGTCACGTGTAAGCTGACCGAGGAAGGTCGGACGGCCTATTCCCGCCATGTCCTTGAGGCAGATCTCGTCGGCTCCATATTCAACGACCTTGTCTACGATGCCCATGTAATATTCAACGGTGTGGACAGGGGAGTTGGTGATGGAAAGCGCCACCTGCGAGATCATTCCGCCTTTCTTGGCGAACTCGACGGAGCGGCGCAGGTTCCTGTGGTCGTTGAGGCCGCAGAACGAGCGGGAGATGTCCGTGCCCTGCTTTTTCTTAACCTTGAACATCAGTTCCCTGACATCTGTCGGAACGGGGTTCATCCTGAGGGCGTTGAGACCTCTTTCGAGCATGTGGGTCTGGATGCCGGCCTTGTGGAAAGGTGCGGTCCAGCGGCGTACCGCCACGTTAGGGTTCTCGCCGAATAGAAGGTTCACCTGCTCGAACGCACCTCCGTTGGTCTCGACGCGGTCGAAGCAGCCCATATCAATGATGGCCGGGGCGACCTCCACAAGCTGGTCCACACGGGGAACGTACTTGCCGGATGACTGCCACATATCCCTGTAAACGAGGGAGAACTTGATTTCTCTTGCCATAATGTTATCGTAATTTATAGTTTACAAATATACTTAAAAATTATATTTTTGAATAGGGTGGAATTTTGACTAACTTTGTAAGTTATGAAAAATGTGTTTCTGACAATAGCGATCATCATCCTCGTAGCCACCGCGGTGACGGGCTGCGACTTCTTCAGGAGGCTCGCCGGACGGCCTGATTCCGAATGGATTGAGGCCAAGGCTGAGTCTATCCGACAGGAAGAGGAGGCGCGGCGTGTCCGTCAGGATTCGTTGGAAAAGGTCCGGAAGGCCCTTGCGGACTCGCTTGCCGCTGCTGATTCTGTGCGTCTTGCCAATCATCGTTACCGTTTCTGCATAATTCTGGGCTCCTTCTCCAGCAAAGAAAATGCCGAGCGGTACATCGAAGAGATAGCGGCAAAGGGCTACAGAGGGGAACTTCTCACATTCAGGAACAGCACGGCCGTGGGTGTGTGCCCTACAGACGATGAGGCCCAGGCCAAGAAGTCGCTTGAGGATATTCAAAGGCAGGATTTTTGTCCTAAGGGCGCGTGGATTTTAGAAAGGAAACAATGATGAAAGGAAAAATCACGATCATTTCGGCCATCTGCGCCATCTTCGCCGCGATCATCCCGGCAAAAGCTCAGTTCATGAACGGACCATCGTATGCGGACTTGAACGACAGCGAGACGGTCAGGGCTATGAAGGCACACGTCTCGACCATCTCGGCGGCGGTGATGGAGGGGCGTAAGGCCGGTTCCGAGGGCGAGAGGATGACAGCGGAATATGTCACTGAAATATTCAAGAAATATGGAGTGGATGTGCTGTCCGGAAAGGATGGCGATGTGTTCGGAGTCCGTCAGAAGGATGGTGACACGTTGACCTCACGCAATGTCATCGCTTTCATTCAAGGAGGAGACAAAACGCTGAGAAATAAATATATAGTGATTGGAGCCAGAATGGATAACCAAGGTGCTGACACGATGACCATAGATGGGCGGACAGTCGGGCGGACGTATTACGGAGCCAATGGCAACGCCTCAGGACTTGCGATGATGCTTGAGCTGGCGCGGATGCTGCAGACCAATAGTCCGCTTCTGGGACGTTCGGTGCTGTTCGTGGCCTTCGGAGCATCTATGCAGACTTACGCCGGCTCGTGGTACTTTCTGAACAGGGCGTTTTCCGATGTTGCGGACATCGACGCGATGATCAATCTGGACATGGTGGGTGCCGGGGGAGACGGATTCTATGCCTACACTTCCTCCAACGCCGACATGAACGAGATTGTCAAGTCAATGGCAAGCCAGCTTCAGCCGATTCTTCCCACCTTGACGGCACAGGAGCCTTATCCTTCCGACCACCGGGCGTTCTACGACAAAGAAATACCGTCGATCTATTTCACCACAGGGCGTTATCCTGAATATGGAACCGAACGTGACACGCAGTCGGTCATCGACTATGACACGATGGAGAGGGAACTTGAATATGTTTATAACTACTCTGTGGCTCTCATCAACGGCCCTAAGCCGATTTTCAATCCTTCGGACCTGTCTGGGCTGACCAAATCCAATGGCGATGACTCGGTAGTGCCTTATTACGATTGTGACTACCGTCCGTCGTTCCTCGGAAGCCGCGACCCTCGGGTCTTTCTTGAAAAATGGGTCTACACCTACATGAAATATCCTAAGGAGGCTGTGAAGGACGGAATCCAGGGACGCGTTCTTGTGGATTTCGTGATCGACGAGAAGGGCAAGGTGCGTGACGTGAAGGTGCTCAAAGGGGTTGACCCGCTTCTGGACGCCGAGGCCGTGAGGATCATCAGCGCGTCACCGGATTGGAAACCTGGCTGGCTGATGGGCAAGAAGGTCAAGTCCAGAATGTCGCTCTATGTGGAGTTCCGCCTTGAAAAGAAGGGAAGTTTTGGACTGAAAAAACATGAATATCAGTAAAATACAGTAATAAAATGGACTACGATTTCAGGAAAATTGAGAAAAAGTGGCAGGCCTACTGGGCACAGAACGGCACTTTCAAGACGAAGGAGGATCCTTCCAAGCCGAAGTTCTATGTTCTGGACATGTTCCCATATCCTTCGGGAGCGGGTCTACACGTCGGCCA
Organism: uncultured Bacteroidales bacterium; assembly: GCA_934698975.1. GTDB lineage: Bacteria > Bacteroidota > Bacteroidia > Bacteroidales > UBA932 > Cryptobacteroides. Next base: position 97,532 of record CAKUVR010000003.1, read on the forward strand.
TCCGCTGGGCTACATCGCCAGCGACATATATTCCCGCTACAAGAGACTTAAAGGCTTCAATGTGCTTCACCCGATGGGGTACGACGCTTTCGGCCTTCCCGCTGAGCAGTATGCGATCCAGACCGGGCAGCATCCGGAGGTCACGACGGTGAACAACATCAACCGTTACCGCCAGCAAATGGATAGGATCGGCTTTTCCTATGACTGGAGCCGTGAGATCCGCACCTGCGATCCTGCCTACTACAAGTGGACCCAGTGGGCTTTCCTGAAGATGTTCGGGTCTTGGTACGACAACGATGCTCGGAAGGCTCGCCCGATCGAGGACCTTATCGCCGCTTTCGAGAAAGGCGGAAGTGCATCTGTCAACGCTGCATGTACTGAACACGAGCCATTTACGGCTGAGCAATGGCAGGCATATTCAGAGAAAGAAAAGTCTGACGCCTTGATGAACTACCGCATCGCCTATCAGGGAGAAACAGCTGTGAACTGGTGCGCGGGTCTTGGCACCGTGCTGGCCAACGACGAGGTGAAGGACGGCCTTTCCGTCCGCGGAGGTTTCCCTGTCGAGCAGAAGAAGATGAAGCAGTGGCAGCTCAGGGTTTCAGCCTATGCCGGAAGGCTTCTGGAAGGTCTGGACAAGATCGATTGGACCGATTCCCTCAAGGAGATGCAACGCAACTGGATCGGAAAGTCCAACGGTTGCGAGGCCGTGTTCAAGTGCTACAACGGTGAGACTGAGCACGACGTTACCATATTCACAACCCGCGCTGACACAATGTTCGGTGTGACCTTCATGGTGCTGGCCCCGGAGAGCGACTTGGTGCCGCTTCTGACGACTCCGGAGCAGAAAGAGGCTGTTGATGAATATATTGCCGCTGTAAAGAAGAAAACCGAGCGTGAGAGAATAGCCCAGACCAAGACCGTCACCGGCGTGTTTAGCGGTTCTTACGGAGTAAACCCGATGACCGGTGACAGAGTTCCGATCTGGATCTCTGAATATGTCCTTGCTGGCTACGGCACGGGCGCGATTATGGCGGTTCCTGCGCACGACAGCCGCGACTATGCGTTCGCGAAGAAGTTCAACCTGCCGATTATCCCTCTGATTGAGGGCTGCGATGTCAGCGAGGAAAGCTTTGACGCCAAGGAAGGCAAGATGATCAACTCCGGATTCCTTAACGGACTGGATGTCAAGGAGGCCATCCCTGCTGCCATTGAATATGTTGAGAAACAGGGCTTTGGCCACAGGAAGGTCAACTACCGTCTGCGTGACGCGATCTTCAGCCGCCAGCGGTACTGGGGTGAGCCGTTCCCGATCTACTACAAGGACGGCATCCCGACTCCGGTCCCGTTTGAGAAATTGCCTCTCACGCTCCCTGAGATCACCGAGTTCAAGCCTACAGAGAGCGGAGAACCGCCTCTCGCCAGGGCAAAAGATTGGACTTACGAAGGCTACCCTCTTGAAACCAGCACCATGCCGGGTTTTGCCGGATCCAGCGCTTACTATCTGCGCTACATGGACCCTCATAACAATGAAGCCCTTGTTGACAGGAAGGTTGATGAATATTGGCGAGATGTGGATTTGTACATCGGTGGTACAGAGCACGCTACGGGGCACCTGATATATTCCCGTTTCTGGGACAAGTTCCTCTATGACCTTGGCTATGTCTGCGAGGACGAGCCGTTCCGCAAGCTGGTCAACCAGGGTATGATCCAAGGACGCTCCAACTTCGTCTACAGGATTGTCGGAACCAACAAGTTCGTGTCGCTCGGCCTGAAGGACCAATACGAGACCACCGAGATTCACGTGGACATCAACATCGTCCACAACGACAAACTCGACCTGGAGGCGTTCAAGGCTTGGAGACCGGAATTCGCCGACGCCGAGTTCATCCTTGAGAACGGTGAATATGTCTGCGGCTGGGCTGTGGAGAAGATGAGCAAGTCGATGTTCAACGTTGTCAATCCGGACAAGATCTGTGATGACTACGGTGCCGACACCCTCCGTCTTTACGAGATGTTCCTCGGGCCTCTTGAGCAGTCAAAGCCTTGGGACACAAAAGGTATAGATGGTGTGAACAGATTCTTGCGCAAGTTCTGGAGACTCTTCTTCGATGGGGACAACTGCCTCATCAACGATGAGAAGGCCACTCCTGCCGAGCTCAAGGTTCTGCACAAACTGATCGCTAAGGAGCAGGACGACATCGAGCACTTCTCATTCAACACGACAGTCAGTGCGTTCATGATCGCCCTGAATGATCTGGCGGGACTCAAGTGCCACAAGCGTGAGATTCTTGAACCACTGACAATAATGCTTTCTCCGTTCACTCCGCACATCGCTGAGGAGCTTTGGTCTGTGCTCGGTCACAACGAAAGCATCACCTACGCCCATTTCCCTGAGTTCAATGCTGCTCTCGCAGCGGAGGACAACGTGACCTATCCGGTTTCCTTCAACGGCAAGATGCGTTTCACTGTGGAACTCCCTAAGTCGCTCTCACCAAAGGAGGTCGAGACTAAGATCCGGGAAATGGAGCAAACTGCCAAATACGTAGGCGGACAGAACATCATCAAGGTGATTGTCGTGCCTGGCAAGATAGTGAACTTTGTATTGAAATAATCCATGACAATAGGTTCTTCGACAATCCTGAGGGGCATTAAGGAATATCTCCTGATCACCCTCGGCATCGTCATCTACACAGTGGGGTGGGCGATATTTCTGACTCCTAACAATCTTATCGGAGGCGGAGTCTCCGGTATTAGCGCCATCATCCAGTACGCCACCGGCATCAAGATGGGTTACTCTTATTTTGTAATCAACACGGTGTTGCTGATAATCTCGGTTATCATCATCGGCCCGTCGTTCGGCGCGAAGACAGTGTATGCCATAATTCTTGCGTCGGTCTGTCTGAATGTGTTCCAATCCATTATTCCGGAGACTATCATTCAGGATTTCGCGTTGTCGAACGGAAAACTGATGTGTTCGATAATAGGCGGATCAATGGCCGGAGTGGGGATAGGCATGTCCATCTCGCAGGGCGGAAGCACAGGAGGGACGGACATCATAGCAATGATCATCACGAAGTTCAGGAATATATCCCCGGGGCGCATCATCCTCACAATTGATGTGTTCATCATCGCGTCCTCGTTGCTGTTTCCTTCATTCGGGGCTGATGGTCAGGCCATTCCTTTCGACGCCAAGTTCTCCATTGCGGTCTACGGCATGATCATCGTCACCGTCAACGGCTATGTTGTCGATTTGTATCTTTCGGGCTCCAAGCAGAGTGTCCAGCTGTTCATCCTGTCAAGACATTTCGAGGAAATCGCCGACATGATAGCCAAGGATTTTCACAGGGGAGTGACCGTCCTGAATGGTGAGGGCTGGTACACCAAGAAACCTGCCTCCGTACTTATGGTCATCACCAGAAAGACTGACCTGAATCTTCTGTTGAAGTCCATCAAACGTGTGGATTCTGACGCCTTCCTGTCCATTTCTTCGGTGAGCGGTGTCTATGGCCAAGGCTTTGACTCCATAAAAGGTGCAAAGAAAAGTTAGTTTCTCAAAAAGAAAACACAACTTTTACTTCATACCCCCGGACAAACCACCGTCCGGGGGCTTTTTATTGTTATCTTGCCGAAACTAACTATTGACCAGATGACGATTTTCATTACAGTTCTAATTATCCTTGAGTTGTCCATATTCATGGTTTATGACTTAAAAGTTAACAGGGACAACCGTTCCTCAAGGTATGCCCTCCGCCTGATGTCATCGGCAGGAGGGCTGGCCTTGATCCTGACCGAACTGGTTCTGCCGCGCCCGCTTGAATCTTCCGGAATGGTGGTCGATCTCTCCTTCGTCACAGCCATACTCGTGATGTGCCCGTGTTCGTTCGAGAAGCCTGACACATCATTGAAAGCGACTGTGTGCTTGTTGCTGTTCGGTTTTTTCACCGTTTTGTGCTTTGGCTGCAAGCCTTCCGGCGCGTTGAATTTCAGATGCCAGCGTATCGTGTGCTCATTCGTGCCTATGCTCTTGTTTGTGCTCTTATATTTCCTGTACATGGCCTACTGCCGGTTTTCCGGAATAAGGACGATGTTCAGAAACACTGCGGTCTGGCACAATGTGGAGGAATATTCAAGGTTCCTCTATTCCATCTCCTTCATGGTGACAGGGCTGTTTTTCTTGTCCGCCATGGTGTCCGCCGGACATCTGAAGGGCATCCTTTCAGCGGTGTCTCTGATAATGTTCCTCGCGCTTTACGCCGTTCTGTACCTTCGGGCGATGACAGGCAGGACCTTCGTTCTTAAACGCGCCACAGAGAAGAGGATAAAAGACATCATCAAAGGCAACCTGAGGACATCATACATAGAGAAAGCCGAGGAGGACAGGAAGATGAACAACCTTTACAAGAGGGTCGTGATGTATATGGAGGAGAAAAGGCCTTATCTGGACCAGACTTTTGACATGACGAGCCTGGCTGATCTTATGTTCACTAACAAGTTGTATCTGTCAAAGACTATAAACATTCTGTCCGGCCGCAATTTCAGGCAGTTCGTGAATTATTACAGGGTGCAGAGGGCGATTGAACTGTTCAAGGAGGATCCGAGGCTGAAAATCGGCGAGGTTTCGGAAATGTCAGGATTCCACACCGCCGTGTCTTTCAATATGTCGTTCAAGGTGAACACCGGAAAGACTCCTACAGAATGGCTACAGGCCTACATAGAGGAACGTGAAAAAAGATGAGCGTCAGATCCTCCACGAAGAAGGAGGAGGGGCGATTATGTCCATCTCTTCCTTTTTGACCGGGTGCACGAATCTTATCTCATGTGAATGCAGGCATATTCCTCCGTCTGGATTGGAGCGGGGCGCGCCATATTTCAAGTCTCCTTTGATGACACACCCGATTCCGGCCAGTTGGCAGCGGATCTGATGATGTCTTCCCGTGAGCAAGTGAACCTCAATCAAGGAATATCTTTCAGTGTCTCTAAGGTGGGTGTAGATCAGTTTCGCGAGTTTCGCCCCGGGTGTCTTCTCTCCACTTTTGGCGATGAAGCTCTTGTTCATCTTCTCGTTGCGCACAAGCCAATCATCCAGTTCCGCCGACTTTATCTCAGGCGCTTTGCAGCACAAGGCCCAGTACGTCTTGTGAATATTCCCGGACCGGAACATCTCCGATAGTCTGGAAAGAGCCTTTGAGGTCTTTGCGAAGATGGTTATACCACTGACAGGCCGGTCAAGGCGATGCGGAATCCCGACATACACCTTGCCCGGCTTGTCATCTCTTTGGGCGATGAAGGCTTTCAGAGTCTCCGCGAGGCACTCGTCCCCGGTCTTGTCTGCCTGGACAATCTCTCCCGGCCTTTTGTTGAAGACAAGGATGTGATTGTCCTCGTAGAGGATTCTGGATTCCAGATCCTTGAACTCCTCTTCCTCCAGTCGTCTATATTCCATTATTCAATAGGTACCAATGCGAAACTGAGGGCTCCCCTGCAGCAAAGCTTGCCGCCCACTTCCAGTTTGGCGGAGCAGAAGAACAGATTGCCTCTTCTCTCGTCCAAAGTGGCTGTCACCTCGCACAGGTCTCCCGGCTTTACCGGATTCTTGAAACGGACCTTGTCCAGTCCGGCGTAGAGGGTGATGTGCCCGGGAATCTCATCCTTGACAAGAATCGCGCAGCTCTGTGCCATGATCTCGCACTGGATTACGCCCGGAACTATCGGATTTCCAGGGAAATGTCCTCTCGTGAAGAACTCGTCTTCCTTGATTCTGTATTGGGAGTGTGCCACACCGTTCTCGTCGATGTGAGCCTCCTCGATGAGGAGCATGGGCTCACGGTGAGGCAGGAATTGTTTGATTTCTTCCTTGTTCATATTCGTCGTTTTATGAAGAATATTCCCGGATCAGTCCTCGCATTTTCTGAAGGCGACGCAGGCGTCATGTCCGCCGAATCCGAACGAGTCGGAGATTCCGAGCGTCAGGTCTGTCTTGACGGCCTTGTTAGGGGTGTAGTCGAGATCACACTCCGGATCCGGGGTGTCCAGATTGATGGTAGGAGGACAGATTCCGTCACGAAGGGCGAGCACCGTGGCGATCGCCTCGGCAGCTCCGGCGGCTCCGAACATGTGCCCGGTCATGGACTTGATGGAACTTATGTGAGCCTTGTAGGCGAAGTCTCCGAGGGCGTTCTTGTACGCCAGGGTCTCGGCGACATCGTTCAGTCTCGTGCCTGTCCCGTGGGCGTTTATGTAAAGGTTGTCCTTCTCCTTGTCGAATCCGGCCTCCTCTAGGGCGAGTTCGATGCACTTCGCCTGGGTGGTTCCGTCCGGCCTCGGGGCTGTTGAATGATAGGCGTCGCAGGTGTTGCCGTAGCCGACCATCTCGCCGAGAATCTGTGCTCCGCGCGCCTTGGCGTGCTCATATTCCTCAAGCACAAGGGCTGCGGAACCGTCCGCCATGACGAATCCGGCGCGGTTGGCGTTGAACGGAAGCGATGCGTATTTAGGATCCGTGGCTCTCGAAAGGGCTTTGGCGTTGGCGAATCCTACGATTCCGATAGGAATTGTGGCGTTCTCGCAGCCTCCGGTGATAATCGCGTCAGCATAGCCGTTCCTGATGGCGCGGAAAGCCTCTCCCATAGCGTTCGTGGAGGTGGCGCATGCGGTCACGATGTCAAGGCATGGACCCTCGGCATGGTGCATGATCGCGATGTGGCCGGCCGCTATGTTGGAGATCATCGTAGGAATGAAAAGCGGTGAGATCCACTGGCCTGAAGGGTCTTCGATCATCTTGGCTATTTCCCTGTACTGGGTGGCGAACCCTCCGATTCCGGAACCGAAATATACTCCGAGTCTGAACGGATCGATGTTCTGGCCTTCGCCCTGTGACACGAGGCCGGACTGCTTCATGGCCTGATAGGCAGCGGCGACACCGTACTGGGTGAAGAGGTCCTGCTTCCTGATGAAAGGTTTGTCCATTCCATATTCCTCAGCCTTGAAGTCCTTGATGATTCCGGCGATTCCGACCGGCAGGTTGTCGGTCGGGAAAGCCTTGATGGACTCGATTCCGCACACTCCGTTGCACAGATTGTCCCAGAATGTGTTTACGTCATTTCCTACAGGGGAGATGACTCCCATTCCTGTTATAACTACTCTTTTATTCATGTTTTATCCTTTATAATCATTAAGTTAAGCCAGAAGTTCCGGAGCTCTGGCGAGCAGCTTCTCCGCTCCGTCCATGAGGTCTTCCACAATCTCCCTGGCGGTCTCTTTCTTCTTTATCATGCCCGCCACCTCACCTGCGAGGAAACTGCCGCCCGCAAGGTCCCCGTCGAAGACTGCCTTGCGCATGGAACCGGTGCCGAACTTCAGGACCTCCTCCTTAGGAACCGCAGGATCATATTCCATCTTGAAGAATTTCTTCGCGAAAGGGGTCTTGAGGCCTCGGACAGCGTCTCCAAGCGATTTGCCTGTCACCATGGTGCTGACATCGGACGCGGCTATCAGCCTGGCCTTGTAGTTTTCGTGAATATGACATTCGTCGGCGATGAGGAATCTCGTTCCCACCTGGACTCCTTTCGCGCCCAGCATGAAAGCGGCTGCGACACCCCGGCCATCGAATATTCCACCCGCGGCAAGTACCGGTATGTCAAGGGCGTCAACCACCTGTGGCACAAGCGCCATTGTATGAATATCCCCGATGTGTCCTCCGGACTCGGCTCCTTCGGCGACAACGGCCGTCGCTCCAAGCTCCTGCATCTTGAGGGCGTAGGCGACGGAAGCCACGACAGGAATCACCTTGATTCCGGCGGCCTTCCATTTCTCCATGTAGGCGGCCGGAGATCCGGCCCCGGTTGTCACTATCTTGACTCGCTCTTCAATGATCATGTCAGCGACTTCTCCTGCGTTCGGAGCCTGAAGCATGATGTTGACACCGAATGGTTTATCGGTGAGGGTCTTGCATTTGCGGATTTCCTCCCTTACGGCTTCCGTGCCGAAATTGATGGAGGAGATCAGGCCTAGTCCGCCGGCATTTGAGACAGCGGCGGCCAGTTTCGCATCCGCGATCCAAGCCATTCCTCCTTGGAATATAGGGCGCTCGATTCCGAGCAGGTCACAAATAATACTCTTTATCATATTACTGCAAATATACTAATTAATGTTCAGATTACCATTCCACTACGGCCGCTCCCGAAAGCAAACCGGCGCCAAAGGCACTAAAGACCAGAATATCTCCCTTTTTGAACATCCCCTTCCTGTTGCACTCGTCCAGAAGTATAGGACAGGAGGCCGATGAAGAATTGCCGTGATCCGTGATGTTTACCGGGAACTTCTCTGCTGGCTGTCCCATGAAGCTGATGATGGAGTCGATTATTCTCTGATTTGCCTGATGTATCATGAAGTAGGCGACATCGCTCTTGTCTATTCCCACCTCGTCCAGAAGGCTTTGCACGCCTTCCGTGCATGCTTTCACGGCAAACTTGAATACCTCGCGCCCTTTCATCTGCATCGGGACACTTTCCTCTTTCTTGGTTATGTACGGGGTGTCCACAAGCGTCCTTGTCTGCCAGATCTCTTCTTTCGACGGCTCGGCGTGCAGTTTTGTACCTTTGATGTTGTCGCCTTCGGTCAGCACGATCGCTCCGGCTCCGTCCCCGAAGAGCACGCACGTTCCGCGGTCTTTCCAACTGGCCATCCTGGTCGGCTCCTCGACGCACGCCACGATCGCGTTCCTGATCTTGCCGGCCTTATAGTATGTCTCCGCCATGTCCAAGGCATAGACAAATCCCGGACAGGCGCAGTTGATGTCGAACATTGGGCATTTGAGACCGAGTTTCTCCCCGATGATGCAGCTCATGCCTGGGGTTATATATTCAGAAACGACATTGGAGACAATGAAGAGATCTATGTCTTCGACCTTCAGTCCGGACATCTCAAGAGCCTTCCGCACGGCTTCGGTTCCGAGATCCTCCAGATTCTCGTCTGTGATCACATGCCTTGTCTTGATTCCTGTGCGTGGGTAGATCCACTCATCGCTGGTGTCCAGAAATCCCGCGAGCATGTCGTTTGTCACGACCTTTTTTGGAAGCGCGCTTCCTGTACCGATGATTCTCATAAATTCACTGAAATGTTTAAGTGTTCTTGGACAAAAATATGAATATGCCCGAACCACCCAAAAATTTAGTGGTGAATATGCCCTTGGAGTAGTCGGTGCCACGCTTTAAGTGGCGATTTCTGCGGATTTGTGGCGAATATCCTATGGCCGGAACAATGAAACAAGGCTCTTTCGGGCGATGAATATGCCTGAAAGAGCCCTCTGCGTTCTAAATTATTCTTCCCTTTTATTCCTCGGTTACGAATGGTTTTGAGAGAAGTTCCATGGCCTCCACAGGTTTGTCTGTGGTGATGAGACTGACACCTTTTGAGATGAAGTTGAGCATATCGCTGACGTTGTTGACCGTCCAGACATTGACAGTCATTCCAAGCTCGTTCGCCTCCTTGATCCAAGCGTCCGTAAGTTTGCTGTAGGAGTAGTCGATGCCTTTTATGCCGTCTGCCATGACAACCGACGGAGCCTTGTCGCCGTTGAGATACTGTACGGTCGCTTCCGGTGCGAGTTCCACGAGTCTCTTGCAGGCTTCGTAACTGAACGCTATGTATTCAACTTGATTCTGCAAACCTTTGGCCTTTACGGCATCCACACAGGTTTTCACCGCGGCCATTGTCTTAGCGGTGGTGTTGTGATTCTTTATCTCAATGATCAGCTTCACGTCCGGGTAAAGCTTTGCCTGGTTCAGATAGTCGTCAAGCGTAGGAAGAGGTTCCCCGTTGGCGAGTTTGTAGTCCTTGATCTCATCGTAACTTCTCGAGTCGGGTCTCCAACCTTTATATTTAGCGTCCTCGGGAACCTCGTTACCTTTGAATGTAGAGTTGTGGTATATTACCGGCACTCCGTCTGTGGTGACATAGATGTCGAATTCGGATCCATACACCCCGAGTTTCTGGGCTTCGGCCAAAGACGCCACCGAGTTTTCCGCGGCGCTGCCATGATGATAACCTCGGTGCGCCACAACCTTTGTGTTGTAAAAGTTCTTAAGATCGCTTACAACATTGAACTCAGATGAACCCAAAGGGTACTGCGTCTCTCCTCTGCCGAGTACAAGGCGGTATTTCCCGGCTCTGAAGTCATCCGGAATACGAATCTTCAGGAAGCCTTCCCCGTATGTCGTGGTACATGAATACGACAGAGCGTCACTGCTCATGGATTCCAGCTTGATGCGGTCTCCGCTCTTGAAGCCCTTGGCGTACACGTGGAACCAGCATCCAGGCTTGACATTGGCGTTAGGAAGCAATGTCAGGCCGCTTATCGAGATGACTTCCGGTTTCATGTCGTTTTTGACCACCTTGTAAAGTTCGGCCACATCCTTGGCGCTGAGGACATTGCCGTAAATTCTCGCCACAACCACATCTCCGTTGAATCCGCTGTGCGCTCCGGACGCTCCGTTAGGGTCGCCGCCTACACAGAACCAAGTGCTGCCTTCGGTAGGAAAGTTAAGGTTTCCTGCCGCTTCGGTCTCACCTTTCAGCTCTCCGTTGACATAGATGTAGGATTTTCCGGCCTGCTTGCTCCAGACTCCGATGACGTGATAGTAACGGCCGACTTCCGGAGTTATGTTAGAGTGAGTCCATTTCCAGCTTGATTTTCCGTTCGAGCTGACGTTTGGCAGGAAGGTGATGTCCTTGCCTCTGCTTTTGTCTGTGATCAGGAAGCCGGTCCCACCGCTCTGCATCGAACTGAATGGCTTGATCTCCAACCCGTTGGCCGGAGCGTCCATTCTGAACACAATCTCCATGGAGTGCCCGTCTGCAAGCGCGTTCCTGAATTTCTGATCCTTGGTGTAGTCGATCTTGTAGTATCCGGCGCTCATTGCGTCGCCGAGCGTGTGGCTGAAATGCGCGGCGTATCTGGAATATGCTTCGTTGAAATAATTCACGGCCGATGATCCCGGGACCGTCGTCACCGGCATCTTGGAATCGGAATTGTCTATCGCTGTCCCGTCATTCTTGAATATCAGATCCAGCAGGTCGGCCTCAGGCACGTTTGGAGGTGTCGGAGGGACGATGATCTCTCCATCGTTGGATCCTTTCTTCTGGTTGATGGTAATGGACACGGATTTCGACTTGCATGTGAACACAAGGTCTCCCGACCTCGCCTCAAGGGTCTCGTTCTTTGCGATGTTGACCTTTACCTGCCTCACGCCTTTCTCCCCGGAAAGCGGACTGGCCGTGATCCAGTCCGCTCCCTTGACCTCAAGACTCCATGGGGCGTTGGACATCACGCGCAGTGAATATTCATTCTTCCCTTTCGCCTCGAAATCAACCGATCTTGGAGTCTCGCCGGATTCATCGTAGACAGAGAACTGCACCTCTTCTTCGTTTTTGTCAGACTCGGTGCAAGCTGTCGCCAGACCAATGGCGGCAAAGACACAGACGCAGAATTTTCCGATAAAATCTTTCATTGGAATATGTTTGAGTATAAGTGACCGTGTTTGAAAAGCGTCGGAAATAAGTTGATAATCAATAATTACAAAGTTGTCTTTCCGTTCTGTTTATGGCCATGATTATTAATGAAGAGCAGGAAAGGCAACCGCCCTCCTGCTCTCCCTCGAAATCGAATCTGCTAATATCCAGGGTTCTGGACGAGATTGCCGTTGATGGTGAGCTGTTCCTGCGGAATGGCCAGCCAGTAGTTCTTCGGAGCGGTGAACGTTCTGGAATCAGTCTCGTAGGCCTCGGTAATCTTGTAGTAATCCTCGGCCGTCTTGCCTGCGATGTTCCATGAACGTGGCCTGTTCTGGAGAATGTTCTGAACGACTTTGTATCTCCTCAGGTCGTAGAACCACCTGCCTTCGAAGGCGAACTCGCTGAGACGTTCCCTGATAACCGCATCAAGCAGTGTCTTGCCGGTAGGAAGGCCGCCGACCAGCGCCCAGGAATCCTCGAAGTCCGGAAGTCCGGCACGGTTCCTGACCTTGTTGATGTAGGTCAGTGCCTCTCCGTCAATCTTGCCGTAATACTGTACATAGGCCTCCACGAAATCCAGATAAGGCTCCGCGAAACGGATGTACGGGAATGCGAATTTGTGGTAAGTGAATGACTTTGAGGTGTTGTCAAAGTTGTTGGACTTATGGATCCACTTCTTGACATAGTAACCTGTGCAGCCTTGATATTCATTGCCAGTGTTCCCGTCGTTCTGCTGCTCTTCACCACAACGGCACTTGAGCATGAAGGTCTCGCCGTTGAGATCGTATGATCCACGGTCATAACCGACGGAGGCGTAGAATCTTGGCTCTCTGTTTATGTGGAGGATGGATGTCTTCTCTCCTGGGTAGCCCGGAGCGTCAACCAACTGGGTCGGATTCTGAATGGCATTCTTTGTCTCAGGATCGACCTCCATAGGAAGCCCGTTTTTTGAGAGGAAACACTCCACGGCCTCGAACGTTGGCACGAAATATCCGCGCCATCCCTCGCGGCTGTAGGATGAGTATCCTGTGCGAGGAGCCATATTCTTGATGTTGTAGGAGATGTTTCCCTGTGCCGCATAGCAGAAGAGGTGCTCGTACTCATTGTAGAAAGCGTTGGCGTCACCGCCGAGGAACGCCGCCCTGTAGTTCTCGTAGCCTTTTTCGAAGGTGTCTGTCTCTTTGCTTGGGGCGTAGAGCTGGAATCCGTCCGCCTCACCCTGCAGGATAGCGTCCTTGGCTGCGTCCATAGCCTTCCTCCAGAGTTCCTTGTCATATTCAAGAGGCATCAGTGGCGTTCCGTCGTTGTTCTTGAAGTCGGCGTACCACTCGGAGTTGCCGTTGACCATCGGGGACGCTGCTTGAAGCCAGAGACGTGACTTGAGAGCCTTGGCGGTAGTCTTCGTCGCGCGGCCGAGGAAGTTTGATGAATATGACGCCGGGAGATACTCGGCGGCCTTGTCGTACATGTCGGAGATGAACTGCACGCACTCAAGATAAGGCTTGCGGGCGTAGTTGATGTCTTCCTGAAGGCCGATGAGATGGTCAACAATGACGATAGGCCCGTAATATTCAAGGAGGGTCTGGTGCATATAGGCTATGTTCCAGTAGGCCTCGCCCCTCCAACGGTTCCTTTCTTCCTGGCTCGCATCCGGCACCTTGTCGATGTTCTCAAGAAGGAGGTATGCGTTGCGGATTCCGCCCCACACGTTGTAGGACACGGCTCCTGAAGCCTTTTTGCAGGTTGTGGACCACATCGCCACGTAGGTGTTGGACGGAGTCTCCTGATTGTTGAAAACAAGGGACTTCCATTTGAAATAGTACACTGAGCCATAGAAACTTGACACCATGTCGCCACCTCCGCACATCTCAAGCGAGGACTGGAAGTACCATCTGTTAGGCATATAGTAGTAGAGCGAGGCGGCGAAGTTGTCGGCCTGCACGTGGGTCTTGAAAAGGTCGTCCTCTGTGGCCTTGCCGCTTGGAATTACATCAAGGAAGTCGCATGAGGTCGCCATTCCCAAGACACAGGAGAGTATGATAAAAATCTTCTTCATATTCATAAATGATTAGAAATTGAACTGGAAACCTGCCTTCACGGTGCGCTGGAGCGGGTATGACAGACCGTTGCCGCGGCCTTTCTCCGGATCCCAGTACTTGAACTTGGAAATGTAGAACAGGTTGTTGCCCTGGAGGTAGAAACGCACGAACTTGTAGGTGAATCCGATTTCGGCGTTCTTCAGACGGACGAATGAGGCGTCGTGCATGTACAGCGTGGATGCCTGGGTGTTGTTGTCTGATGGAACCGTCGTGAGCCTTGGGTACTTGGCGTCCTTGTTATTGTTGTCCCAAGACCAGTGGTCGTCGGCGATGTACTGGACAATGCCATAACCGAAATGCTGATTGTCGCAGAACGGATGGTTGTTGTACGTCGTGATGTCGTACCTTGAACTGCCCTGGAACATGATGGAAGCGTCCCATTTCTTGTATTTGACCGAACCTCCGAATCCGAACTGAACCTCAGGGAAGTAAGGCTTGTCGCTCCACACGAAGTCGTTGGAGTTCACGACACCATCGCCGTTCACGTCCTTGTATTTCACGTCACCGACACCGTATGCTCCGAAATCCTGTCTCGGACTGTTGTCGATTTCCTCCTGCGAGGTGAAGAGCCCTTCTGCGATGAGCACCTTGTTGGAGTTGATAGGCTTCCCGATTTTCGAGAGATGCGGATTCTTTGAGTAGTCAGGCTCGTCCATAGCCTTCACTTCTGAGTGGGCATAAGTGAACGTTCCGCGCAGTGAGTACTGGAAGTCGCTGTTCACCACCTTGTTGTAATTGATGGAGAAATCCACTCCGGAATTGGAGGTCTCTCCGAGGTTCGCCCACGGAAGCGATCCGCCCACGCCGCCGTTCGACGCGAATGACTTGCGCTGCATGAATATGTTCGTGCGGTACTCGTGGAACCAGTCGGCTGACAGCTTCAGGTCTTTGAAGAGCTCGATGTCGATTCCGACATTGAGTTTCCTGGCGATTTCCCAAGTGGCGTCCGCATTACCATAGTTGGAGATGAATCCGGCTCCGACCTTCGCAAAGTTGGAACCGAAGACGTAGGCCCTTTCACCCATGTCAACCTCCGTGATGTACGGGAATCGATGGTCGTCACCCAGGGAGTCGTTACCTACGAGACCGTAGGAGGCGCGGAGCTTCAGGTTCGTCACCGTGCCCTTCAGAGGCGTGAAGAACTTCTCGTTGGAGATGTTCCATCCGATGGCCGCTGACGGGAAGAAACCGAAACGCTTGCCCGCGATGAAGTTCTCGGAACCGTTGTAGCCGAAGTTGCCCTCAAGGAAATAACGCTTGGCGTAGTTGTAGGTGACACGGCCGGCTAGACCCTGCTCCCTGAACGGAAGAAGTTTTTCCTCGGAGGATCCGGTGGCGTTGTTCACCTTCTCTTTCATGTGGTAAACGAGGTCGGCGCTGACATCGTGCTTCCCGAACTTCCTTGCATAGTTGATCTGGCCCTGCAGAGACCACTCGTGGTAGCCACTGGCTGAGACAGAACTCTCAAGGTAGGTTGTTCCCTCGGCTCCGATGGAATTGGCTGTCCATGAATAAGTTCCGTCCTCGTTGAGCGTGACGCTGTCCGGATCAATCTTGTAATATGCCGGAGTGTGGTAGCGGTTCGTCGCGGCGTAGGAATAGTTGTAGAAAGAGACCAAAGCCTTTGCCGAGAGTCCCTTGGTGATGAAATTCAGGTTCTGGTCAACGTTGAGGGACGCGGTCATCCATGACCGGTATTGCTCCTTGTAGCCGCGGCTGAGCAAAGCGTAAGGGTTGAGGTCGTTGGAACCGGTGTCCCAGGTGTCGTTGTTGCCGTACCTTACGAAAGTGTCTCCGTCCTGGGCCGGAAGAACGGCCGGGAAGCGCACCGGGTTCGCGCGCATCGTGTAGTAGAAGAGGTTGGAAGTGGACTCGTAAGGGCTGTCCTGATACTGAAGCTGCATATTCAGTTTCATCGAAACCTTGGTCGTCTTTGTGGCCTGTGCGGTGACGTTGCTCTGGAACATGTACTTCTTGTTGTTGAGGTTGACGTCAAGCAGGGCGTCCTTAGGCTCCTTGATGATACCGTTCTCGTTGTAGATGGAGGCGTTGAGGAAGTAGTTGACCTTCTTTCCGCCGCCTCTCAGCGAGACGTTGAACCTTTGGTTCATCGCAAAGTCCTTGAACAGCATTCCGTACCAGTCGTTGTTCGGGTAGACGTAAGGATCAAGATGGTTCCTGGTGCCTTCAATCTTTTCGCTGGAGTAGAACGGCATGTAGGCGGCTCCTGACTGGCGGGCCACATTGTAGAGGGCCTCGTTGTAGAGTTCCATATACTGCACACCGTCAGCGACATCCTGAACCATTGTCGGCATGGAAACCGTGTTGTCGAATGAAGCGCTGATGGCGATCTTCTCGGAATTTCTTCCCTCCTTGGTGGTCACGATGAGCACACCGTTGGCTCCTCTGGAACCGTAAAGGGCGGTGGCGGTCGCATCCTTAAGGACGGACATCGACTCGATGGCCTCGGTCGGGATGTTGTTGAGCATCGATGATGTGATCTCAACACCGTCCAGAACGATCAGCGCGCTTGAGTTGGCTCCGAAAGTGGATATTCCTCGAATATAGAAGGCCGCGCCGTCGGCTCCCGGTTCACCGGAAGTCTGGCGGGCGATGAGTCCCGGAATATTACCGGCGAACGAAGTCGTGAGGTTCGAGGATGAGGTCGCAAGGTCCGCTGGTTTCACCGCCTGGACTGCTCCCACGAGGGATTCTTTCTTCTGCGTACCGAATCCGACTACTACCGACTCTTCGAGGGCGTTCGCCTGTACGATCATGGTCACGAGAGTGAACAGGTAGGTGTCGGCCACCTTGATTTCCTTCGTGTCGTATCCCATCATCTCGAACACGACCGTCTGGGTGGTAGGGGAGACAGAGAACTTGTACTCTCCGTGCGCGTCCGTTGTGGCGACCTCCTTGGGGTTCTCCTTGGAATGGATCACGACACCGGCCAGAGGTGTGTCGCCGTCGGAACC
The DNA here is from genome assembly GCA_934698975.1 of uncultured Bacteroidales bacterium. Lineage (GTDB taxonomy): Bacteria > Bacteroidota > Bacteroidia > Bacteroidales > UBA932 > Cryptobacteroides. The sequence continues at coordinate 114,120 of CAKUVR010000003.1, forward strand.
GATTACGATACCGTTGAGTATCTTGTCTGCCTGGCCTGCCTTCGCGTTTTGCGCCAGGGCAGGAATGACTCCGAGGCAAAGCGTGACGGCAAGCATGAATATCCTTTTGATTATCTTATTCATAAACTGAGCTTTTTTCTGATGTTACTTCACGATCTGGATCTTGCCTTTAAGAGCGGTCTTTGCCTTGATCTGCTCGGCTGTGAGCGGATTGTCATAGAGGCGGGCGACCACGACGGTGCCGTTCCAGGAACCGTTGAACTTGTCATCGCCGTTGTAGTTTCCGGCGACACCCATATAGTGCGGACCGTTTTTGTGCTTGAGGGCTGTGACTCCGACAGTTGCCTTGATCTCGCCGTCCACGTAGCACTTGATTGTCTCCTTGTCCCAGACCCCGAACACATGATAGAGTTGTCCCGGCACTGCCCGTACATGGCTGACGGCGAAGTTCCAGTTGCCGTTGCCGTGCTGGATGAACTCGATGGAGCCATCCCTTTGGGCTTTCGATTTATCCCCTGCGTTGGTCGCTTCTTTAGCGTTACCGAGCATCAAAGCGAATCCTCCGCCGGAAGTGGCACCGAAAGCTTTTGTCTCGGCGTTGGTGTGCTCGGTTGGTATGGAGAACACTGACTCGATTGTGTAACCATCGCCGATCCTGGCGTCGAATGCAGTATATTCACACTCCCAGAAAGCGTTTTTGGCCTTGTCCAAGTTCTTGTTGATGGCGCGTGAGACTGTCGGCCCCCATGCGCCATAGTCTTCATAGTAGTTCATTGTGGCTCCGGTTGTCCAAGAGTTCACTTTGTTCTTCAGAGGGGAGATGTCCTCGGCGGTGCCGTCCTCGTGGAACTTGAAGTCCATCAGGTCGGCGGCCGCGTACTGGGTCAGGGTGATCACGCCCTTGACATCCTTGTCCTCTTCGGTATCGGCGCAGATCGCTGAAATATGCGCGGTCCTGTCTTCGCTGTATGGGTTCGCCTCGACGGTGAAATGAATCTTTTCTCCGGATCTAGACACTTTCACCCAAGGCTGGTCGGACTCAGGCGTCCAGTTTGTGACGTTGAGCAGTTTCAAGGAGAGGTCTCCCTCAGCCTCATATCCGTTAGAGAGGATTTCCTTCGCGTCTATCGAGATGCCGAGGTTCTTTTGTGAGAGGTCAAGGACTGCGGTCACGCCCGGGTCTTCGATGCAGGTGAAAGTGAGTTCGGCCCTGTTCTTGGCGACGGTTTCCGAGATTGGACTCGCATTGATCACGACTTTGTTGTCACTTTGGGAAACGATTGAGAGCCAAGTGGATCCGGCAGCGTCTATCTCGCACTTGAACGTGCCGTTGGTGCTGATGTTGACGGTGGCCTCACCTCCGTTCTTTGGAAGCACGTTGGAAAGAATCGTCGGCTCCAGGAAGAACCTTTGGAGCTGGGTCACCTGAAGCAAGGCCTTCTGCTCGATGTTGTCGCAGACGAAAGCGACTTTCGTGGTCCTCGGAGAAGTCGCATCGTAAATTGTTGTGGTGAAGTTCACCGTAGCGTCGTCTGTGCCTGATGACGGAGATACTGTAAGCCAGTCGCAATCCTTGGGAATCCGGATATACCAATTCCCGTCCGCGGTGAAGGATAGTTGCTTTGTCTCCTGCCGATTACTGAATGTGATGGCGCACAACCCCATCTCGTCGGCGTTCTCGAGATTGATTTTCGCAGGAACGCGCACTGTCTCTTCCGTGCCGCAGGAGCACAAAGACAAAGCGCCTCCGATCAGGAAAACGGCCAGCGTTGTCAGCCTTGAAATCTTGATTTTCATTAATTGAGAGGTTTAATAAAACAATTGGTTATATATATTTTATAGGGTCGTTTGATGTGCATTATACATCATCAAAAACAAATTTAGAAAGTATTTTTGAAATATGAAACATTGTGAAGCAAAACTTTAACCTTTTGTTTATTAAACCGCTCAATTGATGACAATTTTGGTTTGAAGTCCCCTAAACTTTCCGAATAAGCATAAATTTATTACTTTTGCATAGTGATGTCTGCGCCATGACCGATTCCGGTCATGGCCTGGAATCTCAAGTAAAGGAGAAAAGGATGGGCTTTTTCAATAATCCTCTGCCTGGCTATCTTCGAGGCAAGAACCAACTTATCTACACCGTGACTTTCACGGCGTTGTTCTCCATCGTGTTCCTGCTGGTCAGCCTCCCGTTCTCGCACAACAGTTGGATGGCGCTCGGGAACTCAAGGTTCTTCGTTTTCACGGTGCTTTTTGCTCTCGGATCATTAATGATCGTGATACTCAGCAAGTTCATCATGTACAAGACCCGTAACAGAATCAAGATGAATTTTCTGGGCTACATAACGTGGTGCGTCTGTGAGGTTATCGTGATCTGTCTGGCATATTCATTCATAACAGTACCGATCACAGGCATAGGTTGGGATCAGTTCCCTAAGACTTTGGGCAATGCCCTTCTGTATGGGAATACCTCATTGATAATTCCTTACATTCTTGCCGGAATGTACTATGCCATCCAGGACAAGAACCAGATCATCCGACTGATGAACTATGGCAATGTTGTTTCGGACGAGGCGGTGCCGATCTCGCAGCTGGAGAAGATCACGCTTTTCGACAACAGCGGTGACCTGAAACTTTGCGTCAGCGCTTCCAACCTTTATTATATAGAGTCCGATGACAACTACATCGTGGTTTGGTACACCGACAGCAAGGGTGACCTGAAGCGCTATATGCTCCGCTGCCGCCTGAAGACCGTTGAGGAAAGCTTCCGGGGCAGCAGCCTTGTGCGTTGCCACAGAAAGTACATCGTGAATATGGACAAGGTCAAGGTTCTGCGCAAGGAGAAGGATGGCTATGAACTGGATCTCGACAACGACGCGATTGCTCCGATTCCGATCACGAAGACATATTCAGAAAACGTCCTGAGCCGTTTCAACAACACCTCAGGACGCCGTATGCAGTGATATTCCCGCTATTATTCGCAGAGTTTGTTCAGTGCGAGTTCGACGAGGGCGCGCACCTGCGGCTTGTAGTCCGGGTTGCTGCTCTTGAGGTAGCGGTTGGCGATGGCACAGCAGATTGTGCCGGCCTCGTGTCCGAGGTGCCTTGCCATTCCGGCGACAGCCGAACTCTCCATCTCGAAATTCGTGATCCTGTAGTCGCCGAAGCGGAACGACTCGAAGTCCTTCAGCATGTCCGGCATCGCAAGACCTTGTCTGACGACTCTGCCCTGAGGTCCGTAAAAGCCTGATGCCGAGATGGTCATTCCTTTTACTGAACAGTCTTCAAACTTCTTGATCAGCTTTTCGCTGGCCTTCACGAAGTAAGGAGAAGGGAGGTTCTCGTTCCAGTGTGTGTGCTTCTTGAAAGCTTCCTCCATCTCAAGGTTGGAGACCTCGTCACGGTTTGCGTACCAGTTCATAAGTCCGTCGCAACCTACTGAATAGTGGGAGAAAATCGCTGAGCCGAGCGGAATGTCCGCTTGCACTGCTCCGCAGGTTCCTATTCTGAGGATTGTCAGGGTGCGGTGCTCCTTTTTCGGCTCACGTGTGATGAAGTCCACATTGGCCAAGGCGTCCAGCTCGGTCATCACTATGTCGATGTTGTCCGTTCCGATTCCGGTTGACAACACGGTGATTCTCTTGCCGTTGTACTTGCCGGTCGTGGAGACGAACTCCCTTGACTGGTGGCGGAACTCGATGTCGGTGAGGAATCCGGCGACCATGTCAACCCTTCCCGGGTCTCCGACGAGGATGATGATGTCAGCCAGCTCTTCCGGTTTCAGATGGATGTGGAACGCCGATCCGTCATCGTTGATGATTAATTCAGATTCTGCTATTCTCATAATATGAATTTTAATGTTTAGTAATCCTGAAAGATTACCGAATTGTTTTTTAGTGCTTACTTATGCCGCCAAATATAAGAATATTCAACGGAATTAACTATTTTTGTAAAATATGTGGCAAAGACTTCAAACTTTATACCTGTGCATAGCCACAGGTCTCATAGCGGCGCTTTTCTTCAGCGTCAAGGCATTCACGCTTGGTCCCGGCGGGATTCATGCCGCCGAGTTGACCTACGTCAAGTACACACCTTACCTTATTCTTCTGATTCTGATCACCATCCTTCAGCTTCTGGCAGTATTCTCGTTCAACGCTCGGGTCTTCCAGATGCGCACGGCCGTGCTCTCAGCCATCCTGATGATCGCTCTTCAGGCATGGATCGGGGTGGATTATTTCACGGCTGACAAGGAATGGATATTCAAGTTCACCGCAGTGTTCCCGCTCGTGGCCGCGATCCTGAATTTCATCGCCGCAAGGTACATTCTCAGGGATCAGCTTCTTGTGGAGAGTGTTTCCCACCTCCGCTCCCGGAAGAAGAATCATAAAATCTAAGGCACAGGATCATACCCGCTGCCGCCCCATGGGTTGCAGCGAAGAAGCCGCCAGACGGTCAGAAACAAGCCCTTGATAGGACCCCACTTCTTGAACGCCTCGATGGCGTAGGTGGAGCACGAAGGCTCGAACCGGCAGGTTTTGGGAATATATGGACCGATGCAGGTGCGGTAGAACCAGATAAAAGCCAGGAACGGCGCGATGCACACCTTCCTGATCCGTTGTCTCCAAGGAGGAATATTCCCGCTAGGCTTCATGTCCCGCTATCTTTTGAAGAACCGAGGCGACCTGCTCCCGCACGGCGGCATATTCCAAGACCTCCTTTGTGTTATAGAGGAATAGTATTGAATATCCTTTCGGAGGGAGAATGTCCTTTTGGGTTCTGTAGGCTTCACGCAGCCGGCGTTTCAGCAGGTTGCGTTTGACGGCTCTCTTGAACAGACGTTTCGGGACTGAGACAATGATGGAATTCGGTTGTGACAGAATCCCATCATCGTTTGCCTCATCAGTTTTAAGGAAACAGTATTTGATACCGGACGTGAACCCCCAGCGGCCCCGTGACATCAGAGCCGAAATCTTCGACTTCCCGTGAAGCCGCTCGGATTTCGGTAGAGTGAACATTCTGCTACTTGTGGGCTTCGAGGTAAAGTTCTATCGCCTTGGCCACAGACGGAGCCTCCGGTGTCGGAGCCTGGATCTCAATCTTTAGACCGGCCTCTTCCATTGCCTTCACGATGGATTTCCCGTAAGCCACGAATTTGATGTCTCCCTGCTGGAACTCCGGAAAGTTCTCGTAGAGGGACTTGATGTCGTAAGGATTGTAGAAGACAATCATGTCGTAGTCCGTAAGGTTCAGGTCCTTAAGATCCTGAGGCACGGACTTGACGAACACGGCTGTCTTGTAATCAAGCTTATGGGCTTCCATGAGGTTCGTCAAAGGAGAACTGTTGCTTGAATCGGATTGGGTCACAAGGAATTTCTCGCCCTTGTGCTTGGAACCGATCTGCTCTATGATGGAATCCGGAGTGCCGTTTCCGTAGAATATCTTGCGCTTGCGGTAGACGATATGCTTCTGGAGGTACATGGCGACCGCCTCGGTGGTGCAGAAATACTTCATCGTCTCCGGAACTTTAACCCTCAGTTCTTCGCACAGACCATAGAACGCGTCAATAGTATGGCGGGACGAGAAAATGATTGCGGTGTAATCCAGAATGTTTATTCTCTGAGCCCGGAATTCCCGTGATGAGAGGGGCTCGATGAGAAAGAACTGCTTGAATGTGATGTCAACGCCATATTTATCTTTCAGAGCGACGTATGGAGCGTCGTTGAGAGGCGCGCGCTGTGAGATCAAAATCTTCTTTATTGCCATATTCTTGTTTTCTAATTCGGCCTCCGGTGAAGCTACAGCAACTTGGCTGAAAGCACCAGAACGGTGGTCGGAAGTAATTCAAGGCCGCAAAGATACAAAAATGTTGTGAAAGGATTGCAAGCCGACGCGAAAATCTGTCCCCGCCTGAAGATGTGGACAATGTATGTCGCAGCGATGATGCACAGGAGTATGGTGCGTGTAAGTTCCTTGTTTCCAATCGTTGCGTTGAGGATCGCTCCGACAGGGAACACAATCAGGAAAAGGATGATCATGTAATTGTAAAAAGCATGATTGGCAGCCATGAACGCTTTTGTCCTGTAGAAACCCATCTCAAGCTGCCAGTTCAGAAAGAACCTCAGCATCAGATATGCCAGCATGGTGCCGGAAAAGGCGGCCAATCCCAAGGCGGGAGGGAGTGTGTCCATGTAGTCAGGATGGTAAAGGCCGTGTGAATATGCCACCATGCAGAATGGCACGAACAAGACGATTGCGATCCAGTTGCGGCTGCCGCTCAACTGAAGGCTGTCCTCAAGGTCAACGTTGCCTTTCCAGCGGAGCATGCAATCGCCAAGCGCTGGCAGAATCTTCAGGAAACTTCTGACGCTCAGCAGAAAAACGAATGTGAATATGACAGCGAGGCCACAGAAAACAGGATCGTCGATCATGGGATGGTCAGTTGCCTCTTTTAGCGTTGTAGCCCATATTCCTGAGCAGTTCCGTGACTTTGTCGCGAAGGTCTCCCTGTACGGTGATCTCTCCGTCCTTTGCGGAGCCTCCGACTCCACACTTGACCTTCAAGGTCTTGCCCAGAGCCGCCAGATCCTCCTGCGTGCCCACGAAACCGCTCACCAAGGTCACCTGCTTTCCGCCCCTGTTCCTTCTGTCGATGGTGACGGTGAGCCGCTGCCTGGACGGTTCCAGAGTCACCTCCTCGGCGGTCTCCTCCTTGGCGTAGCTGAAATTCGGGTCTGTCGAATAGACGACGCCGAGCCTTTGCTTCCAATCGTTATCGGGTTTCATGATATTCGTTGTTATATTTTTGCAAAGATAGCGAATCCTTTTGTATCTTTGTCTGTTTGTAGGCTTTATTCGGCCGATTTAGGAACATAGTTAGTTTATGGACATTAAGAAATTCAAACTGTGGAACAAGGTGACGGCGCTGGCGGTTCTCGCCATCTCGGCTTTCACCTATCTCTCCACCATTGAGCCGACCGCTTCCTTCTGGGACTGCGGAGAGTTCATCGCGTCATCGTACAAGCTTGAGGTCGGACACCCGCCGGGAAACCCGGTCTTTCAGCTCATCGCAAGGCTCTTCACCATGTTCACCGGCCCGGACAAGGCCGCTGTGATGGTGAACTCCATGAGCGCGATCTGCTCGGCCCTCACGATATTCTTCCTCTACCTTACCATCGTATTCCTTGTCAAGAGGGTGATTGTGCCGAAACGTGAAGGCGAAGACGGGACAGGGGAATATTCCTTGGAACAGGCCATCGCCATCTATGGCAGCGGCGCCGTCGGCGCCTTGGCGTATTGCTTCTCTGACACGTTCTGGTTCTCGGCGGTGGAGGGAGAGGTCTATGCCATGTCGTCCCTGTTCACGGCCATGGTCGTCTGGGCGATGACAAAGTGGTACGAGGAGACCGACCGCAGGTACTCTAGCCGCTGGATCGTGCTGATCTCGTTCCTGATGGGACTTTCCATCGGCGTCCACCTGCTGAACTTGCTGGCGATTCCGATGCTGGTCTATATGTACTACTTCAAGATGAGAGAGGACAAGCCATATTCATTCTGGGAATATGTCAAGATCATGGCCATCTCGGTGGTGATCCTCGGATTCATCCTCTTCTTCATGGTCCCTTACATCCCGAAGATCGCGGCCTATTTCGACCTGTTCTTCGTGAACACTCTCGGACTCCCGTACAACTCCGGAGCCGCCTTCTTCATCGTGGCTCTACTTACGGCCTGCTTCTGGGGGCTTTTCAAGACCCTCAAGACGGAGAAGGTGTTCTGGAACACGGCATTGCTTTGCTTCACCACGATCGTGATCGGATTCTCTGTGTTCAGCATCGTGATTATCCGCTCCTGCGCCAAGACTCCTACCAACGAGTACCAGCCGGACAACGCCTTTACCCTTGTGCGTTACCTTTCGCGTGAGCAGTACGGCTCCACGCCTTTGCTTTACGGACAGTACTACGGCGCGCCGTATGATATCGAACGGAAGTCCTATTGGGCTCCGCTGGACGGAAAATACAAGAGTGTCCCGGCTCCAATCGATTTCAAGTATGACCGTTCCGGAAAGATGCTGTTCCCGAGAATGTACAGCAATGCAAGCGACAATCACATAAAGTTCTACGAGTCCTATACAGAAGGCAAAGGCACCCCTGTGCCCGGGGCGAAGTACAAAAAGCCGACGCAAGGGGCCAATCTGTCTTATTTCTTTGATTTCCAGCTTGGCTGGATGTACTGGCGCTACTTCATGTGGAACTTCGTCGGCCGTCAGAACGAGATTCATTCTCCTTCTCCCGACCTGTTTACCGGCAATTGGGAGAGCGGAATCCCGTTCATTGACAAGATTCACCTTGGCGACCAGAGCAACGCTCCGCAGTGGCTTCAGGACAATCCTGGCAAGAACCACTATTTCTTCCTGCCGCTTCTTCTGGGACTCATCGGCCTGTGCTTCCAGTTCGACAAAGACCGCAGGGGATGCTGGCTGACGTTCCTGCTGTTCTTCATGACCGGAATAGCCATCGTCCTCTATCTGAATCAGGCTCCGTATCAGGTTCGTGAAAGGGATTATGCCTACGCGGGCTCGTTCTACGCGTTCGCCATCTGGATAGGGTTCGCGGTCGCGGCCATATATTCATGGATAGCTTCCGCATTGAAGGAAAAGCACACGGTAGCCGTGGCCGCCGTGACTTCCGTCGCCTGTCTTTTCGTTCCCGCGCTGATGGCGGAGGAGAACTGGGATGACCACGACAGAAGCAACCGCTACACTGCCGTCGAGGTTGCCAAGAACTATCTTAACTCAGTGGGCGAGAATGGCTTGCTTATCACTCACGGCGATAATGACACCTTCCCTCTTTGGTACGCCCAGGAGGTAGAGGGCTTCAGGAATGATGTGAGAATATGCAATACCTCCCTTCTTGGAACGGATTGGTACATAGACCAGATGAGGTATGCCATCAACAACTCCGCCCCGCTGAACCTTTCGATCGGGCAGGACCAGTACCTTTACGGCACCAACGAGTGGGTTCCGATCGAGGACAAGCGTGACCAGGCGCTTCTGCTTTCCGACTGCATCACCGTGTTCAAGCATCCTGACGCAAAACTTTTGTACCAGGACGGCAGCAGGCAGGATTATTGGGTTTCCAGAAAGATGATTATTCCGGTCAACAAGGAGAACTGCCTGAAGAGCGGAATCGTGAGCGAGAAGTTCGCGGACCAGATTCCGGACTCCATCGTCATCGAGATCCCTAAGAGCAAGAACTATCTCAGCAAGCCTGAGCTCTTCCTGCTCGATTTCCTCTCCACCTACCAGTGGGACAGGCCTTTGAATATGCTCAATCAGGGTGGTGACCTTAACATAGGCATTAAGAACTACCTGATGTACGAGGGCTTCTCCTACAAGTTCGTGCCGATCAAGAACAAGCCTCAATCCCTTGAGGTCGGCTTGGTGGACACCGATGACCTGTACGACAAGATCACGGACAAGTTCTGCTTCGATGCCGTTTCCCGCGAGGACTACTGCGTTGACTACCAGAACACCTACACCTTCCTCGGTGTCATGTCATTAAGGAATATGTTCGTGTCCGCCGCCAACGCGTTCATCGCCGCCGGAGAGAACGACCGCGCGGAAGAGATGCTCGACAAGTGCCAGCAGGTTCTCAAACCTAAGGAGTACCCGTACGACAACTCTATTCTCGGTTGGGGCACCAATGCCATCTTCCCGATAGAGATGGTCAAGGACTATTACGCTCTCGGAAAGCCGGAGAAGGCCAAAGCCCTTGCCACGGAACTGACCAATGAGCTCACCGAGTCCATCAGGTTCTACCTTGACTTCTACCCGATGTGCAAGAGTGACTTTGAATATAACTGCAATCTCATCTACTACATGACCAACGATGTCATCCGCAAGGCCGGTGACAAGGAGTTCGCCGACGAGATCGAGAAATCCCTCGCCGCGTTCCTGTCTGCCCAGTCTTAGAATGTTTCGGAAATCCCGATAGCAGTTATCGAAACAAAGGGAAGATAATCCATCCCGAATCGCATGTGGTGTTATAATTTTGCGCCGTCAAACAAAAAGAGCGTAAGATTATGACACCACTTGAAATTTCCACGGCTGCCATGAGCGCCAATTCCGGATCACTGATCATCGTTTGCGCGGTCGCAAGCGCGGTCATCCTGATCGTTTCTTTCCTGTATGAGAGGCTCAAGACCCTCAATGCCAGACACAGCATCATCACCTATTCCGACAATCTTGTAAGACCAGTTTCATGGAACGGCGGAAGGGATGGTGTGGATGCCGACGGCATCCCTTTCTATGGGTCCTTTGAAGATGAGGATTCAGATGCGAAGGCCGATAACGTTGTTTCACTCCACGATGTTGTAAAGAAGGACAAGGAATATGGAAACAGAGGAACTCACGCTGCATAATGAACTAAAGCGCAAGAGCATATTCCTGAGGGACTACACCACCGAACTCTACGCCAGCGGGGCGACGACAATCCGCATCGAGAAGAATCTGAGCCGAATCGCCGAACAGTGGCACACGAAGGCTGACTTCTCCGTGCTCCCTACCTGCATAGTCCTGAACCTTTGGGATGAGAAAGAAGAGAAATCCTACACCGTGACCGGAAAGATTCCGGCGGACAGGATCAACTTCAACACGGTCTCTGACCTCAGCGGACTCAGCTGGAAAATTGTCGGGGAAGGGCTTGATGTCCAGACCGCAACGGCTCGGTTCAAGGAAATCCTTGAAAAGAAAAGACTCAATCCTTGGCTTGTGCTTGTCCTTGTAGGACTCGCCAACGCCTCATTCTGTGAACTTTTCGGTGGAGACTTGATTTCGATGGCGATTGTGTTCCTGGCCACGGTGGACGGCTTTTTCCTCAAACAGAAGCTTCCCGCAAAAGGAGTTGACTTCAGGATCGTGATAGTCCTTGCCGCCTGTCTGTCCGCTGTGATAGCTTGTTCCGGTTTTGTCTTCGGTTTGGGAAAGACCCCGGAGGTGGCTCTTGCCACAAGTGTTCTTTATTTTGTGCCTGGAATTCCTTTCTGCAACGCGGTCTGCGACCTTATCTATGGCCACTACATCTGCTGCATAAGCCGTTTCCTGCACGCTTTGATCATAACAGTCTGCCTGTCCTTGGGACTCTGCATCGCTTTCGGACTGCTTAACATTCAATTTCTGTAATGGAACTTTTCTTTCTTATCATAAAAGACGGTATCTTTGCCGCGATAGCGGCGATAGGCTTCTCAAGCATAAGCAATCCGTCACCCAAGGTGTTTCCATTGTGCGCCTCGATCGCCGCGGCAGGACACATGACCCGATACGTGTTGATGAATATATGTGGCTTCCAGTTGGCTTCAGGCAGTATGCTTGGCGCTCTTGTCATCGGCTTCCTGGCCTTGCCGGCCGCCAAGCTGATCAAGACTCCGGCCGAATGCATCTCCTTTCCGGCACTGCTCCCTATGGTCCCAGGAATGTACGCCTACCGGACAATCCAGTCGCTGATGCACTGTCTGGGATCATATTCAGAGCCATCGTTCATGCACTACCTGTACCTGCTGAAATTCAATTGGATGACCTGCATGGTGACCATAATCGCGATGGTGGTCGGAGCTCTGCTTCCCATCCTGCTTTTCCAGAATTTTTCATTTAAGGTCACAAAATAATGGAATTCAGACAACTACGTTATTTCGTCAAAGTCGCGCAGCTGTGCAGTTTCTCCGAGGCCTCCAAGGCTTTGTTTATCTCTCAAAGCACTTTGTCCCAGCAGATAAAGCAGCTTGAGGATGAACTTGGGGTGGATCTCCTTGTCAGGGACTCAAGGCACGTCGCCCTGAGCGACTACGGGGAGCAGTACCTTCCGTACGCCAAGCAGGTGCTCAAGGATGTTGACGCGAGCGCGGAGAGGATGAAAGACGTGCGGGAACTGAATGTCGGCACATTGAATGTAGGTGCGACCTACACGTTCTGCCCGCTGCTGGCGGACACGGTCCGGGATTTTATGAAGAAATATCCGGGAATCAAACTGAAGGTTTATTGCCGTTCGATGGAGAACCTTATGGAAATGCTTGAGCACGGGCAACTTGACGTGGCATTGTCCTACAAACCATTGGAAAGTTACGAGGACATCGATTCGCACATCCTGTTCAACAGCAAACTTTGCGTTATCGCTGGCAAGGACAACCCTGTGGCCAGAATGGATAAGATCCGTCTTTCCGAATTGGAGAAACTTCCACTGGCGTTGCCAGCCAACGGTCTGCAGGCCAGAAATGCATTTGATAGTCTGCTGTATGGTCAGAACTTCAAATATGACGTGCGTCTGGAGATAAATGACTTGAGCATGTTGCTGGACATGGTGTCAAGAACAAACCTAGTGACGTTGCTTTCCGCCGCAACTGTCAAGGGCAAGGATGATTTCGTGGCTGTTGAGTTGGATCATCCGCATTCCGAAATGGCGGGATCGTTTCATCTACTCAAAGGCACCTATTGCAAAAACGCTACAAAGGAATTCCTGAGATTTCTGATTGAGAACAACTCGTTCACAATGGCGATGGAGGCCATCGCGAACAGATAGCGGAAAGCCCTGACCCGAAAAAAATCTTACGCTCCTGATTCCGAACCGTTTTGTCGAACATTCCGCCGGTTTCGAATCTTCCGGGTCAGGGCTTATCCTTTATATTCATGTGTATGAGGCGGTGCGGCTGTTCTCCTTTCCGGAGGCACGGCCGCACCGATGGGATTGCTGCCGCCTTGTGGCGACGGCGGTAGGTTAGAATCAGGTCTATACCAGTGCCTTCACCTGCTCAGCGTTGAGCGGAAGCAGCTCTGTGATCGGCTTGTACTCGTACTGGTCGAAGTTGTTGATCTGGGCGAAGCCGCCTGACTTGTCACAGCGGTAGTAGATGTACATCAGAAGTCCGCCGGGAGCCTCCGGGACAACATTGGTGGATTTGCCCTCAAGGAACGACACGAGTTCCTCTTTCTTCGTTTTCGGATAGTTCGCCGTCTTGCGCCTGAACGAACCTTCCTTGCCTTCGATCACGTAGGAGGATTTCATCGCCAGAAAAAGGATTACGGCGAAAGCTATGAGCGTGCATCCGAGGATGGACATAGAGTCTGAGCAGAAGAGAAGAGCCGCACCCGCGGCGAGAAAGATGAGTGTCACGATTATATCCTTTGCGGATCTTGTTTTTTTGATATTTACGGTTTCCATTTTGTTTTCTGTCTAAATTCTTTGCCAACTTTTGAACGGTCGGCTGAAGTGTTGATAATAAATCCGTAATCTTTACAGATTACTCTCCAAGGAATGCAAACTCCTTGGAATATTGTTATTGTGTAAAAATATGGCTGCATCACCTTGTTATGGTAATACATTGTTTGCCGTTCTTAGAGGGGAACGACTCCCTATTTTGATTTGCAGGCCAGATGTGGCCTTGAAAGAAACCGACCGCTATAGACGCAGCTTCCGCAGTGTCGGCAGGGAATGCCTTTGCACGTTAAGATGACAGAATGCCTTGAACTCCAGAACCCTGAAGTCTAGCTCCGTCCTGCGAGCGTTCCTGCACGGACTGCCGGAAGCTCCTGTGACTGTGCGGATTACCGTCTGCCCTTCAGCCGTCGGGCTTGTCAGGCATGGCGTGTTGAACTTTATGAATGAATGTTCAGATTGGATCGGGTCGGTAATGTCGCCGTTGGATGTCATGACGGCTGCCTCAGTGTCAGATCCGGTAAAGAAATTGACCCGCAGCCCCTTGCAGAAGAAAGCGAGCGCGACGAGGACAACGGAAAACAAGCAGAACCTGACAAATGACTTCATCGCCTCTACCTCCTGAGTCTTACGAATATGCTGAGTGGCAGGTTCTTCCCGAACCTGTCCCTGAGAACCAGCTCGCCGGATTCCAGAACGGTGTCCGGCGCGAGACCGAAAGCCTGGCGGACAACTGTCTCGCCGAGAATGGCCGAGAATCCGTTGGAGTAAAGGTTCAGGACGAGGAAACTGTTTTCCGGGGCGAGTATCTTCCCGACAGTCTTCATCATGTCGAAGAGGCATTCGTCCAGTTTCCATTTCTCTCCGTCCGGTCCGTGGCCGTAGGCGGGAGGGTCAAGAATGATGCCTTGGTAGAGATTGCCTCGTTTGGCTTCCCGGTTCGCGAATTTCATCGCGTCCTCTACAACCCAACGGATGTCTTGAAGCCCGCTGCGGTCCTGATTGCCGTGAGCCCATGTGACGACCTGACGCACGGAGTCAAGATGCGTGACATCGGCTCCTGCGCATTTTGCAGCCAGTGAAGCCGCTCCCGTGTAGGCGAACAGATTCAGAACCTTTGGGCGGGAACCAGTCTTTGCGGCGATGTCCGAGGTCTGCTTGAATATGTAGTCCCAGTTGGCGGCCTGTTCCGGGAAAACCCCCACGTGCTTGAATGACGTGAGGCCCAGCCTCAGGCTGAACTTAGGCTCTCCGTTGTAGCGGATCCACCACTGGTCGGGCATATTCCTTAATCTTTCCCACGTTCCGCTGTCCTCTTTTCCGGCCTTGCCGAATCCGGCTCCGGGTGTGAAGCGGGTATGGGCGAGCCTATTCCATTCAGCATCAGTCATGCTCTTGTCCCACAGAGCCTTCGGCTCCGGACGGGCAAGAACATATTCACCAAACCTTTCGAGCTTCGCGCCTCTTCCGGAGTCGAGAAGTTCGTAGTCCTTCCAATTCTGTGGATTAAACTCGATCGTCATAGCGTGCAAAGATAGGAAAAAGAAAGCCTATTTTATTCTCTTGCGGTGGGATTTAATCGTTATAGTCTGGTTGACTGATTCCCAATCCGCTGAATTTTACTATATTTGCGTCTTGAAAAACGCTAACAATTTTAAACAATACCGTTATGCAACAGCACATTGACACCTACGATTTCAAAGGTAAGAAGGCTATTGTCAGAGTGGATTTCAACGTTCCGCTCGATGAGAATTTCAACATCACAGACGACACCCGCATCCGCGCGGCTCTCCCTACACTCAAGAAAGTGCTCGCCGAGGGCGGTTCACTTATTCTTATGTCCCACCTCGGACGTCCGAAGGGAGTGGATCCTAAGTTCTCCCTCAAGCATATTCTCGCTCACGTCTCAGAGTGTCTCGGAGTTCCGGTTCAGTTCGCCGACGACTGCCAGAAGGCAGACGCACAGGCAGCCGCCCTCAAACCGGGTGAGGTCCTGATGCTTGAGAACCTCCGTTTCTACGCAGAGGAGGAGGGCAAGCCGAGAGGACTCGCCGCTGATGCCACCGATGAGGAGAAGGCGGAGGCCAAGAAGGCCGTGAAGGCAAGCCAGAAAGAGTTCGTGAAGAAGCTCGCATCCTATGCTGACTGCTACATCAACGACGCTTTCGGCACAGCTCACAGGGCTCATGCCTCAACCGCTCTCATCGCCGCCTACTTCCCGAACGACAAGATGTTCGGCTATCTGATGGAGAAAGAGGTCAAGGCCATCGAGAACGTTCTGAAGAACGCCAAGCGTCCTTTCACCGCCATCATTGGAGGCTCAAAGGTTTCCAGCAAGCTCGGTGTCATCAAGAACCTGCTTGACAAGGTTGACAACCTCATCATCGGCGGTGGTATGGGCTACACATTCATCAAGGCCCAGGGCGGTCACATCGGCAAGTCTCTCCATGAGGACGAACTTATTCCTGATGCTCTTGAGATTATGAAAGAGGCTAAGGAGAAAGGCGTTAACCTTTCGCTTTCTGTCGCTACGGTTTCTGCTCAGGAGTTCAGCAACGACGCACCTCGCAAGACGTTCGACATATTCAACATTCCTGATGATTGGGAGGGAATGGACGCTTCCGATGCTTCCCTTGAGAACTGGAAGAAGATCATTCTAGCTTCCAAGACCATCCTTTGGAACGGCCCTGTCGGAGTGTTCGAACTTCCTAACTTCGCTCACGGAACAGAGAAGATCGCTGAGTTTGTGGCTGAGGCTACCCAGAATGGAGCTTACTCTCTTGTAGGTGGCGGAGATTCAGTGGCCGCTGTCACCAAACTTGGATTCGCCGACAAGGTTAGCTATGTCTCCACTGGTGGCGGCGCCATGCTTGAGGCCATCGAGGGCAAGGAACTCCCTGGCATAGCCGCTATCCGCGACTAGTCACTCGGATAATCCGAAAAATACACTATCTTTGTACGAAAAGTGACAATTGATTATGGATTTGCTGTTCGTACATTGGAATATGAATCCGGAGATATTCAGGATCGGATCTTTCGCCGTAAGGTGGTATGGTCTCCTGTTTGTTTCCGGCTTTGTTCTTGGTTACTGGATGTTCGCGAAGTTCTTCAAGAGGGAGAAGGTCAACGAGGCCCTTCTTGATCCACTTCTCTACACATTGCTGATCGGAACTTTGATCGGAGCCCGTCTCGGACATTGCATTTTCTATCAGCCTGACTATTATTTCGGCTCATGGAAGGGTTTCCTTGAGATCTTCGCCGTGTGGCACGGGGGACTTGCCAGTCATGGAGGGGCGCTGATGCTGCTTCTGTGCATGTGGTGGTTCGCTAACAAGTATGGCAAGAAGAATCACATTGATTTTCTGTGGATTCTCGATCATCTGGCGATTGCAGTTGCGTTCGCAGCAACCTTTATTAGACTTGGGAACCTCTGTAATTCTGAGATATACGGTGATGTGACCAATCTTCCTTGGGGCTTCATCTTCGAGCGCAGGGGAGAGACCGAGCCGAAGCATCCTACCCAGATCTACGAGGCTCTCAGTTATTTGATCCTTGGCTTGGGACTCCTTTGGCTCTATGTCAAGAAGCTGGACAAGATGTACCGAGGCTCTTTCATCGGAATATTCTTCATCGTCTGCTTTGGAATGCGCTTCCTTATTGAGTTCATCAAGGAGCCTCAGGTCGATTTCGAAAGTTCTATGGCTTTGGACATGGGGCAATTGTTGAGCATCCCGTTCGTGCTGCTCGGTGTTGGACTCCTTATATATTCATATAAGAAGAAAATTCCAGCGGCCGCGGTCATTCCTGACACCAAGCCAAAGAAGGCTGAGCCTACCCATTATGCCAAGGGACTTAACGGATAGTTTATGGTAAAAGCGATATTCTTTGATATTGACGGGACATTGGTGAGTTTCAACACTCACAGAATGTCAGAACATTTAAAGGAGAAACTTCACGAGCTTCAGGCCAAGGGCGTGAAGCTTTTCATTTCCAGCGGCCGCGCCAGACTGGTGATGAACAATCTGGATGATTTCCCGTTCGATGGTTATGTGGAGATGAATGGGGCTAAAACCACCCTCGGTGGGGAATTGATTGACAGTCACCCGCTTTCAAAAGAGACCTCTCTTCAGATAGCCGGAATAGCCGAGCGAGAGAATGTCTCCTGCTGGGTCTTTGCCGACACCGTGGCCGGGATCAATCACGGCAGCCCACAGGCGAACGAGGTAGCCGACATGATCAACCTGCATCCCGATCATTTTCTTGACCTGACGCAGATAGCCAGAGATCACACTGTTTATGAATATACCATATTCTTTGACGAGGAACAGGCCGGCCGTCTGCTCTTCCCCGTATTGAAAAATGTTGCCTACACCAGATGGCACCCCTACTTTCTGGACATCGTGCCGGAAGGCCTTTCCAAATCCTATGGCGCATCAAAGATTTTGGAGCGCATCGGAGTGAAGAGAGAGGAATGCATGGCGTTCGGTGATGGTGGCAATGATATTCCGATTATTGAATATGCAGGAGTAGGCGTTGCGATGGGCAATGCCACCGATGACGTTAAGGCCGTCGCTGACTATGTGACTGACACGGTTGACGAGGACGGGGTTGTCACGGCACTCGAGCGTTTCGGCGTGCTCTAGGAAACTTGAAAAATTTTCAAGTTTTTCGGTACATCGTTTTAACTATTTGTCAATTCGTGAGATAGACGTTTCGCTGCGGACTTTGTGGCGGAATTTCTTTGTCTTGTTGTTTGGGAAAATGATTGATTTGCATAACATTTGCAGACTATTTTACCCGTTTTTATAGTGATTATGGCTGAATTGACAAAAGAAACGATCATGCTGACAGCAAACGGACTCTTCTCCAAAGACGGGGTCCGCGAGGTGTCCATTGATGACATTTGCCGCAAACTATGCATCTCAAAGAAGACATTTTACCAGTATTATGCCCAGAAAGAGGATCTTGTGGCCGATGTCGTGACCTATAATGTCGAGAGGAAAAGGGCCGAGTTCGAGAAACTTGTCGAAGGCAAGAATGTGGTTCAGATCCTGAAGGCCATGTTCTCTCTTGTGAACAAGAAGAAGACCATAGACAAGGACAAGAGGATGGCCAAGGACATAATGAAGTATTATCCGGAGACATTCACGAAGCATGCTGATGACCGTAACAAGGCGATGCATCGTTTTTTTGTGGACCGTTTCAAAGAAGGTTGCGAACAAGGGCTTGTGCGTTCGGACATGGATGTCGATGGCGTGCAGCTTCTGATCAGCATAATGCACGATGGAATGGCCGACTACCTTGAGGGTGGCTATCACTTTGAGGGTGCCAAGGTCTCATTCAAGTCCCTTGCCGCCGCTTTCGAGGATATCGTGACAAGGGTTCTTCTTACCCAGAAGGGTCTCGAGGAGTACAAATTGATTGATAATAGTAAAAACAGTTAGTATAAGTATGAAAAACAGATTCAAGTATTTTATTCTGACCGCCGCGGCTCTGCCTCTGGCCCTGTCCGCGCAGGCTCAGTACCGGAACGACACGATTCCGAAGGAGTCTCCTAAGGACACCTCGCTGGTGACGCTGACCCTGAATGATGCCCTTCAGATCGCTCTGAGCGAGAATGTTGCGGTCAAGGTCGCGGATAAGGAAATCCAACGCACTGAATATGCCAAGAAGGGCACCTACGCCTCCCTGTTCCCGCAGATCAACGCCTCGGGAGCTTATCAGAGAACAATCAAGAAGCAGATGATGTACATGGACACAGACAGCGGCTCCGATGAGGAAGGTGGAGGAATGGGAATGCTCAGTTCCCTTGCCCCGTATTTTCTCAGGATCAATGAGTTGTCCGAGAAAGCCGGACTGGGGCCTGTCCAGATGGATTCGGGGAGCGGCAGCTCCAATAGCGGTGGTTTCGCCGTAGGACGTTGGAACACTTATAATTACGGTGTATCCGCTTCGATGCCGATTGTCAACGCACAGCTTTGGGAAAGCCTTAAGATCTCCGGACAGAGTGTTGATCTGGCCGTGGAGAAAGCCAGGTCTTCAAGGCTTGACATGGTGACACAGGTCAAGCAGGCCTACTACGCTGTCCTGCTTGCCAAGGAGGCTTTCAATGTCTATAAGGATGTCTATGAGAACGCTGTTGATAATTTCGCCCAGACGGAAAAGCGTTACAACGCCCAGAAAGCCTCTGAACTTGAATATACAAGGGCTAAATCAACCGTCGCGGCGGCGATTCCGAACGTTTATAATGCGGAAAGTTCAGTGATCCTGGCCCTTTGGCAGTTAAAGGCTGTGATGGGAATTGAACTAGAAAGGAACATCGATGTGTCCGGTTCCCTTGACGAATTTTCTAAGGAGATGTTCCGTGACATCAATGAAAATCGCGATCCTTCTTTGGAATATAACACCACGATGCGTCAGCTGGAGATTCAGGCCGAGCAGTTGGCCACGACCGTGCGCATGCAGAAGGCCGCCTATCTGCCGACCCTCGCCGCAAGTTTCTCCTACAGCATGATCGCGATGACCAACGACTTCAAGTTCAGCGAGTACCAATGGTCTCCATATTCTTATGTAGGAGTGAGCCTTTCAATCCCTATTTTCTCCGGTGGCAAGCGCTACAACGATGTTCGCCAGACAAAGGTGCAGGCCGCTCAGCTTGACCTCCAGAGGGTTGAGACCGAAAGGCAGTTGAGGATAGCCATTCGTCAGTACCTCAACACCATGGAGACTAACATGAAGAGTTACAATTCCGCCGCGGAGGCTGTGGCCCTCGCGCAGAAAGCCTACGACATCGCCGCCAAGTCTTACAAGGTCGGCAAGAGCACGATCACGGAACTGAACGATGCGCAGCTTACCCTGACGCAGGCCAGTCTGGCTCAGTCACAGGCAGTTTATAATTTTGTCGTGGCTAAGTCCAATCTTGAAAAGACCCTCGGCTACGATTTCATCGATGAAAAGGGAGACGTCGATCTCGAAAACATGTAAAAAATAAAACATTAAGAATATGAACAAGATTATCAGAACAATGGCTTTCGTCTCAGCCACCGCGCTTCTCGCCTCGTGCGGAAACGGCAAGAAAGCCGACAATGCATCTGCTGTCCAGAATGTTGAGGAAAGGGCGACGTTGATTTCCACAGCCACCGCTGTGAGACAGGAAGTCCCTCAGACGGAAACATATTCATCATCCGTACAGGCTTTCGCCATCAACAACATCGCGCCTCAGACCGGTGGCAGGATCAAGACGATCAAAGTTGATGTCGGCAGTTTTGTGGAGAAGAATCAGCTGCTTGCCGAGATGGACGCCGCCCAGCTGGATCAGGCAAGACTCAAGCTTGTGAACGACTCGACCGAACTCAGTCGTTTGAGAAGCCTTTACGAGGAAGGTGGAGTGTCAAAGTCTGATTTTGACGCCGCCGAGATGGGCTACAAGGTAAGCCGCAGGTCTTACAACAACCTGCTTGAGAACACATGGCTTCGTTCTCCTATAAGCGGAGTCATCACCGCGAGGAACTACGATCAGGGCGACCTCTATTCCGGACAGCCTATCTTTGTGGTCCAGCAGATCACTCCAGTTAAGCTTTTGGTCGGAATCTCAGAATCAGACTACACGAAGGTCAAGAAAGGAGATCAGGTGGAGATCACAGCTGACGCCATTCCTGGCAGAACATTCACCGGCAAGGTCAACAAGGTCTATCCTACTATTGATCCTACCAGCCACACATTCACGACAGAGGTCCTTGTTGGCAACGCTGACAGAACCCTGCGCCCAGGAATGTTCGCGAGAGTCAAGGTGGAGTTTGGGGTGAACAACAGCATCATTGTTCCTGACGAGGCGGTTGTGAAGATGCAAGGCTCAGGTCAAAGAAGCGTCTATGTCGTTAATTCCGACAACACTGTCAACAGCGTCATCGTAAAGATCGGTCGTCATTTCGACAGATATTATGAGATTCTCGAAGGTCTGAACGAGGGCGACATCGTCGCCACCAAGGGAAGCTCCAGCCTTAAGGATGGAGCCAAAGTCGAGATCTCCAAGAACAACTAAAGGCATTAAACTATGAGTATATACAGATCCGCGGTGAAGAAGCCCGTTACGACAGCGTTGATATTCGTTGCTTTCGCTGTCTTCGGAATCTTCTCACTGATGAACACATCTTTGGCGAACTTCCCGGATTTCGACGCGAATGTCGTTCTGGTGATGTCGTCATATCCGGGAGCGAGCGCTTCCGACATCGAGAACAACCTCACAAAAGTGCTTGAAAACACCTTGAACGGTGTGGAAGACCTTAAGGACATCACTTCCAGATCGAAGGAGAATGTCTCAATCGTTGTCTTGGAGTTTGAGTATGGCACCGACATCGACGAGGCCTGCAACAACATCCGAGACAAACTGGACCTTGTCAACTCATCCCTGCCTGACGGAGCCTCCGTTCCAGTGCTCTTCAAGTTCGGTATGGATGACATGCCTGTCCTGATTCTTTCGGCTAAGGCGGACAAGAGTCTGATGGGCCTTGACAAGATTCTGGACGACAAACTTGTCACCCCTCTGGGACGTGTGAAGGGCGTTGGTACCGTCAGTGTTTCGGGTGCCCCGGAAAGGGAAATCCATGTCTATTGCGATCCTAACAAGCTGGAAGCCTATGGTTTGAGCGTTTCGGGAATATCCCAGATCATCGCCGCGGAGAACCGTAACGTTCCTTCCGGAAGCATCGACATCGGTGCCGAATCCTTCACCCTTCGTGTTGAGAAGGAGTTCAAGGATCCTTCAGAGTTGCTTGACATCGTTGTCAGCACGAGAAATGGCCAGACGGTTTATCTGAGGGATGTCGCCACAGTCATCGATGGCCTGGAGGAAAAATCTCAGGAGTCTTTCACCAACGGTGAGAGGGCAGCGATGATCGCTATCCAGAAACAGTCCGGAGCCAACACCGTCAACGTAATCAAGAGTGTCAAAGAAAAACTCAAGACGATCGAGCCTACTCTTCCATCCGATGTGAAGATCACCACTGTGGTTGACAGCTCCACAAACATTCTGAACACCCTTAACTCCTTGAAGGAGACGATCATCATCACCCTTCTGGTGGTCATGCTCGTGGTCTACATATTCCTTGGACGTTGGAGAGCGACTTTCATCATCGTGCTTTCCATCCCTATCGCCTTGCTTGGATCCTTGATCTACCTTTACGCCACAGGCAACACGTTGAACATCATCTCAATGTCAGCCTTGTCCATTGCGATCGGTATGGTGGTGGACGATGCCATTGTGGTGCTGGAGAACGTTTCGACACACTTGGAACGAGGTGAGAAGCCGACAGAGGCCGCTGTTCACGGAACCTCCGAGGTGGGTATTTCAGTTATCGCCTCGACCCTTACGATGCTCTGCGTGTTCCTGCCTTTGACCATGGTCTCCGGAATGGCCGGAATCATGTTCAAGCAGCTTGGCTGGATTGTCAGCATCATCATGATCATCTCCACGACAGCAGCGCTTACCCTTGTGCCGATGCTCTGCTCAAGGATGCTGAGCAACAAGCCTAAGAACGGCAAACTGCACAGGGCCATCTTTGACAATGTCGAGAAGTTTCTGGACAAGATTTCCAACGGTTACGCGAAGATCATCTGTTGGTGCATGAACCATAGAAAGACCGTGATATTCAGTGGTCTTGCCATCTTCGTTGTCGTCCTTGTCCTGCTTGGCCCTGGTGTCAAGACCGAATATTTTCCACACTCCGATGAAGGGCGTCTTACCGTCTCTATTGAACTTCCTGTAGGAACTGAGCAGACGGTGACCGGCGAGTTCGCCAAGAATTTCG
The DNA here is from genome assembly GCA_934698975.1 of uncultured Bacteroidales bacterium. Lineage (GTDB taxonomy): Bacteria > Bacteroidota > Bacteroidia > Bacteroidales > UBA932 > Cryptobacteroides. Next base: position 137,128 of record CAKUVR010000003.1, read on the forward strand.
CCGCGAGGATCAAGTCTGAGATTCCTGAGATCCAGGTGCTTCAGTACCGCTTCGGTCAGGCGAGCACCGACAATGTCTGGGGAAGCATGCAGTCAAACGGCTCCTACATTATTTCTATGAACATCAACCTTGGCTCGATGGAAGACCGTGAGCGCTCTTCTTCCGAGATCGCGGACATCATCCGTAAGGACCTCAGGGAATATCCAGAAGTCAAGAAAGGAACAGTCTCCGAGGGTATGGGTGGAGTCGGTGGAGCGGCATCCATCACTCTTGAGATCTATGGCTACGACTTTGATGAGACAGACCGTGTCGCCAAGGAGATTCAGGGCAAGATGCTGGACAACGAGAACTTTACCCAGGTTGTGCTTAGCCGTGATGACTACACTCCTGAGTATCAGGTGGATTTCGACAGGACTAAGTTGGCTCTCAACGGTTTGAACTCCACAACCGCCGCCGCAGCGTTCAGCGCCGCGATGAATGGTTCCGTAGGCTCTTACTACCGTGAGGAAGGTGACGAGTATAACATCCGTGTCATCTACGACAAGAAGTTCCGTACAAGCACACAGGACATCGAGAACATCATTGTCTACACTCCGACCGGCAAGGCTGTCCGCATCAAGGATCTCGGTACGGTGGTCGAGGCCAAGGTTCCGCCTACAATCGAGAGGAAGAACCGTGAGAGGTACATCACCGTGACCGGCATCGTGGCCACGGGACACGCTCTCAGTGAGGCAGTGGCCGCCACCAATGCGATCATAAAGACAACTGAAATCCCGAACAACATCACCACCGACATTTCAGGTGACTTCGAGGATCAGCAGTCGATGTTCCTGAACTTGGTAGTGTTGATGGTTCTGATCATCATCCTTGTCTACATGGTGATGGCCTCCCAGTTCGAATCGTTTATGAGTCCGTTCGTGATCATGTTCTCCGTTCCGTTCGCCTTCACCGGTGTGATCCTCGGTCTTTGGGCGACGAACACAGCGCTCGGTGTGATGGCGATGATCGGTATCATCATCTTGCTTGGTATCGTTGTGAAGAATGGTATTGTGCTGATTGACTACACGATCTTGATGCGTGAGAGGGGCATGAGCGTCATTGACGCCTCCATCACGGCTGCGAGAAGCCGTCTGCGCCCTATCCTCATGACGACTCTCACCACCGTGCTCGGTATGGTGCCTATGGCTGTGGGGCGTGGCGAAGGTTCGGAACTCTGGCGTTCGCTCGGTATGACTGTCTGCTGGGGATTGACGATCTCCACGCTTGTCACCCTCGTGCTGATCCCAACGATCTATTGCTCTCTCGCCACCGCGCAGGAGAGACGCAAGGCCAAGAAATTGGCGCAGGCTAAAGGTTGAGGTGTCCATTGAATGACGTTATGTGATCTTTGAAATCAAGTATTTTCATGGTTGCTATATTCACCAAATATTTTGAATATGAAAGCTATATTTATCTCATATAATCAAGCCTACGGCAACGAGATTGTCGAACTGCTTGAGAACCATGGCCAGAGAGGCTTCACCCAATGGCTGGACATTCAGGGCAGGGGAGGAGTCGATGGCACTCCCCACTACGGTGATCATGCCTGGCCTGAGCAGAACTATGCGATTCTGACGATTGTCCCTGACGAGAAGGTAGGTCAGATTCTGGACGCTCTACGTCAGAAGGACAAGACCTACAAGGATCTCGGTCTCCGTGCCTTCGTCTGGAACATTGAGCAGGCGTTGTAGCATTGTCGCTTCGGCAGTCACTATGAATTTTTGCTGAAGTCAGCGAATTTGTTATCTTTGTGTCTGGAACGGTAATTGCGGTTAACGTCCCGGACTTTTAAATTTTATTGATTATGGAAAAGACAGCAACCAACGAGAATCTCGCGGAGATACTTTCCGACAGCAAGCCTGTTCTGGTAGACTTCTGGGCCACTTGGTGCGGCCCGTGCCGTGTGCTTGCTCCGACGGTCGAGGCCGTGGCTTCTGAATATGACGGCAAGGCGACCGTGGTGAAATGCAATGTGGATGACTGCGAGGACATAGCCATGCAGTATGGAATCAGGAACATCCCAACCATTCTCTTCTTCAAGGGTGGTGAGGTTGTTGACAAACTTGTGGGCAATGTGCCTAAGGCTGACATCGCGGCCAAACTTGACGCTTTACTCTAATTAAACATCTAGTGAAATGAAAAAGACATTGATCGCGGCCGCCGTTGTGGCTGCATTGGGTTTTTATACGGAAGCATCTGCCCAGCGGTACACTTCCGCTCGTGTCGGAGTGACGGGAGGCTTCACGTCATCATCGACCTCAATCAAGAATGTTGACAACAAATCTGTATCACTATATCATGTAGGACTCACAGCCGAGATTCCTCTGGTGGGCGGATTCGCTATCCAGCCGTCAGTGCTCTATCAGGTGAAAGGCCTGTCTGCTGACAAGTGGGGAAGCTCGGAGATTTCGGAGACATTGGGTGCGTTCGAGACAAAAGTCGGTTACCTTGAAGTTCCTGTGCAGATTCAGTGGGGACCGGATCTTCTGGCTTTCCGCCCTTACGTTTTCGCCGAGCCGTTTGTAGGCTACCGTCTTGGCCAGAACACTACAGGCGAACTTGCCGACAAGCTCAAGGACAGTCTCAAAAAGATTGAGTACGGCCTTGGTGTCGGAGCCGGAATAGATGTCTGGAGACTTCAACTTTCAGTTAAGTATTTCTGGAATTTCGGAGATGTTTACGACAAAGACGGCAAAGTGGACGCAATCGGTGAGGCTGTGAGTGACAAAGTCAAGGACGCTGTCAACAACGGCAACAACTTCAACGGAATCATGGCGTCTGTCGCATTCTTCTTTTAATGGTTTGACGGATGTCTGAGGAACGAAAGATAGTCATATATTGCTCAGCAAGCTACGACATCGACCAAAAGTACAACCAAGCTGCGCGGGAAGTGATCCGCGCGGCTTGTTCGCTTGGTTACACGATTGTCTCCGGAGGCGCGATCAAAGGCACAATGGGAGCCGTGGCCGACGAGGTCGCCAGTTGCGGTGGCCGCCACATAGGTGTTCTGCCTCGCTTTATGGAACAGTATAAGTTCCCGGGGCTGGACCAGGTGATCTGGACGGACACTATGGCTGAGCGCAAGGAGAGAATGCGTGAGGGAACCTGCGCCGCGATAGCGCTTCCCGGCGGAATAGGCACTCTCGATGAGGTGATCGGAACGTTGACGTTGGCCAAACTAGACAAGTATGACGGGAAGATCTATGCGCTGAACCTTGACGGATTCTACAATCCGTTGGAGGCTCTGCTTGACCATTATGTGGCCACCGGGATGTTGGATCAACGTTCCCGGAATCTGATCGAGTTCCCCGACACGGTGGAGGAACTTGTCGGACATTTGGACTAAACACGGAACGGATGACTCTGGAAGAAGTAAGAATATTCCTTGGTAAGGATTGGGAGGACACAGACGCTCTGATCAGGTCTTCCCTGAAAAGTGACATTGAGCTGTTGAACGCCACCAACACGGCTATCCTTTCGCATAGCGGAAAGCAGCTCCGTCCACTGATTTCCTTGCTGGTCGCCAGGGCATGCTCTGGTGGAGTGGCTAATGCGGACAGCATTCACTACGCAGCCGCGTCGGAGTTGCTTCACAACGCCACGCTGCTTCATGACGATGTGGCCGACAGCAGTTCGGAAAGGCGTGGCTGCCCGACGGTTATGTCCTTGCTGGGAGGTGCGGCGTCCGTGCTGATAGGGGACTATTGGCTTGTCAGAGCCATGGAAAACATACTCTCGTCATCCGCACACGGAAACGAGGTGATCAGGATTTTCTCCAGAACCTTGAGCCATCTTGCCGAAGGGGAGATGCTTCAGCTTCAGAAAGCCACGAGCGGGGACACGGACGAGAAAGACTACCTGAGAATTATCTACAGCAAGACAGCCTCGTTGTTTGAATCCTCTGCGGTTTCAGCCGCGATTTCCGTCAATGCCACACAAGAGCAGTTGGAGGCGGTGAGAAATTACGCGGTGAGTCTTGGAATAGCGTTCCAGATCAAGGATGACATATTTGATTACTCTGACGGTCAGGACATCGGCAAGCCGGTGGGCGTTGACTTGGAGGAGCAGAAGATCACCTTGCCGCTGTTGGGGGCGCTCAATTCAGTGGGTGCGGAAGCCGAGGCAGCAATAAGGAAAAAAGTGATCGAAATCAACGAATATCCTGAATATAAGGAAGAAATCAGACGTTTCGTGCGGGACCGGAGAGGTGTTGAATATGCCGTCTCTGTCCTTGATGAATATGTCCTCAAGGCAAAGGATGCCCTTTCTGTCCTGCCGGATTCCAAGGAAAAGGAATATCTTACAAGAATCGCGGGATTCACCGCTTACAGGAACAACTGATGAGGCTGGATGAGATCATAGGTAACCACGATGCCGTCAAGGCGTTGAAGGTGATGGCCGGAAGTGGGCGTATCCCTCATGCCATGATGTTCTACGAGAACGACGGCTGCGGTGCGATGGCTCTTGTGCTGGCGTTTTTGAGCCAGATTCTGGGCGATGAACATAAGGTTTCCAATCTCATACATCCGGACGTGCATTACGTTTACCCGGTTGCGAACGGCTCCAAGGTCAACGAGAAGGTGGAGAACCTCAGGGCGGAATTATTCCTTGAATATTGGAGGTCTTTGATGACTTGCAATCCTTACGCCCTTGAAAGTGAGGTCAGCGCAGCTTTCGGAATTGAAGGTAAACAGGCCGGCATCAATAACGCCGAAGCTAAGGAAATTCTTGAGACTGTGTGGCTTACCTCAGTAGAGGGAGGTTGGAAGGCGGTCGTTGTCTATCTCCCTGAGAAGATGAATGCCGCTTCCGCCAACCGGCTTCTCAAGGCGATTGAGGAACCACCGGAGAAGACCTTGTTCATCATGATCACCCATGCTCCGGAGAAAGTCATGCAGACCATCTCGTCAAGATGTCAGGCGATCCGTGTCCTGCCATATTCAAAGAATGAGATTGTGGAGATACTGACTTCCCGTTTCGGGAAAAATCCGGATGAGGCTTCGCAAGCGGCGTTGGTTGCGGGCGGCAGTGTAGGGACGGCGTTACGTTACCTGTCCGGGAAGGAGGACTATCTGCGCCAGATGGAGATATTCAAAGGCCTGACTGACGCCCTTGCCTCAAAAGATCTTTCCGCCGCTTTGGCATGGGGAGATGCGATGGCGGCGTTGCCTTCGCGTGAAAACCAGAAAGCTTTTTGTAAATTTGCGGGTGAAAGCCTTCGCAAAGTGTTTCTGATCCAGCAGAACTTGCCTCAGATCGCTGGGATTTCGCGGGAGGAGAACGAGTTTTTCGTCCGGTTGGCCTCGCGCTGCAGGAAGAGTTTTCCGAGGATGGCGGTTTCCTGTCTGGACAGGGCGCAGATGCTGATTGACCGGAACGTGAACCAGAAGATTCTTTTCACCGACCTTGTGGGACGGTTGTATTTGAGTTTCTGACAATAATATGGGAATATATATGGAAAATATTGATAACGAGACAATAAAGTTCGATTGTAACCGTGGCTGCACGATCTCGCAGAATCAGGAGACCGGGGAGTACGACTGCAATTACCGCCAAGGTTGCTGCAAGTTGAAGGATTATGACTGGCTTCACGGCATTCGTCAGGAGCAGTACAAGGATCTTTTTGAGGTTCGTTTCAAGAACACAAGGAAAGGCATTTACATAAATGCTTCCGGTCAAGGGGTCAAGGCTGGAGACTTGGTCATAGTCGAGGCGATGAACGGTCACGATCTGGGAATCGTCACTTTGGAGGGGCCGATTGTCGGCCGTCAGATGAAGTGCAAGGGGATTGACCCAGAGACAGCCCAACTGAAAAAGATTTACCGCAAGGCCAAGCCTTTCGACATCGCAAAGTGGCAGGAGGCCATTGCCCGTGAGCAGGACACGATGATACAGGCTCGCAGGATCGCCGCCGAACTCGGACTTGACATGAAGATTGGTGATGTGGAGTTTCAGGGAGACGGAACGAAGGCGATTTTTTACTACATCGCCGACGGCCGTGTGGATTTCCGCCAGCTGATAAAGGTTTACGCCGAGGAGTTCCACATCAGGATCGAGATGAAGCAGATCGGAGCCCGTCAGGAGGCCGGTCTCATAGGTGGTCTCGGAGTCTGCGGCCGGGAATTATGCTGCGCCAATTTCATCACGAATTTCCAGTCCATCTCCACATCGGCGGCACGTACTCAAGACCTGTCCCTGAATCCGCAGAAACTTGCCGGCCAGTGCGGAAAGTTGAAATGCTGCCTGAATTATGAGGTGGCGAACTATCTGGACGCCCAGTCCCGCATCCCGAAGGTCTCCGAGCCGCTTGAGTTTGAGGATGGTCTGGCTTATCTGGTCAAGACTGACATCCTTCAGGAGATAATGTATTTCTCTTATGAGAAGGGGTCGCTCTCGAATCTCTATCCGGTGGCTGCCTCAGAGGTGGCCCAGATCATAATGATGAACCGCAATGGCCAGAAACCGGAATCCTTGAAGACGGAACCAGAGCCTACGGGACCTCAGTTCGTGTCCGCCGTGGGGGATGACAGCATCACAAGGTTCGACAAGCCGAAGAAGAGCAAGAACAAGAGCCGCGGCAAGAACAAGGCGAAGGCTAACGCTGGTGTCGCGTCAGGAACAGTTTCGGCCGAGGCTCAGGCGAAGCCGGTTTCTGACGGCTCTCAGGCCTCTTCAAGACCGGAAGGCTCTAATTTCAGGAACCGTGGCCAGCGTGGAAATGGTAACGGTCGTCCTCAGCGCCAGCGCGGAGAGGGATCACGTGGAGACAACCAACGTGGAGGCGCCCCACGTGCGGACATGAAACCGGAGCCGAAACCAAAGACCGATGCGTAGCCTTATTCCGGCGCTCGTTCTGTCGCTGGCTGTGGCTTCATGCTCACGGCCTGTTTCCTACGAGCCGTTCGTCATCAAGGAGGATGCTGAATATGGTGACACTTATATATTCAGTCTTGATCTGTCGGATTCGACTGTAGCTTACGGATTGGATTTCTACACAAGGTTTGAGCGCCCGGCTTTCGGAGAGTTTCCGTCGGACAGTGTCTCTCTGGATCTGCGTTGGATCTCACCATCGGATTCAGTGATCATTTCCGACACGACCTTCATCCGTGTCGAGCGTCCTGTGGATTCATCGTACTATAACAAGGACTATCTGTCAGCCTACAAGGAATACTTGGATTTGCCGGAGAGTGGCCTGTGGCGGCTGAAGGCCAGGGTGTTGAACGATTCCGAGTCAATCCGGGGTCTGGGTGTTATCTTCACAAGAAAGGAAAATGGGACACGATAAACTTAGAAAATTCGCGGAGAACGAGACTTTCTCCTGTCTTCTTCAACCGGAGGCGGTTTCGGTGCTTGACAAGTCCGAGGCGGGCAACAGTTTGAGACTCAAGGATCATCCGGTCAAAGGCCATTGGAACGAGAGAATGTTCAAGGCTGACCAGCCTATCGTGCTGGAACTCGGTTGCGGAAAAGGGGAGTACACGATTGATTTGTCCCGCAGGGAGCCGTCGCTCAACTACATAGGGGTTGACATCAAGGGCGCGCGCCTTTGGAAGGGAGCCAAGTTCGCCACGGAGCACAATCTCCCGAATGTGGCGTTCCTGCGCACCAGAATTGAGTTCATCGATGCCTTCTTCGCTCCCGATGAGGTTTCGGAAATATGGCTGACCTTCTCCGACCCCCAGATGAAAAGCGAGAACTGCCGCCTGACGAGCCCGTTGTTTCTGGAGCGCTACCGCAAGTTCTTGAAAAAGGGCGGAATAGTCCACCTCAAGACAGACAGCCGCTTCCTTTATGAATATTCCCGCGCGGTGGCCGAGCAGAACGGTCTGACGATTCTGGCAAGCACCGACGACCTTTACGGAACCGGCCGGACTGATCTCTCGGATTGCGCCTTGCGCTCTGTCGCCGGAGAGTCAGCGGTCGAGGCCTTGTTCGAGGTGCAGACCTTCTACGAAAAGATGTTCTCAGCCCAAGGCTACAAGATCACCTACCTGAGCTTCGTGATCGACCACACCGGCCCGTACATCCATCCCGAGTTCGACTCCGACTACTGGCGCTCCGTCGAAGGCCCCCGCCATTTCACCCATCAGCCGGAGAAACAACATTGATCGGTCGCTGAGCATATCGAAGCGACCGTGCGGCGCGGAACTCAGATTTCCCGCCAGATGTAGACCTTGTCACCTCGGCGGATCTTCTTGCCGCCGGGTGTGCGGATGTCGTCCGGGAATATTACCGGAATGGAGCAAAGGGTGCCTTTCGCGGCCTTTTCGGTTGGCTTTAGGTCAACACGAACCTCGCTTACATTCTGTTCGATGACTCCGGTGGTCTCACCGATGATCAGGATGTCATCGCCTTTGCGCAAAGCCTCGGACTCCACAAGGACCTCGGCCACGGAGATTCTGTCGAACCAGTTCGTGACCTTTCCGCAGTAGATTTTCTTTCGGGTGGCGTGGCTGCCATAGACATCGCTCCACTCCCCGAGTTTGGCTCCTTGATAGTAACCGTCCCAGAACCCTCTATTGAAGACTTCGGACAACTCCTCTTTCAAAGAGGCTGCCAGCTCAGGCGTGTAGCGTCCCTCACAGACAGCGTCCGCCGCCCGACGGTAGCACTCAGCGGTCTTTTTGACATATTCAGCGCTCCTTGCCCGTCCCTCGATCTTGAAGACTTTCACCCCTGCGTCGATGATCTTGTCCATGAACTCGATGGTACACAGGTCTTTGGGTGACATGATGTACTTATTGTCGATGTTCAGTTTCGTGCCGGTCTCAAGGTCCGTGACCTCGTAGCCCCTGCGGCAAAGCTGGTAGCATGCTCCCCGGTTCGCCGATGCCCCGTAGGTCTGGAGGCTGAGGTAGCACTTCCCGGAAACCGCCATGCAAAGGGCACCGTGGGCGAACATCTCGATCCGCACCATATTCCCGGACGGTCCCTTGATCCCTTCCCGCACGATGGCTTCATGAATATCCTTGACCTGGTGAAGGTTAAGTTCCCTTGCCAGCACGATCACATCTGCGAACTGTGAGTAGAATCGAAGTGCCTCGACATTCGACACGTTGAGCTGCGTGGAGATGTGCACTTCCAACCCGATTTGACGGCAATATGTTATCGCAGCCATGTCTGACGCGATGATTGCGTTCACTCCAGCCGCCTTGGCTGCGTCCAAAGCCTCCCGCATAGGAGCGAGGTCCTCTCCGTAAAGGACTATATTCAGAGTCATGTAGGTCTTGACTCCATATTCCCGGCAGATTTCCACAATCTTCGGCAGGTCATCCGGGGTGAAGTTGTTCGCCGAGTGCGAGCGCATGTTGAGGTTGCCCACCCCGAAATAGACGGAGTCCGCTCCACCCTGAATCGCCGCGTTCAGGCATTCGAAATTGCCCGCCGGCGACATTATCTCAAGTTCTTTCTTGTCCATTGTCTCTGAATATTATCCCTCAAAATTAATCCATAAAATCGCCAATCACAAATTTCCGGTTCGCTTTATTCCTAAAACTGAAGTCAAATTCAGATATTTTCGCTAATATTGCAGATTGTGGCGGACTAATTCCGCTGCCAAAACACTATGCGACTTAAAATTACCCTTGAATATTTCACTTCACCGGGGGAGAAACTTTTTCTGAATCTCTCCGATGGTCAATCAATAGCTATGGAATATGTCGCCGGAGGGCGCTGGGAGGCTTTTTTGGAAGTTCCGGCCACAACGGATGCACTTGAATATTCCTTTGAACTTCACCGTGACGGGCAATGTGTGCGGCGTGAGTGGGGAAGGCATGGGGTCCCTGAGCCTGCCGAAGGGACTGTCGCTTCGACAAGCTCAGCGACCGGTGGTTCCGGCTCAGCGACCGAGTCCCTTGAAATCCGTGACCGTTGGCAGGATCGTCCGGAAGACTCACCGTTCTGGACCAAGGCCTTCACCGAAGTGATATTCAAAAGGAAATCAGCTTCGCCCAAACGCACCGGCAACGTGACCTTTACCGTTCCGGGCGCCCGGATCCTCAAGGATGAGGTGCTGGCCATCACCGGCAGCGGCAAAATGTTCGATGATTGGAAAAAGTTCGTGCAGTTGACCCCTGTTTCCGCTCCGCTTTGGGACGTAACCCTTAATGTGAAGGAACCGTTTGAGTATAAGTTCGTTATTCTGGACACAAAGACGAACAAACCTAAAGTCTGGGAGTCCGGTCCCAACCATTTCTTTGCGGAGGTTCCGGCCAAGGGCAGCCTGCTGGAGATCAGGGATGTCGTCCCGGAGTTCGAGACCAAGCCTTGGCGCGGAGCAGGCACGGCGATCCCGGTCTTCTCACTCCGCAGCGAGACCAGCTTTGGCGTAGGCGAGTTCAAAGACCTAAAAAAACTGGTGGACTGGGCCGCCAAGACAGGCCAGAGCATCATCCAGCTCCTGCCGATCAACGACACCACGATGACAGGCACCTGGACGGATTCCTACCCTTACAACGCCAACTCGACTTTCGCCCTGCACCCACAGTTCATCCATCTTCCTGATGCCGGGGTCAAGACCGACAAGAAATACAAAACTCTCCAGAAAGAACTCAACGCACTTCCGGCCGTTGACTACGAGCGAGTTAATAATGAGAAGATACGCCTTTTGAAAGAGGCTTTCGAGAAAGTTGGTCAGGAGGTGATGTCGGGGGAGAGCTACAAACAATTCTATTCCGCCAACAAAGATTGGCTCATCCCTTATGCTGCTTTCTGTGTCTTGAGAGACATCAACGGTACGCCTGAGTTCGGGAAATGGAAGTCCCTTTCTGAATATTCAGAAATCAAGGTCAAGTCATTCTGCCGCAGACATAAGAGCGAGACAGATTTCTATTGCTACGTTCAGTTCTGTCTCGATGCGCAGCTGAAGGAGGCTGTTGAATATGCCCACTCGAAGGGCGTGGCGATCAAGGGGGATCTCCCGATCGGAATCAGCCGCACAAGTGTCGATGCCTGGCAGTATCCGCACCTGTTTAACCTTGATTCCCAGGCCGGAGCACCGCCTGACGCTTTCTCTGCTGACGGCCAGAACTGGGGCTTCCCGACCTACAATTGGGAGGAGATGGCCAAGGACGGCTACGCTTGGTGGAAGGCTCGTCTGAAGAAGATGAGTGAATATTTCGACACATTCCGAATCGATCATATTCTTGGATTCTTCCGCATCTGGGAGATTCCGGTCGGGGTGAAGTCGGGCTTGCTTGGTCATTTCAATCCTGCGCTTCCTTACTCGGCCGACGAGCTGAGAGGCAGGGGATTTGACCCTAACTCTCAGTTGTTTGTGCCTGATCCTCATCGTGACGGGTGGTATCATCCACGTATCGCTGCCCAGAGCACAGAGGATTTCAAGGCTTTGAACGATTACTTCAAGAACGCCTATAACGATCTCTACAATGATTTCTTCTACCATCGCCACAACGGCTTCTGGAAGGAGTGCGCCATGAGAAAGTTGCCGGCCCTTCTGGATTCCACAGGAATGCTGGCCTGCGGAGAGGATCTCGGCATGATTCCGGCCTGTGTCCCTGAGGTGATGAAGGATCTGCACATCCTGTCACTTGAGATTCAGAGAATGCCAAAATCTCCTGAGAAGACATTTGACGAGCCGTGGACCTATCCATATCTGTCGGTTTGCGCGACCGGAACCCACGACACCTCCACCTTGCGTGGCTGGTGGGAGGAAGACCGTGCCATGTCTGAAAGGTTCTATCATGAGATCCTGCATTGCGAGGGACAGGCTCCGTACTTCTGCGAGCCGTGGATCTGCGAACGGATTGTGAACCAGCATCTAAACTCTCCTTCGATGCTGTGTGTCCTCCCGTTACAAGACTGGATGTCCATAGACGGGGAGGTCCGCTATCAAGGCAAGCCGGAGGACGAGCGCATCAACATTCCGGCCATTTCCCGTCACTATTGGCGCTGGAGGATGCACCTCACCCTTGAGGATCTCCTGTCTCGCTCCGACTTCAACCGCAATCTGCACGACCTTATTTCTGATTCCGGAAGAGGGTAGGTGTTGCCTTATGGATTAACTTGTCATCAAGATGCCGTCTGTACAAGGCAGACGGCATCTTGGCTTTATGGTTTCCCGTCTAGGTTCTCTTTCACGAATCGCGCGATCTCCGCCTTGAATTCGTCAGAATCTTCCGTGTCGATGATCTCAATCTTGTCCGCCAGCCCCAAATAGAATCGTCTGATGGCTCCAAATCCTTGGATATGAGTGTCTAATATCCATTTGCCGGAAGACTCCTCGTAAAGTTCCTCTTTAGAAAGGTTCTTGGCATTTGAATATTCCTCCAGCAGGTGATTAAGGGCTCCGACCTCCATTCTGATTTTAAGGTGTTTCGGTTTGTCGCTCATTATCCAGCGGAAGACATCAGCTTTGCCCGGCTCAAAAGAATGAGTGTAGGTTCCGTTGGTCTCGTCAACATCGATTGATTCAATCCGTGATAGTCTGAACTGTTTCATCCGGCACTCGTCAAGGTCCCAGCAATAGACGTTCTCATTATTGTAGAACAAGTTGACAGGAACAACGTGGCGGTCTTTGATCACGCCGCTGTTGCCGCTTGAGTACCGATGGAATATCAACCTGTTCTTTTTGTTGATAGCGTCTTGAATCTTAACGATGAATCTGGCCGGTTTGCTGATGTCCATCAGAGTCATCATCCTCTGCTCCATGTCGTGATGAGTCATCGGTTTGGTCGTGTTTCCATCACGCTTGTAAGCGATGCCTTCAATGCGTTCCTTGTCTTTGTACAGGTAGGCGATCTCGAATCTGGATGGAGTGACGCTGATGCGGATGGCGTCTTGGTCTTCCGTCGCCTCTATCGTTATGTTGTTCAGCAGTGATTCCTTGAAATACAGTTCTTTTTCCGCATTGAGGAAAAGAACCATGTGGTCGATTGAGTCTGGCTTTGTGATGGCATGACCGAGTTTTTTGCTTTTTATTACCTTTATCGTGTCAAAATTGTCGGTCAGCCATTTCATGTCGGCTTTTAATCCATATTCCTCATTTGTTATAGGGTCTCCGGTCTTGTCATTGACCCCAAGATAGATGACACCGCCATCTGTGTTGAGAAATCCGCATGCGGCTTCGAACACCTGTCCGCGTCCTTGATAATCTATGTCAGCGACCTTTTCATTCTTGATGTCGTTGCGGAACACGTAGGAGGATTTGAATTCCAGACAACTGCCCTCACCTTTGCCGTATTTGCCATAGACGGCTTGCTCTTCTTCACGGAACTGGTCGGCCACTCCAAGCAGTTCGCAGATTTTTCGTCGAAGGGAACTGTCTGTGGTCTTGATCTCGTCAGGGAACTTCTGCGAAATACTGTCGGCAAGAACCAATGACACGACTTGATTCCCCAAATCGTCCAGGCCGTTTTCATTGATGATGGAGGCCAGACTATGGATTTTTTCAGGATGTCCGCTGAGTTTCAGGCAACTCAATATCTTGCCTTGCTCTTTTGAAAAATCCAGACCGGAACCCACGTGGCCGATATCCCCGGTCTGCGCATATTCAATACAGCATTTGAGGTAGGCGGCGTCCCGCAGTGTCAGTTTCGGAGTGTCTCTGACACATAAGGAGAGGAATGATGAGCATAGCAGGCACTTGTAAGCGTCAAGTGATCCGGACGCCACGTTTCCGCGCAGGATGCTCGCCAAAGTACGGATGATGTTTTTCTGTTTTTCATCAGCCGCCTTGTCTTCTTTTTTCGATTTCAACGCTTCAAGAGCATCGCGAACATCAATCACGTATTTTTCCAACACGGCATTGTCATCCCACTCTTTGTCAATGTGGTCATATCCGTACTTGGGCTCACAGATATTGATGTATATGTCGTTGTTTTTCTTTTGTATGTTATAAAGGCTCATGACTTTGGTGTCACCTTTTTTGACACCGTCCAAGATGAATGACAATGCTCCGTATCCGGAAGGCGTCATCCAGTTGATACGGTTATACCTGTAGTCAATGTCGATGACCTTTGCCTTGAAAGTGCTGTTGTTTCGTTCGTCTATTCTTGCCTGCCTTTCCGCGAAGGCCCTGTAGCTGTCCTTGATCGAGAAAAGATAATTGTCTCCGTCAATGTAACTGATCACGGCGTTCGGAATGCAGTCGTCCTCCAGAAAATATCCATCCAGATCACCCGTGTACAGGCCTTTGATCAATTCTTCGTCCTCAAGGGTTCCGACTATCCGGTCAAGGCAGTCAAGTATCTCGACATGGAAGATGGGATAGCCGTCGTCTCCATATTCGGTGCGCAGATATTTCAGAGTCACGGTGTCTCCTGATTTGAACGACTGTCGGTTGCATGGTAATTTGACACGTCCGCTATCTTCCTGCGTGTGTATGAATGTACGTGCGAACGCCTCTAACTTTTCAGCGTCGTTCGCCTCGCTGGATTTCAATCGCTCGTCTCTGGCGCTTCTTGTCACAACCTTGACCGCCCCGCCGCAAAGGGAAAACGCAGTCACGCCATTGTCGCCGCATGGCGATGATTTGATGGACAAGCATCCGTTGTCTATTGTGATTTGTCCGTTACCATCGAAAAGGAACGGTGTCAACGTTGTCGTGCTGAAATTGCTGTTGTTGCAGATATTGTACGCAAGGATGTCCAGTGACATCGCATTCACGATGGTGGTCCAGTCGTAGCTTATGCCGGAAAGATTGAAACTCATCGCCTTGACGGCGGTGCCCACAAAATCGTAGTTGCTTTTCACAACGTGTGAGGCATAATTGAGGAACATCAGAAGATTGGTGCGGATTGCCTCATAACTTCGCATTTCAAGCAGTAGAATTATGTTTGACGCGATCATCTGACCGATAAGGGTGATGGCGTTCTTTTCGCTTGGTGTGGGAATGTCTTGGCTGTCACATATGCGTTGCCCTTCAGCTTCAAACTCCTTGATGTGCCTGTCAAGGAAACCGCTTAAATCCAATTTGCTTACAGAACCGTCAATGTATGAAGATCTCAGGGCTTTTGCAAGTTCGGTGGATGGAGCATTCGCCGCTTTTTTGAAAATGGTTTCTAGAGTGTTGATGGTCATTGTCCTACTGTGTAATTAAAATCAGGCCAGTTTGTCCAAAATGTCTTCCCAGACCAGGATCCTTGAGGTCTCGTTGA
The DNA here is from genome assembly GCA_934698975.1 of uncultured Bacteroidales bacterium. Lineage (GTDB taxonomy): Bacteria > Bacteroidota > Bacteroidia > Bacteroidales > UBA932 > Cryptobacteroides. The sequence goes on from CAKUVR010000003.1 coordinate 152,283, forward strand.
GTATTTCGTGACGCATTCCAGGGTAAAGATGCAGGTCAGTGTTCTTGTAGCCGACAGTCTTCATCAGATCGACGGCCTTGCCGATGGCCTTGTCAGAGATGCGGCATGGATCATCGGCTCCGGAAATGAAGTGAACCGGCAGACCTGGGTTGGACATCTTCCAGTTCTTGGGACTGTAGCAATCCTGCATCAGATCCAAAAGGTTCTTGAATCCGTTGACAGTGAATGTGAACATGCAGTAAGGGTCTTTGTGGTAGGCCTCGAGTGTGTCCTTGTCGGAGCAGACCCACGCTGACGGGTAGCCCTCTGACTCGAAGGGTTTGTTGAATGATCCGAAAGACAGTTTCTGCAGGAGAGGGGAGCGGTAGTGTTCTCCTTTGAACAGTCCGATCAGCCCGGCGAGAATACGTCCTGCCTTTCCAGCCGGATTATAGCTCGGGCAGCCGCAGACGAAGAGCGTGTCGATGCTGTCGTCGTAGCGTTTTGTGAACGAGCGTACGGCCATGGATCCCATGCTGTGCCCGAACAGGGTGTACGGCAAAACCGGATAGCTGGACTTGACCTCGTTCTGAACAAACTTTATATCCTCAACGAGCGCATTCCAGCCACCTTTGTACATATATCCTAGATCCTCTTCGTTCAGTACGGTCTCGCCGTGCCCCCGATGGTCGTGTATGGCGCAGATGTAGCCATGGGCTGAAAGATATTCCATGAAAGGAATATATCTCTCCTTGTGTTCGCACATCCCATGGACAATCTGCACGATTCCTTTGGGTTCGCCCACCGGCTCGCTGATCAGGATTGTCAGTTTGAGCCCGTCTGATGAAGCTTCGATTCTCCGCTTTAGCATATTCATCGATTTTTATGATTTCACACGCTCAAAGATAATGAAAATGAACAATCCGGACAACATTGACAAGTGTCGTGGACTCCCGATTATCTTTGAATCTTCAGGACATGAAAACCTTGCCGCTGATTAGGAATATTCGTAAATTTGAAAATTCAAACACAATTTTCGGTATGGCAAACATTGGTAACCCTTTCACTCCTGTCGGGAAAAAGGCTGTTCTCTGCGGATCCGGAGAACTCGGGAAAGAGATCGCGATTGAACTTGAGCGCTATGGCGTGCATGTCGTGGCTGTGGATAAATATGCCGAAGCTCCGGCGATGCAGGTGGCGCAGTCGTCTCATGTGCTTTCAATGCTTGACGGTGAGGCGCTTGCTTCCATGATTGAGGAAGAGAAACCTGATCTGATCATCCCTGAGGTAGAGGCTATCGCGACTCCTAAGCTCGTTGATCTCGAAAGGAAGGGCTATAAGGTAATCCCGACCGCCAATGCCACTTACCTGACAATGAACAGGGAGGGGATAAGGCGTCTGGCGGCCGAGGAACTTGGCATTCCAACCTCAAGATACGAGTTTGCCCGGACGGAGGATGAGTTCAAGGCCGCTGTGGCTCGGATCGGTTTCCCGTGTGTGGTGAAGCCTGTGATGAGTTCATCAGGCCATGGCCAGAGTGTGGTCTGGGATGAGTCTCAGGTCGCCCAGGCTTGGAAGATCTCCCAGGAGGGCGGGCGTGCCGGAGGTGGGAAGGTCATCGTTGAGGGCTTCGTGGACTTTGACTATGAGATCACTCTTCTGACTGTACGACACTGTGCCGGAACGACTTTCCTCAAGCCAGTGGGTCATCATCAGGTCGATGGGGATTACCGTGAGTCATGGCAGCCTCAGGGTATGAGCGCCGCCGCTGAAAAGAAGGCTCAGGAGATAGCGGGGAAAATCACCGCTGCGCTGGGGGGCTACGGAATATTCGGCGTCGAGCTCTTCGTCAAGGGAGAGGATGTGATATTCAGTGAAGTTTCTCCGAGGCCGCACGACACAGGAATGGTGACGATGATCTCGCAGGACATGTCAGAGTTTGCCCTTCATGCGCGCGCTGTGCTTGGACTGCCGATTCCGGAAGTCCGTTTCTACGGGCCGTCAGCCTCGAAGGCTATCGTTGTCGAGGGGAATACCAATGAATATGAGTTCCAGGACGTTGACAAGGTTCTCGAGGAGCCTGGCGTGCAGGTTCGGTTCTTCGGAAAACCGGAGATCAAAGGGCATCGCCGGGTAGGTGTCATCCTTGCGACAGATGAGACTGTTGAAAAGGCGCTTCAGAAGGCCGAGAGGGCATATTCAAAACTCAAGGTCAAGGTTTATTAGGAGTTTTATACGGCGGACGATACGCACGATTGTTTGGAGGTGGGACACCGCCTCGCTGATCAATGCCGCTGCTTGAAGTCTGTCCGGTGAAGTTCCGATTTTCCGCTTTAGCATATTTATTGATCTTTTATAACTTTACGCGCTCAAAGATAATGAGATGAACAAGCCGGACAACATTGAGAAGTATCAGGGTATTTATTCCGAAAATGGTTTTTGGAACAAGGTGAAGAACGTAGCCAAGAAGGCGGGTGTCAAGGTAATCTATGTTGCTCTTATCCTTTACTATGAATTGACGGATCCGAACGTCAGCCCCTAAGGAGAAGGCGATAATAATTGGTGCCCTGGGTTATTTCATACTCCCTGTCGACCTTATTCCCGACGCCATCCCTGTCGTTGGATTTACGGATGACCTTGCCGCTCTGATGGCCGCATACTCTTACGTTAAAACGCATCTTACTCCAGACGTCAAATTTCAGGCGCAGAATAAGATGCGTGAATGGTTCGACATCCGGGACTTTAATGCCATAGACCCTGATAAACAATAAACTCTGGCTCGATAGCAAGACGGCTGACTTGTATTATCCGAAATTTTCCCGGTTGCTGAGCCTGTCGAAGCATCAAAGTGACTTTCCCTTAAGGCAGGGTCGTGGAACTTAACGTGCAGTAGCATAGTAGATTAAATAAATGTACTCCCCACCGTTCCGGTAGGGAGTACATAGACGTTATTTGTTGATTTGCAGGAGAGTGGCCTCCACGTTTCCGTCACTCCTCCGTGTAGAATCGGATGATCCGCTCGATGGCTCTTTGGCAGACCGGGCAGAAGGCTTCGGCGGTGTTGGTCCTCATCCGGCAATCCTCACATGGTCTCCAGACACCTTTTGTCTGGTAGCCTCCGCCTTCGACAAGCCCTACGACTCCTTGGTCGTACAGATCCTTCCACTTGCTCTCGAAGTTGGCCTTTGTGGTGATGTTCTGCTCCCAAGGCTCGATGTCCGGGTAGTAATATTCAACGTACTGGTCGTCGTAGGCATATTCATCTGTCAGACCGCCGAAGCTGTGGCCGAACTCGTGGACCACCACCGGGCCGAAAAGTTTGTGGTGGGCTGTGGTGAGCGTGTAGGAATTGTAGATGCCGCCGCCACCGTAAGTGTCAGTGTTGGCGAGGATTATGATGTGCTCGTAAGGGATTCCGGCAAGTACGTCATGCATCTTGAACAGGTGCAGGGTCGTGAGGTAGCGGTCGGAATAGAACGTGTCGAAGTGCGAGTCCACAGCCGTATTTTTCCAGAGGCCTTCACGCGGCACGCTGACTCCGCTGTCCTGCGACGGCGATGCCACGGCTACGATGTTGAACCTGTCGCTCATTGATTTGAACGGCTCGTGCCTCAGGAGATTCTCAACGGTGCTTTTGGCATCCTTGAAGAATATGTCCATCTCACCCTCGGTGTAGCCTTCGGCGAGAATTGCGATGTCGATTTTCTCCTTCGGATCTCCACTGGACAGCAGTGTCTTGGTCTGCGGTTTGCCGTCCATTGGCCTGATCAGAATGTCCTTCGGATCAACCGGATGCCTGAGACTTGCGGCCACGTTCTCGTGAAAATCATAGAGCTGGACGGTGATCTCCGCCGGGGCCGCCGGCATCGGCACAAGGAACACGTTCTCGAAACTTCTGCGGACTCTTGTCGCCTCCTCTGTCGCCTGCCACTCTTGGAACAGCGTGCAGAACGACATCCTGTAGAGCGTGTCGCCCGTTGCCTTGTCCGTCATCGTAAGCTGCCCGTTGCCCCGCAGCGGCACCTCCTTCAGATTCGTCCGCCTTCCGTACCATCCGTTGGAGCTAAGCAACTCAGCGACAGCGATGTCACAATCCTTGTCCGATCCACTGAATATATAGTCGATCCTCAAGGTCTTGTCCAAAAGCCTCCCATCGGAAAACGATTCCGCGTTGATTCCGTTTGCCAATCCCGGCAGCGCAGCCGCCAAAACAATCAGAAATATTCTTTTCATACGTGTCAATACCATTATCGATTATTGAAAACAATGTGCTTCATCATCGCCAAGTTCATATTGCGCTGTTCCGCACAAGACCAGCGACACACGAATTTAGGAATTTTCCTGAATATTCGGAAATATATTCAGAAATCGTCAAGCCTTGAAGTAAACGGTCAGGCTAGTGGTGGCACTTTTCAATCCGTAATAGATTCCGTCTTTTGTCTCAATGCGATAGACCTCGGAATAATTGAAATCAGGGTGACAGGCCTTGTATCTGGCATATTCAGCCAACACTTCGTCTGGTAGTCTGGCGTAATCCTCCAATCTGTAGACGGTCGCACGCCAAGTCTGCGCGTCGGATCCCCGATTATCAAACCAGATCATTTTTAGAATACCGTTGTCTTTGATATACAAGACATTGTCGCCGGAATCGTTGATTCCTGCATGGATTGTGGCTTCGGGGTACTTTTGCCTTACAAAATCGACACAACTGTCCATATCATACCACCAGATGGATCTGTTGGAGTGGGACTGCAAAACACCAAGTAGTTCTCCGTCCTCATCTATCAGTACAGAATACTCACGGTATGCAAGCTTAGAGGTCTCATTTTCATCAAAAACAACGAACTGGAACTCGTACACCTTTTTGTCAAACCCTCTGCGTGCGACTTCTATTACATACGATCGATCCCACTCGTAAAATTCTTTGCTGAATCCGGCTCCGAGGTATGCTTTTGCGATTCTCTCTGGCAGTTGCTTGAGGAATGCGAACCCGTTCTTGTCGTACTCTTTCTGCGTCATCATCCACGTGTGGCCTTTGTAGACGGCCGTGCACTTCAATCCGTCCGTGTCCACAAATTCGACCTGTGACTTATTGTATAATGTCACCGCGTCTGTGACCTTGACATCCTCTGAATATCTCTCGTAGAAATCCGTCTTAATCGCTTCGTCCACGCCGTATGCCTCAAAGATATCCCAATTCGGTTCGTACTTATCGCAGGCGGATGTGATTATGAGCGTAACCACCGCGCATATGATGTGATTGAGTCTCTTTATCATAGGAAATATCCCCTCTCTTGAGATCACAAAGATACGAAAAAAATCAATTATCCTTTTCTCCTCCATCGTGTCCCTCTCCGGCGACATAAACATATTAAAGTGTTGCCGGGGAGTGTCGTACAGCATTTTGGGCAACGGAACCGGCCAGAAGTGTTGCCGGGGAGGGATGGTTGGAGCTCTTGAGCAACGAAATCGCCTTGAAGTGTCACAGAAGAATGACATCTGATTGACCAGGAATTGACAATCACCAGCCGAAGATGTTGCGGATGATCCACCAGGCTATGACTAGGATGCCGACGGTTATGATGACTGGGACGCTGTTTAGGGTGTTGTAGAATCGTGGGAAACGGGATCTGAGAGGAACGGACACCAGCAGTGCGAGGATGTAGGGGAGGACCAGAACAAGGAGTGCGTTGGCCTCGAATGCTTTATGAATATTTAAGTTCAGCAGGTTGTGTACTACCCGCTGGCTGCCGCATCCCGGACACGTCATTCCTGTCAGTTGCAGGAATAAGCACTTGGGGAACCAGACTGTGCCTTCGGGGTTGGAACGTGAATATAAAAACACCAATCCCACACACGCTGCCGTAAGCAGAGTGTAAAGGATTGGTTTCTTGCATGAGTCCTTGTTCATCTGTTGGATGAGACAATCACAGATGAGAGACTTTAAAAACAGTTTCTAAATGTCGGCGAGTTCGGCCATTACTCCGCAGGCCATCAGGATGATGTAGATGATCACCCAGAACAGACCGCAGCATAGTCCGACAATGCTCCACGTCTTCGCCTGCTTGCTGGCTTCCTGTGCGGCGGCGTAGTTCCCGCCGGCATATTCCTTGGAAACACTGCTGGATTTGATGATGCCGACGATTCCGAAAGGAAGGCAGCAGAGCACGGTCACGATGATGGACAGGGCCAGATAGGTCGGAGGGCAAGGCGGCATTGTCTGTTGGTAATTCTGAGCCAAGGGAGTCTGGGTGGCTGCATTAGGGATGTTTGTTCCGCATTTCGGGCAGAAAGATGCTTCGTCTGAAACAGGACTTCCGCATTTAGGACAATATTTCATAAAGATGTAATTGATTTCGTAATGTGATACTTGTTTCGGCCTTCCGGACAGCCGGCCGATTATAACGATGACAGCGATGACTGAAAGGATGATTATGACCTGCCAAGGTCCGATCACGCCCAGAATCATTGTTTGAGAGTATACAAATGGTTTACTTCAGATGCTGCCCGTTGCCGTCAACGTAGGTGTTGCAGGCAATCATGATAATGTCGATAAGGGTCCAGATCCCGCAGCCTCCGAGTGTCAGAAGCATGATGATTCCTGTTGTCGTGTTGCCGGTGTAGAACCGATGGATCCCCAATCCTCCGAGTACAATGCACAGAATCAGTGTGATGAGCCACCTGTCTTCCCTTTCTTTGTAGGTCTGGTAGTTGTTGTAGTACTGGTCTGCTTCCGGTTGTGACTGAAGAGGCTTTCCGCAATTTGGACAAAATGAAGAGTCCGGCTGCACCGGCGCTCCGCAATGAGGGCAATAATTCATCTTTGAATATGACAATATAAATGTTGGTTCTATAGTCAGAATAGTCTTCTGGCTTTCAAGGCCTAAAGATAATCATTATTGTCAGAATATCAAATACACTGTTTATTTGGATTGCTTCGTCGCTTCTTCAGGCTCAGCGACCGTGGCATTATGGCCGCTGAGCCTGTCGAAGCGACCGACCGGCTCAGTGCCTCTCGTGCACCGGCTCGCAGGTGAGGTCCACGCCGAGCTTCTTGAAGACTTTCTTGTCGATGTCGCTCAGCAGAACCGTGGAGTGAACCTGGCAGCCTTTCAGAAGCGGCAGCGTGTCCAGAGCCTTGCGGCAGTTCTCGTCATCCGGACTCAGGACAGAAAGGGCGATCAGCACCTCGTCTGTGTGAAGACGTGGATTCTTTCCGTGCAGATAGGTCACTTTTGTCTTCTGGATCGGCTCGATAAGCCTTCCCGGAATGAGTTTTACGCTGTGGTCGATTCCAGCCAAATGCTTTGTGGCCTTCAGAAGAAGGGCGGCGCAAGGACCGAGAAGGCCGGAGGTCTCGGCGCTGAGTATAGTGCCGTCGGACAGTTCGATCGCTGCGGATGGATTCCCGGCCGTGGCCTCACGCTGTTTGGCGGCAACAGTCACACGACGATATTCAGTGGTGATCCTGGCCTGCTTGAGCAGCAGCGCGATTTTGCCCACCTCGCTCTCATTGTCCTTTCCGTCAGCCATCTCATCCAATGCGGTGTAGTACCGCCTGATGATCTCATCGTTGGCGGCCTTGCAGCAAATGTCATCGTCGCTGATGCAGTTGCCCACCATATTCACACCCATATCGGTCGGCGACTTATACGGATTCTCGCCGTAGATCCCCTCGAAGAGGGCGTTCAGCACCGGGAATATCTCGATGTCCCTGTTGTAGTTGATCGCCGTCTTGCCGTAGGCCTCCAGATGGAACGGATCGATCATATTCACATCGTTAAGGTCTGCCGTGGCGGCCTCGTAGGCGATGTTGACAGGGTGCTTCAGAGGCAGGTTCCAGACCGGGAAAGTCTCGAATTTGGCGTAGCCGGCCGCGATTCCTTTCTTGTGCTCATGGTAGAGCTGGCTAAGGCAGACGGCCATCTTCCCGCTGCCAGGCCCAGGGGCCGTCACGATGACGAGCGGGCGGGTTGTCTGGACGTAGTCGTTCTTTCCGTACCCTTCCTCGGAATCGATCAGAGCCACATTGTTCGGATAGCCCTCGATCGTGTAGTGGTAGTAGGCCTTGATGCCCATTTTCTTGAGCTTGGCCTTGTACGCCTTGGCGCTGGACTGGCCGTTGAAATGGGTGATCACCACGCTGCTGACGAGGAAGCCCCTGTTCTGGAACTCCGTGCGCAGACGCAGCACGTCCATGTCGTAGGTGATGCCGTAGTCGGCTCGCATCTTGTTCTTCTCTATGTCGTTGGCGCTGATGACTATGACGATCTCCGCGCAGTCGCTAAGCTGCTGGAGCATGCGCAATTTGCTGTCCGGCTGGAATCCCGGCAGAACCCTGCTTGCGTGATAGTCGTCAAACAATTTGCCCCCAAGCTCAAGATAGAGTTTGTCGCCGAACTGGGCTATGCGTTCCTTGATGTGTTCTGATTGTATCCGCAGATACTTTTCGTTGTCGAATCCGTACTTCATAACGGATAACAAAGGTACGAAATCTATTCCGCTGCGGCAAATGAAAAAATAAGACCACAATATTTTTTGCGGTCTTATTTTTCGGGTGATGCTGTCGTGCTTGGCTGTCGCTGGATTTTCAGCAGAAAGCCGCTATAACCTCACATCAATCAGATTCGGATAATGATCCGTAATCTTGATGGTGTATTTTTCCATGATGCAGTCGAAGACCTTGACTTCGGTCTTCCCGCTCGGATCGTAAATCATACAGTGGTCGATCGCTCCGGTGGCCCTGTCCATGCCACGCCTTCGGCTTTCCACGGAATAGCCGTCCCCCGGACTGCAGATGTGGTGTCCGTTATGGTTGTCGCCATAGACGGTGGCCGCCTTGTAGCATGGAACATATCCTCCCTGAATGAGTTGCTGGATTGGAACAGTTTCTTCCTCGCAGTTCATATCCCCCACCACAAACACCGGAATATCCCCGAACTTTGCCCTGATGATGTCGGTCTCTGCCATCACCAAACGTAATTGTGCCGCTCTGGCCATTGTGCTGCCAGGCTTTGCTTTCTCGCTCTTCCACCAAAGATGGGTGCCGATCAATGCGAATATCTTCCCGTCGGCTTTCCTTTTCAGCACCGCTGAAGTGAACGATTTGGACCCTTGGTTGCACCACTGCTCCGGAGTGTACTTGTTGTAGTTGACGTACAAAGGTTCAAGGATCCTGCTGTTGTAGAATATCGGAGTGTTGTTCCAATCCGTCTTTGAATCCCATGCGATGACGTAGCCGTCTTTTTGTACCAGAGGGTAGAACTCCTTGTGCATGTGGCTGGAATATTCCTGAAGTGCGAAGACATCCGGCAGGTAGTCGTTCACCAACCGGGCGAATTGCGGAGCCCTTTGGAAATCACGTGGATCCTCGCCGATTTCTTTCCATTTCGGCGGGATGGTGTCTTTGCTGTAGTCCCAGATGTTGTCGTCGAGAATGCGGAGGTCAGCCCCTTCGGCGATCTTGAACTTGGCGTCGAACGCCGGGCTTTTCTGTGCGAGAGCGGCCGATTCGCAGACCAAAAGCCCGAGTGTCAATGCCGTAGCCGCGATGACCCTTATAATCCTGTTCATTATTCGATAAATTTTGTGTTTTGTCAGATTACCGGGAAAGATTTCCTCTTCAAAGTTATAATTTTATTCGATAATATATGCGTTATATCTGCGTTATATCTGGATTTTGTCTCCTCGGAATGGTTAATGATGAAATTGGTTCTTGACAATCTGATAATAATAATCAACTGGGACTCCGTCTTTGATTTTATTGGTTGGAGCCTCCGTGGACTATAGAAAAAAGGGCAGCCTCAAACGAGACTGTCCCCTTGTGCGGAATCGTGGAAGATTATCGAACCTTTGCCGAGGATTTCAAGAGGGTGTTGGAGTTTGTGGAGTGGTTGGAAGATGGCGAATAACACTGATTCCGTAAAATTCCGTAAATATGGGTCGGAGTTTCTTGATTATTTGAAAATTATGGCTATATTTGCAACAATTCTAAGGAATTAAGTGAGTTAAAAAGCAAGTGTTCTTTCCCTAAAGGGAACGCTTGCTTTTTTGCTGTTTCACCGAGGGGGTACTACGAAGGGGGCTCTTGTTCTTTCACTCACTTATGACATTACTGTTAACCCTTAGAATTATGGGAGCAAAGAACCGCTTTGTGATAGTCGCCATTGAGGTGGAGGTTATCAGACTTGTCAAAGTACGAGCCTACAAGCGAGTACGTTTCGGCAAAATTGAGAGAGTCCGCAGCCACTACAGACGTTATTAGGGTAAAGTCTGTACCTGGCTGCTACTCTGAGCCGTAAGGCTCTCTGCTTCACCCCTCGGTTTTTTTCGATTTATTGGATGAATTCTCAGTGAGTTATGGGAATGAAAAAAGGACAGCCTCATCAGAAGCTGTCCCCTTGTGCGGAATCGTGGAAGATTATCGAACCTTTGCCGAGGATTTAAGAGAGTGTTGGAGTTTGTGGAGTGGTTGGAAGATGGCGAATATTGATGTAAAAAGTGAACGATACTGCTTGATAATCTGAAAAGAATGGTTATCTTTGCATTGTTCTCATACGAGTTAGGAAGACAAGTAAAAGCAAGCATCTTTTCCCTAAAAGGGATGCTTGCTTTTTTATTATTGTCCCATACCGAGGGGGTACTATACAACAAGGGCGGTTGTTCTCTCAATTTCCTAACAATAAGTATGTAGAATGAGAACAAGCCAACATCTTGTGATAGTCGCCATTGAGGTGGAGGTTATCAGACTTGTCCGGGTGCGAGCCTACAGGCGAGTGCGTTTCGGCAAGGTTGAGAGAGTTCGCAGCTATTACAGACGTTATTAGGGTAATGTCTGTATCTGGCTGCCACTCTGAGCCGTAAGGCTCTCTGCTCACCCCTCGGTTTTTTTTGTTCTGTAATCCTCCTTATTGTCTAGCCAAGTGGTTAAGTCCAGTAGGCTGCATCAGTTGCTTGCGATGATTTTTGCTATGTAACCTGCAAAATATCGTTCTGCTATTCTTTACATTTCTACTATGCTTGCCTATTTATTATTTGGAGCAGGCACTATAATGCCTGAATGAAATTATGATAAAGCACAAAAGAGAGTTCAGAGAACTTAGTGATGAGACAAAGCGGAAAATCAGCCAGTCCTCTTCAAATAAACCTGAAACAGATAGCCATAAGCAACACATAAGCCAGGCTATGAAAAGGTATTGGCGAAGTGTTCCTCATCGTTCGGTTTCGGGTGATACAATGGACATATAGTTATTGTCAAGAGGAAGAAGAATGGAAAAATAAAGCGGAATATTGGAAAAATGGTAAGTGGTAAAGTTTGATAGACTAAAATTAAGGGTTGATGTGGATAGTGTAATAGTTAAAGATGAGGAAATATTTCAGCATATAGTCGAAAATGGAAAATTATGTGAGTTGAGGTATCATCAAAGTTCGCCATTCCAACTGGGTGTTAAATTGGATTATCTCAAAAATGACGCTATAATAGAATTTTCGGGCAAAGTATTGGGAAAGGACTATCCTCAACTAATATCCTCAGTCACCATTATGGAATGCTTTGAGCATATTGCTCAACTTGGATTTTGTGAGTTCGATATGTCTTGTTTGGAATCCGCTATGGTGCTCTCTTGTGATGTCACGAATGATGTCGAGGTTTCAGATATCAATGCTATGACCAAATATATTAGGGGGCATCTTAAAAACTACACGCAGTTCACTTGTTCCTTGTTGAAGAATGGCGATCTTATAATAGAGAAGAATGTGACTTCGACCAAGTGTAAGAGCCGAAAAATAAGCCGAAAGGCATAATAATTTTCCGTAGGATATGATATAAAGGATTATGTGACATAAAGGATAAAAGCGTCCTTGGCGTACAAGAACTCGTGGTCGTGGTGATTCCGAGTGCCGAAGAGCCTAATAAGAGAGAAAAATCCGCTCTGTGATGAAAAAGGATTACGAGGCTTTCTTGGATAAGATGGGAGTTGAAAGCCTCAACGATAGAATGATGGTTATAAACTATGTAAAAGACTTGTTTGAGATAGCCACAATTGAAATAATGAATAATCAAGGAAACGATGATAGATTACAGTAACATAAGAAAAGGTAACCACTGCATAATTTGGACAAGGGTATCAAGCAAGTATCAGGAGGATAATGGAGGCAGTCTTGACACTCAAAAGGAATTGTGTGAGGAATATGCAAAGACGCATAATTTGGCGGTGACAAAATATTTTGGAGGGCAGCACGAAAGTGCCAAGACACCGGGAAAATTGGTGACTGAGATGACTGCCTATGTGAAAAAGCATACAGAGGTCGCTACGGTCTTGATTTCGGAATTCGACGTTTGGCAGGCTACAAAGATGCTGGAGGATATGCGCACTTTAGGCATCATTGTGATTGCCGTGAAATATGGCACGGACACAAGGACAAAAGAGGGAATGATGATGGCTCAACAGATGCTTTCGATGGCACAGTGGGATAATCAGAATCGTACAGATAAGTTTGTCGGTGGTCGCCAAGGTTGTCTTCGGAGTGGAGCTTGGTGTGAGAAAGCCCCTTTGGGGTATCGCAAAGAGGGGAAAAGCCGTAATACTTGGTGTTACCTGAATGATGATGGAAAACTCCTTAAAAAGGCGTTCAAATGGAAACTGGGAGGGATGTCCAACGCTGAAATTTTATCCAGATTGTCTATGATGGGATTGGAAATTTCAAAGCAGGAATTACATAAGATTTTGGTCAATCCATTCTATGCCGGGAAGATTACGCATAAACTGATAAACTATGAAATGGTGGATGGACAGATAGAACCGGCGGTGTCATATCCCAACTTTTTAAGGGTTCAAGAGATATTGTCGGGCAAGACTGGGAAATATACCCACAAAAAGTATAACGAAGAATGCCCGTTGGTCAAATACGTGCTTTGTGGAGAGGATGAAACGCCATTCACGGCTTATTCAAGGCGCAAGAATGATAAGGTTTATTACTACTATAAATGCAATAAGATAGGGTGTAAGACAAACGTATCTGCAACGGAGATGCACAACAAATATGAAGACTTGTTGCCTGGGTATGACCTATCAAAGAATATGTTGATGAACTTTTCAGACTTGTTGAAAGAATCATTCGAGGGCGTTTCAAAAGAGCAAGAGGAAAGCCGGAGCCAGTACAAGAAACAGTTGTCTCAACTTGAAAAGAACATTAAGGCAGTCAAGACACGACACGCCATAGGTGAGGTCTCTAATGAGGACTATGCCGAGATAATGAAAGATTTCAATGAGCGTAGGGATGAAATCCTGCTGAACTTGGAAAATGTCGGGAATAATTTATCGAACTTTGAGAAAGTCATCCCTTTGATAATCGCAAAGGCTTCTGATTTAAGAAGTTTGTGGAGAGACGGGAGCTATGAGACCAAGCGTAAAATCGAATATCTTGTCTATCCGAACGGAATATTTTGGGATAAGAAAAATCGCAGTTATCGAACCGAAAACAGGAACTCTGTTTTTGATTTATTGGACGGATTTTCAGTGGGTTATGAGAATGAAATAAGGACAGCCTCTGATGAAGCTGTCCCCTTGTGCGGGTGAAGGGACTCGAACCCATACGCTTGCGCACCAGATCCTAAGTCTGGCTTGTCTACCAATTTCAACACACCCGCAAGGCCTTTCGGCGGGGGAATCTAGATGATGATAGGGATTCCGCAGGGAGGTCGGGCGATTGGAAGCTGCCTTCGCTCCGAGTCCGAAAGGATTGCAAAGATAACTGAAATCTGTTAATATTCAAATATTATTTGCCGGTTTGACATGATGATCACTCCGGCTGCCTTTGCGACCGACTGAGATTATCTGCAAGGAATGTTGTTCCTGCAAGTTCGGCGACCAGCATAGTTGGGCTATTGTCCAGCATCGTCGGCGTTGGTTGCGACCTTCTCAAGAACAGCGAGAGCCTTCTTCTCATCGGCGGAAAGGTCTTCGGTCAGAGTGGAGGAATAGTCAATCTCTTTCTTCTTGTTCTCTATGGCCTCCTGGGACAATTCTGTTTGCTTGAGTGCCTGCTCCACGCCTTTCTCGAATATGTTGTGTATGGCGTTTGTGAGGTTCAGCGTCAGGCTGTTGACCTGATCGTCGAACAGAGGGATGTTGCGGCTCTTGTATTTTGTCTTGCCGAGTTTCCATTTCCAGTCGTCGAACGAGCCGTTGAGGTTGATGCCGAACTTGAACGGGACAGGGGATTTGAGGGCGGAGAGATGGTACTTGAACTTCTGGTCGAACCCTTGTAGGCCGCTTGCCGCTATCGAGTAGCGGTCGATGTTCAAAAGGAACGGAAATATCTCCAACTGGTTGTCCTTGATGATGCCTCTGATGGACAAAGATTCGATGTGTGTGGAATCTTTATCTTTGAACATCAATGTTTTGCGAAGTTTATTCAAATCCTCGCTCTCGGACAGGGAAAGATCCTTGCCGTCAATCTTCACTATTCCGCTCAAAGTTGGAATCACAATATTCATGGATGTGTCGATCGCGCTTGTGGCGGCTATCTCGCAGTCGAGAAGTCCCTTGAAAGACTTGAGCATCGGCACAATGCTGTCCACGGCAGGGAAGAGTTGGATGACTTTCTCCGCCGTGATGCCGGCCAGGGTGAGGTCGAAACCGGCTTTGAGGTCTTTCTTGGTGCGGGTGGAGTAGAATCCTTCCAGATAGACATCGCCCATATTCGTCGTGGCCAATGTGTTGGTGGCCTGAAGGCAGCGTTCCTTCATCACAAGGTCGGAGGCGACCCACGTTGTCTCAAGATTTGAATATCTGATCTTGTTCGCAGCCAATGAGACCTTGGCGTTGAGGTTGGCCGGCAGTACGATAAGTGATGTCGTGACGGTGGTGTCTGTGGCTGTCTGCTCCTTGACCGAATTGAGGTAATCATCGTCGTCAACGCTAGAGAGCGCGGTGTTGTGGCCTGAAGGAGTGAAGTTCTTTCCGGAGTTGAGGGCTATGAGAATCTCGTTCACGTCAATCACGTCCGAGGATATTCCAAGATCCAGATTTAGTCTGCCTTTGCCGGTTGTGAGGAGCCTTTTCAGACCTGAAAGCCGACCTTTGGCTGAAATGTCGGACGCTCCTGACCTCAGCGACAATTCTTTCAGGTCGATTCTGTTGTTGGAGAAACTTCCGCTGAATCCGGTGATTTTGTTGTCAAGAGGATAGTACGGCGAGATGACAATGCCTTCTGCCAGATTGATGTCTCCGGTGATGTCCCAGTTCTTGACATAGTCCACGATTGATTCTCCAAGCTGGATCCTGATGTCGTTCTTCTCGAAATCCTTCTCGGAAAGATAGTCCGGCAAGTCGGCTCCGGTACGTCTGCTGAACGCTTTCCGGAACAGAGAATCTCTTTTGACTCCAGGATAAACCCTTTGCAATGAGTCCAGAAGATGTCTCCGCCGGATCTGTCTCTCGACTGAATTCGGATGCGCTGCTACGGCCAGTCTTGCATCCTGTACGGAGAACCGGTTGACACCTTCCCGAAGCGTTATCTTCTTGTTCTTGCTGGACAGACTGAGGAAAGGCACGGTGTGCTTGCCAATCAGATTCTGACTCAGTTTGAATGTGTTGGCGGAACCGATCGCGCCGACGAAGCACGAGTCAAGATCCATCATCCCGATTGAAGAGATGTCCAGATGGCCGTGAAGCGGGTGTCTGTCCGGTTTCCCGGCCATGGGCTCTTCCGCATTATGGGCAGACAGGCTCATGCCTGTGCCGCGGATGAAGGTCGATTTGCCATATTCAGCGAGCACGCTGTCAACCGCGACCACCAGACCGGAGTGCTTGTGACTGTGCTCTCCGTGCCCGTCATGATCATCCTCGTCATGGCTGTACGTGCCGAGGCTGATGTCCGTGTGGCCGATGTAGGCGAACAATGTGTCTTTCGGAATGCTGATCTGGATTCCGTTGCTCTCCAGAAGCCCCTCAAGCCCGATTTCCGAGAAGTTGAACAAATCCAGTTGGGAAAGCCGGAATCCTCCCTCAATGATGCCTTCGAGGTCTCCGTGGGCGGTCAGGCCGAGGCTGTCAGGAAGATACGTGGCTAAAGAATCCAGTACGAAATGGAGGTCTGAACTGATTTCGAACAGAGGGTCTCCTCCCAGCAAATCATCCGCCGTGCCACTCAACGTCACTTTCATTCCGCCTACACTGAAGCAGAAATCCGGAATCTCGGCGCTCAGTTTCCCGTCATCGCTCTTTGCCGTTATGTCCAGATCGAACCGTCCGTCACCGTCGATTCCTTCCCATCCGATCTTGGAATCCGGCACTTGAAGCTGCATGGAAAGAGGGGGAAGTTTTCCGGTACTTTTGTCGTAGGAACCATCACATGAGGCTTTTACAGAGAGCAACGCGTCGGTGCGCAATTTTTTCAGGATCGGAAAGTTCTTTCCGAAAAATTCGGCGAGTTCACTGACAGAGGCTTTTTCCGTCGCCAAGGACGCTTTTATCAGAATGTCTTTCCCAGAGAAGTCGGCCTTTCCGCTGGCTGTCAACCCTAAGGTCGCGGCATGCGCCTTCATATTCTCCACCGTCACCCGTTTTTTGTCAAGTTCCGGGAATATGTCCCCTTTGATCTCGACGGGAATCGACATCCTGCCGGACGAACTCAATCCCAGAAACAGACGGGATGAAAGGTCCACATCAAAGTGCCCTATGCGCTCTTTGATTCCAAGCCGCTCAACACCAATGGCCACCGTGTCAGCCGGAAGCCGTCCCGCCACAAATAGCGAGTCCATCTCCAGACTCACCCTCCCGATCTTACCTCTCCTTGCGTTGTAATGACCTTTCGCGGTCAGGTTTTTCAGGGATATGCAGCCGAATATGGTGTCAGAGGGGTTCGTGTAGACAACGAACGGCCTCCCGTCCAGACTAACCTTGCCGATGGAGATTGGGGGCAGCGTGCCGGACGTAGTGTCATTGTCTTCCTTGGCGGAACCATCTCCGAACATCTTCCAGTTCGCCGAGGTCGAATCGTACTGGCGGGCGAAAATCCTTGGGTGATCCAGCATCGCATGGCGGATCCGTATTCTGCCGGCCACCGCCGCAAGGTAATTGACTGAAATTGACAACTTTCTGAAATGCGCCAAAGTGTCGGCCGCTTCTCCGCGACCAGAGTCGAGCAGGTAGCCTCCCGGGGCATCAAGCGAGTCGAAGGCCGAGAACCTGTCGTGAGGGTAGGTGATGGAAAAATTGTCTATCGTGACGTTGAGGTTCGGAAAGCTCCTGAACATGGAAGCCTTGATGCCGGAGAACGAGACGTCCCCGTCAACATATTCCTTGGCTGCGTCATTGACGATGCGTGCCAGCACTTTGGAATTCAACGCGATCTGCAGGACGATGACCACCACCGCCCATATTCCCAAAAACGCCCACAGCACCGGTTTCAGCCAGCGCCATGGTCCACGTTTGAAGATTTCCTTTTTCATAGTTCGCAAATATAATAAAAAATCGGACCGCGCTGCTTGGCGGTCCGACTGGATTTTCATTGTAAGATATTTCTTACTGCTCGTCAAGCAACTGGAGGTGCTGAACGTAGATGGCCTTCAACTTCGCGGCTCTCTTCTTTACGGAAGGCTTCTCGAAGTTCTTGCGGGCGCGGAGCTCGCGGATGGCGCCGGTCTTCTCGAATTTCCTCTTGAATTTCTTCAGAGCCCTTTCGATGTTCTCGCCTTCCTTGATAGGAACTATGATCATAATGCTTTTACCACCTCCTTTTTTCTTAAAACTTGGGAATATCCCGGCGATTATGTCCGATAAATTTCCAAGCGCTCTCTAAAGCGGGTGCAAAGATAGGAAAAAAATGTTAATTTTGTCAAAACAAAAATGTTATTTCGATGGACAGCCCGTTTTTGTACAACAGATATGTGACAGGACAACACTTCATCGGCCGGAAGGAAGATTGTGCCATACTTGGCAACCTTTTGGCTCAGAGCGAGAATGTGGTGATAGGGGAGCCGTTCGGAGCCGGCAAGAAATCCCTTGTCCACCAAGTTTTCACAAAAATGAAAGTGAACGGTGACAAGTTCACGGTCGGAGAGATGACAGCCTTGGACATCAGGGAAGGAGAAGAGTTTGTCAAAAGACTCGGAGCCGCTGTCATCCGGCTTGTGGCCTCAACTCCTGATGAGTATGAGATGATAGTCTCAAGGCATCTTGAAGGTACACATTTCGTGTTTGACCGTAAAGCGTTCTCGGACATGGACACCATTCTTTCCACAAACTGGGATCTGGATGACAAGGATCTCAAGGCCGTCCTCAGGCTGCCTTATGCCTTTGCGGCGGAGAGGGGAGAGAAAACGTTCATGATCATCGATGAATTCCAGAATCTCGATCTGGCCGATGACGGCGAGCGTATCTTCAGACTGATGGAGGAAGTGATGGATGAAGCCAAGGCGGAAGGTTTGAAGATCTTTTCATATATATTCATAGGCTCTCAGGTCAATGCGATGGAGGATATATTCATAAAGAGGCATTTCTTCTATCGCCGCGCCACACGGTTGAAACTCGGCAGAGTGGATGAGAGGGAGATAGTGGAGCACATCATCAAGGGCTTCCTCGCGAGCGGAAAGGTCATCGACAGAGACCTGATCAGCGGAGCCTGCCGTCTGTTCAAATGCAACCTCTTTTACATCAATCATTTCACGTCTATCTGCGACTCTTTGTCGAAAGGCTACATAATGGAACCGGTCCTGCTGGAGGCTTTGGCTACCGTCATCGCCATCAACCGCGGCCGCTTCATCTCGATGATGAACGACCTCACCACGTTTCAGGTCAGTCTGCTCAAGGCTGTCATCGACGGCTATTCCAAATTCAGCACGGCTGAGGTTATCCGGAAATATTCCCTGAACTCGTCCGCCAATGTGCGCCGCCTCAAGGACGCTCTGATGAAGAAGGAAATCTTGACTTTTGTAGGTGAGGACGCGAAACCGGTGATCCTCGACCCTCTGTTCGAGTACTGGCTCAGAAACTACTATTTCAAAAAGAATCAATAATTTACGAATATCCTATCTCGCAGTGGGCTTTAGATGACTGCCGGCAAGATGAAACGGAGAAATGAATATATGAACTCAGCGAAAAAGAAAATCGCCGTCCTGACGGGTGCCGGGGTGAGCGCCGAGAGCGGCCTCAGCACGTTCCGTGGCAACAACGGCCTTTGGGGTGAATATGACCCCGAAGAGGTCGCATCGGTCCAGGGTTGGTACCGCAACCGGGAACTGGTCCTGAATTTCTACAATGGTCTGCGCAAGAGGCTCAGCGAGGTGAAACCGAACGCCGCCCATTACGCCATCGCCGACCTTGAGAAGGAATATTCAGTGACGGTCATCACCCAGAACGTTGACAATCTGCACGAAAGGGCCGGAAGCACAAGGGTTCTGCACCTCCACGGCGAGGCCACGAAGGTGCGTCCCGAGGACGGTGAATATGACCGGACATATTCAGAGAAAGAGGTCATCGACATTGGATACGGCGAGATTCATCTTGGGGACAAGGCTCCGAACGGCAGCCAGTTGCGTCCGCACATCGTCTTCTTCGGCGAGGCTGTCCCGAACATCGAGAAGGCCATCGACATCGTCTCCGCCGCTGACATCATGCTGATTGTCGGCACGTCCCTGAACGTTTACCCTGCCGCGGGCCTGTACCGCTATGCCTCCAACGGAGTCCCGATTTACTTGATTGATCCCGAAGACGTCGCTGTCCATGATCCGCGCATCACGCATATCCGTGAGGTCGCCACGAAGGGCATGGAGACATTCCGCGGTTTGCTGTCGGAGTCCAAGTAAAGTGGATGTCAGACATTTGGCAAGATGCCGTCATTGCCAGTCGAAACCGGCGTTTTCAGACAAATCGTTATATTTGCATATTCAAATCAAAAAATCATGCGGAAGATTCTTATTCTTTTGATGTCGGTCGCGCTTTGTGTGTCCTGCTCCGAGCAGTTCAACGCCGCTTACTTGCTTTCCGGCGGGGCCAAGGTGGCTCAGGCAGCGGCTCTGACCGACTCTCAGATCCAATCCTATGTCGGTCAGTATGTCCAGAAACTGGATGCGGAGAACATTGTTCTTCCTGAGACCAGCCCATACGTCAAGAGAGTCAGAAAAATGACTTCAGGAATCACATCTGTGAACGGTACTCCGCTTAATTTCAAAGTCTATAAGACGAACGAGGTGAACGCTTTCGCTTGCGCCGATGGAAGTGTCAGGATATATTCCGGGCTTCTGGACGCCATGACGGATGACGAGGCTCTTGGAGTTGTCGGACATGAGATCGGTCATGTCGCCCTCAAACATTCCAAAATGCAGTTCAAGCAGGCTCTTCTGACCTCTGCCCTCAGGGATGCCGTTGTGTCCACAGGCGGAACGGTCGCGGTTCTCACCGCATCGCAGTTGGGGGACTTGGGCGAGGCTTTGATGAGCGCCGGTTTCTCAAGAAAGCAGGAATCCGCCGCTGACGACTATGGTTATGACTTTCTGAAGAGTGCCGGCAAGAACCCTTGGGCTATGGCCATGGCCTTCGAGGAACTTCAGAGGCTGTCCGACGGGAGCACGGCTTCCGGCACTCAGGCCGCTGCTGGTTCTTCCGTAGGCCAGCTGTTTTCGACTCATCCGGCCACATCTGACAGAATCGCCAGAATGTCGGAAAGGGCGACGAAGGACGGGTTCAAGAGACCCGCGAAATAGATGTCAATCATTTTCAGCGATGGTGAATCCGACGGAGACTGTCCTTCCGGATTCATCCACGGCTGTGACAGTGTGTCTGCCGACAGATGGCGTGAGTGTCATCTGGTGAAGCATTTTGGTCTGTCCGACATATTCATTGTCAAGATGCCAGAAGATTGTGACGGCAGGATTCCTGTGCGCCAGATTGAAGGTTATTCCCTGGATTGTTCCGTCCAGCTGGCGGGGAATGTATATCTCGGCCCCGTTTTCCGGATAGATGAACTCCATTGTTGATTCGAGCCCGTCAGCGCTTCCTGGCTGTATTGGGGAATATTCAGGATGGTGCTGCCTGTAATACCACTCCATCGAGGGCGGGAGAATGAACACCTTTTGTCCGTCGATGATTCGATGGTAGGGGCAAGGCTCGCTTTTGATGGCTTTTCTTGGTAGGGCAAGCGTGTCTGCCCGTTCGCAGTTGACACTTCTCAAATGGCCGGATTCATGGCAGACTTCGGCCACAATGTAATCTCCGTACACGGGTTCCTTGAACCACCCGTTCCTTGAATATTCGGAGTCATATTCCCTGACGGGAAGGAGGTTGAATATGTCGAACATCACCGGCCCCGCGGCTCTCGCTCCGACAAGGCCGGGCACCCCCTGCCCTTGGGCGTTGCCAGCCCAGACTCCGACTGCATAGTCGGGGGTGACGCCGACTGCCCAGGCGTCCCTGAATCCGTAGCTTGTCCCTGTTTTCCATGCCACTTTTTTGACGGATGTGACAAGCCGCCAGTCGATTTCGTCCGGTCTGTTGACCTCCTTCAATGCGTCGAATGTCCACCACAGTGCGCTTTTGTCCAGAAGCGGAAATCCGTGTAGCCTGTCGCCTTTCTTGTTGTGAAGAGTGTCGGCGCTTTGGTAGGCCGCAGACATTTTCGAGTACAAGGACGTGACATCGGCCAGTGTCCCCTCCGCTCCTCCCAGAATGAGGGACAAGCCGTAGTGTGATGCGTTTTGGCTCAATGTCGTCATTCCTCCTTTGCGCAGAATGTCCAGAAACTTCGGAACTCCGAAACGTCTCAGCATATGGACGGAGGGAACATTCAACGAACGCGCCAGTGCCTCAGAGGCAGGAACCGCTCCGTTGAACTGCCTGTTGAAATTCTGCGGGGAGAAACCATTCAGATTGATCGGCACATCCGGAAGCAATGTGTTGGGAAGAATATCTCCATCCTGAAGTGACGCGCAATAGAGAACTGGTTTCAGGATGCTTCCCGTACTTCTTGGCGAACGGATGATGTCAACCTCGCTTCCAGGCCGTTTCCGCGCCGGGTTCGCATTGCCGACGTATGCCAGAACCTCACCTGTGCGCACATTCTCCACAATGGCGGCCAGATCGCATATTCCATTTTGTGACAATTCGTTGTTCCATTGGTCGGCGACCGCTTCCACCTGTCTCTGCAGATTGATGTCTATTGTGGTCCGGATCCGTTTCCCGGGAGATGTTTTCCAGTAATATTCAGTAAGATGATGCGCCTCTTTGGGCAGAGCCACCGGCTGGCTTGGCAAGGGCTCCTCGCAAGCCAACACCAAATCCAGAGAATCGATGTGGCCTCGCTCGTAGAGGGTGTTAAGCAAACGGTTCCTCTTTGCCAGAAGCCTCTCCCTGTTCTTCCCGGGGTGTATTTCAGCCGGGGCGTTGGGCAGGACAGCGAGAGTGGCCGCCTCACCCCAGGATAGTTCCTCCGGAGGACGTCCGAAATATCTCCATGAAGCCGCTTCCAGACCGATGACATTGCCTCCGAAGGGTGCATGTGAAGCGTAAAGCGCAATGATTTCCTTTTTGCCGCACCTGAGTTCAAGGCGTGTGGCAAGGATTGCTTCTGTAAGTTTCTGTCTGAATGTTCTTTCCTTCCCCCGGGACATCCTGATGACCTGCATCGTGATCGTGCTGCCTCCGCTTGTGACTCTGCCCGCGCGCAGATTGCCGGCGGCGGCTCTTGCTATGGACACGGGATTAACTCCGTGATGAAAGGCGAACCATCTGTCCTCGAACTCTATGAGTGCTGTCTGGAATTTCTCTGGCACAGAGTCAGACGGCGGAAACCTCCATTGGCCGTCGGCCGCGATTCTTGCCCCGAGAAGCTCGCCGTTCCGGTCTGTCACGACAGTGGAATAACAAGTGTCTTTGAATATGTCTCCGGGCAGACAGAACAGATATGCCGTCAACAGGGCGGCAATGACTCCGCCCGTTATCATTGATTTCCTCCGCATTCCTATTCAGAGACTCTGGCTGTGCCTGAGGCCGTGTTCGCGCTGATGTGCGGGTCGTACATGGCCTCGCATTTCACCGCAGGAAGGATGAACTCGCCTTGGTATGACGCGTGCATCTTGATTCTGAATGTCTTGCTTGTTCCTTTCGCCAGATCGAAGAACCAGATGACACGGTCGTCCCTGATGTCCATGTATCTGAAGGAAGCCGTGGCCATACCTCCACCGGACAGTCTGTCATTGACAATCTCCCATCCGGAAGGAATCATCTCGGTCAACGCCAGATTGGTATAATCCTTTGTGCCGCTTATGTTGCTGACAGAGATACTTACCGTGAAGTCAGCGCCTTGCCGAAGATTCCGAGGATCCAAAGTGCCGCCGTTTTCTCCGATGTAGGAGACCTTGATGCCGAGTCCGCTGGATTTGGCTTCGACCTTGTCGCCGAACTCGGGTGTTACGGATGTGATCAATGTGGCGTAAAGGCTGCCGTCCATCTTGTTGGTGATGTCAATGCTTCCGTTTTCCGTGTCTACCTCAGCCTTGCCTATGGACTTGGCGCTCTTTATCTCAACGATGTTGTCACCCTGCCTGACCTCCGCCGAAATCGCGTCGGTGCCTGTCTTCAACGCAAGGTCTCTCATGGCGCAAGTCGTGAAAGCGATTTCTTGAGTAGAGTACCATCCGCCGGTGAACGCGCCGGACACTTCCTGGGCCAGTTCCATCGCTTCAGGCAGAGCATCGGTGAGAACCAAGGCCTCAAGCGCTATCGCCTTGTCCCTTATCTGGGAACCGAACGTCCTGCCAACCTCTTGATAATCGGAGAAATTGGTCTTCAGTCCAGAGATTATGTCCTCTGCCACGGCCTTCTTTCCGCTCAAAGAATATGTTGACGCCAGCATCCATGCGGCCTGAGTGGAAAGATTCTCACTTTCCTTCAGCCTGTTCATGGCGCCGCTCTCAGCCTCTCCGTTCATTGCCAATGTGTATAATCTGTATGCTTGCTCAAGATCTCCAAGACCACCATTGTCTGAATTGCGGTAGTCCTGAATGTTCCTCTTCTGGAATCTTGACCAGCTGGCCAGCACACCCTTGCTGACATTGAATCCGTTCCGCGCCGCAGAAATCATGAACTGACCCGCCATTGAGCTGACCCAGCCGTTTGCATCGGTGTCTCCCGGCCAGTAGGTGAATCCACCGCTGCCGAGCTGCCTTTGGTAGAGCTGTCGCAGAAGTTCGGGAATCATCCCATCGATCTGTTTCCTCTTGTCTTCCGGGAGCATATTCCTGATTGCCATGAGGCTTATTCCTTTTGAGGAGATTTGTTCAGTACAATTGTATGTGTAGTTTGAAAGGAATGTGAATATCCCTCCACAGTCAACAGAAGGGAACCCTGTGAGTTCCAATGTGGCCCACTGGCCGCCGTCCGTCGTGAAAGGGGTGAATCCGAAATGTTTTGACGCTCCCTTGCCGATCATGGCTTTGGTTACCGAGAGCACAGGCGTGTTCGAAGTACGCACTTGGACGGAGATCTTCTCGACGGCCTTGTGACCGTTGCCGTTGGCGGTGACATGGATTGTGGCCATGCCTGTTCCGGTGGCCTCAAGGTTGAATCTGACAAGTTTGTCCCCAGGGTTGTCGAATGTCACGGCCGCCTTGGAGTCTCCTGTAAGTTTCAACGGACCTTCGGTCCTCACGCTGATCTCGGCATTTTTCACACCGTTCTCCAGAGCGAACACATTGACCGGCATTGAAACTTTTTCGCCGGCTCCGATCACACGTGGCAAGGAAGGAAGCACCATCAAAGGTGACCTGACAGGGACTGTCTTCTCAGCATTGCCGTAGGCTCCGTCCTTGGCGGCCACAAGCATGACCCTGACGCTGCCTACGTACATCGGCAGTTTGACCTTGTGGGTCGCTGATCCGCTTTGGAGCGTGAAAGGACCGATGTATCTGACAACGGCGTTGAACCTGTTGTCCTTCTTGGCTCCGATGATGATGTTCTCGTCTCCGCCGATGCTGAACATAGGGGAGAACCTGCCACTGTAGGCTCCGATCACGTCATCGTAGATGTCCCAGGTGCTGACTCCCAAGGCCTCTCTGGCGTACATGGCGCTCCACGGATCCGGTGTCTTGAACGCTGTCAGATCCAAAAGCCCTTCATCCACAATGGCCAACGTGTAGGTCATAGGTCTGCCGTTCCTCTCCTTTACCTTGATGGAGAATCGCTCTTCCGGGCGAAGCACGTCAGGCATTGTGATGACAGGCTCCAGATGAGAGTCCTTATTGTTGACCAGGACCGGACGTACTCCATACAGCCTGATCGGAAGATCGTTCCCCGAATTCTCGTGCGGCTGGATCAGCGTTACATGGATGTAGAAATTCGGAGCCATTTCCGGAGTCACTTTGAATGAATATGTCGCGTCGCCTTCCCCGGAGGTCTTCACCCATGCTCTGGATATCACCGTCCTGGAATTCTCCAGCGAGACAAGGGCTTGACCCTTCGAGGCTGCGGGAATATACACCGTCACTACATCGCCCACGTCATAGGAGTCCTTGTCCGTTGAGAACGACAGCATCGTGAGCGCGTCAGGGTCTGCCTTGGAGGATCTTCCCCTGTATGCCGGCCAGTCCACATAAACGATGCCGCCGCTTGTGTGGCCGCTTTCGGTGTCGGTGACAAGTACGAGATAGCGTCCCCACTCCGGGTAATCCACCTTGAACTGAACCGAGCAGTCCTTGTTCCCGGACTTGAGTGTTCCGGATGCTATCACGTTGGCGGAGGAACTGTTGACGTAGGAGTCAAGGCTCTCCGCGCGGCTTTCCCACCACCAGCTCCATTTCATTTTGTAGATGGAATATTCCAATTTGTGTCCAGACACCCTTGCTCCGTTCTTGTCGACGACAGCGATGTCTATCTTGTAGTCCTTGTCCGTCTCAAGGTACACGCTTCCCGCCTCCTTCGGAATCTTGACTCCGACGTATGATGAATATGGAGAATACGGTACCGACATGGAGCTGAAGCTTACGTCACCACCTTGCTCTTCCACCGAAGTGACGATGTCGGCTCTCAGCATTCCTGGAGCGTCAGCGGCCGCCGGCATCCCTACATCAAGTCTGGCCTGACCGTACTGGTTGAGTCTCACGTCAACCAACTTGTGCTCACTGGACACAAACTCGGACAACGGGCTGGAGAATGAATATCCCTCGAATCCTTTGAAGGTTGAGGAACCTTTACTGAGGGTCATGCTGACCTTTGCCGTCAGTCCGGCGGCCGGTGGACCGGTGAGCCAGCTGGATGAGAGGCTGACAGGAACTGAACGGCCTCCATCGATCACATCACTGTTGAAATCAGTCGTGATTTTCAATCTGTTGGGCTTAATGCTCTCAATCTTCAGAGCCTTGTGGAACGTGGCTCCGCCAATCTTGAAGTAAGCATGCCATGTTCCGGTTGGATCCTCGGCCTTGGTCGGAACAGAGAACGCATAGAATCCGTTCTTGCCGTTGCTGTTGATCTGTTTGGTATAGAACTGCCCTTCCGGCGTGTAGATCTCCATCACGGTCGGGTGACTGTCAGGAATCCTGTTCCCCTTGTCTTCCAGAATCATGGTGACGTGGAGTGTGTCTCCCGGTCTCCATACCCCTCTTTCCCCATATATGAAGGCTTTAAGCCCTTTTTCCAGAGCCTTGCCTCCCACATCAAACCGGCTCAGTGATTTCTGCTCCCCATCGGTGACTTTCAGATAACTGGTGGCCCAGCCCCTTTTCGCCACGATGACAAACGGCTTCCCTGAAAGATTGATCTCTGCCATTCCGTCAGTGCCGGTCTTGGCGTAGCCGATTTCCTTGAGCTGGTAACTGTAAGCGTAGAGTTCCGCGTTGAACACAGGGTCAGTCGACAGGATGTCGCTCACGCTGACCCATATCTTGTTCCCGCCGGCATATTTGGCTATCACTCCCAGGTTGGACGAGAGAAGATTGATTGACGGGAACCTGTCGTCCTCCATATAGTAGGTCGGTTTGAGCGGATTGTCACGGTCCTCCCAGTTGTATTTGTCCCAATCGTAGAAACTGTCATAGATGTACGGATAGGGTTTGTCCCATTCCTCATCGTCCTCCTCGGTGACATCTTCGGAAGAGATGTTCACCATCTTGTCTGTCGGAGCGCCGCTCTTGAAAGAATCACTTTTGCCATAGACTGAATATTCCTGCTTGAACGACAGCCTTATACGATAGATGGCTCCAGGTTCCTGCTTGAAGAATCCGGAAAGATCCACGGAATAGTCTTGCCATTTGTGCAGGTTCTTGGACGGGTCAGAGTCCAGACGTATGCTTCTTTTATAGACAAGCCGTCCGCAGCGTCGAAGCGAGTTGTCTCCGGAAAGAGAGTTCTCCTGCAGGAATGTCAGCACATTCGCCTCGTATATCTGTATGACTCTGATGTCCACGGCGTTGAGGTTGACTGCCTTGAACGGGAGGATCAGTTCCTTGGAGTTCGGCAGGATAGTTCCCGAGATTGGAATCTCCACCGCCGGTTTCAACTCCGTGGCCGAGAATTTCTTTGAATATTCTTGACCCAGCCTCGCGCCGTCGTGGCTCTTCACGGCACCTGACACATTCAGGGTGACCGGCCCGTCAGCCGGGTTCTCGTAGAACACCCTGACATGGGCGTTCTCGGCCTGTATGTAGTAACGTCCTACTCCCTCCATCGTGAATAATCCCGTGTTGTCATCCACATCGGCGAGCGCTTCGGTGAAATAGATGTCGATGTAAGGATCGTCAGCATCCACGCGCTCGGCTCCTAGAACCTTGAAATCACCGGTGGCAGGGATGGTGATCTCCAATTTTGAGTCTGTGACGAATCCTGTGTCGCCAGACTTCAGTTTGATTCTCAACAGTCTGTCCTTTGTGTCTCTCGGCAGGCCTATTATCTCGAAATGAAAACTTCTTGGATCCGTGCCAGCCGTCACATTGGTCTCAGCGCTGTGGTCGGCATACTCATATTCAAGCATTGTCTGGACTTTTTCGAGCGGAAGTTCCTCTGTCAGGGAAATCGTGCCTTCCACGCTGGCTTTCTCAGGAGAGGCCGCCGTGATTGTGATCTCATTCATTGAGAGCACGGCTTCTTTGATGGCCACCAAAAACTTGAATGTGAATTTTTTGAATTTCCTGTCGCCGACTTTCTGGATTTTGTCAAGACGAAGTTTCCCGGTGTACGATTGCCCTGGTTTGAGCGCTCCGTTGTCTGGAATGAACTCTATCATGTTTGGCGAGAGCCATCTTGCGGCACCTTTTACAGACGGCGTGAATGTGAGGATGCCGTCCTTGAGGTCCGCCCCGGGAGTCGCATCCGGGATGTCGGACGCAAGTTCCACACGTATTGTGGACTTGTCTGAGATTATCCCGCCAGTGTAAGCCTTAATGAATGTCGCGAACTCGGTGCTCTGTCCCTTGCTTTTGCCGAAACGGCTGCAAGATGTTCCTGAAAGAATCAGCAGTATAGCCACCGACAGAATGGCAACGATGGATTTTGTCGAAATCTTGGCGCTCATATACCTTAAATATATTATAGGTGTATTCGGTTATAACGTTCTTCTGAAGTTCCCTTTTTACCATTCAAGGCGTAACTTCATAAGACATCAAATTTAGGAATTCTTTTCCGGATATTCAACAACCTGCCATTATTTACTTCGGCGTGACAATTTGTCAGCATTGTGGTGGTGGCACAGCCTTTGATTTCAACCTCAGCGTCTCCGGAGTTGACCGGAGCGTAGATAAAAAACATTAAAAAACTTTATATTATGATCAAACCATTGGCAGACAGAGTCTTGGTTGAGCCTAAAGAGGCTGAGACAAAGACGGCTTCAGGTCTTTATATACCTGACACAGCAAAAGAGAAACCTCAGGAAGGCAAGGTGATTGCCGCTGGCCCTGGCAAAAAGGACGAACCTATGGAGGTCAAGGTTGGTGACGAGGTCATTTATGGCAAGTATGCCGGAACAGAGGTTACCGTAGAGGGTAAGAAATATCTTATCGTCAAGCAGTCAGACATTCTGGCTATTCTGTAATTTTCAATAGGAGGAATTTATTATGGCAAAAGAGATAAAATTTGATGTTGATGTCCGCTCAAAGATGAAGGAAGGAGCTGACGCTCTTGCGGACGCAGTAAAGGTCACACTTGGCCCAAAGGGACGTAATGTTGTGATCGACAAGAAATTCGGTGCACCTCAGGTTACAAAGGACGGTGTGACTGTCGCAAAGGAGATTGAACTTGCTGACAGGTATGCCAATATGGGTGCCCAGATGGTCAAGGAAGTCGCTTCCAAGACCAACGAGCAGGCTGGTGATGGTACAACCACCGCTACAGTTCTCGCCCAGGCCATCATCAACGTTGGTCTGAAGAACGTCACAGCCGGCGCCAACCCTATGGATTTGAAGAGAGGTATCGACAAGGCGGTAGCCGCTGTTGTCGCTGAGCTCAAGAAGAACAGCAAGAAGGTAGGCACGGACTACTCTAAGGTAGAGCAGGTCGGCACAATATCCGCCAACAATGACGCAGCCATCGGCAAGCTTATCGCCGACGCAATGTCAAAGGTAAAGGGTGACGGTGTGATTACTGTCGAGGAGGCTAAAGGCACCGAGACCGAGGTCAAGGTTGTCGAGGGTATGCAGTTCGACAGAGGCTACATTTCTCCTTACTTCATGACCGACTCTGACAAGATGGAGGCTGTGTTGGACAACGCTTCCATCCTTATCACCGACAAGAAGGTTTCTTCAATGAAGGATCTTATGCCTATCCTTGAACCTATAGCTCGTGAGGGCAAGGCTTTGCTGATCATTGCCGAGGATGTTGACGGTGAGGCTTTGACCACACTTGTTGTCAACAAGCTTCGTGGAACCCTCAAGGTCGCTGCTGTCAAGGCTCCTGGTTTCGGAGACCGCCGCAAGGAGATGCTTCAGGACATCGCCACGCTCACAGGTGCGATTGTAGTGTCAGAGGAAAGAGGCTTCACCTTCGAGAACACGACTCCTGACATGCTAGGCAAGGCCGAGAAGGTCACCATCACCAAGGACAACACTACCATTGTAGGTGGTGTCGGTGACAAGGAGGCCATCGCTGACAGAGTCGCCCAGATCCGCAAGCAGATTGAGAACACCACTTCTGACTACGACAAGGAGAAACTTCAGGAAAGACTTGGCAAACTGGCCGGCGGAGTGGCTGTGCTCTATGTCGGAGCCGGTTCCGAGATTGAGATGAAGGAGAAGAAGGACAGGGTTGAGGACGCTCTCAACGCCACCCGCGCCGCGGTTGAGGAAGGTTATCTTCCTGGTGGTGGAGTTTCCTACATCCGCGCCGCCGAGGCTCTTAAGAAACTTAAGGGTGAGAACGATGACGAGACCACAGGTATTCACATCATCGCCCGTGCCATCGAGGAGCCTCTCCGTCAGATTGCCCAGAACGCCGGTGTAGACGGCAGCGTCATCATCCAGAAGATCCGCGAGAACAAGGGTGACTTCGGCTACAACGCCCGTACTGACGAATATGTCAATATGCTTGAGGCTGGTGTCATCGATCCTACCAAGGTCGCTCGTGTGGCTCTTGAGAACGCGGCTTCAGTTGCCGGAATGTTCCTTACCACCGAGTGTGGCATCGTTGACATTCCGGAGAAGGAGCCGGCCGCTCCTGCGATGCCTGCGGGCGGAATGATGTAATCGAAGCTTTACATTTCAACATTTCATAACTGGAAAACGGGAACCATCATCGGGTGGCTCCCGTTTTTTTTGTGCTTAATTATTAGAATTGTGACGTTTTTTATTTATCTTTGACCTTTAATAAAATTTTGCGCTAACGTTTTAGCACTGGATTTTGTAACCATTGAGTAATTATTTATCAAATAACATGAAGAAAATACTGATTTTAGGGAGCAGCAACACGGACATGACGGTGAAAACCCCGACACTTCCGGCTCCAGGTGAGACTGTCCTTGGAGGAGTCTTCACGATGAGCGCCGGAGGAAAAGGCGCCAATCAGGCGGTTGCCGCAAAAAGGGTCGGAGGCGATGTCTCTTTTATTTGTAAGGTAGGGAAAGACGTTTTCGGAGACAATTCGATCAAGCATTACAAGGAAGAGGGCATTGATGTCAGCGGAATCATCCGTTCGGACAAGCCTTCCGGAGTGGCTTTGATCACTGTTGACAAAGATGCTGAGAACTGTATCGTGGTGGCTTCCGGAGCGAATCTGGATTTCACGGACGATGACATCGCCGTTTCCGAGTCCGCTCTCAAGTCCTGTGACATATTGCTGATGCAGTTGGAGATTCCTGTTCCGACAGTTCTCAAGGCGGCGAAGATTGCGCATGAGGCCGGTGCTTTCGTGGTCCTGAATCCGGCTCCGTACGCCGAACTCCCAGAGGAGATATTCAAGTACATTTCGTTGTTCATCCCTAACGAGACTGAGCTTGCCTCTTTCTCCGGAATGCCTGTCGCTGACAAGGATTCTGCGGCTGCTGCCGCTAAGGTGCTGTTCGGCAAGGGTGTCGGGAATATGATCGTGACCATGGGAAGCAAAGGCTCGCTTATCCTTGACGGCGGGGAGCCACAGTTCGTTCAGGCCCGCAAGGTGGAGGCCGTTGACACAACCGGAGCGGGGGACACCTACTGCGGTTCCATCTGTGTCGCGTTGTCGGAAGGCAAGACTCTTAAAGAGGCCGCTGAGTTCGCATCGGCCGTCTCCGCATTGTCGGTGACCAAGATGGGAGCCCAGACCGCCATCCCTACAAGGGCTGAGGCCGAGGCTTTCATGGCGCGATAATAATGAATATTCAATCTTAAATAACACTAATATTATGTTCATCGTAAACAGTTATGGTCTGGCAGTGTTCTTCTGCTTCATCATCATGCTTTGCTGGGGCTCATGGGGAAACACCCAGAAACTCGCCGCCAAAAGTTGGAGGTATGAGCTCTTCTACTGGGACTATGTGATCGGAATGGTCATATTCTCTTTGCTCCTCGCACTTACTCTCGGCACATTCGGCCCGGAAGGCCGTCCTTTCTTCCAGGACATCGCCCAGGCTGACTCTTCCGCCATCATAAGCATCATCATAGGTGGCGTGATATTCAATCTGTCGAACATCTGCCTCAGTGCCTCCACCTCTATCGCCGGAATGTCTGTGGCGTTCCCTGTTGGATGCGGCCTGGCACTTGTGCTTGGTGTCATCAACAACCTTAGGGTAGAGATGTCGCAAGGTGCCCTCAAGAGCAATCTGACACTTCTTGCGATAGGCGTCGCTCTTGTTGTGGTTGCGGTAATCCTTAATGGTATAGCTTCCGGTAAAAAGGCCGGCAATGCCGAAATCAGCAAAGCGGACCAGCGTAAGGGCATCATCCTTGCCGTAGTCGCAGGTGTCGTGATGTCATTCTTCTCATCATTTGTGATGAAGGCGATGGATCTCAAGGATTTCGCGAATATGGAATCTGGTAAGGTCGGCCCTTACACCGCCATTGTTGTGTTCAGCCTCGCAGTTCTTGCCAGCCACTTCATCTTCGGCCCTATATTCATGAAATGGCCTTTCCAGGGCGCACCAGTCAAGATGAGTGAATATTTCAAAGGCAATTCCAAGACTCACCTTGTCGGAATGCTCGGAGGCTGCATCTGGTGTCTTGGTACCGCACTCAGCTACATTGCGGCCGGCAAGGCTGGCGCTTCTGTCTCCTATGCACTCGGACAGGGTGCACCTATGGTCGCCGCCATCTGGGGTGTTTTCGTGTGGAAAGAGTTCAAGGGATCAAACAAGACTGTTTATGGTCTTCTTGGAGCAATGTTCTGCTTCTTCCTTGTCGGTCTCGGAATGATCGTGGCCGCGGGAATGTAAGAGAAGTCAGACTCGTCGTTGACGTATCTTGATATAAAATCGGCTTCAGGCTTATTCTGAGGCCGATTTTTTTATTTATTTGTAAACGGCGGAACAAGCGAGACTTACATCGGTTTAGGGTCTGTTTTAACACGGGTTTGTTGAAAATTATTATCGAAAAAATGTTAAAAAAAGTTTGGAGGGAAAGAAAAAAGTGCTACCTTTGCACCCGCTTTCAGGAACGGAACACAAGTTCAGCCTGAAAACAGCAAGACAAGTTCATTGAAAAGACTGAAGGAAGTACAACAAGTACCGAGAACGAAAATGAAGAGCGTTGATTTCTTGAAAAAG